>CAZRFD010000015.1:58474-83771 GCA_964599085.1 uncultured Enterobacterales bacterium | reverse complement strand
TGCCGGCTCCGCCGAGCGTCGCCCGCTCGGGGCGCGGCGACCGGGTCAGCCGTCGATGGTGGGTTTGTACACAAAGCGCGTGGCGGAGCTGCCAATCGACGAGCCCGGCCTTCCAGGGGTCGAGATCCCCCGCTGCAATGACGATGATGACGATCCCGGCCGGCCAGCCGCAGCTTGAGAACGCGTCTAAGCCGCGGGCCGGCGCCCGTGGGCGACGTAGGTGAAGCCGAGGTAACGCTCGCTCCACACCAGATCCTCCAGCTCATCGGCCATCGCGGCGCGCACCGCCTTCCACGGCCGGCGAGCCATCATCTCCCGCGTGATCCCAAAGGATCGGACGGCGATGGCGTAGGCGGGAATCGTGACGGCCTCGCCAAGCCCTGGGACCTTCTGGTCCGCTGCGGCGAAGCGACCGCCAGGCTTCAAGGCGCGGCACGCCCGGCGCACGACGCCCCCGCAGTCGGGCATGAAGGTGAAGGCGAAGGTGGAGAACACCGCGTCGACTCCCGTGGGGACCTCGAAGGTCTCAACGTCGGACTGGACGAGCTCGATGTTGGCCCAGCCATGGGCGGAGGCCCGGGCCTGAGCCCGCTCGAGCATGGCGGGCGTGAGGTCGACGGCGATGAGGGTCCCCAGCGCACCGATGCGATCGATGACGGCCGCGTGGTTCGCGCCGGTGCCGCAGCCAAGCTCGACGACCGTGGCGCCAGCGTGGAGGTCCAGTGCGGCGATCACCTCCATGCGGTAGCGCTCGTCCTGAAAGCCGATGAGCTTCAGGCGCCTCGCGGCCCGATCGTAAGACGAGGCGAGGTGAGCGTAGTGGTCCTGGGTGGCGGACTTGTCGGTGGTCATGTGTGGACTCCCCACGTGAGCCGTGCGCATGGAGCTGGAGGCACCATGTCCACAGAATCACCAGGAAGCGAGCGTTGGTTACTCCATCCCCTGGCCCGGAAGGTCCGGACGGCCGAGTAGCGAACCCTCCGAGACGGGTCCACGGACACCGGCCGACCCGGGCAGCAGCGGCGCCCACCTCAGCCCCGATCCTGACGTGGAGCAGGCACGCCCCGGCACGTCCCGGTCGGTGCTGGGCCGACGTCGCGAGACAGGGGCCGCTCAGCCCTCCGGGAGCACGACGCGGGTCGGGGCGTCGTCGCCGACCCACGCGCAGAGCGCGACCTCGATGTCGCTGCCGCACAGCTCCTCACCCTCAAGGCTCACCGAGCTGCCATCGGTCAGGAGGACCGCCGTCGGCGCGCCGCCCTCACCCACGTCCCCGAGGAACAGCCCCCGGGCGTCGGTCACGAGGCTGCGCCCGTCGGGCAGGGTCAGCGTGTCGGGCGCGCCGGCTTCTCGGACCACCACGAGGTCGCTGTGGCCCTCCCAGTCGACCCGCAGCCCGCCGATGCCCTCGTCCAGCGACAGCCGCTCCACGAGCAACCTCCCCTCGCCCTCCCCCGCCACCAGGCCGGGCCGGTAGGGCGCGAGCACCGCGGCGAAGCCCGGCGCCACCGCGGCGACCTCCCCGTCCATGACGCCGTGTGCACCGACGGCGCGTTCCAGGTCGAACTCGTGGACGTGGGGGGCCTCGCCCTCGACCAGGGAGGGCTCGACCAGGCTCAGCCCCGGCCGGGTGGCCGCCAGGAACACGTCCACGCCAGCGAGGTCCCGCTCCCAGGTGGCGCTGGAGGCGCCCACCGAGAAGCTGCCGCCGGCGTCGTAGCCGGCGTTGCCACCGAGGCGCCAGGAGAAGCTCCGCGTCCCGCTGAGCCCGCTGTCGAGCCGGTCCAGCAGCACGAGGTAGCGGTCGCGCGCCAGCAGCAGGCCGCGCTGGAAGTCGACGTCTTCGTAGCTCTCGTGGGCTTCGGCGTAGGCCAGCCCATCGGCGCCGCCGGTCTCGGAGACATAGGAAAGATCGAGGAAGGCGTCGGTGTCGCCCCAGTTGTAGAGCAGGCCCTTGTCGGGGGCGCCCTGGCCATCGACCAGGATCACGTTGTGGCTGTCGGCGTCGGCGGTGACGGCGTTGTCCAGCTCGTCGGGCTTGTAGTAGCCGGGGTCGAGCAGCAGGTACTCGCCGTACGCCATCAGCGAGAAGCTCAGCGAGTCGACGTGGTCGTGCAGGGTCTTGCGCACGCTGCCGTGCTCGGCGACCAGCAAGGCCCACAGGTCGTCGTCGCCCCAGCCGGTCCTCAGCACGGCGTTGCCGCCCTCGTCGCGGAAGGCGTGCGTCCAGGCGGGTGGCGTGGCGGCGGCCACGAGGTCCGGGCTGAGGCGGGCCAGGTGCTGGATCGAGAGATCGTGGCTGCGCGTGGTGTCAGAGGGGTAGTCCACCGCCGTCAGCCAGTCCCAGACCCAGGCGGGAGCGTCGGCGCGCAGGTCCGCAGGAGCGTCATCCTGCGACAGCACGGTGGCGGCGACCAGGGCCCCGCCGTTCTGCTGCACGAGGTAGGCGTCGGCCAGCGGCGGCCGCAGCCCGCCGGGCAGGCGCAGGGCCAGCGACCAGGACAGCGTCCGCTGGAACCAGGGGTCGCGCAGGGGGTTGTGCCAGCGCAGGGTGGCGCCGTCGGTGCAGCCCTCTGTCGTGAAGGGGTCCATGTCGATGCGGTTGCGGCAGTCCCAGATCAGCTCGGTGCCCTCGACCACCGCGTTGTCCATGGCGACCAGGAAGCCGAGCACCGCCCCCAGGCCGAAGCCGTAGTAGAAGGGCCCCTCGGCGACGCCGCCGTCGGCCTGGACGTACTGGCCATCGGGACCGAGCAGCCAGCTCACCTCGCTGGCCGACCAGCTCAGCCACTCGTCGGCCCGGTCATCCCGCCCGAGCAGCGCCAGGGCCGGCACGCCGATGGCCGAGGCGGTCCGCAGCGGGTGGTTGTTCTGCGCCGGGGTGAGCATCTGCAGCCGCACGGCGTCGTCGGCGACGTAGGCGTCGAAGAACTTGCCGGTGATCGTCGCCAGCTTGTCGGCGAAGGCTGCTTCCTGGTCGGCACTGAGCGCGCCCTGGGCGACCAGCAGATCCCACGCCGCCGTGTACCCGATGAGGGGGGCCGGCATGCGGATGTTGACGTCCCAGGTCGAGTTGTTCTCGAAGTCCGTCTCGAGGCGGTCGAGGAAGTCGATGGCCTTGGCCGTCAGGTCGGGGTCGTCACGCAGCCAGCCGAGGAAGGCGGCGGCTTGGGCGGTCGTGCCGTTGGTGCCGTTGTTGTCGTGATCCCAGTCGCCCTCGGCGTCTTCGAGGTAGTCGCGGGCGGCGCGTTCCTCGATGCGGGCGAGGATCCCCGCCCAGGGGTCGGCGTCGATGCGGTCGAGGATCGCAGCCCGATCGCGCTGGCGCACGGCGACGAAGGGGTGGGGCACGTCGATGGCGGAGTCGGAGGTCGCGGCGGTGCCGCTGTCGCCGGGGGCAGCGCCGGTGTCGCCGCCCCCGCTACAGGCCAGCAGGAGGAGGAGGACAGCGCTCACGGGCCCGCCTTGTAGTTGATGGTGGTGTCGGGCAGGCCGTCGGCGTCGGCCAGGAGCAGGATGACCGCCCCGATGCCGAGCAGGAGATCGTCGACCTGGCCGACAGCGAGGTAGTCGTCGTAGCTGCCGGGGTTGGTACCGAAGCTGGTGCCCGTGACGACCGGGCCGTCGTCGCCCTCCTCGATCATCCCCTCCACCCCGACGATGGCGGGCGCGACGTAGTTCTGGAGGTCCGCCGGCAACACCCCGGCGGTGGTGCCCCGGGCGATGGCGGCGGCCAGCAGCGCCGAGCCCGAGGTCTCCAGGTAGTCGTCGGGGTCGGCCCCGCCCGGGGGAGACAGGACGGTGGGCCACAGGCCGCTGCCGTCCTGGGCGTCGACCACCGCCCAGGCGTGGGCCGCGACGGCGTCGGCGAGCCAGGCGGGCGCCGCGTCGCCCAGGGAGATGAGGCCGTCGACGCCGGTGTAGAGCACCCAGGAGTTGCCCCGGTTCCAGTAGACGGCGTCGGCCGGGATGTTTTCGCCCGCGGCGTCGTCCCAGGCGTGGCGGTAGAGCTGGTCCGCCGGGTCCCGGCAGAGCTGGCTGACCAGCTCGTACTGCTCGACCCACTGGTCGGCCCAGGCCGGATCGCCGGTCGCGGCGTAGCGCGCCAGCATGTACTGGCCGATCATGAACTGGCTGTCGATCCACACCTGGTCGGGCACGCCATAGGTGGCGGCGTCGGTCCAGTGCTCGATGGCGCCGCTCTCTGTGCGTGGCGCGCTGGCGACGTAGGCGTCGGCGGCGTCGATGATGGGCTGCAGCGCCGGGTCGTCGAGGCGGGCGGCGATGATGGCCGGGCTCAGCGAGTCGCTGCTGACGAAGGGCGTGTCGGCGTCGGCGACCAGGGCCTGGACGTCGGGCAGCCAGTCCGTCATCCAGGTGGCCGCGTAGCTCGCCGCGGCGTCGTCGCCGGTGACTTCCGACAGGCGCAGGAGGCTGTACACCCAGACCGTCTGCATCCAGTCGTGGGGCTGGGCGTCGACCGGGTTGCGGTCCATGCCGCGCGCCGCCAGCGCATCGGCCAGGGTCAGCGTGTCGAGGCGCGGCAGCCACTCGCCCACATCGCTGTCACCGGAACCGCCGCCGGTACAGGCCAGCACGAGGGAGAGCAGCACCACGGGGCCCCCTTCAGAGCTGCAGGGTGGACCCGGCGAAGACCAGGCCGTCGTCGCCGACGAAGTCCACCTGGGCCGTCATCGTGCCGGGATCGAGGGTCAGCCGGGTGCTGTTCCAGGTGCTGAACAGGTACTGGTAGTGGCTCTGGTCGTTCTTCCAGAGGTCCGCGGCGACGTTGGGCGTGCTGCCCGCGGGCCCGACGGCGACCTCCCACTGGTCGAGGCCGGGGCCGTCGGTGCCGGGGATGCCCACGGTGGCGATCATCCCGAAGTGCACGTCACCGGCGATCCACAGCACGCCACCGATGTCGTTGTCGTCGACGAAGGAGAGGATCTCGTCGCGCTGTTCGGGGAAGCCCTGCCAGCGGTCGTCTTCGGCGGCTTCGCCGATGAAGTCCGTCATGTCCGTGATCGGGACGCTGGTCATGATGATCTTGAAGGCGGCGTCGCTGCCCGCGAGCCCCTCCTGCAGCCAGGTCATCTGGTCGGGGGAGATGTACTGGCCGATGGCGGCGTCGCGTTCGCTGCGGCTGTCGAGCACGAACACGTCGAGCACCTGTCCCCACTGCACCTGCCGCCAGATCCCGCCCGTGGGCCCCTCGGTCTGGGGCAGGCTCTCGCGGAAGGCGGTGAGTGCTGCGTCGTAGCGGTCCTGGGTGATCTCGTCCCAGCTCCAGTTGTTGGCCAGCTCGTGGTCGTCCCAGGTCGAGATGGTGCCCGTGCTGGTGTTGACGTCGATCATGCCCTGGGTGGTCATGACCGGGTCCCAGTCGGCCCGGTACTCATCCAGGGTGTTGGCGCTGGCGTAGACCTGGTCGCCGAGGAACAGGAAGGCGTCCAGATCTTCGGCGGCGATGGCGCTCATGTTGGGCCAGGGTTCGTTGCCGCCGAGGCAGCTCGTGGCGCCGACCACGAGCTTGCGGAAGCCGGCGTCGTCGAGGCCGGTGCGGAAGCGCCCGACGGCCGAGCGGGTGGCCCCGGCGTCGGGGTCGCCGGCGTAGAAGGCGTAGTTGTAGGCCGTGTCCGGCGCCAGCCCGGTCAGCTCGGTGCGGAAGCTGCGCAGCGCCGGGTCGCGTGTGAGCGCTTGCCGGGCGACCTCGGTCCAGCCGTCGCCGTCGGCCTGCATCACGACCACCGTGGCTTCCTCCAGGTCCGAGCGTGCCATCAGCACGACGCTGTCGGCGCCGGGGTCGCCGGCCTGGGGCCCGGCCGGGAAGGACACGGCGTCGACATCGCCCGGGGCCGACCACCGCGCCGGTTCGGCGGGCCGGTCCGGGGCGGGGTCCAGGCCAGGATCGGCGCTGTCGCCGCTTCCGGAGTCGGTCGCCGCGGAGTCACCGGGCTTGTCGGTGCAGGCGAGTGTCAGGCAGAGCAGCAGCAGCATGGTCACCCCTCGGGCCGCTTCAGGGTGTCGCTGGCGTCGACGCCAGCCTTGATCTCGACCCAGATCCCGTCGGAGAGGCCCAGCTCCACGTCGGCGCGGGCGTAGCCCTCCTGGCCATCGGCACGCTCGACGTAGGGTTGCTCTCCGTCGAATTGCAGCAGCGCTTCCTCGACCGCCAGCACCTGGTCGGCGCGCTCCAGGACAATGTCGGCGTTGCCGCTGCTGCCGGCCCGCAGGAACACGTCATCGGGCGGCGTCAGGGCGGCGCGGATCTCGAACTGCACCGCCCCCTGGTCCAGCTCGCCCTTCACCGCGATGTGTTCGAGCGTGCCCTCGAAGTGCTGCCCCGGGAATGCCGCGACGGTGATGTCCAGGGGCATGCCCTCCGAGATCCGCCCCACCTCGCTCTCATCCACCTTGCCCTGGAAGATGAGGTCGTTCATGTCGGCCACGGAGGCGATCGTCGTGCCGTCGTTGAAGGTGTTGCTCTCGATGACGGACTGCCCCACCTCGACCGGCACCCAGAGCACCATGCCGGACACGGTCGAGCGGACCTCGGTGCTGACGCCACCGGCCCGGCGGCTGGCGCCGTCGCGGACGATCTGCAGGTCGACGCGGGCAGCGTCCAGCTCTTCCTTGCGCAGCGCATGGGTCGAGCGCAGCCGGTCCAGCTCTGCGGTGCTGATGGCCTGGTCGTCGGCGAGCTCTTCACCCCGCTCCAGCTCGCGGCGGGCGTCGGCCAGCGACAGGTCCGCCGTTCGCACCCGCGCTTCGGCGGAGGCGAGCCGGCCGGAGTCCGGGACGACGCGGATCTCGGCGATGAGGTCGCCGGCCTGCACGAGCTGGCCCGTCTCGACGTGGACGGCGGAGAGCACGCCGCTCACCCGCGGCTTGATCTCCACTTCATTGCGGGGGACGACGGCGCCGGTGGCGACGGTCTTGCGCACGATGTCGCGCACCTGTGGGGTGGCCGTCTCGACGACGACCGGGTCACCCTGGGCGCGGTTCCACAGGAAGGCCACCGTGCCGAGGAAGGCCACAGCGACGAGGGCGACAGCGAGGAGGGGGCCGAGACGACGCACGATGGGGGCGCTATCCCGGCGGCTCCGATGCGTCCGCCGGGCAAGGAGGCACACGGGCCAACTGGCCGCAGTCCAAGCGATCTGTCGGCCGATCCGCCCCGCGACATGGTGTAGGCTGCCGGTTCACAGGAACCCAGACCATGCACGATCCCGACGGCACCCCGACCCCCTCCCCGGCTCGACCCGACGACGACGACGCGCTGCTCGCCGAGGGCGCTGCCGCCGAGCAGGACGGCGAGGGAGAAGAGGGGGAGGAGGGCGCCGAAGAGCACGTAGAGACGGTCGAGGAATTCCTGCTCCGGCCGGAACGCTCGGTCGCCCGCACAGAGCTCGGCAAGCTGGTCGACCAGGGCATGCGGGCGCTGGCCCGCGCCGCCCGCAGCTTCCTGCTCTACGACCACCGCAACGAAGCCATCCGGGCCTTCCTGGAGAGCTACCAGAACGACATGATGGCCGCGGTCCACGGCGTGAGCGCCGTGCACCCCCGGGGAATCGAGCTCGTCGTGCGGCCCTTCGAGCTGGTCTTCGAGGGAGAGGTCGTCTACCTCGAACACGACCGCGAGCGCTCCCTGGCCTTCCGGATGTTCCGCGACGGCCTGCGCCGACTGACCATCGGCCCGGCGGTGGAGTGGGAGGAGCTGCTGTCCCTGCTGCAGATCCTGTCGATCCGCTACACCGGCGTCCGCCAGCAGGAAGAGGACATCGTCACCCTGCTGTGGAAGGCGGGCTTCGCGAACATCGAGGTCGTGGCCGTCGAGGGCTTCGTGCCCGAAGACGACGCCATCGACGACGAAGAGGGCGGGAGCGGCGGACCGCGCGGTGGAGAGACCCACATCGACGCCCCCCGCGACTTCGACCGGCCCATGCCCCGTCCCTTGCAAGGCGGAGACCTGCGCTATCGCGCCATCCCGCAGGACATGCTCGACCGGCTGCTGCACGAGACCACGTCCCGCGTGCTCCCCGAAGAGTGCGTCGGGCTCATCGACGAGCTGGTCACCCTCGTCCTCGACCCGACCGACCCGACCTCCTGGCAGGACATCGGGCACATCGTCGACGAGGTCCGCGACTTCCTGCTGTCCGAGGGGCAGCTCGACAAGCTGGTCGACATGGTGCGTGCCCTCGCCCGCCTGCGCCGCCAGGACAGGGACCTGTTCGACGGCCTGCTGACCGGCTTCATCGACACCCGGGCCCTGCAGCGCATCCTGCACTCGATGCCGCCGACCCAGCAGGAGATCCCGCCCGAGCTCATCTGGCTGCTCGACAACCTGCCCGGCAACCACTTGCAGACCAGCCTGGCCGCGCTGACGGTCGAACGCGACCGCGCCGCCCGCCGGGTCGGCCGCCTGCTGGTCAGCCGCTTCATCGCCACCGACCCCGACACGGTCGTCGACGCCCTGCGCAACCAGGAAGACGGCATCGCCGCCGACCTGCTGCGCTCGGTGGCCGACGCCGTACCCGCCCTGCGCGAGCAGGCCCTGGACATCGCGCTCGAGCGGGACGAACCAGACCTCCTCTTCCAGGCCCTCAAGATCCTCCAGGGGATCGACGACGAAGCCATCCTGCGGCCGCGCCTGCTGGTGCTGCTGGACGCCAGCCTCGAAGAGGTTCGGATCAAGGCGGTCGAGCTGCTGGCGAAGCACCGCTTCCGCAACACCTTCAAGCCCATGGAAGACGTGCTGGTTCGGCGGGCCGCCGACGACATGTCCAAGCGCGAAGCCGACGCCTACGGCCACGCCCTCGTCACGCTGGACGACCGCCGGGCCGCGGCGACGCTGACCGAGTGGATCCGCCCCAAGAGCCTCATCAAGCGGATCTTCAACGACCCGCTGGGGCACGGGCGGCTGCAGTGGGCCGCCGTGACCGGGCTGGGCACGCTGCCCGACGACCGCCACGAGAAGACCATCCGCTGGCTGGAAGCCCGCGCCGGCTCCGAGCTGGCCGACCACTGCGTCCGCACCCTCGCCCGCCGCCGCCGGGAGCTGGCCGATGCCTGAAGAACGCCCCCATGACGCGCTCGACGACGCCCAGGAAGACCTCGGCAAGGCGCTCGACCGGGCCCGCGCCGGCGAAGACCGGGAACTGGCCGCCATCGTCCGCGACGAGGGCCACCAGGTCGTCCGCCTCGTCTTCGGCCTGATCCGACTGACCCGCGTCCACGAGATCGACAACAACGTCTTCAACAAGCCGCTCGCCGAGCTGGAGCGGGTGATCGACAAGCTGCTCAACGTGCTGGGCGTCGTGCACCTCATCGCCGTCGAAGACCAGGTCTACATCAACGACATCCGCATCCGCTTCATGGACCGGGGAGAGGGCGCCCAGGAGCTGGGCAGCGAGCTTCGGCGCCTCGACGTCGGCGGCATCAGCTTCCACGACATCGCCACCGTCGAGCAGCTCCGCGTGCTCACCAACGCCTTTGCGCTGCCGCCCGTCGGCGTCACCTCGCGGCGCGAGCTGGTGGAGCGCCTCAAGGGCGTGGGTGCGACCGGCATCGAAGTCCACGGGATGTTCAAGTTCCGGATGTCGGGCGAGGAAGCCCAGGCCCAGGACATCGACGTGGGGGTCGTCGCCAAGCGCGCCACCCGCGTCGTCGACGAGACCTGGGACAACATGGTCGGGCAGCGCGTCCCGAACCCCCTGCCCCTGCGACGGGCGGTGACCGAGATCCTCAGCTCGGGCTCGGGCGCGGAGGGGCTGTGGGACGAACCGGTCGGCAGCTCTCCCTTCGGCCGCCACACGCTGCGGGTCACCCGGCTGGCCCTGCTGCTCGCCCGACAAGCCGGGCTGTCCGACGAAGCCGTCCAGGACCTCGGCCTGGCCGCCATGTTCCACGATATCGGCTACGCCGGCCGAGAGGGCGCCCGCCCGGCCACCGCCAACGACCCCGGGGAACCCGGCTACGCGCCGCCCTACGAACGGCACGCCCCCGCCGGCACCCGCCTGCTGCTCAAGCAGCGGGGCTTCCACGAAGCCAAGGTGCGCCGCGCCCTCGCCATCCTCGAACACCACCGCGACTTCAAGCCCGCAGAGGGCGGCCGGCGACCGTGGTTGTTCGCCCGAATCATCCGGATCTGCGAAGACTTCGACAACCTCGTCCGCCGCAGGGGCGCCCGGATGACGCCACTGGCGGCCCTACGCGCGATCCAGGCCGGCGCCGGCACCCGCTACGACCCCGTGTTGGCGCAGGCCTTCATCAACGTCGTCGGCGCCTTCCCGCCGGGCACCCAGCTCCAGCTCGAAGACGGCCGGGTGGTGCGCTCGATCTCGCTCGTCCGCAAGCCCGAGACCTGGTCCAAGCCAGAGTGCCGGCTCGAGCGCCTCGCCGACGGCCAGCCGGCCCCCGCCGACGCCCCGCTGGTCGACCTCGCGGTCGAGGGCAAGGTCGTCAAGGTGCTCAACGAGCGGTGATGGGGGGCCGGGGCGCCCTACTCCGCCCGCAGCGCCTCGACCGGGCGGATGCTGGCGGCACGGAGGGCGGGTACGAAGCCGGCGACCAGCCCGCCCAGCAGCAGCACGCCGGCGGCGAGCAGGGCCACGTCGAGTTCGATGCTCGGCGGCCCCATCATGTCGGTGTCGTCGCCGATGAGGCGGGCGGCCAGCTCGATGATCGCCACCCCCGTCACCAGCCCCGCCTGGCCCGCCGTCGACGTCAGGATGAAGGCTTCGGCCAGCACCTGGCGGACGATGCTGGCCGGCGAGGCCCCCAGCGCCCGGCGGATCCCCAGTTCTGCGGTGCGCTCGCGGATGCTGACCAGCAGGATGTTGCTGATGCCGAAGACGCCGGTGAGCAGCGTGGCCGTGCCGACCAGCCAGACGAAGCCGCGGATGCCGATGAAGGTGTTGCGCACCTTGAGGAAGTCCTCCTCGGCGTTGTAGGAGCCGATGGCCGGTTCGTCGGCGGGGTCCAGTCCGTGGCGCTCGGCGAGGACGGCGCGGACCTGTTGCTCGACGTCCGCAGCGCCGACGTCGGGGCGCGCGGTCAGCGCCATCCAGCCGATCCTGTCGTCGGAGCTGAAGACCTGCTGAAACGTCGTGAACGGGACGTGGATCTCGGACTCCTGGCGGTCTCCCCGGTCCCCGCTGGCCGGTGACGAGAACAGCCCGATCACCTGGAACCACACGCCCTGGATCTCGATGCCCTCGCCCACCGGGTCGACGCCCGGGCCGAACAGCTCGTCGCGGACCTGCACCCCGATGAGGGCAACCTTGCGGCGCTCGTCCAGGTCGAGGCGGTCCAGCACCCGCCCGCGCTCCAGTGTCAACGGCTGGACGAAGCGGTACTCCGGCACGTCGCCGAGGACGGCGAAGCTGCCGGTGCGATCGCCATGGCGGATGACGTTGTCCGACCGCCAGCCGCCAAGCTGGTTGCGGGGGCACAGGTACTCGATGCCCTCGACCCGGCTGGCGATGGCGTCGATGTCGCCGAGCTCGAACCGCACCCAGCGGCCCGGCTGGTTGCCCCTGTAGGGCATGGTGCTGCGCTGGCCCCAGATCCAGACGGCGTTGGTGGCGTTGTTGCCCAGGCTGCCGCGGACTCCGGTCTCGAGCCCGTTGCCGAAGCCAACCATCACAACCAGCATCAGCATGCCCCAGAAGACGCCGAGCATGGTCAGCAGGGTGCGCAGGCGGTTGCGGCGCACCGTCTCGGCCACCTCCTGCCAGAGGTCGAGATCGAGCAGGCCGAACAGGCGACCCATCACTCGTCCCTCAGCGCGGTCACGGGAGCGACGGCGGCCGCGCGGCGGGCCGGCCACCAGCCGGCCAGGGTGCCGGCGACGACGAGGACGACGGTGGCGCCGAACAACACGCCGAGATCCACCTGCGGGTCGCGCAGGTACTCGTTGTCCGGCATGAAGCGATCGACGAGGGCCAGCACCCCGACCCCGGCGACCAGCCCGGCGTAGCCGGACACCGCCGTGAGCACGAGCGCTTCCTGGACGATCATCACAACCAGCGAGCGCGGCGTGGCCCCCAGCGCCTTGCGCAGGCCCAGCTCCTGGGTCCGCTCCCGAACGCTGATCAGCATGATGTTGCTCACCCCGACGACGCCGGCCAGCACGGTGCCCACACCGACCAGCCAGATGAAGCGCCGCAGCCAGGTGAACACCTGCTGGACCTCGGCGAAGCGCTCGGCCACCGACCGGATGCGCACCGCCTTGGGATCGTCGGGGCTGAAGCCGTGGGCCCGGGCCAGGACGCGCCGCACCCGCGCCGAGATCCGCTGGCTCTCCTCCGCCGACACCGTGCCGTCTCCGCCCGCGACGTCCCCCGGCGCGTCGCCTCCACCCGGCGCCAGGGTGAACATGATCTGGTGGACCGTGTCTCCTCCGCCGTAGGCGGCCTGGGCGGTGGTGATGGGGATGTAGATCTGGCGCATCTCCCCCTCCCCGCCCACATCTTCGAACACCCCCACGACCCGGTAGAGGATGCCGCTGACGTCCACCCACTCGCCGAGCACCTGGGCGTAGGGCCGCCCGGGGAACAGGTAGTCGGCGACCTTCTCGCCGATGACCACCACCTTTCGGCGCTCGTTGATGTCGAGGGGGTCGAGGAAGCGCCCGGCCTCGATGATGGTCTGCTCGACGGCCTGGTGGCCGGGGTGGACGCCACGGACGCTGAAGCTGCTACGCCGCTGCCCCGCCGACACCGTGAACTCGCCCCACAGGTAGAAGCGGCCGGTGATCTGGTCGATCTCGGGGACCACGGCGCGCAGCAGGTCGATGTCGGAGAGGTCGAACTGCACCTGCCGGCCGATGGGGCGGCCCTGCCAGGGGATGGAGGTCTGGCCGCGGTACACCCAGATGCTGTTCAGCGCATCGTCCCGGAAGTCCCACCGCAGGCTGTTCTCCAGGCCGCGACCCGCCCCGAGCAGCAGCACGAGCATGAAGATGCCCCAGCCCACGCTGAGTGCTGTGACCGTCGTGCGGAAGCGGTGGCGGGTGTGGGTCTGCAGCGCTTCGCGCAGGCGGTCGAGCAGGCCGGTCACGACGCCAGCTCGGCGCCGGGGCGGTCCGAGATGATCCGGCCGTCCTCGAGCTCGATGACGCGGTCGCAGGCCGCGGCGATGTCGTGTTCGTGGGTGACGACGACCATGGTCACGCCCTCTGCGTTGACGTCGCGGAGGAGCTGCATGATCTCGGCCGAGGTGTGGCTGTCGAGCGCCCCGGTCGGTTCGTCGGCGAGCACGAGGTCGGGTCCGCTGACCAGCGCCCGGGCGATGGCCACGCGCTGCTTCTGGCCGCCGGAGAGCTGGCTGGGGAGGTGGTCGAGGCGGTCGCCGAGGCCGACGCGTTCGAGCATGGCGCGGGCCCGGGCGAGCCGCGCCGCCCGGGGCACGCCCTGGTAGTAGAGCGGCAGGGCGACGTTCTCGGTGGCGTCCTTGTGGCCGAGCAGGTGGAAGGACTGGAAGACGAAGCCGATGGCCCGGCTGCGGAGACGGGCGGCGTCGGACTCGGTCAGGCCTTCGATGAGGCGCCCGGCGAGGTGGTAGGTGCCGGCGTCATAGCCATCGAGGATGCCGAGCACGTTGAGCAGCGTGCTCTTGCCGGACCCGGAGCTGCCCATCACCGCGGCGAGCTGCCCCTTCGGCACGAGCAGATCCACGCCCAGCAGCACAGGGAGAGGGCCCGACGCCGTGGGGTACGACTTGTGGAGCTCGACGAGGCGGATCACGTCAGCGCTGGTAACCGGACACGCCCGGAGCGCGCAGGCACGCGGGAGCCGGTTGGATTAGGGGTCCGCTCCCCGAGTCCCGGAGGTTCCCGTGAGCAGCTTCTCCCGCATTCAGGACATCCTCGGCGCCGAAGCCGACGACCTGCTCGGCTTCGACAAGCCGGCCATCAGCCGCGACCGCCTGCACGTGCCGGGCCCCGACTGGGTCGACCGCACCTTCGGGCCCAGCGACCGCAACATCCGCACCCTGCGCTCCCTGCAGCAGCTCTACGGCCACGGCCGCCTGGCCGACACCGGCTACCTCAGCATCCTGCCGGTCGACCAGGGCATCGAACACAGCGGCGGCGCCAGCTTCGCCAAGAACCCCGACTACTTCGACCCCGAGAACATCGTGCAGCTCGCCATGGACGGCGGCTGCAACGCGGTGGCCTCGACCTATGGCGTGCTCGGCAGCGTCGCGCGCAAGTACGCCCACAAGATCCCCTTCATCCTGAAGTTCAACCACAACCAGCTCCTGACGCTGCCCAACGAATTCGACCAGGTGATCTACGCGCAGATCGAGCAGGCCTACGACATGGGCTGCGTCGGCGTGGGCGCCACGATCTACTTCGGCAGCGACAACGCCAACCGGCAGCTCGTCGAGGTCAGCCAGGCCTTCGCCGTCGCCCACGAGCTGGGCATGGCCACGGTGCTGTGGTGCTACCTGCGCAACGGCGGCTTCAAGGTCGACGGCAAGGACTACCACGCCTCCGCTGATCTGACGGGCCAGGCCAACCACCTCGGCGTCACCATCGAAGCCGACATCATCAAGCAGAAGATGGCCACCAACAACGGCGGCTACCTCGCGCTCAACGCCCACGGCGCCAGCTTCGGCAAGTTCGACCAGCGCATCTACGACGAGCTGGCCAGCGACCACCCCATCGACCTGGTCCGCTACCAGGTGGCCAACTGCTACATGGGCCGCGCCGGCCTGATCAACAGCGGTGGCGCCAGTGGTGCCAACGACCTGCAGCAGGCGGTCCGCACGGCGGTCGTCAACAAGCGCGCCGGCGGCATGGGCATGATCTCGGGCCGCAAGGCCTTCCAGAAGCCCCGGGCCGAGGGCGTCGCCCTCCTGCACGCCATCCAGGACGTGTACCTCAGCGACGAGGTCACGGTGGCCTGACGGCACCCCCCTCGCAACAGCCGGCCCCCCTCCCCTCGGAGGGGGGTCGCTGCGTTCGGGGTGCGGCGTCACGAGTCGGCGAGCTCGGCCATGGGTGCTCTCGCCCCTCACACGACCGTGCGCTGATGCTGCAGAACCCGTGCAGCGGCGGGGGTGTAAGGAACCCGACGCGGGGGCCGTTGTCCGGGTGGACGTGAGCACGGGAGGGACCCGCGCTCATCCACGTGCGTACCGCCCGGAGATCGTCATGCAGCGCTGGCAGCTCACCTTCAGCCTCGCCGGGGTCACCGCCCTGGCCGCCTTCGTCGTCCCCTCGCTGAGCGCGACCCTGCAAGCGCCGACGCCCGGCAACCCCGACCCCGTGATGGCACCGCGGCCGGACGGCCCCGGCGACACGACGACCACCGACGCGGGCTTCGACGGCGCGCTCGAGGTCAGCGCCGCGCTGGACCAGGGGGCCCTGCTGTGGAACAGCGGCCAGGATCGCTACGTCGTCATCGAGGTGAAGGCGCCCGAGCTGCCCGGAGACGTGCGGCGCCCGGTCGACCTCGCGGTGGTGATGGACACCTCGGGCTCGATGGCTGCACGCGGCAAGATCGACAACGCTCGGATGGCCGCCCGAGAGCTCATCGGGCAGCTCCAGCCCACCGACAGCTTCTCGCTGGTCACCTTCAGCGACAGCGGCCGGGTGGCCATCGCGTCGTCGTCGGGCGCCGACAAGGCGCGCATGACCCGCCTCGTCGACAGCATCCACCCCGGCGGCGGCACCAACCTGGACAGCGGCCTGCAGCTCGGCCTCGCCCAGCTCCAGGGCCCCGACAAGGAGGGTGTACGCCGGGTCGTCGTGCTCAGCGACGGCAAGGCCAACATCGGCGTCACCGACACCGAGACCCTGGCGCGTACCGCCGGCAGCCTGGTCGACCAGGGCATCACCGTGAGCGCCATGGGGCTCGGCCTGGACTACAACGAGGACCTGCTCACGGCCATGAGCGACGCCGGCGGCGGGCAGTACCACTTCGTCGACCAGCCCGGCCAGCTCGCTGTGATGTTCGACCAGGAGCTCCAGCAGATGACCCGCGTCGCCGGCCGCGAGGTGGCCGTCGACGTCGCGCTGCCGCCCGGCGTGTACCTGCAGGAGGTCTACGGCTGGCAGGCGTCGACCCACCTCGATGGCTACCGGGTCTTCCTCGGTGACGTCCACGGCGGCGAGACCCGCAAGATCGTGGCCCGCGTGACCGTCGACGACAGCCAGACGGGCATGCGCGACCTCGCCGACGTCCACCTCCGCTACACCGACGCCGACAGCGGCAGGGCCGCCGACGAGGCCGTCGCCCTGGTCGCCGAGGTGACCCGCGACGCCGCCCTCGCCAACGCCTCGGTCAACAAGCCCGCCGGCGTGGCCGCCGCCCGGGCCCATGTCGGCAAGCTCCTCGACGAGAGCGCCCGCGACTACGGCCGCGGCGACGTGGAAGCCAACCAGGAGCGCCTTGAGGAAGCCCAGGGGCTGCTCGCCAGCATGCGGCGCCAGTACGACGCGCCGGAGCTGGACGCCGAGGCCGAGGACATCGCCGAACAGGCCGCCGCCTTCAGCGCAGCCCCACCGACCAGCGACGAGGGCCTCTACCAGGTCAAGAAGGCCAAGGAGGCGGCCCGTGCCTACGCCCGCTGAGCGCCACCTCACCCTGATCGACACCGACGCTGACCTGGAGGCCGCGCTGACCGCCGCCGAGCGCGCCAGCACGGGAGCCACCACCGTCTCTCCGGGGGAGGAGCCCGAGCGTTCCGACGCCGACGACACCGAGCCCGACGACACCGAGCCCGACGACACCGAGCCCGACGACGCCGAGGCCGGACCGGTCAGCACCACAGGTGTGGGGAGTGCCCTTCCGCGTCCTCGCGCCCGGCAGACCATCCGCCCGCCGGCCAGCGTGTCCCCCCCGCCCCTCGCCGTGGGCCGCCCGGTGCTGGTCGACGCGCTCAAGGAGCGCCTGCCCGGACGCCAGCTCGCGTGGATCACCTGGTCAGCGCTGGCCGGCGCGACCGCCGCCGCCACCGGCCTCGCCGCGAGCCAGCCGCTGCTGACGCTGGCGGCCACCCTCGGTGTCGGCGCCTGGGCGGCCTTCCCCCGCCGCATCGGCCGCGGCCCGCTGCTCGTCGCCGCCACCGTCACCACCGCCCTGCTGGTCGGGCTGGCCCTGGCCCACGACCCGACCGTCATCGTGGCCGGCCCCGAGCTGATGGCCGCAGGCGCCGTCGCCGGGCTCGGGCTGAGCTTCCTGGACGGCCAGCCCGCCGACCGCTGGCGCCGCGGGCACGCAGCGCTCGGTGGCGCCGCCGCGACCGGCCTCGGGCTGTGGGTCGCCACCGCCTTCGTCGGCTCTCCCGCGACGGGCTCCGCCGCCTGGGGCGCCGTGTACGGCGGGATCTTCGGGCTGGTCGCCAGCCAGTCCCTGGTGGCGGCGGCGCTGGCCTGGGTCGAGACCGACCGGATCCCCTCGCTGACCCGGATCCGCACCACGCTGTCGCCGCCCTACCGCGAGCCCTGTGAGCAGGCCTGGCGCCTGGACCGGGCGTTGCAGCAGCAGGCCCCCGACCGCGACAGCCGCGAAGGTCTGGGCGAGGTCGCTGCCTGGGTCTACCGCCTCCAGTGGAGCCTGCAGGCGCTCGACCGGGAGCTGGACGCCATCGACGCGGGCGGGCTCGCAGAGCGCAGGGTCGACCTGCTGGACCGGGCGGCCGCAGCCGACGACGACTTCACCCGCCAGCGCCTGCTGGCCACCGCCGAGCACCTCGCAGCGATGCGCGACCACCACGCCGCCTTGCAGCGCGAGCGGGACCGCAGCGAGGCGATGCGGGAGTACGCCAGCGCCTTCCTGGAAGAGGCGCGCGCCGGCCTCGCCCTCGCTCGCGTCCAGCCCGGCGAGCAGGTGCCGGCCCGCCTCCACCAGGTCCTCGACCGGCTGCGCACCCACGCGGCCGAGCGGGACGCCCACCGGCGGACCGTCCGCGAGGTGGGCAGCCTGGCCTGAGCAACCGTCAGGTTGCTGGACGCCGGAGGGGGGAGTCGCCCAGCGGAGTGGTTGGACCGGGAGGGCGCAGCCGCGGGCAGCTCTTCGCTCGCTCGCGGGGCCTGCCGCTCAGCGACCGTCGAGCGCCGCGTCGAGCTGAGGGCCGTCGGTCACCAGCGCGATGGCGCGCCGCCCACCCGCGGTGCGGACGAGGGTGCGGGGGCCCAGGATCCCAGTGCGCCACTGCACCTCGACGTCACCGGAGACGGCGACGAGCCGAGGGTGGTAGCCGAGGGGCGACAGCCGCAGCCCGCGCGCTTCGGCGCGGTCCAGGGCGGGGCCAACGGCGTCGAGCAGCCAGCGCTGCTGCAGCCGGTTGAAGGCGTACCACGCCCACACCCCAGCGACGGCCAGCAGGAGGCCGGCCAGCACGCTGTTGATGATCGACACGTCGACGTAGCTGCTTACCCCTCGAGGTCCACGCTGTCTCCTTCCCGGGCGACGAAGATCTCGATCGAGTCGTGGTCGGCCCAGCGCGCGCCGAGGGCATCGAGCTCGTCGTCGCTCGCCTCGGGTGAGTGGTGGAACAGCGCGAGCCGGCGGACGCTCGCCGCCTCGCAGAGGGCCACCGCGTACTCGGGGTAGGCGTGGCCCCAGGTCATCTTCTCGAGGTACTCCGAGAAGCTGAACATGGTGTCCATGATCACGAGGTCGGCGTCCTGCATGGCCGCCAGCACCCGTGCTTCCGCCGCCGGCGAGGGCTTGCCGGCGTTCACACCCTCGTCCAGGCGGGACAGCGGGGCGGTGTCGGTCAGGAAGACCAGCGTCTGCCCACCCTGCTCGATGCGGAAGCCGCAGGAGCCGCCCGGGTGGTTGAGCCGCAGGGCCGTGATGTCGAACCCACCGCGCTCGAAGCTGTGACCCGGGCGGACATGGGTGAGGTCCAGCGTGGCGGAGACATCCCGCAGGCGCACGGGGTGGAAGACGCCGTTGAGGTAGCGGCTCAGGCGGCTCTCGGCTTCTTCGGCGTGCATCGCGGGGATGGTGACGCCGACGTGGCAGTTCGGCGCGTACACCGGCCCGAAGAAGGGGAAGCCGAAGAGGTGGTCCATGTGGAAGTGCGTGAACAGCAGCTCCACCCGCGGGGCGCGGCGCAGCACCAGGTCGCGCCCGAGCGCCCGCGCCCCGGTCCCGCAGTCGAGCACCAGCACCGGCCCACCGTCGGCCGACACCTCGACGCAGGCGGTGTTGCCGCCATAGCGAGCGGTCACCGGTCCGGGGACCGGGATCGACCCGCGGACACCCCAGAAGGTCACCTTCACGGGCGCTCCCACCACGCCGTCTTCCGCCCGACGGTTGGACCCTGAGCCTCGTGCGGCAGCGACGCAGCGTCGAGCACGGTCATGGGCTCCACGATCGATGAGCAGTGATCAGGCCAGGCTGAGCCGGGTTCCGCCGCACCGTAGCACGACGCCGCAGGCGCTCGGGCAGCGTAGCCCGTCTCCGGCGCACAGGGGCATCGAGATGGCGCGCGGTGCAGGATTCGAACCTGCGGCCTTTGGCTCCGGAGGCCAACGCTCTATCCAGCTGAGCTAACCGCGCGTGCGATCTCGATGCTTCCCGAAGTGCTTCGCTCTTTCGTCCATCGACGTGGAGGAACGACGACGGCCGCTTGCTTAATCGTGGTCGTCGAGCACGGCAAGCGCGTCCCCATCCACCGGCGCCCGATCCGCGGGCGAGTCGTCGACACCCGACGCCCACCGGCGCATCGCCGGCAGGTGTTCGGAGGCCCAGGTGCCGCCGGCCCGCTCCTGCGCGAAGCGCTGGTAGAGCGTGGTCACCATGAACCAGAGCTCGTCGACCAGGAACATGCGCTCGTAGAGGACTTCTTCCTGGGCGTCGCTGGCCTTGAGCTCGGCCGGCAGCTTTGCGCCAGCGAGGTCGAGGTGCAGGCCCTTGAGCGTCACGGCGTACTCCCGCTCTTCCCGGCGCAGGGCCAGGCGCAGGTCGCGCACCACCTTGCCGCCAGCGAGGGCGGCGCGGGCTTCGAGGGTGGCCGCAGCGCTCTCTCCCGTGAGCACGGCGCGGGCCTTGTCTTCGTCCGGCAGGCGGAAGCTCAGCCGGTCGTCGACCCAGAAGGTGAAGACCGTGCCGTCGTCCAACGCGAAGGTGCCGCCGTCGCGTTCCGAGGCGTACCAGAGCCAGGCGAAGAACTCGGTCACGAGGTGCGGCAGGGCCGGCGTCGGGTCGGGGTAGGGTCCGTCGCCGCCCTGGTCCGAGGAGGCGCCAGGCGCGCCCACTGCGGGCGAGAAGTCGACGTCGCTCATGCCAGCCCTCCATCCGGGCGCAGGTCGGAGATGCCCTGGACCTCGAGCGCTGCGGCCAGGTTCGGGTCGTCGGCGAGGAAGTCCAGGGGCGACCAGGGCAGCAGGGCCAGCCCGAAGCTGTGCCGGAAGAGCTTGCGGAAGGCGTCGTTGGCCCGGTCGGAGTGGTTGTGGAAGAGGACCTGCCCCTCGACCAGGTTCCAGCAGAATTCGTAGGTCTGGACCCGCGGCAGGGTGGCGGCCAGCATCTCCAGCTCGAGCTGTTCCTTGATGTCGGCCTTGACCCGGGCAGGGCACTTGGGACGCTGGTGTTCCTGGCACCAGGCGCCGACGCGCTTGTCGAGGTGTGCCTTGAGCAGCTTGGCCGGCAGGGACTTCTTGTCGACCCGCATCGCGGCCACGACGTACTCGTTGAACAGCCAGCGGTTCAGATCCTGGAAGTCCGTGTCGAGGAGGTTGGTGATCTCGCACCAGCCGATGGCTTCGACCCCGGGCACCCACTCACGGGGCTCGCGCCAGGCATGGTCGGCCAGGGCGTCGGCGTAGGTCGTGCGGAAGTCGTCGGGCACCTGGCCGGCGACACGGTAGCGGCGCACGGACAGCGCCCCCGAGAGGATCCCCATCAGCCCACCTCGACCGCGGCGATGGCGTGGCGCAGGACCACGACCTGGCTGCTCTTCTGCTGCATGCCCAGCTCCCAGCGGGAGATCCACATCGGCACGGCGACCACCACGTCGCCCTCCAGCGTCGTGACCGTGAGGCGATCGCCGTCGTCGATGTGCCGGAAGAAGCGCCGGTCGCTCATGTGGAAGCGATCCTGGGGCTTGGGCACCGGGTCGGCGGCGGTCCGGCCGCCGGCCACCGCCCCGAGCTTGACCTTGTGGTCGGCCGGGTGCGCGAGCTTGAGCTGCAGCTTGTGGATTCGCTGCGTGCCCGCGTCGTCGGTCAGGTCGAATTCGTAGGCATCGACCGCAGTGATCCGACCGGTGTGCGACGCCAGCCCGTGCAGATGCACCGTCAGCGGGCGGCCGTCGTCGAGGGCATCGGTCAGGACCGAGCGGTCCTTGTAGCGGGCGAGGTGGTCGCGGCGCCGCAGGCGGTGGAGGGCGGCGCTCAGATCGTCGTGGCCGTCTGCGATCTGGGCGGCCGTGGACCGGTCGAGGCCGTGGCGCCGCACGAGCTGTTCGACGCGGTCTTCCCTGGCCATGCGGGTCAGGACCTGCTGGAGCGTGGCATCGCCGCGCGCGACCTGCCAGGCCCAGGCCCGCGGGATCCCCGTCCTGGCGACGACATCGTCGACCTTCTTGCGGAGCCGCGCCCGCTCGGGATCGACACCGCCCTTCTTCCCACCCCTGGGCTTGCCCGGTACACGCTTCACTGGTCCATCTCCTGCCGGCCGCCGGCGACCCTGTGTGGCGACCCGACCGGGGCGACAACGCCCGGCCCGCCACCACGCCGGCAGGCTACGTAGTGGGTCGATGCCCCGACAGCAAGCCGCTCCCCGCCGTGCCCGAACCCCGCCGCCCCGCAAGCGGCTGGCCGTGCTGGTGCCGCTGCTTGCGCTGACGGCTGGCTGCGCGCGCAAGCCGCCGGCCGACCTCCCCGACAGCGATCCGCCACCCGCTGCCCCGGCACAGCCCGCCGCGACCATCGCGCCCACGACCGTGGTCGGCCGCCTCGCACTGGCCGACCTGGCGGGCCTGGCCTGCGACCCGGCGGGACGCTGCATCGTCCAGCGGGGGCGGCGGCTCATCGCCCTCGACCCCGATGCCCTCGCGCCCGATGCCCTCGCGCCCGATGCCCCCGGCGTCGACGACGCCAACGCCGGTGCGCTGGGCGACCAGGTCGCCGACCTGGCCGAGGGCGAACGGCTCGTCCAGGCCGACGGTCCCGCGGTCCTCGGCGCCTGCACCGACGGTCCCGGCCGCTGCCTGCGGGCAGTCCCCGGACGCGGCGTGCCAGGAGAGAGCCCCTCGCCGGAGCGGCCGGTCCTCGACGCCGCGGTCGACCGCTCCCCCGCAGCACAGCGCGACCGCTGGAACGACGCCATCGCCCACGGCGGGCGCAGCCCCTTCTCGGCGCGCGTCCCCTCACCCACAGGCGGCACCCTGGCCTTCCTCCCCCATCCCGAACCCCGGGTGATGGCCACCGGGGGCGGCGTGCGCTTCATGCTCCTGGCGAACGGCAACGGCGGAGCGGACGACGACCGCAGGCCTGCGTACCTGCGCACCCTGGCCCTGCACCCCTCGGGCCGCGAAGCCTACCTGCTGGCCTGGCCGGACGGCGATCTCATCGCCTTCGACCCCGCCCGGCTCAGCCCCCGGTGGACCGTCCCGCTGCGTCCGGCCGCCCATGGCCTGTTCGTCGAGGGTGGCGGGCGCCTCCTCGTCCTGGAGGAGGGCGGACAGCCCGACCCCGACCGGCTCCTCGACCTGGGCAGTGCGCCACCCGCGCTCCCGGCCGGAACCGCAGCGGGCAGCGACGTCTTCCTGGCCCTCGCCGACCGGCCCGACGCTGCGACCACAGCGATCGTCGATCTCGCCCTGCCCCGGCTGGTGTGGCGCGAAGAGGGCCGCTACCTCGACCTCCTCACCCTCCCCGACGGCGATCGCCTGCTGGCGACCGACCACGCCCTGGTCCGGCTGTCGGTCCCCGACGGTCCGGTGGCCGCCGCCCCGACCTCCACGGCCCCGGCGTCCACCGCCCCGGCCTCCACCGCCAGCCCCTGACCCCCTCCCACCGCATCCCACGCACGGAGACTGCATGCTCACCCCCGGCCAGCCCGCCCCCGCCTTGTCCGGCCCGACCCAGGACGGCAGCTTCGACCTCGCCGATCACCGAGGCAAGACCGTCATCGTCTACTTCTACCCCAAGGACATGACCCCCGGCTGCACGACGGAAGCCTGCGACTTCCGCGACGCCGCCGGCACCATCAGCGACAAGGACGCCGTGGTCGTGGGCGTCTCCCGGGACAGCGTCGCCCGCCACCAGAAGTTTGCCGACAAGCACGGGCTGAACTTCCCCCTCGTCGCCGACGAAGACGGCAGCATCACCGAAGCCTGGGGAGTGTGGCGCGAGAAGAAGAACTACGGCCGCACCTACATGGGCATCGTGCGTTCGACCTTCGTCGTCGACCCCGCCGGCAACATCGCCGGCGCCTGGGACAAGGTCCGGGTCAAGGGGCACGTCGACAAGGTGATCGACAGCCTGGGATAGCGCCGCCGCCCCCCGGCCCCCTCAGTCCGGCCCCCTCACCCCGGCGCCCTCACCCCGGCGCCCACAGCGCCAGCGAGAACGCCAGGACGTTGTTGCCGACGTGCAGCAGCGTGGGTGGGCCGAGGCTGCCGCTGCGCAGGCGCAGCACGGCGAGCAGGGCTCCGAACAGGACCAGCGGCGGCACGCTGAGCGGGTCGGTGAGGTGCATCAGGCCAAACAGCAGCGAGGTCATGAGCACCGCGATGCCCGGCCCGGCCCGGTCGGCGATGGGGACGAGGAGGAGGCCGCGGAAGACCAGCTCTTCGATGAAGGGCGCGACGAGCGCGCCGTACACGATCGCCAGCACCGCCGCCAGGCTGGTCGGTTCCTCGGAGATCTGGCTGATGAGGAGCTGGGGACGCACGTCCTGGCCGAGCGCCACCAGCAGCGCCGACCACGCAAAGGACACCAGGACGAAGCCCGGTACCAGCACCACCGACAGGATCCACCAGGCCCGGGCGGCGCCCGCGAAGCCGAAGCGCCGCTGCTGTCCCGCAGAGCGCAGGCGGTGCCAGCCGAAGGCGGCAGCGGACAGGCCCCCGACGGCCGTCGCCACCACCGCCACCGACAGCGGCGGCGCCGCCGGGTCGGCGGAGATCAGCGCGGCCAGCACGGCACCGAGGCCCATGCCCACCCAGATCATGAGGATGAGGGCGAGGATGGCGTCCCGCAGTCCGACCGGTCGCCCCGGGGGGGTGAGCCGCTGGCGCAGGGCCACAGCGAGGAGGCCCGTGGTGAGCCCGGTGAGGATGGCCATGGCCGCATGGGTCACGGGGCCACCTCGACGAGGTCGGCCGCCACGATGAAGACGCGCCCCTGCACGTCGCGGCCGCGGCGGTAGTCGGCGACCCCGACGGCGAGCAGCCCCCCACCCCGGGCCAGGGCGAGGCGTGCGTTCTCGTCGGCGTCGTCGATGGCCAGGACGTCGGCCCCCGACAGCGGGTGGATGCGGGCCCGCGCCGGCACGATCCACTTGTCGAAGACCCCGGCGGCCAGCGCTTCTCCGTCGCCCCCGCTCGCCAGGCTGGTCCCGAGGTGCTCACCGGCGAGCCCGACCCGCTCGGTGCCGTCATCGCAGCGCACGCGGCCGCTGCCCTCCGGGTCGGACCGCATGACGTCGCCCCAGCAGGCCCGGTCACCGTCGAAGCCGACCGCACCGCCCGGCTCCACGAGGTCGAGCTGGGCACCGTCGAGTGACACCGCGCAGCCCTCCTCGGCACAGGACAGGCGCAGGTCCTCACCACCCGGCCCGCAGGCCAGGTCGTCATCGTCGACCGTCGTCGCGCGGATCTCGCCGGTGGCACAGACCGCGACGTGACGCGCGTCGGCGACCTCGGCCACGGCGACACCGTCGCGAAGGCGACGCACGCCCACGCCTGGATCGATGGCGTAGGCCTCGCCCTCGACGATGGCCAGCTCGCGGCCGAAGCCCTCGGCCCCCGTCCAGCTCTCGACGTGCCGCCCGTCGGCGTCCAGCCGGTCGACGCGGCCGACCTCCGGCGCCGCCACCAGCACGACCGGGGCACCATCGAGGGTCCCGGCGGCGACGGCCGCGCCGAAGCCCTCGCCCGTCGCTCCCTCGACGACCACGGCAGGCAGCTCGTCGCCGAGCACCCGCTCTGCCGGCAGCAGGTCCCCGCCACAGCCTCCCACAGCCGCTGCCGCCAGCACAACGACCCACCGCACGGTGGCGCGCCCCCTCAGCCCGGCGCGCCGGCGTCCCCGCCAGCGTCGTCCGCAGTGTCGTCCGCAGTGTCGTCCGCAGTGTCGTCCGCAGTGTCGTCCGCAGTGTCGTCC
>CAZRFD010000015.1:0-58374 GCA_964599085.1 uncultured Enterobacterales bacterium | reverse complement strand
GCAGTGTCGTCGTCGAGGACGGCGAAGACGGCGGCGGCCGCGGTTTCCAGCATATGGGCGATGTCGCCCGCGGACACGCGCACGGCGGGCCCCCGGAAGGCGCCGTAGGCCGCTGAGACCTCGGGCAGGAGGTCAGGCCCCTCCCAGACGACGAGGAGCCGGGCGTCGGCAAGGTCGGCGGCCAACTCGTCGGGGGCCTTGCGCAGCCCGCCGTGGACGGGTTCCACCGACACGCGGCGGTCGTCGAGGAGAGCCTGCAGGATCCGCTGGTCGGTCGGCGAACCGCCCACCAGCAGCACCCGGGTGAGGCCGTTGACCAGGCAGGCGTCGTAGAAGCGCCGGCGCGCGCTGGCCAGGTCACTGCCGCCGCAGACCTCACAGCGTGCCTGGGGCACCGACAGCACCACCCGTCCCGAGAGCCGCGGGCAGCGCTCGCAGCCGCCCAGGAGCTGGACCCGCTGGCGCAAGGTCGCCGCTACCGCCCGTGGCGACACGGTCTGGAGCTGGTCGAGGAGCTCGTCGAGGACACGCTCGTCCGCCATGCCGGCCACGAGCTGCGCGACCTCGGTCGGCCCGAGCACGCCGCGGTCCCTCAAGAGGCTGCGCAGCGAGACGACGTCCGCGCCGTCGCCCGAGGTTGCGGCGTCCAGCGCCCGCGCCGCGTCGCTGGCCTGCTGCCGGGACGCGGAGAGCGCCTGCAGGGCGTCGCGGAGGGCGGCGTCCAGGGCCTGCCGGTCCGCGCGCTGCTGGTCGAGATCCTGCTGGACCGCTGCGAGCCGGTCAGCGGCGCGGGCCCCCTCTGCCGCCCGCCGCTCGGCGTCGTCGAGGCGCTCGCGCAGGCGCTCGATCTCGGAGAACAGGCTGGCCCGGTCGCCCGCGCTGGCCGCCCGGGCGTCGCGCGGGGACTTCTTCGCCGAGCCCGCCCCCGCCTTGGGCCTGGCCGGCGTCTTGTGGGCCTTGCCCGCGACCGCCGGGCGCGCGGCCGAGCCCGCCGGGTCCCTGCGCGGGCCCGCCGCCGGCTTGCCCGACAGGGGGCGAACCACGGGCTTGCCCCGCTTGCGCCCTGCCGCGGAGCCCTTGCCCTTCCCGGGCTTGCGCGGCGCGCCACCCTCGTCGAGCCGCTTGACGCCAGCCTGGCGCATCAGCTCGTCGAAGGAGAGGTCGCGATCGTCGTGGCCCTTGGTGATGGCTGCTCCGGAGCGCTCGCGGCGGCACGACGGCTGCGCGCGCCGCGGGGCAAGCGCTGCGCTATCCGACCAGGGGGACCGGCGCGAGGAGGGCGGAGAGACCGGCGAGCAGCAGATCGGGGTCGAGGCCTGCCGTCGGCAGGTGGACGAAGCCGACCGGAGGCGTGTCCCCGAGGCGCTGGCGCACCCGGTAGAGCCAGGCGTTGCAGACATAGGTCCCGGCGTCGTCGCTGACCCGTGCACCGAGGGCGGCGGCGAAGGCGTCGACGTCGATGGTGGCGGGCAGGACGGCGTCGGACGCCGACTCGTCCACCGACAGCTCCCAGCGGGCCCCGTCGACGTCCGCCGCCCCGACTGGCCCCACCCGGCGCCCCCAGCGCTCCACCGTGACCACGCCACGGTTGGCCGCGACCCCGATGCCGAGCACCAGGGCCGGGTCGTGGCGAGCCACGAGGTCGACCGTCAGCTGCGGGCCTCGCTGGTAGCTCACGGGCATCTCGACGCCGACCACCGGGCGGCCGCGGACGCTGCGGCCATGGACCGCGCGAGCGACGGCAGCCGAGGGGTTGTCCACGATGTCCATGAACGGGCCGAAGCCCAACACCAGCACGGGGCGGGGCACGCTATCCCTCGGTCCCGGCGATGCGGACGAGCAGCTCCTGGGCGTGAACCATCGGGTAGGCCCGCAGCGTCATGACGACGCCGTCACGGCCGGCCCGGATCTCGCTGAGGTGTTCGCCGCTGATGGGCGACTGGAGGTGGCCGAGCAGGTGCCCGGTCCGGACCCGCTGGCCGACCTTGACTTCAGGCACGAAGAAGCCGCCGACGGCGGCGCGGTGGATCTCGACCTGGGCGTGGGTGACGTCGGCGATGACGCCCGGGCCGCCCCCGCCGGGCAGCATGCCCAGGTGGGCGAGCAGCCCGGCGAGCCCCTGGGCGATCGTCGCCGAGTGCTGGGTGTCGAGGCTGCTGCCCCGCCCGCCCTCGATGAGGATCGCCCGCCGCCCCGCCTGGCGCCAGGCGCCGATGAGGCCGGTGGCATCCAGCCGATCGCCCGGGCGCCGCCAGACGATGGGCAGCCCGGTGCGGCGCGCCAGTTCGACCTCCGGGCCGCCGAGGGGGACGCGCACCTGGGGCAGCTCGCGCACCGGCGGCGCCCCGCTGTGGACGTCGACGCAGACCTCTGCGGCGGAGGCTTCGAGCAGCGCGTGCGCGATGCGCTGCACCGCCGTGCCGGCCGGATCGCCGGGGAAGGCCTTGTTGATGTCCTGATCGTCGAAGGGCCAGCGCTTTCGGGCTTCGTCGGCCCCGAAGGTGTTGACCAGCGGCAGCAGGTGGACCGTGCCCCGCGGCGGCTGCAGGCGCAGCATGTTGGCGAGCATGTTCACCGCGTGCAGGCCGGTCAGCTCGTAGCCATGCAGGCCGGCGACGATGGCCACCGAGGGACTCCCGCTGCCGAAGCTCAGCCGGTGCAGTTCGTAGGCGCCGCGGTACGGCGCCTCCATCGAGAACACGACGGTCACGGCTCTCCTCCGCCCAGCATCACCACCCGGGCGACCATGCTGCCCGGAAACACGACGGGCTGTTCCCGCACGGCCAGCAACCGGCCGGAGACCGGACTGGTGACGACCTCGCACTCGCAGCCGGTGACGGGGTCGACGACCCGGCCGAGCAGGTCGCCGGCCGCCACTTCGGCCCAGGGGACGCCCTCCGGCAGGAACAGCCCCCCGCGCGAAGCCCGGACCCGCACGACCTCGTCGTCGGTCACCAGCTCGGGGCGCCGCAGGGCCGCCCAGTGGAAGGGGAGATCGTCTTCAGCGATGATCTCCAGCGAGCTGAGCAGGTAGAGCAGCCCCTCCAGCAGGTCGCGCCCCACGCCCGCGGTCACACGGTTGCCGGTGCCCCCCTCCAGCACGATGGTGCCCGGGAACTGGTAGGCGAAGGTGGTCGGCGCGGCCGGCCCGGGGTGGCGGGACCAGACGACGGCGACGTTGGCGAGGCGAGCGAGCTCTCGTGCCGCTTCGTCGCGGTGGCGCACGTGGGCCTGGGGGGCCTCGCGAAAGGCGGGGTGCGCGCCGCGCAGCTCGATGACCTGGTCGGCGCCTTCGATGTCGGCGGTCAGCTCGCGGGCGACCCGGTGGGGCGGGTGGCCGCCGCTGCGGCCCGGGAAGAGCCGGTTGAGGTCGACGTCGAAGAACGGCCAGCGCCGCGTGCCCCGGTGCGCCGCCAGCGGGTTGGCGCAGGGGTAGATGTCGACGATGCCGTTGATGCGCTCTTCGTGTTCTTCGAGGAAGCGCGCGAGGTCGTTGGCGACGCGGATCCCCTCCGGCGTGTCCCCGCGGATCCCGGCGACGATCGCGACGCGCCGGCCCTGGTTTCCGCTGCCCTGGTGTCCGCTTCCGCCCTGGAAGCGGCGGCGCACCACCTCCACCTCGCCCCCCGACGGCATCTCGACCGTGATGATCGGTGTGATCTCGGACACGTTCAGATCCTCGCAGGAAAACCTAGCACGGAAGGGCGGGGCACGACGGCCGAGGGGCTCGAGGACCCGGCGGCGGCGACCCTCCGGACCGGAGCATCGCGGGCGAGGGGCCCTCCCCCACCGTCGACCTGTTGGGATAGCACACGACAATGCTGTCGCTGGTCATCCCCCTCTGGCAGGACGCCGACACCCTCGTCCACACCGACGAGGGAGTGCGTCTCCTGCGCCGCGTGCTGCCCTACAACGTCGAAGTCGTGGCGGTCGACGACGGCAGCACCGACGACACGGCGGACCGCGCGGAACGGCTCGGCTACCACGTGCTCCGGCAGCCCCACCGCGGGCGGGGCGCGGCCATCCGGGCCGGCATGCTGGCCGCCTCGGGCATGTACCGCCTGCTGGTGGACGCCCGCTGGTCCATCCCGCCCGAACAGGCCCAGCTCCTGCTGCCTCCGGCGCTGACGGGCTTCGACGTGGCCGTGGCCAGCCGCAACCTCCGCGGCGCCCGGCGCACCGGCGAGGGGCCCGTCCACCGCGTCGTCTCCCAGTCCCTGGCCCGGCTGGTCCAGGCCGTCGTCCTGCCGGGGATCTCCGACGTGCGCGCCGGCTTCATCTGCTTCCGCGCGGAAGCCGCCCGGGCCCTGTTCACGCGCACCCGCGAAGACGGCGGCGCCGTCGAAGTCGAAGTGCTCGCGCTGGCCCGGGCCTTCGGCCTGGAGCTGCGAGAGGTGCCCATCGACTGGACCGGCGCCGACCCCGGCCAGGGACGCGCCCTGCGCGAGGGTCCCGAGCTCCTCGCCGGTCTCGCCCGGGTGCGGGCCCGCCTGGCCACCAGCGCCTACCCGCCGCTGCGCGCCGGCACGGTGGAAGAGCCCGTCCATCCCTACACCACGCTCTGAATCCCTGGCCCCTCGGGAACCAGGGTGAAAGACGCGGGGTCCCATGGACGTAGTCGAGGTGTGCGGCGCCCGCGCGCAGCGGGGCCGCGCTCGGCCCGCCGGCGGAGATCCCGCCGCGCCGTCCCGCTCCCAGAGGCCGCCATGCGCATCCCCTCGCCACCGTCCGCAGCGCGCCCGACCGCAGCTTCCCTGGCCGCAGCTCCCCTGGCCGGTACGCTGCTGGCCGCGTGCAGCGCCGCGCCCTTCGGCACCAGCGCCATCGAGCCCGGGGGCGACGCCCACCCCGACGTGGCGGCGGTCGCCGGCACGCTCGTCGTCGATCTCGACGACGGCACCTCGCTGCAGGACGCCCGCGACCTGACCGGGCTGCCCCTGGCCTGGGCCAGCGAGCGCTCGGCCGACGAGTCGCTGGCCGTGGCCGAGGTCGACGACCTCGCCCGGTGGACCGAGCGCCTCGGCGACGTCGACGGCATCGAGGCGGTCGAGCCCTCGCTGGAGTACCAGGCGACCGGCCTGCTTCCGAGCCTGCGCTACCCCGACGACCCCCTCTACGACCGCCAGTGGAACCTCGACACCATCGGCGCGCCCGCCGGGTGGCGGGTGGGCGCGGGCACGGGCGTGACGGTCGCCGTCGTCGACACGGGCGTGAGCAAGGTCGCCGACCTCGGCGACACCGAGGTGCTGCCCGGCGTGAGCTTCGTCCCCCTGCGACGCTCGGCCGACGACGACAACGGCCACGGCACCCACGTCGCCGGCACCATCGCCCAGTCGACCAACAACGGCATCGGCGTGGCCGGGGTCGCGCCGCGGGCCCGCATCCTCCCACTCAAGGCGCTGTCCGGCGCGGGCTTCGGCCAGAGCCAGTGGATCGCCTCCGCCATCGATGAAGCCGTGGACCAGGGCGCGCAGGTCATCAACCTCTCGCTCGGCGGTCCGCAGTCCAAGGTGATCCAGGTGGCGGTCGAGAAGGCCGCCGCCCAGGGGGTCATCGTGGTGGCCGCCGCCGGCAACACCGGCCGCGAGGGTGTCGGCTGGCCGGCCCGCTCGCCGGGCGCCATCGGCGTGTCCGCCACCGGGCCCGACGACGGCCTGGCCCCCTACAGCACCTGGGGTGCCGGCGTCGACATCGCCGCCCCCGGGGGCGACAAGACGCGCAGCGGCGGGGGCATCCTCCAGGACACCATCGACAGCGGCAAGAGCGGCCACGCCTACAAGGAGTTCCAGGGCACCAGCATGGCCACCCCCCACGTCGCCGGCGCCGCCGCCGTGCTGCTGTCGGCGGGGGCGGGCTCCCCGGCAGAGGTGCGCGACGCGCTGTACGCGAGCGCCACCGACCTCGGCGAGCCCGGCATGGACACGCGCTTCGGGCACGGCCGCCTCGACGTCGCCGCCGCCGTCCGGCACCTGCTGCTCCACCAGCGGGGCCCGCTCTTCGCCGCGGGCGCCCTCGTCGGCCTGTCGCTGGCCACCATCGGCGCCATGCGCCGCAAGAAGGCCGTCGGCCTCGTCGCCGCCGCCACGGCGGGCGGCCTCTTCTTCCTGCCGCTGCTCCCCCTCCCCCCCTCCGCCTGGCTCGACCTGCTGGCCCGCCCGCTGCTGCTCTGGCCGGGGGCGGCCTTCTCCCCCGCCCTGACCGCCAACCCCCTGTGGCTGTCGGCGCTGCTCCCCGCTGTGCTGACCTTCGTGCTCGGGCCCACCCGGACGCTCGGCTGGCTGGCCGCCGGGGTGACCGCCGGCATCGGCACCCACCTCGCCTTCGGCGCCGTCACCGGCGCGCTCTCGCCCGCCTTCCTGCCCGGCCTCACCGGCCAGGCCTGGCTCATCGGCAACGCCCTGCTCTGCGCGGCCTTCGTCGTCGCCATCGCCGGCGTCGAGAAGCTGCGCCGCGAACAGCGTGCCTGAAGCATCCCCTGCCTTGGAGCCCCGGATGTCCCACAGCAAGACCCTGACCGGCACCCTGCGCAAGGCCGACCTCGGCGCCGGCGCATGGGTGCTCGACGCCGACGACGGCCACCAGTGGCAGCTCGCCGGCCCCGTCCCCGACGCCCTCGACGGTCGCCGGGTCCGCGTGACCGGCAGGGACGCCGGCCTGTTCTCCTTCGCCATGGCCGGCCGCAGCCTGCAGGTCGAGTCGATCCGCGGCGTGTGAGGCACCCCCGCGCCCGGCCCCTCAGGGGATCGAGATGACGGCGCTGTCCTCGTAGATGATGTTCGGCCACGGCCCCGCGTAGTCGGCGTCGTAGCAGTCGTGGGTGGTGCAGGCCGAGTAGCAGAAGCCCGAGAAGAGCGGCATGCTGGTCTCGGTGCCGAAGTGCAGCGTCAGCGGCGTGAGGTAGGTGTCGCAGTAGTTGTAGTCGGTCACCACGACTTCGATGGTCTGGCCGACCTCGGCCTGGAAGGCGAAGGGCGGGTGCGTGTCGGTCGTGTGGTTGGTGTCGGCGAAGACGTCGACACCGTCGACCGTGATGGTCACGTCGTCGTCGACCGACCACCAGTCGTAGATCGTGTCGCCGCCGGAGATGATGTACTCGATGGGCTCTTCTTCGTCCCAGACCACCACTTCGACCGTGTCTTCGCCGAGCTGGCCGGCGCTGTCGACGCAGCGCAGGGTCAGCTCGACCTCGCCCAGCGGCAGCGTGGCCCCCGGGATGGTGACGTTGCCGGAGGCATCGGGGCTGGCCGCGCCGAGCAGGATGGTGCCGGCGTAGCCCAGGCAGGCCAGCGACTCTGGCGGGTCTTCCTCGTCGACCACGACGCCGGTCAGCGTCGGTTCATCCGAGGTGAGGAAGTACTCACCCCAGTCGGGGTCGCTGATGGACACCACCGGCGGCGAGTCAATCGTGGGATCGTCTTCGGAGTTGCCGATCAGCTCGACCGAGGCTTCCCGGGCGCCCGGGTCGTTGGTCGACAAGGTCAGCTCTCCCCGCCACTCGGCTTCGCTGGGCGGTGAGAAGGTGACGAGGACGTCGATGGAGACGCCGGTGGGCATCTCGTAGGGGAGGACCACCCCCGGCGGCAGCGACACCGTGTAGGCGGCGTCCATGCCGGCGTCGAGTTGCACGTCGGTGAGCTTGAGCGTGCCGACGCCGCCGGCCGATAGCGTGAAGCTGAGTGCTTCGCTGTCACCGGGGGCGACCTGCCCGAAGTAGAGGATGTCGGGGTCGAGGTCGACCTGGGGTTCGACGCCGAAGCCGGCGAGATCGATGTTGGCGATGGCGTGGGCTTCGTCGTTGGTGGTCAACGCCACGCGGCCGTAGTCCTGACCGACCAGGTCGGGAACGTAGCGGACCTTGAGCTCGGCCGTCTGTCCCTTGGAGATGGTGGTGCTGGAGAGGTCGACGAAGGTGAAGTCCGGCGAGGTGGTGCCGTCGAGTTCAGCGGTGTCGATGATGAGGTCGCCGAGGCCGGTGTTCTCGACCTCGATGCCGATGGTGGATTGGTTGCCGAGCACGACCTGGCCGAAGTCGATCAGCTCGGCCGAGAGGCTGAGCTCTGGCAAGCCGGCGTTGACGCCGTAGTCCGTGCACGCCGGCCCCAGCAGGACCGCACCGCCCACCAGTCCCGCAACCATCAGTGGAGGGCTGTGTCGGGTCAAGATCCACCTCGAAGGCCCCGGCCGTGCCATCCGGGCTCCTCCGATCCTTACACGCCGGCACGCCAGCCGCACGTTGGGCGCTCAGGGGCCGACAGGGTTCACGCAGTCGTCAGGGAGCCGCTGTCTCGGGCACGACCGGCTGGTCGAAGTCTTCCGGCGGCGGGGCGCCCTGCAGGGCGTGGTGGGCGCCCATCTCGATGTCCCGCAACAGGGCGAGGAAGTCGTCGTCGTGCAGCTCGTCGCGAGCGAGGAAGGACAGGTCCCGCAGCAGCTCGACCTCGGTGACAAGGGCGTCGCGGACCTCGTCGTCGGTCTGGGGTTCCAGTGCGCGCTGAAGCCGGGCCGAGCAGGTCCGGGCCCGGATCTCGAGGTCGCCCTGACCAAGCTGACGGAGGTGATCGGCGACATCCAGCCAGCGCTCGGCGTCGCGAGCGGCGTGCAGGGCGACGGGTTCTTCGGCCTGCCAGCGGGCGACCTCTTCGGGGCTGGCGACCGGTGCGTCGGGGGCGGGCGGCAGGCCCCCAGCAGAGGCGGCTGGCGGCGTTGCAGCGGAAGAGGCTGCGGCGGAGGAGGCTGCGGCGGAGGAGGCTGCGGCGGAAGAAGCTGCGGCGGAGGAGGCTGCGGCGGGCACGCCGGGCGGCGCGTCCGCGGCCGGCGCCCACAGGCCGACGGCGACGGCCCCGAGCAACACGCCCAGGGCCCCCACACCCGCAGCCACGGCGAGCTGCCGGCCGGTCATCGCGCGGTGTCCATCAGCCGCCGTTGCGGATGGCGAGGCTGACGACGGTCTTGTCGTCGCCGCCCATGTTGGCGGTGATGCCCCAGGTCGGGGTCGAGGGCACCTGGTAGTCGCCGCAGCGGCCCTTCATCTGCCGGAAGATCTCCAGCACCTGCTTGACGCCGGTGGCGCCGACGGGGTGACCGAAGCCCACCAGGCCGCCGCCGGTGTTGACGGCGAGCTTGCCGTCGATGGCGGTCGCGCCGTCGCGGCACAGGGCGGCGGCGTCGCTGGCGCTGCACAGCCCGAGCGCTTCGTAGGAGAGCAGCTCGGCGATGGTGAAGCAGTCGTGGATCTCGGCGATGTCGACGTCTTCCACGCCGATGCCGGCGTCGTCGTAGGCGCGGTGCACCGCGGTCTTCACGGTCGTCAGCGCGGTGGGGTCGCCGTCGACGTAGAGGCTGGAGACGGCGTGGCCGCGGCCGACGATCTCGACGGCGTCGGCTTCGGTGAGGCCGAGCGCGGCGAGACCGGCTTCGCTGACGAGGATGGCGGCGCTGGCGCCGTCGCTGACCTGGGAGCAGTCGCTGACCTTCAGCCAGGGGTTGAGGTCTTCGTTGCCCAGGAAGGCCGGGTTGCGGTCGCCCGGGCGGCGCGCGGTCTCGTAGTCCATCTTCCGGGCGACCATGTGGGCGAAGGGGTTCTTGTTGGCGTTTTCGTAGGCCTTGACCGCGAACCAGCCGAGGTCGTCGTGCGACAGGCCCCAGGCTTCGTTGCAGGCCTTGATGCGCTTCGCGAACAGCGCTGGGAAGGTGAAGTCGTCGATGCCACGCTGCCGGGCATAGTCGGCGGCGCGGGCGAGGTAGTCGGCGCCGGTGCGGGCGGACTGGGTGGTCTGGACTTCTGCACCGGAGACCAGCACCGTGTCGGCGCCGGCGGCGATGGCGTCGAGGCCAGCGAGGACCGCGAGGCCGCCGGAGGCGCAGGCGCCCTCGAGGCGCGCGGCGGGCTTGCCCTCGAAGCCCGGGTGGCTGCCGGCCAGGGCGCTGCCGAGGTGGCCCTGGTTGACGAAGAGCTCGCCCACGAAGTTGCCGATGTAGAGGCGGTCGACGCGCTCGGCTTCCACCTTGGCATCGGCCAGGGCGCCGGACACGGCTTCGTCGAGGAGCTGCCGCAGGGTGGGGTTCTCCTTCTTGCCGAAGTCGGGGTGGCGCTTCCAGATGAAGTCGGGGTGTCCCTTTCCGATGAACTTGGTGTGGGCACCACCGACGACGAAGACGCGGCGAGCGAGGGCCATGTTGCACTCCCAGGAGGTGGAGGTTCCGGCGTGGGCCGGGGCTCGATGAAGGCAGGCGGCAGAGCCCCTCAGCTAAGGCCGGTCCGAACACCGGGCAAGGGTACGGGCCGGGGCGGCTCGTCGCGTCCGCGCGGGAGTTAGGCGGCGTCATGCAGCACAGCCTCACGCCGTACAGCCTCCTTGGACCCGGAACGTCGACGACAGAAGCCGGTCCGGCCTCGTCGTGCCCCTCCTCCCCTGCCGCGGTCCCGCCGGCCCCCTGGGCGGGAGCGCGCGTCTGCTTCGGTCTGTTGCGCGGCACCCCTGTGTCGCTGGCCGAGCACGCGGCCATCGGCCGCATCGCCCGCCGCTTCCTGGAGCACGATCACCACCTCCTGCGCCCCCGCGTGGTCGCCGCGGTGGAGGGGGCGGGCGCCCTGCGCGCCTGGCTGGAGGTCGAGCTGATCGCCCCCGACCCCGACCTGACCGAGCTGAGCGCGCTGACCGGCCTCGCGGCGGACCTCCGTGCGGCCCTGCCCGGCAGCGAGCTGCGCACCCGCGATCCGCTCCTGCTGTTCTCCCTGGTGGACGGCGCGCCCAGCGTAGAGGGCGGCGAGCCACTCCCCGATCTCGGCGACCTCCCCCCTCCCCCGCCCTGCTGCCTGCTCGACACCACCGGCGCCGCGGGGACCCCACGCCCCGGCGCCGATGGGGGGCGGTCCGAGCTTGTGGACCTGCTGCAGCGCGCCGACGCCGGCCCACCCGACGTGCGGCCCGACCCACGGCTGGCCGCCGAGCTGAAGGAAGCGCTGTTCTCGGGGCTCTACCCGGGCGCAGCCTGCCGCCTGATGACGCGCATGCCGGCGGCTCTCCTCGACGGCGACGCCCTGGCTGAGGGCGCCCAGGCGCTGTGTGGCGACGGTGATGGCAGCGAGCGACGCGCCGCCACCTGCCTGCTGCGCCACCTCGGCCGGACGTCGGCGTCCACCGCCCGCCAGCGGCGCCGGGAGGGCTACGACTGGGACGCCCTGGCCCTGGTCGGGCGCCAGCTCCTGGATCAGGCCGACCGGGCCGGCGGCAGCCACACGCCCACGCTGCTCGCCGACCTCGACGACGACCTCGACCCCGGTGATCCCGAGGGCGAAGCACCGCTCGACACGCTCGACGGCATCCTCCAGGACCTCGCTGACGACCCGCTGGTCGCGGGCCTCGCACCGCTGGCGAACGAAGCCGACTACGGCACCCGGGTGACGGCCCGCCTCTCCGGCGACGACGACGCCGCCGCGGGGGCGGTCGTCATGCTGCTGCTCGGGCAGTGGCCGGCCAGCCGCACGCCAGGCTGGGCGACGGCCCTGCTGGACCTCGCGACCGGGGACCGCCCCGACGCCCTGCGAGCGGTGGCCCTCCGGGCGCTGGGCCGGCTCGGTGGCCCGGACGCCACTGCGCTGCTGCTGGACGCGACGCGCTGGTCCGACCCGGGCCTGGCCGGTGCGGCGCTGCGGGGGCTGGCCTGGATGCCCACGGCCCCGGTTCGCCAGCGGCTGCGCGACGCCGTCGCCGACGACGCCACGGCGGTGCCGGCCCTGCTGGCCCTGGCGGACGCCGTCGACGTCGGCGCCTTCGCCCTGGTCGCCGCCGCCTTGACCGAACGCAGCGAGCCGATCGCGGCGGCGGCCGCGCGCACGCTGGCCGTGATCGGCGGCCGACGCGCGCTGCCAGCGCTGGAGGGCTTCCTGTCGGCCGCGGCGGGCTCGCCGGTCTCGACCGCCGCCGCCGCCGCCATCGCCGCCGTCATGCCCGCAGATCACACCGTCGAGCTGCTGGGTGGGCGGTCGACCGACGCCCAGGCCGCGGCGCTGCGAGCCGCCGGGACCGCCGGCCGGGTCGACCTGCTGTCGTGGATCTGCTCGTGCGCCCGGGACGCGCGCCCCGAGCTGCGCCAGGCCGCGGCCGATGCCCTCGGGGCGCTCGGTGTGACGGTGGCCACCCCGCTGCTGCTGGCGCTGCTCCTCGACGAAGACGTGCCCGTCGCCATCGCCGCCCTCGACGCGCTCACGACGGCCGGCGACAGCCGCTGCGTCCGCCTGCTGCGCCTGCTTGCGGCCCACCCGGGCCTGCCTGGGCGGCGCGCCACCCGGGTGCTGGCCGAGGGCCGCCACCTCCGCCGCCCGCCGCCGGACGACCGGGTCCAGGTGCGCATGCGCTCCCCGCACCGCCTCGCGGTGGCCGACCTCGCGCTGGTCGAGCAGGCACTCGGCGCGGCGGGCCTGCAGACCGGGCACGGCGACCACCTCGTCACCGGCGACGCGCGGGTCGATCTCCTCGACAGCGGCGCGCTCCTGGCCATCGTCCACGCGCTGCAGGCGGTGGACGCCCTGCTGCCAGGCCTCCAGTGGAGCGTGCGCGACGGCGCGGGGCTGCTGCGTCGCGGCCCCGACGGCTGGATGCTCTCGGCGCGGGCCGGCCGCATCGTGCGCGACGCCGGAGGCTGGACGCTCGACGCGCCGTCCGTGACGCGGGTGCCGCTGGCGGCCGAGGTCGTCGAGCGCCCCGCGGATCCCGGCGCCGCCGATGCCCTGCCGGTGGGCACCGCCCAGCCCGACCCGCTCGACGACGAACCCTTCGACGAAGACCTCGACGACGACCGCACCGAGCAGACCATCTCCGCCTTCCTCGAAGAGGTCACCGGCCTCGGCGCACCCGGTGGCGACCCGGCCCCCTCCTCAGCCGAGCCCGCTCCGGGTGCTCCCCCCGCCGCAGAGGTCTCGGCGACGACGGGCGCCGGAGCCGTCCCGCCCCGTCGCGGCCGCCCCGGCGACGCCGACGGCCACGAAGAGCTGCTCTTCGACCTGGAGCACTGACAGGCCGCGACCGCTCCCTGCGCCGCCGGCAGCACGTCGGTGCTATCGTTCGCCCCCTGGAGGAGACGTCGTGACGAATCCGGTGATGCGCACCATGCTGTTCGGGCTCGCCCTGGGTCTGCAGGCCGGCTGTACCTGGGTCAGCGGCAAGGACGTCGACGGCCGACGCCCCGAAGTCGACGACGACGCCGACGGCTTCGTCGCCGCCGACGACTGTAACGACAACGACCCCGCGATGAACCCGGACGCGGTGGAGACCTGGTACGACGGCGTCGACACCGACTGCCAGGGCGACGACGACTACGACGCCGACGCCGATGGCTACGTCGACGACGGCTACGTGGGCATGGTCACCGACCAGGTCGAGGGCAGCGGCGCGCTGCCGGGCGGGGACTGCAACGATGCCGACGCCGGCGCCAACCCGGCCCAGGCCGACACCTGGTACGACGGCGTCGACACCGACTGCCAGGGCGACGACGACTACGACGCCGACGGCGACGGCTACGTCCCCGACGACTACGTCGGCCTGGCCACCGACAACGCCCCCGGCACCGGAGAGCTCCCCGCCGGCGACTGCGACGACGCCGACGCCGACGTCAGCCCCGCCGCCAGCGACACCTGGTACGACGGCACCGACTCCGACTGCTCCGGCAACGACGACTACGACAAGGACGGCGATGGCTACGTCGGCGACAGCTACGCCGGCCGGACCACCACCTACGTCGACGGGTCCGGCTCCCTACCCGCTGGCGACTGCGACGACGACGACGACACCATCCACCCCGGCGCCACGGACACCTGGTACGACGGCGTCGACAGCAACTGCGAAAACGACGACGACTTCGACGCCGACCTCGATGGCTACGACGACCCCAGCGGCGGCGGCGACGACTGCGACGACACCGACGCGACCTCCTGGCCGGGCAACTCCGAGACCGTCGGCGACGGCGTGGACCACGACTGCGACGGCCACCCCGACCGCTTCGTGCTGAGCGCGCTGGACTCGCTGACCTGGTCCGACCCGCGGGACCTGCACTTCGACGAGAACAGCAGCACCGTCTTCCTGTCGCTCATCGCCAGCCAGTTCCAGTACGGCGCGACCTCCTACTACGAGTCCGGCGTGGCCGTGACCTGGGACAGCAGCGCGCCACTCGACGGAGAGACTGGCATCGTCATCTGGCTGATGAACCTCGTCAGCCCCAGCTACACGCTGACCGACGGTCACGACTTCATCGCCGACGACGACGAGCTGGTCGCCGCCCACGGCATCACCTACACCAGCACCGGCGACCGCTCGCTGAGCCTGCGCGGCTACGGCCTGGCGACCGAAGCGCGCTACGGCGTCAACACGCCCAACGCCTCGTACCCGGCCTTCGACGACATCCAGCTCGAAGAGACCACCGACGGCTTCCTCCACACCTTCGCCTGCGAAGCCAACGACGGCGTGGGCCGGTACATGCGGGTCCTCCGCACCGACCTCGACCGCAGCTACGACACGACAGAGCTCGTGCCGGACATGACGGCGTCGGTGTGCAACCTGCACTTCTTCGACAGCCCCCTGGGCACGCTGCTCACCGCCCAGCCCGACGGGCTGCACAGCCTGAGCTTCGACCCGACCTCGGACACCCCCTTCGCCGACGCCATGGCCTGCCCGGCGGCCGCGCCCGTTGGCGGCGGCGACACCGGCGCCCCCGGCGACACCGGCGTTGCCGGCGACACCGGCTCGGCGGGCGGCGGCGACACCGGCTCGGCGGGCGGCGGCGACACCGGCACCGCCCCCTGCCCCGACCCCTCGGTCATCGATCGCAGCGTCCGCGCCAGCGACATCGAGCTGGTCAAGGACAAGGAGTGGCTGCTCATCGCCGACGTCGCCTCCGACCAGGTCGTGCTGTCATTCCCCAGCGGCACCGAGCTGGCCGTCGACGTCACCGACCCCATGCAGGCCATGGCCACCGTGGGCCCCGACAACACCATCTACATCGCCTACGTCGACGGCTTCGGCGTCCCGGGCCTGGCCTGGGGCACGGCGGCCCTGGGCTTCGACCAGATCAGCTTCGACCCGGGCTTCACCGTCACCGAAGCCGCGGTCGAGGTGTCGTCCACCGGCGAAAACATCCTGTTCGCCGTCTCGGGCACCGACGCCCTGTCGGTGGGCGTGGCGACGCTGTACTGAGGGTCGGCGCCGCCGGCGGCGTCGGTCGCGGCCGCGTGGCGGTACGAGCCGGACGGGCAGGGGGGAGCCCCCAGGCGCTCTTGCCGCGGGGCGGCGGGGCCGCTGCTTCAGCGGGGGCGCGCGGTCTCCCGATGGCGGGTCAGGAACGAGCGGCGCATCTTCGAGTGCGAGCGCGGGCGGATGGGAGGGGGCAGGGTGACCCGTTTTGAACCAAAAGGTTAATTAGATTCACCTGACACCTTTTCATACGGCCCGGCCGTCGCGTCCGCGGCGTCGTCGACCCGGATCGACCAGCGCCGCCGGGTCGTGACGCCGTCGTCATCCGTGGCGTCGACGACCAGGGTCTGCGTGCCGTAGAGCAGCTCCGGGTCCAGCGCCAGCTCGAGTGCGGGGCCGTCCCCGGAGCGCCAGGCGATCTTGTCGCCCGCCCACCAGGCGATGACGTGGTCGATGGCGTGGTCGTCCTGGGCCACGATGCGCAGGGCGAGCCGTCCTGGGGGAGCGGAGAGGGGAGCATCGCCGGCGACCCAGGGGGGATCGAGTTCCACGGTGCTGCCGTCGAAGCGCGCCGGAACGGTGGCCTCCAGGATCACGCCGTAGCGCTCGGCCGCGAGCTGCAGATCGATGGGCAGGGGCGCGTCCAGGGGTGGCGGGGCAGCACCGGCCCAGGCCAGCGACAGCAGGACCTCGGCGGACTCGCCGGCACCGAGCTGTTCGACGAGCTGCTCGCGGTCGAGAGGCTCCAGGCGAGGATCGGCGGCGTGGTGGTAGCGCAGGCGCAGCTCGGAGATCGGCCGGCCGCTGAGGTTGTCCACCCGGACCCGGGTCTGCAGGAGGGGAGCGTCCCCCGCGGCGGTGTCCCTGATGGGCACGAGCCCGGTCACGGCCACCCCCACGAGGGGGTCGGGCTCGCCCTCGATGCGCAGCCGCACCGGCTCGAGGCCCACCGGCGCCCGGCGGTCCGCGGCGAGCGTGACCGCGACGAGGTCTTCGCGGCTGGCGGAGACCATCGGCAGCGCCACGTCGACGACGGCGCGCGCTTCCTCGCCCGGCGGCACGAAGCCCACGGGCACCGTCAGGTCGTGCCAGGGCAGACGGCTGTTCGGCACGGTCAGCCGCACGAGCACTCGGTACAGGGGGCTCTCCCCCCGGTTGCGGACGGCGACCTCCACCGGCACGTCCAGGCCGGCCCGGAGCGGCCGCAGGGCGCGCACGGCGATGTCGACCTCTGGATCGGGACAGGCCCGGCGGCAGAGGTCGTCGCCGCTCCAGTCGATGCCGCGGGCCGCCAGCGCAGCCGTGAGGCGTGCCTCCTCCTCGGCCTGGATCGCGGGCAGCAGCCCGCGCGCGCTGTCGAGCAGGTCGACCCGCTCGGGCCCCGTCGTCGCCGCGATGAGGCGCTCGGCGAGGTGCAGCTCCAGGTCGCCGCGATCCGTCGGCGCATCTCCCTCGCGCCACCCGGGGCGCTCGTCGACGAGCCCGACGGCCTGCCCCTCGCTGACGGAGAGCGGCAGCGCGGCGCCGTCTTCGGAGAGGACGACGGCGGCCGTCGCGACGTCCGGCGCGAGGCCCACCCCCTCCTGCACCGGCGTGTCGCCCTCGAGGTGGTACTCCGCGATGGTGAGCTTGAGCTTGACCTCGCCCCGCTCGGCCGAGGCGGGGCGGATGACGAAGGGCTGCTGGACGGTGCCCTTGCCGTGGCTGTGGTCGCCGACGATGACGGCGCGGCCCAGCAGCGACAGCGCACCGGCGACGATCTCGGAGGCCGACGCGCTGCCCCGGTCCTGCAGCACGACCAGGGGCAGCTCGGTGGCGATGTCCGGCACGGCCAGCTCTCCGTCGGGCGGCCACGCCCGCACCTCGCGCACGAGGCCCTGGACCCGGTCGAAGCCCCGTCCGCCGGTCTGGAGGATCAGCCCCTGGTCGACGAAGAGATCGACGGTCTTGGCCGCCTGCAGCATCGAGCCGCCAGAATTCCCGCGCAGGTCGAGCACGATGCCGGACACCGGGGGACCGCCAGCGAGGTCGGCCAGGGCCCGCTCCATCAGCCGCGCCGTCTGCTGGCTGAAGTGGTCGATGTGGATCCACCCCACGCCGGCATCGGTGCGCTGCCAGGTGACGTTGGGGATGTTGACCTCGTCGCGGAGCAGCGTGAGCGTCAGCGGCGCGTCGCCGCCGGGCCGCCCCAGCGCGAGCACCACCGGCGAGCCCTTCTCTCCCCGGATGCGGTCCACGGCGTCGTCGAGGTCCATGCCGATCGTGGAGATGCCGTCGATGCGCAGCAACCGATCGCCGACCTGCAGCCCGCCGTGGTCCGCCGGGCCATCCACGAAGACCTCTTCGACGACGAGGCCGGCGTCGCTGGTCCCCACGCGACAGCCGATGCCCACGAGGCGCCCACCGATGCGCTCGTTGAACTGGTCGAGGCGCTCACCGGCCAGCACCACGGAGTGCAGATCCAGCGCCCGGCTCACGCCGCGGATCAGCTCGACGCCGAGGTCGGTGTCCGGGTCGAGGGCGGCGTCGGGCGCGGCCCCGCGGGCGACGATGGCGTCCTCGAGCTGTTCGAGGGCGGTGGCCAGGGCGTCGAGCTGGCCGCGATCGGGGCCACCGGCGGCGGCATCGGGCAGCCGGGCCACCGGCGGCGGCGGCGAGAAGGCGACCGTCGCGAAGGGGCCGGTGTCGCCGTGGGAGAGCACCACCTCGACGCCCTCGCCGTGGGGGCGAGTGTCGACCAGCAGCCAGGGCACGGCGTCTTCGGCGGACTCGGCCGACAGCCGGAAGGCCACGAGGAGGTCGAGGTCCGGCAGGCGCAGGTAGGAGCGCTCCAGGCGCCGGGTCAGGGCCCGGTACAGGGCCGCGTCACCCGCGACCGCCGGCGGGACCCGGCCGACGAGCACGGTCCCGGCGAGCAGCAGGGCCCCCGCGAGCAGCAGCAGGCCGGCCCGGCTGAGGGCGGCGGCCCCGCCCAGGATCGCGGAGCGGCGCCCCCCCACGGGGAGGGCGCGGCGGGGCGCGGGGCGGGCGGGGGAGGGCGGCATCGAGGGGCGGGGCGGGAGGCAAGGTCGACGAGAGGCACGCAGAACACGCAGCAGGCACCACCTCCAGCAGGACGCAGCCCGCCGGCGGGAGGATAGGGAGCCTCGTCGTCAACCCCAGGCTACCTCCGGGGCGTCCCGGGTGCCGACGCAGCCCTGCCGGTAGCAGATGGGTGGCAGATGGATCGACACGACCTCCGCAAGCTCCTCGCCGCGGTCCAAGCGGGCGCCCTGCCCGTGGACCAGGCCGTCGAGCGCATCGCGCGCCCCCCGGTGGACGAGCTCGGCTTCGCCCGCCTCGACACGCACCGCCTTCTGCGGACCGGCGACCCTGAAGTCATCTTCGGCCAGGGCAAGTCCGCCCAACACATCGCCCACCTGCTGGAGCGCCTCGCCAGGGCCGGCCAGGTCGGCCTGGCGACGCGGGTCGACGCTGACAAGGGACAGCGGGTGCTGGACCGGCTGCAGGCCAGCCTCGACCCCGACCAGCAGCTCCACTACGACCCGGTGGCGCGCATCCTGCGGCTGCGCCGCGGCCCGGCCGCCCCCGGCGTGGGCCACATCGTCGTCGCCTGCGCCGGGACCAGCGATCTGCCCGTGGCCGAAGAAGCCGCGGTCGTGGCCGAAGCGCTCGGCAACCACGTCGACCGGGTCTCGGACATCGGCGTCGCCGGCATCCACCGGACCCTGGCCCACGCCGACGTGCTGCGCCGCGCCCACGCGGTGATCGTCGTCGCCGGCATGGAGGGCGCGCTGGCCAGCGTGGTCGCCGGCCTCGTGGCCTGCCCGGTGATCGCCGTGCCGACCTCGGTCGGCTACGGCGCCAGCTTCGGTGGCCTGGCCGCGCTGCTGGGCATGCTGAACTCCTGTGCCGCCGGGGTCAGCGTGGTCAACATCGACAACGGCTTCGGCGCCGCCGTCCAGGCATCCCGCATCAACCGCCTCGCCGTCCAAGCCGCGCCCGCCGACAGCGCCGCGGAGCAGCCATGACCGCCGCAGGGCCCCGGCGCCTGCTGTGGCTCGACCCGGTCGGCGGGCTGGCCGGAGACATGATCTGCGCTGCCCTGCTCGACGCCGGCGGCAACGAAGCGCAGCTCCTCGACCAGCTCCAGGGCCTCGGCGTCGCGGGCTGGTCGCTGCACACCGACACAGTGATGCGCGGCCCCTTCGCCGCGCGCGCCTTCGACGTCCGGGTCGAGGGCGTGCCCGGCGACCACGACGGCGGGGACACACACCACGACCACGACCACGGTCACACCCACGACCACGACCACAGCCACGCCCACTCGCACGGCCACAGCCACGGCCACGCCCACGCGCCCGGACCCCGCCCGGTCCCCGTCGCCGGACAGCCCGACCGCTCGTGGGCCGGCATCCGCGCGCTGCTGGGCGCCGCCTCGCTGCCTGCCCGCGCCCGCGGCCGCGCGCTCTCGGTCTTCGAGGCCCTGGCGCGCGCCGAAGCCGCGGTCCACGGCACCCCCGTCGACGACGTCCACTTCCACGAGGTGGGGGCCGTGGACTCCATCGTCGACATCGTCGGCGCCTGCCTGCTCCTCGAACAGCTCGGCGTCGACGCGCTGCACTGCGGCCCTCCGCCGCTGTCCACCGGGACGACGCGCGGCGCCCATGGCACCATCCCCCTGCCCGCCCCCGCCACCGCGCTGCTGCTGCGCGGCTGGCCGGTCCGCCCCGGGCGCCCCGGAGAGGAACAGGTGACCCCCACCGGCGCTGCCTTCATCGCTGCCCTGGCCACGCCGGGCCCCCTGCCGGCCATGGTCCTGCGCGCCGTCGGGACCGGCGCGGGCGGGCGCAACCCGCCGGACCACCCCAACGTGCTGCGGGCCATGCTGGGCGACGCCCCGGACGCCGCGGCCGTCCCCGGCGGCAAGGCAGACGGCAGCGACGCAGGCGGCACCACTGCGGACGCCACACCGACCCGGGTCATCGAGCTCGCCGCCCAGATGGACGACCTGCCCGGCGAAGCCCTGCCGCCCCTGCTCCAGGCCCTGCTCGACGCTGGGGCGCTGGACGCCTGGGCCTCCCCGGTCCTCATGAAGAAGGGGCGCAGTGGCCTGCTGGTCCAGGCCCTGGCCGCGCCGGGGGCGGAAGCCGCCGTCAGCGACGCCATGCTCCGCCATGGCTCGACCTTCGGCGTCCGCAGGCACCCCGCAGACCGCGACGTGCTCCGCCGGTGGTTCGAACGCGTCGACATCGACGGCGGCACCGTCCGCATCAAGCTGGGGGCCCGCGGCGACGAGCTGCTCCAGGTCGCCCCCGAACACGAAGACCTGGCGGCCATCGCGGCCCGCACCGGCCGGTCGCTCGCCACCGTGCACCGCCAGGCCCTTGCCGCCTGGTCGCGCCAGACCGGGGAGGACGCCCTGCCATGAAGGTCCGCCTCATCGACCCCATGCCCGACGAGCTGCGCGACTGGCTGGACGCCTGCGGCCTGGAGATGGGTCCCGACGGCGACGTCGCCGTCGTCCACTTCTCGGCCGACGCGCGGGTCCCCCACGCCGCGGCCGGCGACGAGATGGTGCCCCTGGTGGCCTTCGTCGACCAGGTCGACCACGTCGACCCCGCGATCCGGGCCGGCGCCGTCGACGCGGTCGTCGGCCGCCCCTCCGCCACCGAGCTGCGCGCGCGGCTCACCGCCCACCGCCGCGTCGCCCGCACCTGGAAGCGGCGTATGCAGGCGCAGCAGCGCCGCGCCCGACGCGCCATGGCGGAACTGGCCAGCACCCAGGACCTCCTGGGTCGGCTCATCGACGCCACGCCGAACCCCGTCATGGCCGTCGACGTCAAGGGCCGGGTCCTGGTCTTCAACCGCGCCGCGGAACAGGCGCTCGGCTACGACGCCGACTACGCGCGCCAGCACATGCACGTCACCGACGTCTACGCCGATCCCGCCGACGCGCGACGGGTGCTGACCGAGATGCGCGCCACCCAGACCGGCATGGTCGAGGGCCTGCCCGTCCGCCTCCGGGCCCGTTGGGGGGAACAGGTCCCGGTCGAGCTCTCCGCCGCCGAGGTCCACGACGCCAACGGCAACCTGATGGCTACGGTCGGCGTCTTCCAGGACATGCGCGAACAGGTCGCGCTCAAGAGCCGCCTCGAGGCGACGACCGAACAGCTCATCGCCGCCGAACAACGCGCGACCGCCATCGAGCTGGCGGGCGAAGCCGCCTACGAGATCAACCAGCCCCTCACAGCACTGATGGGCAACCTCGAGCTGCTGGAGATGGACGAAGCGCTCTCGGATCGCTCCCGGGCGCGGCTGCAGCGCGCCCAGGACCACCTCAAGCGCATCCGCGAGACCGTGCGCACCCTCGCCCAGACCAGCCGGTCTCGCCCCCTGCCCAAGACCGTCGTCGGCCGCATGGCCGAGCTGACGCGGGACTCCGACTGACCCAACCGACCCACCCGACGGAACCGGACCCACCATGTACCCCACCGTCCTGCTCTTCCTCGCCCGCGACGACCGCGACGCGGTCATGGTCGAGGGCTTCCTCGGGATCGCCCCCCGCATCGGCGTAGAGCGGATCGTCGTCGGCCACTGCCAGGTCGACGAGCCCCTCCCTCCGATGATCGCGCGCAACCTGCCGACGTCGAAGGAGAGCGCGCTGCCCGATCTGCAGCCCCACCTCGACCGGATCCGGGCCGCCCTGCCGGACGCGGTGGTCGAAGAGCTCTACGAACAGTGCACCCCGCTGGAGCTGCTCGAAGCCGCGGAACGGGACATCTCGCCCGACCTCGTCGTGATCGCGCGGGACCCCTGCACCGACGACCGCCCCGCCTGGGGGCAGATCGGCCACAACATCATCCGCCACAGCGACGTCTCCGTGCTGGTCGTGCCGTCCGACTGGACGGGCCCCACCAACGGGGCGGTGGTCGGCATGGACTTCTCCGAGCACGCCATCGAAGCGCTGCAGGTGGCGCGGCGCCTGTTCGACGACACCGTCTGCGTCTACCAGTTCAACCCGGCCCACCGCCACGCCGGCTCCATGACCGAGTCGGAGTTCGCGACCCACGTCGCCGACAACGCCCAGGACACCTTCGCCGAGGTGGTCGTGCCGCTGCTCAAGGGCAGCGCGCCGCCGCTGGAGGTGGTCGCGGCGGACAAGGCGTCGGACGCGGTCGTCGACCGGGCCGGCAGGGATCACTACATCGTCGCCGGCTCCCGTGGGCTGTCGCCCTTTGCGGCCATGCTGCTCGGCAGCACCGCAGAGCGCATCGCCGGGCGGGCCCGGGCCCCCGTGCTGGTGATCCGGAAGAAGGGCGAGATGATGGGGGTCGTGGAGGGCCTCATCCACCGCTGACACGTGGGGTCCCCGCACCGTCGCGTGCGCCGGTGCGGAGGGCCGACCCGGTCCCGGTTACACCGCGCCGAGCACGCGTGCTCCCGCCTCATCCAGGTCGCCATGCTCCTCCTGCCCCTGTTGACGCTGCTGTCCGTGGCCAGCGCCACCCAGATCCGCTTCCACGATCAGCCCTGCCCCATCGACGCCGACGACGTCGTCCGCATCTATGAGCAGGTCAGCGCGAACACCCACGGCGGCTACGACAGCGACGGCGCCACCTACTCGACCGAGGGTCAGTTCCGCGAATACGCCGTCGCCACGTGCTCCGGCAGCCTGTTCTCGCTGTACGGTGGCGACATGTCCATGGAGCTGGACGACGCCAGCCGCAAGCGGCTCGGCAAGGTGCTCTCCGCGGCGCGGGCAGAGCTGGTCGACCCCGCGGCCCCCACGGTGTGGGAGCGCTACGAGCTGGCCGGCGCGATGTACGAAGCCCTCGGCCGCGGGCCGCTCTTCCTCGCCGAGCTGTACCTCGAAGCGAGCTGGACGGCGCGCGATGAGGCGGTCGGGGTCTACGTGGCCCTTCGGGGGCCGGCCGACGCCCGTCAGACGCTGGCCATGGGCGAGCAGGAGCTGAAGCGCACCGATCTGACCGACGCCCAGCGGCACACGCTGACCTACAACATGGCGCGCGTGGCCGAGCGCGGGGGCTTCACCGCCGAGCGGGACGCCTGGCTGGACCGCTTCGCCGCCCTGGGCGGGCTGTCCTCCGCAGAGCAGGCCGCCCTGGACCGCTTCCGCACCGCCGCCGGCCAGGTCGAGCCCGCGCTGCAGGACAAGGCCATCGCCGCGTACCGGGCGGCCCTGGCCGACGACGCCCTGCAGGGCGAGCAGCGCCTGCGCGCGACCTACCTGCTCGCCGACCTGCTGCGCCGCCGCGGCCAGCTCGACGACGCCATGGCCCAGCTCCAGGTGGTGCTCTCCGACGACCGGACACCGCGAGAGCTGCGGGAGATGGCGCTGTTCCTGGCCCGCGAGCTGAGCGGGTGACGACGCCGGGGACGGCGGCGTCCCAGGCGGCGCCACCGCGGCAGGGCGCGGCCCCCTTGCTCGACCTGCTCGGGCTCGTCATCGCCGGCGCGGCGGTGCCGCTTGCGTGGCGGCTGCTGCTGGGACTCCACGGCGCGCTGGGCACCGACGCCGCCCTGTGGGGGCTGTCGGCCGAGGGGCTGCGCCACGGAGCGATGCCCGCGGTGCCGCCGCTCTTCCCGGCCCTGGTCGCAGCGCTGCGGGCGACCGGCCTGCCCCTCATCGACGCCGGCACGGCCCTGGCCCTCGTGGCGGGAGGCCTGGTGCCGGTCGCCGTGGCGTGGAGCGCCCGCCGGCTCGGTGCGCCGCGGGGGGCCGCGCTGCTGGCCGGCGTCGGCGCCCTGGCGCTGCCCGATCTCTGCGCCTGGAGCAACGAGCTGTCCCCGAACAGCGCGGTGGCCCTGGGACTCGTGGGCGTCACCGGCCTGTGGGGCGACAGCTTCCGCACCGTGGGCCGCCGCACCGTGGGCCGCCGCACGACCCTGGCCGCCGTGCTGCTGACTGCCCTGCTGCCGATGCTCCGCGAGACCGGCGTCGTCGTGGCCCTCGCCGCCCTCCCCCTCCTGGTGTTCGGCCGCCGCGCGGGCTGGCGCCTCGCCCTGGCCGTGCTCGCGCTGTGGTGGCTCTCCCCGCTGCTGACGGGGGCGCTTCCAGGCCCCACGCCGCTGTCGACACCGTGGGGCGCGCGCGGCGGCATGGCCGTGGCTGGCCTGGCGCCCGGTGACGGAGCGCTGCCCAATTACGTCGCCGAGATCGCGCCGGCCGAGCGCGCCCACTACATCGCGCTGCTGCGCGAGGGCGCGGTCCTGCGCGTCGCGGCCTGGCACCTGCGTCGCTCGCTGCTGCTGGCCCCAGGGGGCTGGCTCCTGGCCACCGGCGCCGCGCTCTCCGTCGCCGCAGGCCTGAAGGGCCGGCGCTGGCTGCTCGCCGGTCTGCTCCCGCTGGCGACCGTGGCGCCCGCGCTGGCCCTGTGGACCCAGCGCCGCCACGTCCTGCTGGCCGCGCCCGCCCTGCTGGCCGTGCTCGCCGCCGCCACCACCGCGCCGGCCGCGGCCGGGACCGCCGCTCCCCTCCTCCGCCGCAGCCTCCTCCGCCGCAGCCTCCTCCGCCGCAGCCTCCTCCACCGCAGCCTCCTCCGCCGCAGCGCTCTCCTCCTCGCCCTCGCCGGCCTCGTCACCAGCGCGCGGCACTGGCCCGCCGTCGCCGACGAGCAGCGGGGAGCGAGCATGCGGGCGACCGCCCTGCAGGAGCTGGGCGATGCCGTCTGCGCCCAGGCCGATCCTCGACCGGCCCTCCTGCTGGGGGGGCCCATCCAGGATGTCGGCCTGTACTGCCCGCTGCCGCGCCACGATCCCGACGGCACCGCCGCTGACGCGCTGACCGCCCTGATCCTGCCCGTCCGCTCCGGCCCCGGCCCCCTCCCCCCCGGCTGGGCCCCCGTCGGACGCCGCTACGCCGACCTGCAGATCTTCCGCCTCGGACAACCCGCTGTGCAGCCCTGCGCCGACGCGGTACCGGAGCCGGGCACTCCCTACCTGTCGACCGCCCCGGTGCACGCCCGGCTCGTCGGCTGCGAGCCCCGTTGATGGCCTCCACGCCCCTCTGCATCTCCTTCGCGATCCAGCGCGGCACCCGCATCACGCCGACCTGGACGACGGCGCACGTCGCCCAGGCGGCGCTGGATGCGGGGCACCGGGTCTGGTTCCTCTCCCCCGACGAGGTCGAGGTCGGTCGCCGCGGTCGCCTGCTCGCCCGCGTCCACCAGCCCACCCGCGACAGCAAGGACCGCGCGCAGCTCGTCGCCCGGCTCGTCGCCGGCTCCCTCCCTCGGCGCCACGTCGAGCTGCAGCGCGCCGACGTGATGCTCCTGCGCCTGAACCCGCTTTCCGACGGGGCGCTGGCCATGGCCCTGCTCGCCCGGGAAGCGGGTGTGCACGTGGTCAACGACCCGGCCGGCATGGCCCTGACGCGGTCGAAGGCCTGGCTGGCGACCCTCGCCGGCGTGCCCCGGCCCCGCACCGTGGTCACCCGGAGCCTCCAGGGCGTGCGCATGTTCGCCGCCGAGCTCGACGGGCCCGTCGTCATCAAGCCGGCCATGGGAAGCGGGGGGCGGGCCGTCTCCCTGGTGCCGCGCGGCCAACGCGCCGCCCTGCAGGCCGCCTGGCGCCAGGCCACCGCCACCGGCGACGGCATGGTGGTCGCCCAGGAGTACCTGCCCGCCGCCGAGTCCGGCGAGAAGCGCCTGGTCTGGATGGACGGCGAGATCCTCGGCGCCTACCTCCGCCAGCGAGGGGCCGGCGAGTTCCGGCACAACCTCCGCCAGGGCGGGCAGCCGATCGCGACCACCATCGACGACACCGACCGCCGTATCGCCCGCGTGCTTCGTCCCCACCTGGAACGGAACGGGATACGCATCGCCGGCCTCGACATCATCGGCGGCACCGTCGTCGAGGTGAACACCCTCAACCCGGGGGGTGTCCACCACGCGAGCCGGCTGCGGGAACCGTCCCGCGTCGATGGCGACGATACCATCGCGGACCGGGTGGTCCGACAGCTTTCGCAGATCCCTGAGGGAGCCCATGGCCCGACGACTTCAAGGTGACAACGACGACTATGGGTCCGGCGACACCATGAGCCGCAAGCGCGTACAGGACGCCCTGCGCCGGGGCAACAGCCTGCAGCACAGCGATCTACGCGGCGTGGACCTGTCGAACCTCGACCTGTCCGGTGCCGACCTCAGCGGCGCCAAGCTCGCCGAAGCCAACCTGACGGGGGCGCGCCTCGCACAGGCCAACCTCAGCGACGCCAGCCTGTGGCATGCCACGCTGAAGGACGCCTGCCTCGACGGCGCCAACCTGGAGGGCGCCGACCTGGACTTCGCCAACCTCGACGGCGTCACCCTGCAAGGCGCCAAGGTCAAGAAGGCGATCTTCCCGCTGCACCGGGTCAGCCTGGACCGGATCCAGGCCTCGGTGCTCACCGGTGAGCCGCTGCGCATGTCCGCCGGCGGAAGCGAGGACACCGAGTAGATGCCCGCCCCCCGCCAGCACCGTCGCCGCCCGGACACCGGGTCGCCACACGGCTCGGAGGGCTGGTGATCGGCCTGGCCTGGCGCCCCGACGGCAGTGACGGCCTGGGGCCCGACGAAGCGCTGGTGCAGCGCTTCCAGGGCGGCGACACCGGCGCCTTCAGCGACATCGTCACCCGCTACCAGGACCGGGTCTTCACGCTGAGCCTGCGGTGGATGGGGGATCGCGAGGTGGCCGAGGAAGTCGCCCAGGACGTCTTCATCGCGCTGTACCGCTCGCTGGACCGCTTCCGCGGAGAGTCGCGCCTGAGCACCTGGATCTTCCGGGTCACGGTCAACCACTGCAAGAACCGCCGGCTGTACCGGAAGCGCCGCAAGATGGAGCGCCACGAACCCCTGGAGGGCACCCGCGCCGACGACGATCTGCCGGCCCGCGAGCTGCCCCACCAGGGCCCCGGAACCGACCGGGGCGTGCACGTGTCTGAAGCGGGCAGGATCCTCCAGGACGCGCTCGATCGGCTCGACGAGTCGCACCGGACCATCCTGGTGCTGCGCGACGTGGAAGACCTTCCCTACGAGGAGATAGCGGAGATCCTGGAGCTTCCGAAGGGTACAGTGAAGAGCCGCCTGCACCGAGCCCGCGCCGAGCTGGCGCGCACCCTGGCCCGCATCGCCCGGCCCGAGGACATCTTCGAGTAGAGATGGACACCTTCTTCGCCCGCAACCGCATGAGCGCCTACCTGGACGGCTCGCTGCCCGACAGCGAAGCCGCAGAGGTCGAAGCCGCCCTCGCCGAAGACCCTGCCCTGCGGCAGGAATTCGCCGACATGCGGCGCGCGGTGGACCTGCTGCGGACGGCGGGGCCCGCCCGTGCTCCAGAGGGTTTCCACGCCCGCGTGATGGCGGCCGTGGACAGCGAACCGGCCCCCGGCGGCGTGGTCTCCCTGTTCCGTCGGACCCTGCACCGCGTCCCGGTCGAAGCCCTCGCCCTGGCCGCCGCGGCGGTGATCGTCGTGGTGGTGATCCAGGGGCGGACCGGCGACGAGCTCGGCGATGACGTCGCCGCCCAGCTCGACGTCCAGCTCCCCTCCCGCTCGCTGCGCCAGGAAGCCCCCGCTGGCGACGACGCTGCGCCGGACGATCCAGTCGCCGCCCAGAATGCAGGCCCGGAAGAGGGTCCGCCCGCGACCGACAAGCCCTCGGGTCTGCAGCCCGCCGGCGCCACCACCAGCGGCGACACGCCGGTCGTGGCCACCTCGGCCAAGGTGGACGGCGACCTCCGCACGGGCAGCAGCAGCCAGGGCTCCGCCGCGTCTTCCACTGCGACCGCCAGCACCCGCAGCAGCAAGAAGAAGCTCGCCTCCGCCAAGGGAATCGACCCCGAGGGCCAGCCCTACTACTCCGACTGGGAACAGCAGGACGACCCGGCCGAACAGGCTGCGCAGTCCGCAGCGGAAGCCGACGCCGGCGCCGCGAAGGAGCTGTCGAGCGGGATCGACATGGCGCCGCCGCGCGCCTTCCGCCTCGCCATGGCCGACAGCGAGGTCCTCTATGAACTGTCCGCCGCCGCCGAGAGGGTGGGCGGCCGGCTCACGGACAGCAGCGGCGCACCCCTCGCCGCCCACGAACTGACCGCAAACGACACCTGGCTGCGGGTCCAGCTCGTCGTGCCCCAGGCACAGACCGACAGCGTCACCCGCCGCCTGCGCGACATGGGCGGCGTGGCCATCCCCCCACCCGGCGAGCAGGCGATCATCTACGGCCCCGAGACGACGGTCTTCATCGTCGAGGTCAGCCACCAGCCCTGATCCGGCGCGACCGCGGCGCGACACCAGACGCCGCTGTGCACCGCTGCGAGCGATCCGGGCCCCCCAACGCGAGGAAGGACCTCTCCCCGACTCGGGAGGGGGGTGACGGATCTCGGACAGGTGCCTGTCGAAGGTTCGACAGGTGGACACCCTCCTCCCCCGAAGAGCCCGCTGGCATCGGGCTGGCATGGAAGCTGCAGCCGGCAGGGCTCCCCGCTGCACCCCGCAGGGGTGGAGCGGGCCCACCCTCCGCCTCTCGAGCAGGGGAGCGCCCCTCCCTCCCCGGCAACCCCTCCCCCCTGCCCTCGACCGGATGACCCATGCTCCGTCCCCGCGAGCGCTACACTCTCCATGGCCCTGCCCCGCTGTCCGATGCCGCCCTGCTCGCCCTGCTGATCGGGACAGGGGTCCGCACTGCCAGCGGCTCACGCAGCGCCGAGGGCATCGCACACGACCTCCTGACCGCCCACGACGGCCTCGACGGTCTCGCGCAGGCGTCCGTGCAGGACCTCGCCGGCACACCGGGCTGTGGTCCCGCGCGGGCCGTCCGTCTACACGCGGCGCTGGCCCTCGGCCGGCGCCTCGGCACCCGGTCACCAGCGCGGACCCGCATCACCAGCGCCGACGACGCCTGGCGCGTCCTCCGGCCGTCGATGGCCCTGCTGCAGGTCGAGGAGCTCCACGCCCTCTACCTCGACAAGAGCTACCAGCTCGTGGCCCACGAGGCCCTGACCCGCGGGACCGACGACGCCACCGTCGTCGACCCCTGCCAGGTCTTCCGCCCGGCCGTTGTCCTGCGCTGCCGGCGGATCATCGTCGCCCACAACCATCCCTCCGGGGACACCCGCCCCTCGGCGCAGGACCTCGTCATCACCGAGCGCCTGGTGGACGCCGCCAGGCTGCTGCGCATCCAGATCCTCGACCACCTGATCGTCGGCGACCGGGGCTTCTCCTCGCTGGCCGAAGCCGGACACATCCAGGGGCCGAGCTACAGCGAGCAGTTCGGGTCCGTGCTCAGTGGTCCTCGCTGACCTCGTTGCGGTTCCACGCCGGAAGCTCGACCACGACATCGACGCTGCCGTCGGGCACACACTGGCAGGCCAGGCGGCTGTCGTCGTCGACGGCGGGGGCGAAGTCGAGCTGGTCTTCCTCTTCTTCGATTGGGGGCGGGGCGCTGTCGCCGCCCTGGCGGACGTGGACGTGGCAGGTCGAGCACGCCAGCACGCCACCACAGGTGTGGTCGATGTCGACGCCGTTGGAGAGCAGGGTCGCCAGGATCGAGCCCTTCTGGCCCTCTTCGTGTTCGGGCAGGGCGTCGGGGTCGACATCGAAGACCTGGCCGGTGTTCTTCAGGGTCAGGCGATAGCGCTGCTTCGGCGGCGGCGGCGCGTCGCCATCCAGGTAGGGGTTGGTGCCCATCGGGACCTTCTGGAGATGCAAGAAGCGGCTCCCCGGAGGGAGCCGCTTCAGCTTACCCCCCCCGGCCGATCGGTGGAGGGGGGTACGGGAAGAGTGGCACGGGCGGAAGGACTTGAACCCTCGACCTGCGGATTTGGAATCCGCTGCTCTACCAACTGAGCTACACCCGTGCAGCAGCACGCAGCTAAGCGCTCGCCTCGGGGACGTCAAGCGATCGGCTGCGGCCTGCGAGCCGGCGGCCGTCAGACAGGAACCTCGGCCACTCACGGCCGCAGGATCCTGCGTCGCGCGCCACCGTCAAGCTCGGCCTCCGCCCGGTCATGTGCGCCCTCCATGGCGGGGAACTGCGCGCGCCTCCGCGCCCTCGCGCCACTTCGGTGGGGTGATGGCCTGTCACCCCCCGTTCGTGGCGCCGTTCGCGCCACTGTTTCGGGGTGATCCCGGTATCACCGGCGGTCCGTGGCGCCGTTCGCGCCACTTCGGTGGGGTGATGGCCTGTCACCCCCCGTTCGTGGCGCCGTTCGCGCCACTGTTTCGGGGTGATCCCGGTATCACCGGCGGTCCGTGGCGCCGTTCGCGCCACTTCGGTGGGGTGATGGCCTGTCACCCCCCGTTCGTGGCGCCCCCGCGCCCCCGCGGACTCGCGCCCCCGCGCCCCCATGCACTGGCAGCCTCGCGGCACCGCCATGGCGCCTCATGCGAAGCTGGCGCTTCGATCGGCCCTGCCCACAAGGATCGGTCACCCCTGGCTTTCGTTGGTTCTCTCAGGTCATCGGCGTTCCAGCAGTGGAACACGCGAGAGCAGCTCGCTCCTGGCGGAGGCGCCTGTCAGCCCATGAGCGCCGAGGTGAGCGCGAAGGCCGAGAGCGCCCACAGGTACCAGGAGAACCGGGCAAAGTCGCCGGAGTCGACCAGCTTCAGCAGCACCCTGAGCGCGAGGTAGCCGCTGATCGCGGACGCCAGGAAGCCCACCAGCAGGGGGCCGGCGGCGGCCTGGTCGGCCGTCAGCTCGCCGAGCTTCAGCGAGAAGGCGCCGAGGATGGCGGGGATCGACAGCAGGAAGGAGTACCGGGCGGCGAGATCCCGCCGCAGGCCCAGGAAGAGGCCCGCGGCGATGGTGCTGCCCGACCGGCTGATGCCGGGGGTGATGGCGATGCCTTGCACGAGGCCCACGAGCACGGCCTGGGCCGGCTTCATGGTCGTCAGGTCGGTGTCGCCCTTGGACGCGAAGCGGGTGAGAAACAGCACGGTGCCGGTCACGGCGAAGGCCACGCCGACCGACAGCGGGTTGCTGAAGGCGGCTTCGAACCAGTCCTGCAGCAGGATCCCGATGGCGGCCGTCGGGACGGACCCGATGACGAGGAAGGCCAGCAGGCGCACACCCGGCCGGTCGGCGATCGGTCCTTCGCCCCGCAGCGCGTCGTGCAGGATCATGGCGAAGTCGTCGCGGTAGACGACGAAGACCGGCAGCAAGGTGCCGATGTGCAGCGCGAGGTCGAAGGCGACGTGGCTGCCATCGACCGGCAGCCAGCGCTGGAACAGGACCAGGTGGCCCGAGCTGGAGACGGGCAGGAACTCGGTGAGCCCCTGGACCACGCCCAGGATGGCGGCGGCGACCGTCTCGTTCATGGCAACAGGCAGCCCGTGGAGTCAGGGGGACGCACGCAGGAGGACGCGGCACAGGAGGAGGCAGCGCAGCAGGACGCTGCGGAGCAGGACGCCGCGGGGCGAAGTGACAGCCCCCGTCGCCCGCGACGGTCCCGCCCCCTATCCGCTGCGGGTGCCTACTCGGCCGGCTTCTTGGACTTGATGAACGCGACGAGGTTGTCAACGTCGCTGTCCGAGAGCTGAGCGAAGGGCATCATGGCCGTGTCGGGCTTGCCCGTGCGGATCACTTGCTTGAGCGTGTCGTCGGTCTTGCCCTGCCAGTAGTCGGCGGACGTGAAGTCGGCGGGCTTGGGCGTGAGCGCGGCAGACGCAGGCCCCTGGCCGTTGGCGTCGGCGCCGTGGCAGGCCATGCAGTTGGCCATGAACAGCGCTTCGCCCGCCTTGGCGTCGGCGGCGAGCGCGGTCGACGGTGCGAGGACCGCGGTCAGCAGCGAGGAGAAGATGAGGGTAGCGACGCGCATGGGAGCTCCTGTCAGGGGCTTGGCGGCGACCCGTGGGCGACTGCGACTGCGGTGCCCGCCGGACTCGCGGGGGTGAGACGTGCTAACCCGCGGGCTCCGTCGACACGTCCGGTGTCGGCGGAGTGTCGCCCTTGGGCGAGGTGGCAGCACCGTCGCCTGCCGGATCCGCTGCGTCGGCCGGGTCGGCAAGGTCGTCGTCGAGGACACGGGTGGGGCGCTCGTCCTTGCCCAGCTCATCGCCATCCAGCGCCGCCAGCCACACAAGGATGCGGCGGCTGTCGTGATCGTCCATCACCTCGGCGAAGGCGGGCATGTCTCCGCGCCCCCCCTGGATGATCGCCACGAGATCCGGCCAGACCAGCTCGGGCCTGCCGCGAAGATCCAGCGCCGCGTCAGCGAAGGCCGTCGCGAGCGGGCCATCCCCGCGCCCCTCCGGCCCGTGGCACTGCCAGCAGTGGTCTTCGAAGAGGGTCCGCCCCTTGACCGTGTCCTTCGGCATACGCGTGGGCACGCCCGCGAAGGCAGGCGAGACCCACAGGCCGAACCACAGGGTCGTCAGCACGGAGAGCAGCATCGGCAGCAGCTAACCGGGCCGCCCAAGGCCAGCGGCACCCAGCGCGAAGAACCGGTCGCCCGGACTCCGGAGGGAACGGCCGCAGGAGAGGCCGCCCCGGTGACAGGGTCCTCCCCCAAACGAAGAACCGCCCGGAGCAGCGCTCCGGGCGGTTGGTAGACATGGCGGGGTGGACGGGACTCGAACCCGCGGCCTCCGGCGTGACAGGCCGGCGTTCTAACCAGCTGAACTACCACCCCAGCGATGTAGAGATCAGTGTGGACGGCGTGTCGGGGTGGGCGGAACAGGGCTCGAACCTGCGACCCGCAGCTTGTAAGGCTGCTGCTCTCCCGACTGAGCTATCCGCCCCGGCCGCGACCCCGGTCGTGCCGGAGAGCGTGGGGGATGAACCCCATCCGAAGCCCTCGCCTTCTAATGTGGGCCCAGGCGAGGTGTCAACACGCCACAGCCCGATTTTTTTGACGGTCACGCCGAGCGCGACACCGTCAACAGCAGCGATCAGTGCTCGGCAGGCGGGGGTTCCGTCGAGACCGACCCGAGCAGGCCCCGACCCGACGGCCAGCGCAGCGCGTGCTCCAGCACGTCGTCCATGTGGTCGACCTCGATGAACTCGAGCTGTTCGCGCACCCCCGCGGGGATCTCCGGCAGATCCTTTGCGTTGCGGGAGGGGATGATCACCCGGGTCAGCCCACGCCGATGGGCCGCCAGGGCCTTCTCCTTGAGGCCGCCGATGGGCAGCACCCGCCCCCGCAGGCTGATCTCCCCGGTCATTGCGACGTCGCTGCGCACGGCGATGCCGGTCAGGGCGCTCACCAGGGCCGTGGCCATGGCGATGCCGGCGCTGGGGCCGTCGGTCTTGAGCGAGTTGCCCGGGTAGTGCACGTGGAAGTCGTGCTTGTCGTGGAATTCCGGGTCCAGGCCGAGCTGGTCCGCCCGCGCCCGGATGTAGGAGAAGCCGGCGGTGGCGCTCTCCTTGAGCCAGTCGCCGAGCCGCCCGGTGAGGATCAGCTTGCCCTTGCCGCTGACCACCGCCACCTCGATGTCGAGCACCTCTCCGCCCCAGGGAGTGACGGCGAGGCCCTTGACGACGCCGACCTGGTCTTCGGAGTCCCGTTCGATGCCTGAAAACGGCGGCACGCCCAGCAGCTCGGGCACGTTGCGCGACGTGATGCGCACCCGCGTGTCCTCTCCCCGCTCGACCACCATCCGCGCCACCTTGCGGCAGGCCCGCGCGATCTCGCGTTCGAGGTTGCGGACACCCGCTTCCCGCGTGTAGCGGCGGATGATGGTCTCGACCGCCTGCCGCGTGAAGACCACCTGGTCCGCCGTCAGGCCGTTGGCCTTGCGCTGCTTGTCGATGAGGTAGCGGCGGGCGATGGCCAGCTTCTCTTCTTCGGTGTATCCGGGCAGGCGGATGATCTCGAGGCGGTCCTGCAGCGGTGCGGGGATCCCCTGCAGCGTGTTCGCCGTGCACAGGAACATGACCCGCGAGAGGTCGTAGTCCATGTCGAGGTAGTGGTCGTTGAAGGCGTAATTCTGTTCCGGGTCCAGCACCTCGAGCAGCGCCGCCGAGGGGTCCCCCCGGAAGTCGGTCGACATCTTGTCGATCTCGTCGAGCAGGAACAGCGGGTTGTTGGTCCCCGCGCGCTTCATGCACTGCAGGATCTTGCCCGGGAGTGCCCCGATGTAGGTACGGCGGTGCCCGCGGATCTCGGCTTCGTCGCGCACGCCGCCCAGCGCCTGCCGCACGAACTCCCGGTCGGTCGCCCGCGCGATGCTGCGCGCCAGCGACGTCTTGCCGACGCCGGGGGGGCCGACCAGGCACAGCACCGGCCCCTGCTGCCGCTCGACCAGCGAGCTGACCGCGAGGTGCTCGAGCATGCGCTCCTTGACCTTGGTGAGCCCGTAGTGGTCTTCGTCGAGGATGTGGGCCGCCCGCGACAGATCGAGGTTCTCGTCGGCGTACTCGTTCCAGGGCAGCGCCAGCACCTGGTCGACGTAGTTGCGCACCACCGTCGCTTCGGCGCTCATGGGGCTCATCATCTTGAGCTTGCGCAGCTCCTTGAGGCAGCGTTCCCGGGCTTCGTCCGACAGCGGCTTCTCCAGCACCTGCCGTTCGAGCAGGGCAAGCTCGGCCTTGAACTCGTCCTTCTCGCCCAGCTCCTTCTGGATCGCCTGCATCTGTTCGTTGAGGTAGTACTCGCGCTGGCTGCGCTCCATCTGCTTCTTGACGCGGCTCTTGATCTTGCGTTCGACCTGCAGGATCTCGACTTCGCCCTGGATGAACTGGAGGATGCGCTCCAGGCGCTGCATGGGGTCACGCTCTTCGAGCAGCGCCTGCCGGTCCTCGAGCTTCAGTCCGAGGTTGGCCACCAGCGAGTCCGCCAGCCGCCCCGGGCCGTCGATGGACGACAGAGTCAGCAGCATCTCTGGCGGGACGCCCTTGTTGAGCTTCACGAAGCTCTCGAAGGCCGTCTTGACGGAGCGCATCAGGGCTTCGGCTTCGACCTCGGCGACGTCTACGTCATCCAGCTCTTCGAGCTCGACGTGGAGGTACTCGTCGGTGTCGAGGTAGCGGGTGATGTGCGCACGCTTCTGCCCCTCGACCAGCACCTTGAGGTTGTCGTCGGGCAGCCGCAGCATCTGGATGATGGTCGCCACGGTCCCGACGCGGTGGATCTCTTCGGGCGAGGGTTCCGCGGTCCGCCCGACCTTCTGCGCGACAAGCAGGATCTGCTTGCCCGACTTGAAGGCCGCGGTCAGCGCAGCACGCGACTTCTGGCGGCCGACGATCAGCGGCACGACCATGTGCGGGAAGACCACGAGGTCCCGCAGCGGCAACAACGGCAGGGCCGCCGTCACAGGCCCGCCGTTGCCCTTCCGATCCTTGAAAAACGCCACGTACCCACCGTGTTCAGGTGCTTGTCCGGCCCTGGCTCAGGCCCACTCGGCTTCGTTCTCGTAGACCAGGATCGGGTCCTTGCTGCGGGCGACGACCTCTTCGCTGATGATGCACTCCTTGATGTTCTCCCGGCTGGGGAGGTCGTACATCACGTCGAGCATGATCTCTTCGAGGATCGCCCGGAGCCCCCGGGCCCCGGTCTTGCGCGCGATGGCTTCCCTGGCGATGGCCTGCAGTGCGCCATCTGTGAACTTGAGCTGCACCTGCTCCATCTCGAACAGGCGGCTGTACTGCTTGACGAGGGCGTTGCGAGGTTCGACGAGGATGCGCACCAGCGCGTCGACGTCGAGCTCGTCCAGCGTCGCCAGCACCGGCAGGCGGCCGACGAATTCGGGGATCATCCCGAACTTGAGCAGGTCTTCGGGTTCGACGATGGCGAGTAGCTCGCTCTTGGTCTTGGTACGCGCGTCCTTGCTGGCCTGTCGCGCACCGAAGCCCACGCCCGACTTCGTCACCCGCTGCTCGACGATCTTGTCGAGGCCCACGAAGGCGCCGCCGCAGAGGAACAGCACGTTGGTGGTGTCGATCTGCAGGAACTCCTGCTGCGGGTGCTTGCGCCCCCCCTTGGGCGGCACGTTGGCCACCGTGCCCTCGATGATCTTGAGCAACGCCTGCTGCACGCCCTCACCCGAGACGTCCCGGGTGATCGAGGGGTTCTCTCCCTTGCGGGCGACCTTGTCGATCTCGTCGACGTAGATGATGCCCTTCATGGTCCGCTCGACGTTGTAGTCGGCGGCCTGGAACAGCGACAGGATGATGTTCTCGACGTCTTCGCCGACGTAGCCGGCTTCCGTGAGGCTGGTGGCGTCGCAGATCGTGAACGGCACGTTGAGGTAGCGCGCCAGGGTCTGGGCCAGCAGCGTCTTGCCGGTGCCGGTGGGCCCCACGATGAGGATGTTGCTCTTCTGCAGCTCGACGTCGTCGTGCCCCGACCGGCTGTCGATGCGCTTGTAGTGGTTGTGCACCGCGACCGACAGCACCCGCTTGGCCCGTTCCTGGCCGATGACGTACTGGTCGAGGTGGGCCTTGATCTCCTTGGGCTTGGGGACCAGGGCGCGCGACGCATAGTAGTCTTCGCGTTCGTACTCTTCGGTGATGATGTCGTTGCACAGCTCGACGCACTCGTCGCAGATGTACACCGAGGGGCCGGCGATGAGCTTGCGCACTTCGCGCTGGGACTTGCCGCAGAAGCTGCAGCTCAGGTTGCGGCCGGCCTGACCTTTTCGGCTCAAGAGAACTCCTGCAGGGAGCGGGGGGAGGGCGAGGGGCTCAGCCCTCTTCGATCGCGGCGCTCGACTCGATCACTTCATCGATGATGCCGTATTCCAACGCCTCCTGCGCGGTCATGATGTAGTCACGTTCTGTGTCGGACTGGATCCGTTCGAGCGGCTGGCCCGTGTGGGTCGCCATGATGCCGTTGAGCTGCTCACGCATGCGCAGGATCTCGCGCGCGTGGATCTCGATGTCGGTGGCCTGGCCCTGGGCGCCGCCGAGCGGCTGGTGGATGAGCACGCGGGCGTGGGGCAGCGCCCTCCGCTTGCCCTTGGTGCCGCAGGCCAGCAGGACCGCACCCATGCTGGCGGCCTGGCCCATGCAGATGGTGGCCACGTCGGCCGAGATGTACTGCATGGTGTCGTAGATGGCCATGCCCGCCGTGATGACGCCGCCGGGGCTGTTGATGTACAGGTAGATGTCCTTGTCCGGATCCTGGCTGTCCAGGTACAGGAGCTGGGCGATCACGACGTTGGCGACCATGTCGTTGATGGGCGTGCCCAGGAAGATGATCCGGTCGGCCAGCAGCCGCGAGAAGATGTCCCAGCGTTCGGCGCCGCGATGGGTCTGCTCGACGATGCCGGGGATGATCGGGGAGAGGTACGGGTCGCGAGCCATCGGGACAGTCCTGGGGAACGGGGGCCTGAGGAACGGGGGCCTGAGGAACGGGGGCGGTCAACACGAACTGCAGTGCAGATCGCGTAACCCACGCACCTGCGCCTGCCGTGCACGCCGACACAGCATGCACACGGCCCGCCCCCACGAGAAGGGGGCGGGCCGTAAAAGCGATCGAGCGGGGCCAGGAGCCCCTGAAGACGGGGAGATCAGGCGTTCTTCAGCGCGTCGATGATCTCGGCCTTCTTCATCTTGGTGGTGACGTCCAGGCCCAGCTCCCTGGCGACCGCCAGCAGCTCGTCCTTCTTCATCTTGGCGTTCCAGGTCGGCGCTGCGGCTTCTGCTACAGCGGATTCTGCTGCAGCGGATTCTTCTTCAGCGGCTGCTTCGGCGGCGGGAGCTTCGTCTGCGGTGGCTTCCGCGGCAGCCGGCGCCGCAGCGTCCGCAGCGTCGGCCGGCGCGCCCTCGGTCGGGGCCACGGTCGTCAGCTCGGCGCGCTCGAGCAGCCACTCCAGGGTCTTCTCTTCGAGGATGCGGGCCCGCAGCACGCCGAAGGCCTGCTCGCGCTGGAGGTAGGCACGGATCTGGCTGGCGTTCTGGCCCCGGCTGCCTGCGATCTCCTCGATCTTGGCGTCGATGTCCTCGTCGCTGGCCTCGATGCCCTCCAGCCGTGCCACGGTCGCGAGGATCACGCTGGCCCGAGCGGCGAACAGGGCCCGCTGCCGCAGATCGGCCATCTCGGCGTCGGAGAAGCGGATGCTGCGCGGGTCGGCGCCGCCGTAGGCCTTGCGGACCTTGAGCTCTTCGACGAGGGCCTCGAGCTGCTCGTCGACCATGGCCTGCGGCACGTCGAAGGTGTTGGCGTCCACCAGCTTTTGGAGGATGGCCACCCGGGCCTGGGTCCGGGAGGACTCGTCGGCCTGCTCCTGCAGCCGCATCCGCAGCGCGGTCTTCATGCCCTCGACGCCGCCCTCGTAGCCCATCTCCCCGGCGAGGTCGTCGTCCAGCTCCGGCACGCTGAGCGCCTGCATGGACAGCACCTCCACCGTGGCGTCGACCTCCTTGCCGCGGAGGTGCTCGTACTGCGAGGACTCGCCGATGGTGACGGTGGCGGTCTTGGAGTCGCCCTTGGCGGCGCCGATGAGCAGGGCTTCGATGCCCGGGTAGTAGCGTTCGCCCTGGGTCAGCACCATGGTGCCGGCTTCGTCGGCGAGCACCTCGCCGTCCGCTTCCAGCTTGACGCTGGCCAGCACCCGGTCGCCGGCCTGCACCGGGCGATCTTCGGTGACCTCGGCGATGCGGGCCTGGCCCTGGAGCAGGCGCGCGACGGTGGCGTCGACGTCGGCTTCACCGACCTCCGCGGCCACGTACTCGACCTGCAGGCCGGTGTAGCCGTCGATCTCGATCTCGGGCTTGACGTCCACGCCGATGGCGAAGGTCAGCTCGGCACCGGCCTTGATGTCGCCCTGGTCTTCGACGGCGGGGGGGCCGGCGAGGTCGAGGTCCTGGGCGGCCTGGCTGAAGGCCTGCTGCATCAGCTTGGAGCCGACGTCGCTCTGCACCTGCTTGCCGAACCGGGCTTCGAGCACGCGGCGCGGCGCCTTGCCGGGGCGGAAGCCGGGCAGGCGGGCCCGCCGACGGAGGCTCTTGTAGGCGAGGTCCAGCTCGCTGTTGACCAGGTCCGCCGGCACGGTGAACACCAGGCGGCGGCGGATGGGGGAGACGTCTTCGATCTGGAGGTCGTACTGCATCGACTTCTCGGGGCGGTGCGCGGTGGCGAGGTGTGCTTGCTGCGCGGCGCCGGGGGCCGGGCCGGGGCCCGGGCGCGGCCGGGCCGCGAGGAAGACGGGGACGGGGGAGAGGGGCCGCTGTCGGCAAGGATGGTGCGAGAAGGGGGACTCGAACCCCCACGGGTTGCCCCACCGGATCCTAAGTCCGGCGCGTCTACCAGTTCCGCCATTCTCGCGGGCGCGGGTCGCGGAAGGTGGCCGGCGACCCGACCACCGCTGTGGGCGATCCGGCGCGAGCCGGGAGCATTGAACACGCCATGCCCCGCTTGGCAAGGTCAGGGAGCACAGCTTGTCGACAGGGAGTCGCCGGTGACGCAGCATGTCCACCCCGGCGAAGCCGCGTGGCTGCCCCGGCCGATGCACACAAAAAAAGGCCGGAGCGGGCTTTCGCCTGCTCCGGCCATGTGGTGGGCCCACCAGGAATCGAACCTGGAACCTGCGGATTAAGAGTCCGATGCTCTGCCAATTGAGCTATAGGCCCGGGGAATTGATTGGTGGGGTGAGTGATGGGAATTGAACCCATGACCTCCAGGGCCACAACCTGGCGCTCTAACCAACTGAGCTACACCCACCGGAACTGACAGAGACCAGCGCGGATCGGGTCTCCCCGTCCGCGGACCGCCGCCTTCTATTCGGTCTGCGAAAATGGGCAAGGCCAGAAGTCAGGGCGACGTGAGCCATGCATCGGGGAGGGGCACGGCGATTCCCGGGGGAAGCCAGGGCAGAGCCAATTCCTCGGCGAGCTGGGTCCGCACGACGACGTCGGCGTCCAGGGGCTCTCCACCGGGCAGGGCGGACCGCAGCACCACGGTGGCAAGGGGGTCCAGCGAGAGCGGCAGCGCAGAGAGCGGCGGGCCGAGCGGCGGGTCGCGGTCGCTGAGGCCACCGGGCAGCGCGGGGAGGGGGGGCGGCGCCGGGTCGACCACCAGGAAGTCGCCACCCACCGGGGCGTCCAGCTCGCCCAGGGCCTGCAGCAGGTCCAGGGGCTGGTCCCAAGGCGAGGTGGGCTGCCAGGGGGTCGGGTCGAGGGGGTCGACGGCGGCGCCTTCCAGCAGCCCGGCAGGCTGCCAGGGCCAGGGCCGCAGGCCGTCGATGCGCTGGCCGGAGACGGGGTCGAGGGCGAGACCCGCGGGGACCGCCCCGCCCTCGCTGCGACGCGGCACGACCAGCGGCCCGCCCGCGCCGAGCTGCAGGGTACCGCCGGGACCGACCAGATCGGCCGAGGCGGTGGCGCTGGCCAGCTCGGGGTAGCCCCGCAGCCGGGTGCTGTGGCGCAGGGGCAGGCCGCTTCCGTCGATCGACCACCAGGCCCGCCCGGTGGGGTCGAGGAGCAGCTCGAAGACGCGGCCGGCGACCATGACCGCGGCGGGTCCCCAGTCCGACCAGCTCCAGCGGTCGGTGGCGTCGGGCCCGCTGACCAGCAGGTGGCTGTCCTGACCGGGGTCGCCCGGCGCCCACACGAGGCGCTGCTCGCGGCTGGTGTCGCGCCAGGTCTCGGTCAGCCTCCCCCGGGCGTCGTAGCGCACGCGGTGCACCCGCCCGGTCTCCTCCGTCACCATCGACAGCCGGCCGAGCGCATCGAGGCCGACCGCCACCGCACCCAGCTCGCCGGCCACCCAGGCAAGGGGGCCGGTCTCGTCCCAGGCATAGGAGAGCACCGAGGAGCCGACCCACCAGGCCGGTGGCCCGACGGGCGGCCGCGCCGTCGCGATGCGCCCCTGCTCGTCGAAGACCAGCTCGACGCCACCGGGGCCGTGCATGCCGCCCGGCGTCCACGACCAGGCCTCTCCCGCGCGATCCTCGACGAGGACCAGCCGTCCCTCCGGGTCGCGCCGCCAGCGCTGCCCGCCGTAGGGGCCATCGTCGACCTCGGCGAGGCGGTCGAGGGCGTCCCACCGCAGCAGGCGTGTGTCCAGCTCGCGGCCGTCGGTGCCGCGGAAGGTCACGGCCTCCCCCGCGTCGAGCCATGCGCGGCGCGCCAGCGCCCCCCGCGGCAGGCGCAGCAGGGAGATGCGCCCGGCGGCGTCCCGGTCCATGCCGACGCCCGCTCCGTCCGGTCCCTCCAGGCGGAGCAGCCGGCCGTCCGCCCCTCGCAACAGGCGCCACTGCGCACCGTCGAAGGCGACGCGATCCAGGCGTCCCGCCGGGTCCCGGGAGAGCGCGAGCCCGGCGCCAGCCGCGCCCTCATCCGGAACGTCCTGCGCCGTCGCCACGCCGCCCCCCGCGTCCAGGCTGCCCACGCCGAGGCTCCCGGCCTCCGCCAGGGCGTCGGCCCAGGTGCCGAGCAGGTCGCTGGCTCCCGTGTCCGCGCTCCCCACCAGACCGTCGCCGGTGTCGCCTTGCCCGGCCGCCGGCCGGGACCGCCCGACGTGCTCGGGTGAGGGCAGCGTGACAAGTTCCTCGACGATGCGTCCCGCCGGATCGCGCCGGACGCTGACCTCGCCGTCGCTGCCGTTCCAGCGGACGATGCGCCCCGCGCCGTCCCGGGACAGCTCGATCCACCAGTCGCCGCCCCGCGCCTGCCGCAGCGCGCCCGCCGGGTCGTAGTCCAGCGTCACGCTCCGTCCCGGAGCGTCGATCCCGACGACGCGCCCCGCGCCGTCCCGCCGCCAGCGGACCGCCCCGACGGCGGTGGGCTGCCCGCCGGCGTCCCTCGTGATCGTGACCACCGCCGCCGCATCCTCCCCGACTCCCCTCCCCGGCTCCTCGACGCGCAGCTCGACCGGCTCGCCCAGCACATCCCGCCGGATGCGCACCGCGCGCTCTCCCGCTCCCCGCACGACCGCCAGCCGCCCGATGCCATCGCGCTCCAGCGCCAGGACCTCGCCCGCGGGAGCCTTGATCCGGCTCAGCCGACCGTCGACGCCGCGCGCCAGCTCGAAGCGCCCGCGCCGGCTGTCCACGATGGACACCAGCTCTCCCGCCGCGTCGCGTCGCAGCTCCACGCGGTCGCCGGTCGGGGCGTCCACCGCCGCCAGGCGGCCGAACAGGTCCCGAGACAGCGTCCACCGGGCGTCGTCCGGCCCCTGCACCGCCACGACCTCGCCGGCGCTGTCGCGCTGGAGCGCGGTGCTGTTGCCCAGGGGATCGATGATCTTGACGACGCGTCCGGCGCCGTCCCGCTGCAGCTCGGTGATGGCCCCGTTGGGATCGACGATAGCGCTCACGCGCCCGCTGGGGTCCCGCCGCAGGCGCCAGCTCGACGGTCCCTCGCCCACCGTCGCCAACCGGCCAGGGCGGTCCTCGGACCAGGTGTGGATGCGCCCCGCCGGATCCTCGATGTTGAGGAGCTGGTCGAGGTGGCCGAGGCGCCAGGTCCAGCGCCCCGCCCCCGGCACGTCGATGGCGTGGACACGCCCCGCGCTGCTGGTGTGGACCCGCCAGGTGCGCCCGAGCCCGTCGACCAGCTCCAGGAGGTCGCCACGGCGCTGCAGCCAGGTCTCCAGCCCGCGTGGATCAGCCCACCCCAGCAGCTCCCCGTCGTCTCCGAGGAAGGTGCGGCTGCTGCGGCCCAGGGCGTCACTGACCTCGAGGATGGACGCCGCGCGCTGCACGCCCTGCCGGGGACGGATCGACCACGGCCGCCCGGCCGCATCCGTCGCCAGGACGCCCCCGTCCTGCCAGGCGTAGCGCAGCTGGCCCGTGCCCGGCCCCGCCACGCGGACGACCCGCCCGAAGCCGTCTCGGCTCACCTCGACCCGGTTGCCGTCCGGCCACTCGATACGCGCCGGGGCGCCGCGGTCATCCGACGTCACCCGGACACGCCCGCCGCGCGGATCGACGATGGCGCGGAGGCCCGCTTCCCCCCACTCCCAGCGCACGCCCTCCTGCACGGCGGCGTTGCGGCCGCTGCCGCCCGGCGCGGCCGCGGCGGTGTCCGGGCGCTGGACGTCGGCACCGTCGAGGCGGGTCCCGTCGAGCCACCAGGCCTCGCCGTCCCAGGTGAAGCGACCAGCGACCCCCGGCAGCTCCAGGTGCAGGGCCCCGCTGCGGGGGTCGACCACCGCCATGCCCCGGGGATCCGAGGGGTCGGTCAGCGGGCCCAGTCGCACCGGTCCGTCGGGTCCGAGCACCGCGGAGGGCGCCGGCAGGGGACGCGTCGCCGCAGCCGCCGGCGAGGCGGCGTGCAGGGCGATCAGCAGGGCGAGGCAGGGAGCGGGCATGGGAGCGAGGCGGGGCGTGGGCACGAGGGCCGGGCAATGGGGACGCCCGGCGGGCTCTCAGCGACAGGCTCGCACACCCCCCTGAAAGCAGGTCCAGGACGCCGACTGGCTCACCGCGACGCTGGCCACAAGCTTGCCGCCGTCGGCGGTTCGGCCGACCACCCGGCAGGGGCCCTTGACCGCGTCCGGGATCGTGATGTCGCGCCCGCTGCCCACGCGGCCCTGGTGGCACTCGACCTCCAGCGTCGTCACCGATGCGTCGGCGGCGTGGAACTCCAGCAGGTAGCCCGAGGAGCTGTCCGGCGCGGCGCCGGCCGTCTGCGGTGCCGAGGCAGCGGAACCAGGCGCAGGCGTCACCGCTGAAGCTGCGGCAGCGGGCTCGGCGGCGGTGGCTTCCGCGGCGGTGGCTTCACCCGGAGCGGCTTCCGCGGCGGGGGCTTCACCCGGAGCGGCTTCCGCGGCGGCGGCTTCACCCGGAGCGGGTTCGGCGGCAGCGGGCGCTGCGGCGGCTCCCGCGGCGGGGGCTTCCGTGGCGGGGGCTTCCGTGGCGCTGCCCTCGGTCTCGGCGCTCGCCGGCTGGAGATAGGCGGCGGCGACATCGACGTCTTCAGCAGCGCTGGGGGCCGAGGTCTCGGGGGCGGGGTCGACGCTGCGGGCGGTGGCCCGGTCCGCCGCGGCCCCGCGCCCACCAGTGGAGTGGCCGGGTGCGGGCTGCTCGGCCGGGACGACCGGGTCTGCGGCGGGCGTCGCCGCGGTCGTCGATCCACCGACGGCCGGCACCACTTCGGCCAAGGCCGCGGGCTGTGGGGCAGAGGCCGCCTCGTCAGCGACCTCCTCGCCTGCCGCGGCGGTTGCACCATCGGCGGTCGCGTCCTCTTCGCCGGCGTCCTCGACGGCGACGTCGGACCGCGCAGGCGCTTCGTCCCGGCCGGCTTCCTCCAGCGCCGCGAGCGCCTGCAGTGCCGGGTCGGGCGTCCGCTCCTGCGTCGACCACGCCCACCAGGCGACGGCCACGAGCAGTGCGAGGGCCGCGCCCACCACCACCACCAGCGGAGCCCGCGAGTGGAAGGAGGGCAGCGGTTCATCGTCGAGGGCGGGGTCGTCGAGGGCAGCGCCGCCGGGCCCCTCGGGGCCCCCGATCGCCACGCCCTGCACCCCCGAGGGTGGCGCGGGCGCCTGCCAGCGCCCGGTGATGTGGGCGGCGACCACGGTCGTGGGCTTGTCGTCGTGGGCCGAGGGGTCCACCGGCGCGGCGGCCATGACGGTGGCGGCGTCTTCGTCGAAGGCGCGCGGATCGACCGGCCGTGCGGTCATCACCGTCTTGTCGAGCACAGGCGAAGGGGCTTCGGGACGCGGCGTCGACACCGTGACCTCCTGCCCGCCGCCATCCGGCAGCTCCTGGGTGCGCTCGACCTCCTCGGTCTCTTCCGCGGTGGGCGCGTCCGGGCCGATCACCCGCGCACGGAGCGACTCGGTCGGGTTGTCGGTCGGCGGATCCGGCGCGTCGACCGCCCGCCGCTCCAGGCGGACGCCATCGGGCAGCGGTCCCACCGCCATGGGGAGGTCCACGCGACGCGGGGCCTGCGGCGGCCGGGGGGCATCGCCGAGCAGCGGCCAGAGCTGGGCCAGCTCGGCGCCGGCCCAGGTCGTCAGCCCCGGTTCCGGCATGTTGCGCGCCGCCTCCGCCAGGCGCTCGGACAGCGAAGCCAACACCGGCCGGTCGGCCGGCTGCCAGGACAGGCAGCTCTGGACGAGGGTGACCGCAGGCTCCGGCGGGCGCGGACCGGAACGGGCCAGGACGCGGATCATCGCCCGACGCAGGGTCGCGTCGTGGCGTTCCGGACGGCTCGCGGCACCCGGAGGGGGCTCGCCGCCGAGCAGCTCGACCAGCAGCGCCCCCACCCCGTAGACCAGGGCCGGCGCGTCACCGCAGCCTTCTGGTGGGCGATACCCCGAGGGAGACGGGAGCTGCGCCCCCGGTTCCGGCGCCCGCAGCCCCACCAGCTTCACGGCGCCGTTGACCGCGACCAGCAGGTGGGCCGGTGTCGGTCCGGGGTGCAGGACGCGCCGCCCTCCTTCCGACTGCAGCCAGGCCGCCCCGAGGCCGTCGGCCACCGCCGCCGCCAGCTCGAAGCACACCCGCAGCGGGAGCTGCCCGCCCCGGCCATGCACCAGCTCCCGGACCCGACGGAGGCTGGCGCCATCGAAGGCCTCGTAGATCGCCACCGGAGCGTCCGAGACCGGCATCACCCGCAGGAGCTGCAGGAGGTGCGCGTGCCGCAGGCCGCTGATGTGGTGACCCTCCGCACGCGCCTGGTCGAGGCTCACCGCGCTGCCGCCGAAGCCCGGGTGCATGAGCACGGGCCGCGGACCACCGTCAGGCCGGGCCAGCCGCCCCGTCCTCGCCCGGTCGTCCCAGGCCGAGTAGGGGCCCAGCACCTTGATCATGACCCGCGGCAAGAGGCTCCTCCAGGAGACGTGACCGCAATGGCTTCCGCGGCGATTGCATCCACGAGAGTGTCGTGCGGGCGCGCACTTCGCCGCTAACCGACCCCGTCTGACTCGCCGAGTTCACGAAAGTTCGTCCGTGGTTCGTCCGCGACGGCGACGCGCGTCGCCCCACAGCCGCCGCCAGCTCCTCCCGCAGCTCCCCCCCTGGTCGAGGGCCCTCGCGGTGTACAGGCGTTACCCCCAGCCGGCGAGCCCGGATAGGACCCGCCTCAGCCCGCTTGACCAGACGAGCCCCCCAGGAGCCCATGGCCGACTCTCGCACCACGGACGGGAACCGCACCCGCGCCCTCGGCGGCCTCGTCGACGAGTCTCCCGACGACGATCCCCAGGTGCTCGACGCAGACGGGCAGCCGGTCGCCGACGACAGCCCCGAAGCCGATCCCCGCAAGAACGTCGTCCCCAAGAACCTGCCGGCCCTGTCCAAGCCGACCTCGCCGGCGCGCAAGGGCGATCTGCTCGGCTACTACCTGGCAGAAGTGCGGCGCTACCCCCTCCTCGACCCGCAGGAGGAAAACGAGCTTGCCCGCCGCTACGTGGAAGACGGCGACACCGACGCCGCCCACCGCCTGGTCACGGCGAACCTGCGGCTCGTGGTCAAGCTCGCCTTCCAGTACCACCGCCAGTGGAGCAGCGTCCTCGACCTCATCCAGGAGGGGAACGTCGGCCTGGTGGAAGCGCTGTCCCGCTACGATCCGTACCGCGGCGTGCGCTTCTCCAGCTACGCGCAGTACTGGATCCGCGCGATGATCCTGCGCTTCTTGATGGACAACTACCGGATGGTACGGCTCGGCAGCACCCGCCACGGCCGCAAGCTCTTCTTCCAGCTCCAGAAGGAACGGGACAGGCTCATCAAGGAGGGGCTGACCCCGTCGACCGCCGCCCTCGCCGAACGCCTCGAGGTGCCCGAGCAGGAAGTGATCGACGTGGATCGGCAGCTCTCGGCCCCCGCGCTGTCGCTGCACTCCCCGGTCGGCGACGCCGAGGGACGCGCGCTCGAAGAGATGGTGTCGGGAGATGGCCAGGACCCGTCCGAAGCCGTGGAACGCGGCGAGCTGGGGGCCGTGGTCAAGGAACAGCTCGACGCCTTCGCCGAGCGCCTCACGGACGACCGCGAGCAGGTGATCTGGCGGGAACGCCTCACCAGCAACGACCCGCGCAGCCTCGCCGACATCGGCGAGCAGTTCGGCGTGAGCAAGGAGCGCATCCGCCAGGTGGAAGCACGCATGAAGAAGCGGCTGAAGGTCTGGCTGTCCGAAGCGCTGGGCGACGAGATCGCCTTCGAATTCGACGTACCCGAAGGAGACTGAGATGGCCCGCCTGCCCCGCCCCGAAGACATCGAGCGGATGGTGGACCGTCCCGGCCTCGCCGGGATCGGCAGCTCGCTGCACAAGACCCGTGACCGGCTGCTGCGCGCCATGCTGCGGCAGACCTCGCCAGCGGTGGACGGCAGCCCGACCGACGGGGGGCGTGGCCCGCACCCGCTGGGGGACGGTGATCTCCTGGACTTCGACGCCGGTCCGCTCGCCGGCTTGGGCCAGGCCGCCCTGGCGGCGGGCCGAGGCACCGCCACCGGGTTGGACGGGGCCATCGCATGGATCGCCGGTGATCGCCCGGGCCAGGGCAGCGACTGGGCCGACACGGGAGACGTCGCCTGCCGGCTGATCCACCTCGCGGCCGTCCAGTCCTGGACCCGCGCTGACGGCGGGCAGGCGGCCGCCATCGGTGGCAGCGCCCGGGCCCATGCCGCCTGGCTCGTGCGGGAACGTCCCCTCGATGACGCCCACCCCGATGTCACCCTCGCCTGGTCTGCCCTGCTGATCGCCGGCCGCACCTGGCCGGCCCTCCCCGACGCGCGGACCTGGACCGGCCAGGCCCTCGCCGGGCTGCGGACCAGCGCACCCGCCATGGTCGGCGAAGACGGCGGCCCTGCTGCCGGCAGCCCCGCAGCGCACGGACGGGCGCTGTGGGCGCTGGCGCTGGCGCACGCCTGGGCGCAGGCCTCCGGCGCGACCCTGCCCGGCGACGCCGTCGGTGCGCTGCTGCAGGGCTCGACCGCGCTGTGGCGCATCCAGGGTGACAGCCACAGCCTGCCGCTGGCCGCCGACACCCCCGCTGGCCTGCTGCCCCTGGGGCCCGCAGCCCTCGCCGACACCCTCCGCGACCTGATGCTCGCCTGGGGCCTGGACGAGGGGCCCCGTGCCGGCACCGGCGACGACCCGGCCGTCCTCCGCCTGGCGGGGGCGATGCGGGGTGGCCCCCGGGTCCAGGTCGCGCCGGACAGCGACTGGCAGCTCTGGTCCTGGCGCGGCAGCGGCGCCGCCGTCGCCCACGCCACGGTCAAGGGCGGCCGGGCCCGCGTCTTCTTCCAGGCCCACGGCGGCCGCTTCGAGTGGGCGCTCGACGACCAGCCCCTCGTCCAGGGGGCGCGGGCGCCCGCACGCCTCGCGGTGGCGCGGCGGGACGGCAGCAAGGCCCGGATCATCTCCGTGCCGCCCGGCGAAGACACCTTCGCCGACGCCCGCCGGCAGCGGGACATCGTCGCCCAGAAGGCCCGCGTCCTCGTCACCGACCGCGGGGTCGACCACATCGCCTGGACGGTGGGAGAGGGCTGGTCGCTGACCCGCGACGCCAAGGGCGCCTGGGTCGCCGATCAGGGCGATCGCACGCTGGTCGTCAAGCTGGACGACCAGGGCTGGACGTGGACCGTCAGCGGCAACCGCATCGAGGGCCACGGAGACCCCGAGATCCCCGTGCGGAGCATCTTCGAGATCCGCTGAGCGCGGACGTTCCTGCCAGGGCCACGCGCGACGCGGCTCACTCCGCCCACAGCAGATCGGCCAGCTCGTCGGTGCTCAGCAGGCCGAGGGCGCCGTGCTCGGCGGTCGCTTCGTCGAAGGCTGCAACCTCGCTGTCGTCCCCCCAGGTCGCCAGCAGCACGGGCACGTCGTCGGGGAGGTGCTCGCCGGTCACCGAGGAGGTGCCGTGGTCGCCGGTCACCACGACGCGCAGGCGATCCGCCAGCTCGCCATGTTCCGCCAGGAAGGCGCCGAGGGCCGCGTCGACTCGCTCGATGAAGGCCCTCTTGCCGACGGCGTCACAGTCATGGGCGAGGATGTCGGGGCCCTTGTAGTGGACGACGACCGTGGCCCAGTCGTCGAGCAGCGCACCCGCGACGTCGAGCTTGGCGCGGGCATCCGTGTCGCTGTTGCCGGTCATGCGCAGGTCGGTCACGGCCTGCATGCCCAGCGCACGCGCCACGCCGAGGGCCGTCGTGCACGAGGCCACCAGCGCCATGCGTCCAGCGCGCGGCCGAGCGCTGGCGAGATGCCGGACCCGCGCCGCCCCCCGGGTGATCACGGCGTTGGCCACCGGCAGGCCGCTGGCGGCCCGTTCTTCGTTGATCGGGTGCGCGGCGAGGTGCCGCGCGGCGATGTCCAGGAGCTGAGCGAGCGCCAGCGCGGCCCGGGCGGCCTCGGGGCTGTCGTCGAGGGGGCGGGCGCGCAGCAGGCGCGGCCGTGGGTCCGAGCGCCCCGGATCGGTGTCGGCCACGGCGGCGGACAGACCCGGCCCGCTCAGGCTGACGATCACCCGGTGTTCGTGGCCCGGCGTGATCGAGCCGCGGATCCCACCGTCGAGCCGCACGTCGCGCAGCCCGGCCAGCAGCGCAGCCACGCCGTGCCGGATCCGACCGGCCCGGCGGTCGAGCAACGCCCCACCCTCGTCCACCGTGGCGAGGTTGCCGCGCAGCACCACCGACCCCGGTGGCAGCGGCACGCCCCGTCCGAGCGCTTCGAGCAGTCCGCGCCCCGGCGGAGCCGAGATGTCGCCCTGGCCGAGCAGGCGCCACAGCGCACCGCCGGTCTGGGCGAGGCGGCCATCCTCGGCGCGGGTGCGCACGAGTCCCTGACCGCCGTTTCCCGCGAGGCGGTCGAGCGTCGGCGTGTTCGCCGCAGACAATGGGGTCCGGCCGCCCAGCACCGGGCAGGCCTCGTCCGACAGCCCGTCGAGGATCACGAACAGGGTCCGCATCCCGGGCTCCGGCGGGGCCGGTCGGGGCGCGCCCACCCCCAGCCAGCGGTCCTCGTCCTGCTGACCGAGCGCCTGGCCGAGGTACTCCAGCGTGGCGTTGACCGTCTGGTCGATCGGACCCGAGGACAGCACGACGGCCTCGGCGTCCTCGGCCGCCCCGAGGAGATCGTCGTGAATCCAGCGCACCGACTGGAAGGCGTCGAGGTAGGGCGCGGGGTCGCGGAGCCGCTGATCGCGGGCCCGGCGGGGGAAGCGGGCGAGGTGGCGGGCCTCGTCGGGCACCGCCATGACGAAGCCCGCGGCGTGGACCGCGGCACCCGGCGGCAGGTAGTCCTGGAAGGGGGGCAGCAGGTGCGTGCCCTCGATGATCAGGTGCTGGCCCTCGCGCACCGCCCGCCGGACCACGGCGCGGATGCCGACCGCGACCTGGGCGGCCTGCTGGTGGAAGCCGGCCAGGACCCGCTCCCTCGGGTCGCTCAGCAGCGCCCCCCCCTCGACCAGCCCCCGGAATGAGTGGGCGTGCAGGCCGGGCGTCACCTCGGGCGAGAGCACGGCGCGCATGGTCTCGCGGATCATGTCCGTGCTGGACGCCAGGCGGATCCCAAGGCGGAAGGCCAGCTCTGTCGCGAGCGTGGACTTGCCCGTGCCCGTCGCACCGCCGATGAAGATCACCACGGGCTTGTCGGCGGTGCGCACCCACCGCGCCAGGCGGTAGCGGCGGACCGCCTCGTCGCCCCACCGCTCCTGCAGCTCGTGGTCGATGCGCGGGTAGAGCACAGCCTCGTCGGCGGCGTCGAGGCCCTCGGCTTCGAGCTGGCGGGCGACCTCGTCGAGCAGCGCCTGCACGGCTCCGACCGACAGCGCCGTGGCGTTGAAGTCGCGGGCCAGCATCGGCCGGTCGAGGAGGGCGCGGTCCTCCCCTCCCCCGCCTGCCGGCAGATCGCGTTCGCCGACCTGCCCGCTCCACCCAGCGTCGTCGAGGACCGCGGCGATGACGTGCGCAAGCTCGTCTGTGGTGATGCTGCGACGCTCGCTGACCCGGTCGCGGACCTCACCGGCCAGCGGGAAGGCCAGCTTCATGGGGACGCCACGAGCAAGCAGATCCGCGGTCACCATGCCGGTCTGGAAGCGGTAGGAGCCGTGGCGGCTCTCCACGCGGACGCGGTTCTTGCGGGACTTCTTGTCGCTGGCCATGGCCACAGCTTCGCACGACGCGGGCGCGACCGGGAGGGCGAGCGCTCGCGCGCCCTCCCCGAGCGCTCAGTGCTCGACCGCCTGGCGCAGCTTCTCCTTGTCGGTCTCGAAGTCGAAGGCGTCGTAGATCACCCACCGGTTCTCGGGGTCGACGAGCCGGGAGTACAGCAGGGTGCCGGCCGCGACCTTGTCGTCGCCGAAGGTGAAGGCTTCGACGACGCGCCGCGCCTGGTCCGAGGTGAACCACCGCTCGCCCGCCGCGATGCGCAGCAGGGCCAGCTTGCTGTCACTGAAGCTCTCGCCGTCGAGCCCCGCGAGGATGGACGCCAGCTCGGGCTCGGAGACGGGCGGCGGCGGAGGTGGCGGCCCCACGACCCCGCCGACGATCCCGCCGACGCTGTCGTCGTCACTGTCGCCGTCGTCGTCGGTGGCTGCGCCCGGCCCGTCGGAGACCGACACGCTGGGCCCGTCGGGGCCGACCCGGACCTGGACACCGCCGTCCGTGGAGTCCACCTGCCAGCTCACCTGGCCAGCGGCGGGCAGCGTGGTCGCCAGCTCGTCGTAGATCTGCTCGAGGCGTGCGGTCTTGCGGTGCAGCTCGCGCTGGACCGAGCGGCTGCCGGCGGCGTCGAGCAGCTCGTCGACGGCCCGCGTCTCGGCGCGGGCTTCGGCGAGCAGCGCCTGGGCCCGGGCCGCAGGGTCCGCGGGTTCGTCGGCGGCCGAGGTGCCCGACAGCAGTGCCAGGGAGATGAGCAGGGGGGCGAATCGAGATGCGCGCACGTCTTCCTCCGAGGTGCCGCGACCGTAACCACCCTGGCGGCCCGACGATTCCCGGCCAGCGCGGGCCTCCCGCTGGGCGTGCACCCTCACCCCCCCTTGGGGAACTGCTCCAGCAGGCGCTGCACTTCGAGCACGGCGTCGGTCTCGGCCTGGGCGTCGAGCCCCGCCTGTTCGAGCTGGCCGATGTCTTCGGTGAGGTTGTCGAGCGCGCTGTCGGCGAGGCGCTGGTCGCCGACGACGGCGAGGTCGGCCAGCGCCCCGAGGGCGTCGTTGAGCTCGTCGACCAGGGCTTCGCTGCCCGGGCCGGCGTCGACCGCGGCCGGACCGCCCTCGACGACCTGGCGCGTGCGGCAGCGCTCCGCGAGGTAGGCCAGGGTGTCGGCCAGCTCGTCCATGCGGGCGCGCATGGCGGCGTAGGTGGCGACCGCGTGCGTCCGTTCTTCGTCCACGGCGGCGCGGATCTCGTCGCTGAGCTCTGCGACGTCGGGGACACGGGGCAGGACCTCGTCGAGGTCGTTGCGGCGGCTGTCCAGCTCGTCGACGAAGGCGCGGACGGCCTGGCTGGCGGCGTCGTACTCGGCGGCGGCCGCAGCGAGGCGTTCAACCGGCAGCTCGCCCTCGGGCAGGCCCGAGAGCTGCGGGCGTCGGCGCGCGGTGATGGCGACATGCGCCCGCAGCACGAGCAGCGAGCGGGTCTTCCACAGCAGCCCCAGCACGCGCGCCATGCGGTCGGCGCGCCGCCGCAGCAGCGCGGCGTCGTCGGCGTAGCGCCGGGCCAGCTCGGTGCGGTCGGGGCGGTCGGCCAGGTCGGCGTGGTGGGCGTCGACGCGGGCGGCCTGCTGCAGGGCATCGCCGTGCTGGTCGGCGAGGCGCTGCTGCAGCTCACCCAGGCGCCGCGGGTAGCGCAACAGGTCGTCGCCTCGGAAGAAGGCGTCGTCCCGGGCGATCACCCGCCGCGCGGTGGTGTCGAGCACGCCTCGCCGTCCCCCGGGCAGGCGGCGGCCGGCCAGCCAGCGCACGACCATCCACACCGCGGCCACGCCGCCGACGAAGGCGCCGAGCATCAAGCCGAAGAAGAGGGCGAGGATGGTGGGCAAGCGGACTCCGGCGCGACGAGGCCGCCTATCCCGGCGGACCCGCCGCAGCCCTGCGCCGCCCCCTCAGCAGCGCAGGCGCAGCCCCACCGGTCCGGCCTGGACCGACCCGATGCGGGCGCCGACCCCCGCGGCGACCAGCCGGTCGGCGTCGGCGTCGGGCAGCGACAGCAGCAGGCCGCCCGAGGTCTGCGGGTCGACCAGCAGCTTGAGCAGGTCGGGGGCCACGCCCCCCGGGTCCAGGGCGTCGCCGACGAAGGCCCGGTTGGCACCGGCACCGCCGGGCACGTAGCCAGCGGCCGCGAGGTCGAGCGCCTGGGGCAGCAGCGGCACGGCGGGCGCGTCGATGACCAGGGACACGCCCGAGGCCCGCGCCAGCTCGAAGGCGTGGCCCAGCAAGCCGAAGCCGGTGACGTCCGTACAGGCATGCACCGTGCCGCCGGCAGCGGCGTCGCGGGCGCCGGCGTTGAGCGCCAGCATGGACACTTCGGCCGCCTGCTGGACATCTTCGGGGCAGCGGTCGCGCTTGAGCGCCGTCGAGATCACCCCCGTGCCGATGGGCTTGGTGAGCACCAGGGCGTCGCCTTCGCGCGCGCCGTGGTTGGTCCACAGACCCGCTTCGGACACGGTGCCGGAGACGGCCAGACCGTACTTGAGCTCCTTGTCCTTGACCGAGTGGCCGCCGACCAGCATGGCGCCGGCTTCAGCGACCTTCGCGGCGCCACCGGCGAGCAGCGCGTGCAGCGCGTCCGCCGGCAGGTCCTTGTCCGGCCAGCACAGGATGTTCATGGCCGTCAGGGGCCGACCGCCCATGGCGTAGACGTCGGACAGCGCGTTGACCGCCGCGATGGCGCCAAACGTGTACGGGTCGTCGACGATGGGGGTGAAGAAGTCGACGGTCTGGATGAGCAGGCTGCCGTCGGCCATGCGCACCACCCCGGCGTCGTCGGCCAGGTCGAAGCCGACGACCAGCCGGGGGTCGTCCGTGCGCGGCAGCCCTGCGGTGGCGTGGCCCAGAACCTCCGGGCCGAGCTTGCTCGCTCAGCCGGCGCAGTCGACCATCGCCGTCAGCCGATACTGGCGGGCCTTCTTGCTCTCGCTCTTGCCAGCCTGACTCGGGGGCATCGCGACTCCGCAGGGGGTGCGGCCTCTTCTACCCCGCCCACGCCCGGTGCGAGCGCCACTCCGCGATACGCTGCGGCCCGTGCCGCTGTCCCGCCGCCAGCTCCTGGTCCTCGCCTCGGCGCCGCCGCTGCTGGCCGCTGCCGGCGCCGCCGGCGTCGCGGGGAGCTGGTTCCTCCAGCGGCCCGCCCCGCCGCTGCGCTTCCTGTCGACCGCCGAAGCCGCCACAGTCCGCGCCCTCTGCGGTGCCGCCTGGCCGGCAACCACCGCCTGCCCCCTCGATGGCGCCGACGCCGACCTCGACGCGTACCTCGACGAGCTGATGGCCTCGCTGGGCGGCCTGCAGCGCGACGGAATCCGCATGCTGCTCCACGTGATCGAAGAGCTGCCCCTGGCGACCGACGGCGACCGCTTCGGCGCCCTGCCCCGCGATCGCCAGGCAGCGCTGCTGCAGTCCTGGCTGGACAGCGACCAGGCCACCGTCCGCTCCGCCCTGGTCTCCGTCGTGATCCTCACCGGCATGGGCTACACCACGCACCCCGACGCCGCCGCCACCTTCGGCAGCCTCTACCGCTGCAGGTACGGCCGATGAGCACCCCCGCCGACGCCGCGACCGCGCCGGCCATGGCCGCCGCCGATCCCCTGGCCATCTCCCAGACCGGCCGCCTGCCCCCGCGGGAAGTGCTCCACCCGCAGGTCCCTGCCGACGACTGGCAGGCCGCCCGCGGCGGTCGCCGCATGGACGCCGACGTCGTCATCGTCGGCACCGGCCCCGGAGGATCGGCGGCCGCTCTGGCCCTGGCCCGCGCCGGCGCCCGCGTCGTGCTCGTCGAAGAGGGCCCCGCACAGCAGCGCTTCCGGCCCAACCAGGGCCACACCGCCCGCTACCACATGCAGGAGGGCGGCAGCATGATCGCCCAGGGCTCCGGCTTCCTGCCCATCGCCGCCGGCCGCGGCGTCGGCGGCGGCACGCTGGTCAACTCCGCCCTGTCCTTTCGGGCCCCCGCCGGGATCCTGGACGGCTGGGCGACGGCGCTGGACGACGAGGGCCTCTCCAGCGCAGCGCTGGCCCCCATCTACGACGAGGTCGCCGATCTCTCCGGCGTCCGCTTCATGTGGGACCAGGTCGCGGGAGACAACAACAAGCTGCTCGTCCGGGGCATCGACGCGCTGGGCCTGCCCGGCGGCCTCGCCCCCCGCAGCACGCCGGCCTGCCAGGGCTGCGGTCAGTGCAATTTCGGCTGCGCGGTGGGCGGCAAGGCCAGCACCAACCTCACCTTCCTGCCGCGGGCCCACGCGCTCGGCGCGCGGATCCAGGCCGACACCCGAGCCGTCGAGGTGCTGGTCGAAGACGGCCGCGCCGTCGGCGTGCGGGGAGAAGCGCGGCACCCCGACACCGGGGAGCCCGTCGGCGAGGTGCGGGTGCGGGCCGACAAGGTCCTGCTGTCCGCCGGCGCCATCGGCACCCCCCGCCTGCTGTGGCATCAGGGGATCGCAAGCAAGCTGGGACCGGTGGGCGAGGGTCTGCATGTCCACCCCGGCAACGCCGTGCTCGGCGTCGCCGACGACGAGATCTACATGTGGAAGGGCGCCACCCAGGGGGCCTACTTCCACCACCCCGACCTGCCCGGCGTGCTTCCCCACGGCTTCACCGCCCCACCAGAAGCCACCCTGCTGGCCTTGGGGCTCGTCGGGCCGCGCCTGCAAGAGGGCCTCGAGCTGCTGCCCTACCTCTGTGGCGCCGTCGTCATGGTCAGCGACAAGGGCGGCGGCAAGGTCCGCGCCCACCGCGACGGCCGGGCGGCCATCACCTACCACTTCGCCGAACACGACCTCGACCGCACCAAGGCCGGCATGGTCGAGACGGCGCGGGTGCTCTTCGCCGGCGGCGCCCGTCGGGTCACCGGGCTGGCCTTCGGCGTCGGCTGGCACGACGACGTCAACCGCTTCGCGGCCGTGCTGGCGACACGGCGGCTGGCGGACTTCACCCTGTACGCCGCCCACCCCATGAGCACCTGCCGCATAGGCCGCGACCCCGACCACAGTGTCGTCGGCCTGGACGGCCAGGCCCACCGCCTGCCGGGCCTCTACATCGCCGACGCCGGCGTCTTCCCGACCAGCCTCGGCGTGAACCCCCAGCTCACCACCATGGCCATGGGCAGCCTCATCGGCGGTCGCATGGCGGCAGGAGCCTGACGTGGCCACCGTCGCCGGCCTCCGCCCCCTGGCCCCCGGGCTGTCGCTGCGCAGCTTCCGCCTGGTGCAGCGCGTGGGCACCGGCGCCACCGGCGACGTGTGGTCGGCGCTCGACGCCCGTGGCGAGGAGGTCGCGCTCAAGGCCCGCCCCATCCAGAGCGCCGACGACGAACAGCTCATCCGGCAGGAGTTCGAGCGGCTCCGCACGCTGCGGATCCCCAACGTCGTCCGCGTGCTGACGGCCGGAAGCGACCAGGGCTACGTCTTCTTCGCCATGGAGCGCGCCCGCGGCGAGCCGCTCGATGCCTGGGTCCGCGGGGGCGGCGACCTCGGCCAGCGCGTCCATCGCTGCGTCGCCGCCGGCGCCGGTGTGGCGCGCGCCCTGGCCGGCATCCACCGCCTGCGCCTCGCCCACCGCGACATCAAGCCGGCCAACGTGCTGGTCGCTGGTGACGACCAGATCACCGTCCTGGACTTCGGCACCTCGGGCTTCGGCGTGCTGGACCAGGACGAAGCGCTGGCCGGCAGCCTGCCCTACATGGCCCCCGAGCAGCGCATCGGCCTGCCCCACGACCACCGCGTCGACCTGTTCGCGCTGGGCGTGACCCTGCATGAAGCCCTCTCCGGCACCCCCGCCCGCACCTGGCGTCCCGACGAGCCCCGCCGCTCGCTGCTGGCGCTGGGAGCCGCCGTGCCCGTGCAGCTCGCCGCCCTCGTCGACAGCCTCGTGGCGCTCGATCCGGTGGAGCGTCCCTCGGCAGAGGAAGCCCAGGATCTGCTCGAACGTCTCGCGAGCGGCCGCCTCCTCCCACCGGCCCCCTGGCCCGCGCCCCGCCGCTACCACGGCGACGCCGGCCGCCTGCTGCAGGGCAGCGCCGTCGTGGTCGGCCTGCCCGGCAGCGGCCGCCGCAGGATGGTGAGCGAAGCCCGCGCCGCCTGGTACCGCAAGGGCTACCGCTCCGTCGCCGGCCAGTGCCGCCCGGACGAACCCTTCGGCGCCCTCGCCGAGATCCTGCGGGCGGTGCTCGCTCCGCTGGAACGCCGTGCGGCCCTCGATCTCTGCGGCCCCGACGGCCCGCTCCTGGCGGCGGTGGTCCCCGAGCTCCCCCTGGACGACGACCAGCTCCCGGCCCGGAACCCCGCCCCTGCACTGGTCGGGCAGGCGATGGGTCGCCTCCTGTCGCGGGCCGGCCCCCTGGCCGTGGCCCTGTGGGACATCGACGACGCCGATCCCGGCACGACCCGCGCCCTCCCCCACCTCGACCGCACCTCCAGCCACCAGGTCCTCGTGTGGGCCACAGGCACCCAGCCGGGCTTCGGCCTCCGCACCATCCTGCCACCCGCCTGGACCGCCGACACCCACGCCGCCGTCGTCGCCGAGCTCGCCCCGGGTACCGAGCCCGGCCCGCCCGCCTCGCTGCCCCTGCACAGCGCCGCCCACGCCTGGCGCCAGCTCGCCGCCGACCGTGGCCTCCCCGGCCCCTCGGACCCCGTCGACCCGGCGCTGGTCGCGCTCTCCGTCCTGGACATCCCCTTCCCGCGCGCCGTGGCCGCCTCACTGTGCGCCGACCTGCAGGCACTGCAGGGGACCGGCCAGCTCGCCGTCTGGCACGTCGACAACGGCGACGACACCGCGACCCTCACCTCAGGACAGGAGCAGCTCGTCTTCCGCGACCTCGGCACGCTGGCGCTCGCCCGCGCCGCCCCTGCGGACCGGCCGCGCCTCTGCCGAGCCGCCGCCCAGGCCTGGCTCGACGCGCGCGAGCTCGCCAGGCGGGTCCGGCACGGCGCCAGCCTCGCCCTGCGCGCCGGCCACGCCACCCAGAAGGTGCTACGCGCCGCGATCCGCGAAGAGCTGGGCAGAGGGCGCCCGGGAGAGCTGGACCGCTGGCTGAAGCTGCTGGCCCTGCACCACCCCGCGGCGGAAGAAGACTTCGAGCTGCACTACGCCCGCCTGCTCGTCGACCTCGAGCTGCGACCGGCGAGCTTCAGCCCCGACGACCTCGCCGCCCTGGCGGCCCGCGCGCGGACCCGGCGAGAGGAGGGCCTCGCCACCTACCTGCAGGTGGTCTTC
>CAZRFD010000014.1:0-83886 GCA_964599085.1 uncultured Enterobacterales bacterium | reverse complement strand
CTTTGGCTTGTTTTGCTGATAGACTTGCTTTAAGCTGGCTAATTGATCACGCATGACCGGCCCCCAATCCCACCATCTCCGGTGACTACCGCGCCAGACGATCACACCCGCCAGCCCACGCCCGCTCAGGCATCCAGCTCGGCGAGGTACCCGGGGGGACAGGGGTCGTCGTCGGGGGCGGGGGCCCAGACGGCGGCGGCGGCTTCAGCGGCTCCGTCGGCGCCGACGAGGGGCACGAGCGGGTCGCCGATGATGCGATAGGCGGCCCACTGTTCGGGCCGGGGTGGGCAGGCGGCGATCACCCACGCGCCCAGGGTCTGGCCGGGGTCTTCCGACAGCCGCTCTTCGAGGCTGGTCGCCCACCACCAATTGTCCACGGTGCGGGTGGGTGCGACGGCGCCGAGGGATGCGGCACAGACGCCCTCCAGGATCAGGCTCTCGGCGAAGGAGAGGCCGACGCGCCAGCGACTGGCGGTGCGGCAGGTGAGCGACAGGATGGCCCCGGTGGGGCGCCCGCGAGCGTGGACGAGGTGGCGGGTGTGCAGGCCGTGGTAGCCCTGCCAGCCATAGGGGCGGCCGTGGCCGAAGTACAGCGCACAGCCGAGCCCCAGGCGCAGGGCGGTCAGCAGGTCGCGGCGGACGATGCGATCGGCGGTCCACCACAGCGTGGGGACGGTGCTGCCCTGGCGCGCCAGGATCCGCAGGCTGCGGGCCACCATGCGTTCCACTGGGGCGTCCCACTGACCGAGGAAGGCCACCGGACCGACGGACCCCTCGCGGGCATGTACGGCGGCAGCGGCCCGGGCGAAGCGGGCCAGCCCATCGTCGTCCACCCGCGGACACCAGCCGGCCGGCACCCGACGTCCGGCATCGTCCACCAGGAAGGGGCCGGGCAGGACCGTTCGGGGGGCGCGCCGGCGGTCGCCCAGCACAAGCACACCCGCGGCGTCTCGCAGCTCAGCCGGTCCCGGAAGCGCGTCGAGGACACGCACGGGCCGGCGGCTGCGGTGAGCGGCCAGCAGCGGCTCCACGGCAGCCGGGGCCCCGTCCGGTGCGACCAGGACCCAGGCGTCAGGCCGCGGCAAGGATGGTCCGGGCGTAGGGCAGGTACTCGACATAGTCGGCTTCCGCCAGCCCCTGGCTGAAGCGCAGGTCCCAGTAGTCCTCGATGATGGCGCCCTGGGCTTCCCGGTTGAAGCTGTCGAAGGCCAGGCGGTCCAGGTCTTCAGGCGACGCCCCGGGGTTGTCGGCCGTCACCTGCCCCATCACCGTGACGAGGTTGGCCGCGCCGCCGTAATCGTACGCAGCCGAGCCGAACTCGGCCTGGGCGTGCAGCGCCTGGATCATGTACAGAGGGCCCTCCACCACCCCCTGCCAGACATGGGTCAGCTCGTGGATGAGGGTCTTGCGGGTCACGTCGGCCCAGGACGCGAAGTTGAGCACGTACAGGGTGGTGAAGGGACGTTCGTCATTGACGAGCTCGACCAGGTCCACAGCGGGACTGAGTACGGCGACCAGCACCCGGTCCAGGTCGATGGTGGTCCCGAAGACGTGCTCGGCGTCGACCCGTTCATCCGGGGTCAGCGGCCGGTGTACGCCGAACCACAGCAGCACCTCGCTGACGACCAGGGCCAGGCCGCTCGCCGCCAGGTCGTAGGCGGCCGACACGACCTCCACCGCGCTGTGCCCGAGCTGCCGCAGCGCGTCCAGCGACCGGCGGAGCTGGTCTGCCGTGAGGTCGACGACCTCGTCGAGGATGCCGGTCAGCGTGCTCCCGAGCACCTGCAGGGCCGCGAGCATGTTCTGGACCAGATCCTGCGGATGGAGCAGCGACTGGACGATGAGCTGCCCGATGGTCGCCCCGGCGTCGAGAAGCCCGCGCGCCATCTCGGTGACCGCTTCGACCGCGCGGCCGGCCATGTCGGCCACGAGGTCGGCCACGGTCAGCCCGGCGTCGATCAGGGCCCGGGTCATGCGGGCGAGGGCGGGCAGGGCGTCCAGGGCCAGCCAGTCCAGCACGTAGTCCACCGAGTTCTGCAGCTTGACCGTCGCCTGGGCCAGCCAGTCCAGGGCCTTGTCGCCCACGGCGACCGCCCACTCGAACACCGTCGTGAGCAGCTCGCCGGCTTCTTCGAGGGCGGCCACGACCGCTTGGAAGGCTTCCTGCGTCTTCGTCAACGCCCAGTCCATGATCTCGACCACGCTGTCCTTGGCGTAGCGGATGGCCTGCACCGCCTGCCGCCACAGGTCCGCCCCCACCGCGGCGGCCTGATCCAGGACCCAGTCCAGGATGTCTCCGACCGGCCCGAGCGCTTCGAGGATGCCGTTGACCGCGCGGCGGAACAGCCAGTAGCTCTGGGACAGCGCGGTCTCCAGCAGCTCGCCCACCGCGACACCGGCCTCGAGCATGGCCTCGACCAGCCGGGCGCCGACCTTGTAGGTGAAGGACACCAGCGTGGTGGCGATGTCGAGCACGGACCGGCCCAGGTCCATCGCGGCCTTGACCACGTCGGTGAGCAGGGTGACGCCGATGTCGATGGTGTCCTTGACGATGGACACCAGGGTCCGGCCGAGCTGGAAGGCGGCGTCCACCACCTTGCGCACCGCTTCGAAGCCGTGGGTGGCGACGGCCGTGATCAGGTCGGCGAGCGTGCGACCGGCGTCCAGGATGCCCTTGACCACCTGGCGGGCCGTGTCGATGGCGGCGTCGACCACGTAGGCCGCCAGGTCGACCAGGGTGTTGCCGATGCGGGCGATGGCGCGCGCGACCTCGTCGACGAATTCCGAGGCGGCGTCGCGGATGTCGTCGAGGATGCTGGCGAAGCTGTTACCGAGGTCCCGGAGCGAGGCGACCACCTGGTCCATGAGCCCCAGCGGATCGGTGACCACCGCGACCAGGATCTCGCCCACGGCCTTGCCGATGGCGACCAGCGCTTTGACGACCGCGCTGACCATGGTGCTGGCCAGCTTCCAGGTCTGGCGCAGGATGTTGCCGACCTCCTTGCCGATCTCGATGAGTCCCTCGACGAAGCGCTGGACGACGTCGTAGAGCTGTGTCGCCATCCACTGCAGCAGCTCGCCGATGGTGCGACCGATCTGGTCGATGGCCCGCAGGATCTCCGTGAGCGTGGCCACGGCGAAGTCGGCCACCGACTCGAGCACCTCCCACAGGGCCTTGCCGGCGGCTTCGAGCCCCCGCAGCATCTGCTTCAGCACCGCGAAGCCAGCTTCGAGTGCGCCCTTGACGATGTTGGCGATGGCCTGGCCGGCTTCGACCAGCGCCCGCGCCAGGTCAGCGACCGCGTCGACGGCCCAGCTCACGATGTCGGCGACGGCGTCTGCGATGGCCTGCACCACGTCGCCGATGGCGTCGACGATGGCGTCGAAGGCCGACTTCACGGCCCCCACGATGGTGTCGACCGCACCCTCGATCCACTCGACGACGGCGGCGTCGGTGTCGGGATCCTTGGCAGGGATCGAGCTGGCACCGGTGCGGATCGCCGCGCCCGCGCGCCGGAACCAGTGGGCGGCGTCCCGGAAGGCGGACTTGTCCTTGGTGCCGTCGGGCTTGATCAGGTACTCGCGCATGAGCACCCGCCCCTGGGCCCGCGGCAGGAAGGCCGTGGCCTGGATGACGGCCTCGCCCTGGCCAGCGTTGCGGTAGCCCTCGATGCCGGCCCGGCGCTCTTCGACCTCCGACGCGGCGAGGTGCTGGAAGAAGGCCTTGTGGGAGGCCACCGAGTCCAGCCCCGACGCATAGGCCTCGGCCAGCCGGACGGCCTGGCTGCGATCGCGGCGGTGCAGGGTGCGGAAGGCGACACCGATCTCGGCGACGGTGGGACGGCTGTCCTTCAGCACGGCGACCATGGCGGCGCGGTCTGCGAGGGGCGCGGTGTCGAGCGTGGACAGGAGGGACAAGGCGGGCATACAAGCTCCTCGTGGACCGGGTAGGAGGGACCGACCCACCGAGATGTCCTCGCCGAGGCAACTGTGAAGACTGCATCGACCTTCGTCGCCGCCCTGTTCCTGACCGGCTGCTGCGCCCGACCCTGGAATGCAGTGGACATGCCGGAAACCCCTGACTGGCAGTGCCGCACGGGAGGTGAGGCGGGCTACGACGTCTATGGCTGGGACTGCGTGTCCTACGAGGGCGCCGACCAGCACGTCGTGGTGTCGGCCTGGACCGCGTCCTTCTCCTGCGAGGCGCCCACGGTCGAGACCGCCCCCTGCGGCGATCTCACAGCGATCGAGGAGGAGCTTGCAGCCGAGCTGGGCGAGGACTGCACGCCGCCGCCCGGCACGATGACCTGGGACTGACCGCCCCCCTCCGGCGGCGACCTGCCCGCCGGGCGAACCAGCACGCGGGGAGCGGCCTCGCGGCATGCCGCGAGCGCCCCCGACGAAGCACCGGACGCAGCGGTACCTTGCGCAGCGATCAGTCGTTGCAGACCCTGCCGCCCAACCAGCGCACGCACGCCCTGGGGATGTCGTCGTAGAAGCAGGTGCAGTCACGCGTCGGGGCGCTGTCGGGCGTCGCTCCCTCACAGTGCGCTTCCTCACTCCCGAGGACCTGGTCGCCCTGGTAGCAGTACTGCTCACAGGTCATGCTGTCTTCGCTGTAGACCACCACCTCAACTCCACCGGTCTCGCCCTCTTCCTCGACGGTGCAGGTGTAGTGCACCTCGCTGGTGGCACCGTGACACCCTCCGAGCACCAGGCTCGCCACCACGAGCGCACGGCGGCACACGGCCCCCGGCACCCGGCCTCCGGGCGCTCCTCGCCCACACCGATGATGACCCATCGAACTCCGCATGGTGCACCTCCTCTGCAAAGGCGCAGCCTACGCCTCGATGCGCCTGGGAGCGACCGGCCGTGATGTCGCGGCAGGCCGGCCGGCGCCCCGCCCCACGACCTACCCGACGCGAGCCGACCCCTGGTCGAGGGAACGCTGGGCGCGGGGGTGGCGCGTTAGCCGCCGACGATGCCCCGCCCGCGCCCCCTGCTCCTCGTCGCGACCGTGTCGTGGCCCGTGGTCATCGCGGCCTCCGCCCGGGTCGATCTGCCGGTCCCCGGCTCGCCCGTGCCGGTCAGCCTGCAGACGCTGACGGTGGTGCTGGCGGGCCTGCTGCTGGGGCCCGCCTGGGGCACCGTGGCGGTGGCGCTCTACCTGGTGGCCGGTGCCGCCGGCCTGCCCGTCCTGGCCGACGGCGCGGCCGGCCTCGACGTGATGTCGGGACCGTCCGTCGGCTACCTGGTGGGGTTTCTGGCCTGCGCCCTGGTGGCCGGCCTGATGCGTGGCTCGCTGCTGCGCGACCTGCTGGGCGGGGTCTCGGGGCAGGCGCTGGTGCTGCTGCTCGGCGTGCTGGGGCTGGTTCTTGGCTCGGGTCTGGCGGTCGTCGACGCGGTCACGGTCGGCGCCCTCCCCTTCCTCCCCGGCATGCTGCTCAAGGCGCTGGTCGCCGCCGCCATGACCGAGGGCTGGCGGAGACTCCGCTTTCAGTGATGCTTGTGCGAGCCGTCGCAGCGCGGCATGCGCTTGGAGTGGCCACAGATGCAGTCCTGCAGGCCCTTGCCGGCGAGGATGCGGTCGCGGCAGCGCTCGATGCGCGCCGTGCGGCTGGCGGAGCGCTTCGCGCCTGCGAAGTGCAGCAGGTAGCCGCGGCGGCGTCCCGGCGTGAGCGCGTCGAAGGCGGTGGCGAGCTGCGGATCGGCAGCCAGCGCGTCGAGCAGCTCCTGGGGCCTCGGGGGCTCGGCGGCAGGCGGCGGCGCGGCGGGACGGCCCTGCTGTGCGAGGGCGACCGCGGCGTCGATCAGGGCGTCGATCGCCGGGCGCTCGGCCCGGATCTGGTCGACCGAGGTGAAGGCGAGGAAGCGCCCGGAGCGGGAGTTCTCTCCGGGAGAGATGAGCCGCTGCCCCGGATCGTCGAGGGAGGCGCCGTCGAAGAAGTTGAGGCGGCAGGCGGCCTTGAATCCCCCGAGGATCACCACGTTGCGACCGTGTGCCATGTAGCAGGGCTGGCGCCACTTCAGCGTCTCCTGCAGGCCGTGGGCGAGGAGGATGCTGCGCAGCTCGGCGAGCTCGGCATGCCAGCGCTCAGCGTTGTCGAAGTACTGGTCGGGCATGGCGGCTCCATCGGAGAGGCCCCCCGGCGGTCCCGGGAGCATCGACGATGACGAGCTAACACTGTTCGATCGGGGGAGCCGACGGCTCTCTCAGCCGAACACTGTTCGGGTGGGCACGCGACACCGCGGCGGGCGTGACAACCGCCCGGCCCCGCAGGCCCCGCTGTCCGGATAGCGATCGGGGGTGAGATCCCGCCCTCGCCTCCCCTCCCCGAGGTCCCCATGCAGCTCTCCCTCGCCGGCCGCCACGCCCTGGTCTGCGGCGCCAGCGCCGGAATCGGGCGCGCCGTCGCCATGGAGCTTGCCGCGCTCGGCGCCCGGCTCACGGTGCTGGCGCGCCGCGCCGAAGCACTCGACGCCTTGGCGGTCGATGCTCGCGCCGCCGGCGCACCCGACGTCTGGCCGCTGGTCGCGGATCTCGACGCCCGCGACCACCTCGGCGACACCATCGACGCCCACCTCCGGGAGCACGGCGCGGTACACGTGCTGATCAACAACAGCGGTGGCCCCCCGGGGGGGCCGCTGCTCGACGCGACCGGCGACGCCTTCGCGGTGGCCTTCGGCCGGCACCTCCTGGCCAGCCACCTGCTGACCCAGCGCCTGGTCCCGGGCATGGTGGCCGAGGGCTACGGCCGCATCGTCAACATCATCAGCACCTCGGTGCGCGAGCCCATCGCCGGCCTGGGCGTCAGCAACACGATCCGCGGGGCGATGGCGTCCTGGGCCAAGTCCATGGCCAACGAGCTGCCCCCCAAGGTCACGATCAACAACGTGCTGCCCGGCTTCACCGACACGGGCCGGCTCCACTCCCTCGCTGCAGCACGTGCCCAGCGCAGCGGCGCAAGCACCGACGCCATCTGGGCAACCTGGGCGGCCGCCGCTCCGGAGGGCCGCATCGGCCAGCCTCATGAGGTGGCGGCCATGGTGGCCTTCCTGTGCTCGCCGGCGGCTGCCTTCGTGCGGGGGCAGTCCATCGCCGTGGACGGGGGCCGCCTGCGGTCGATCTGAGCCGCGCGTCGATGAGATCTCGATGAAAGCAGCTCCCGCCTGAACACACACCCCCCGGGTTGCGCCACGGTGTCGTCGAGCCTTGCGGCGATCCCCGTGCCGCGCAAGCTTGTCGATCGAGCGGCGAGCCTGAGAATCCCCCGCGGAGCCCCCATGTGTGACCAGCCCCATGGCCTGGACGCCGAGTGCGTGGCGCGCTTCCTCGACACGATCGAGGTGGCCGACCTCGACACGTGGCTGGGCGTCGAGCGTGTCGCCCCGGCCATCGCCCTGCGCACGGCGATCGACGGCCGGCGCCGCTGGGCCCAGGGCCACCAGGCCAACCCCCGCCACCGCGACCAGTCGCTGTGGATCATCCGTCACCACCGCCGCCTCGTCGAGGTGCTGGTGGATGAAGAGGGTGGCCTGGCCCGCATCGACGACGAGGTCGCGGCCATCCGCGAGCAGGGGCTCGTGGACAAGGTCGACCAGCTTGCGGACATGGACCTCGACCACCCCCTGCTGGAGCGACTCAGGGAACGGCTCGGCGTCCGCCCACCACCCCAGCGGGACCCCACCCACCCCAGCTTGGACCACCTGCTCCGCCAGGGCCTGGACGCCGGGCTGCCCGCGCTGAAGCTCGAGGGCATGGTCCGCCTCCACCGCAGCCACGGCCTGCCCGACGATCAGATCGCGCTGCTGATGCTCGACGAGCTGACGCGCGAGGGCGTGCACGTCGGCTGATCACCGCGTGGCGCGGTCCGGCTACGCCCCCGCACCGGCGCCTACATCGGCGGCTCGGTGAAGGTCAGGTCGAGCTGCGCGTAGCTGTCCCGCAGCGTGGCGAGGACCGCCGCGGTCTGCGCACTGTCGACGGCGCCGCTGGCCACCGCGGCGTCGACCGCCGACGCCGCCGGCAGCAGCAGGGTCGGGTCCTTGCCCTGGTCCTTCGCGGCGCGCTCCAGCCGGTGGACCATGTGGTCGAGGTAGCTCTGGAGCAGCTCCTGGTCGGCAGAGGAGGGCGTACCTGGCGCGGCGGCGGCGCCTGCTGCGGCCGCGGGCGCCGCGTCGGTGGCCGCTTCGCCCGCGCCGGGTGCGTCCTCGCCAGCGACATAGGGTTCGGTGAACCGCAGGCCGTAGGCGGCGTACTGGGTCCGGAGCTGGTCGAGGACCACGGCCGTGGCGTCGCTGCGGGGATCGCCGGTGGCGACGGCTGCGGCCACGAGCGCCGGATCCGGCAGCACCTCGTCGGGCGTGCCGCCCTGCGCTTCCACCGCGGTACGCAGGCGCTTCTGGAGCGTGTCCAGGTAGAGCTGCAGCACCTGTCGCCCCCCGCCGGCGGTCGCGACGGCCGCCCCCCCCGGGCCGCTGGGCGCGCCCCCCTCGGCGCCGGCTTCCGGCACGCTGGGGAAGGGCATGCCGTACTGCTCATAGCCAGCGCGGAGCGTGGCCAGCACCGCTTCACAGGCGTCACTGTCGGCCCGACCGGTCGCCGTGCAGGCCGACAGCTCGGGCTCGGTCGGCAGGGCGAGGTCGTCGCCGTGGTCGCGGGCCGCCGACCGCAGCGGGGTGACCGTCGACAGGATGAAGTTCTCGAAGGGGTCGGCGCTCTGGGGTGTGGCGGCTGGAGCCGCCTTGTCGACCGCCGCCGCCGGCGCCGGCGGGGCAGCGCGTGTGGCGCTCGTCGCAGGTGCCGTGGTGCTGCTGCGGGTCGTGGTCGTCGCCGTGGACGAAGACGCGGCGCTGGTGCCGGTGCTGGAGGAGCCTCCACCACCTCGGAGCAGCAACACGCCGAGCATGACGGTGTTCAGCCCGAGCAGGGCGGTGTTCAGCAACACGAGGCGTCCGATGCTGTCGGCGTTGAGCTTCACATCGCACCTCCGCTGCCGTCGCCGCCCTGCCCTTGCTGGGCGTCCAGCCAGGCATCCAGCTTGCGCAGGACAGGGCGCAGTTCATCGGTCCAGGCACGCCACAGCACGGTGCGCAGCCACGCGAAGGCGATGGCGAACAGCGCCACCCCGACCCACACGACGTGCGCGAGCCGGTCGCCGTCGGCGGCGGTCGCGCCCCCACCGCTGGCCGTCGCCGGCCCCTCGTTGGCGCCCGTGGCCGTCGGCTCGACCGCCAGCTCCACGCCCGGATCCCCCTCCGTCGACCGCATGCTGACCGCCGCCTGCCCGGTGCTGGGCAGGAACACCGTGAGCTCGCCCAGCGCCTCGTCGCCATCGGTAACAACGAAGCTCAGGTACTGGGTGCGCTGCACGACCAGCTCGGCCAGGTAGATGCGGTCGGCGGGCGTGTCCCCGGAGACGCTGCCGTCGTCGCTGAGGTGCACGGGGCCCTTGCCCTGCTCGGGCACGGCCACGGTGGGGTCGTGGACCCGCTGGACGGCGCGGTCGTCCAGCGCGATGCGGACGAGCACCTCGTCGTCGCCGAGCACACGGTCGGTGCTCGCCCCCTCGACCGCCGCGGCCGTCGCGACGTCGTCACCCTGGGCGAGGATCGTGTCGCCCACGCGCTCCACCGGCCGGGCCGCGGGATCGGGCACGAGCGATCCGTCGGCGAGCAGCTTGTAGGCGAAGAAGGCGCGGTCGCCCGCCGGGATGGCGAGGTCCAGGGCGGCGACGTCCCGGCCATCGTCGCGCACCCGCAGCGACAGCGAGCGCGCCGCCGGCACCGCGGCGGTGAACATCCAGATCCCGTCGCCGGGCTGGTCCCCGACGCGGCTGCCGTCGTCGATCATGGGGCGCGCGTCCACACCCGGGAGGTCCAGGTCGACCGCCGGCGCGTGCAGCCCGAGCGCGGCACGGTCGTCGAGCGCGAGCACGAGCAACGCGGTGGGGGCGTCCTGGCCGAAGGCGGCGGCGGAGGTCAGGAAGGGCAGCAGGCACAACACGCCGCGCAGCCTACCGCAGCGGCCCCGACGCCGCCCTCCCGGGCTCACGGGGGACCTCCGCTCGACGCCGCGCCGACGATGCGCTCCGGGTCGAGCCGCCACAGCCGCCAGTGCTCGTCGGCTTCGTCGGCAGGTCCGAGCAGGCGCAGCAGCCACTCCTCAACCGCCGGCGACTCCTCTCCCACCTCCAGCAGGACGTAGCGGTAGCCCAGCGTGTAGAGCTGGCCGAGATCGAAGCGGCCCTGCTTCTCACCCGGAAGATCCGGCGCGCCCCGCGCTTCGAGGCCCGCCAGCAGGCCGACATCGCGGAAGGCCGTGGTCGCCGCGTGTCCGGCGCGGCGGTGGATGCCGCCGTCCTGGACGGGCTTGCCGTGCACGGTCTGGGCGAGGAGGAGGCGACCGAGGTCGCCGAGGTGCTCGGCTTCGATGGGGACGTGGAGGACGCCGCCGTCGGGCGCGGCTGCCAGCGCGTCGAGGACCGCGGACTCCGGCAGCGGCGTGACGGGGGCCGGCCAGGGCACGGGAGACAGCAGCACGGCGTCGCCCAGGACGAGCGCCCCGGCGAGCAGCGCAGCCGGCCAGCGGCGGACGGCGAGGCCGGCGAGGAGCGACAGCGCGATGACGACGACCCCGGCGTAGCGGTAGGCGTGCACGGCGGTGATGACGAAGGGCGGGAAGGCATCCGCCAGCACGAGCGCCGGCATCGGCAGGCGGTGGCCGCCGAGGGTCAGCGCCTCTCCGGCCACACGCAGGTAGGGACCGCTGGCGATGAGCGCGCCGACGACGAGCAGGGTGAGCAGGCTTCCCGCGGGCGCCCGCCCCCTCCCCCGCCACCAGCCGACGGCCGCGAGGAACAGCGCGACGAGGCCGAGGTAGACCGTGCAGGTCGTCCAGTACAGGAAGACCTCGCCAAAGGGCAGCTCCTGCACCGCGGGGATGACGGCAGCGCTGCGGTCCACCCACATGTCCAGGCTCGCGAAGCTGTCGGGCAGGGCCAGCTCGTCGCTCGTCCAGTTGCCGCGGCGACTGTAGACCTCGGACGCGCCGTGGCTGACCTGCAGCCAGGCCAGGCCGAGGCCCACCGGCAGCACGCCGACGACCGCCGCCCCGAGGGCCTGGACCTGCTCCCGCCGGAACACCGGTGTCGGCGAGGTGGCGAGGCGGGCGATGGTGATCACCCCCGCCGAGAGCAGCCCGAAGAACAGGTTGTAGGCGCTCAGCGCAACGGCGATGCCGAAGCTCAGGCCGAGGGCGAGGCCCCAGCGCAGCGTGCGCGGGGCGGGCTGCCGCCAGGTGCCGGCGTCGGTGCGATCCAGCACGGCGAAGAGACAGAGCAGGAACCACGGCAGGGCGGCGACTCCGACGATCTCGCTCGTGCCGTTGAGCGCTTCGTGCTGCAGGAAGGGCGCGGTCTCGAACACCGTGCCCGCCAGCAGCCCCCCGGCAGCGGTGGCCCCGCGGTCGCGCGCCAGTCGGTCGACCCCCATCCCGCCGAGCAGCAGCAGCAGGACGACCCACAGGTTGTAGAGCAGCACGGGAGGCAGCGGCAGCCACCGCAGCAGCGCGGGGCTGAGCACGTCGGAGCCGTAGAGCGTGACGACGTCGGCGCCGTAGGGGAAGAACAGCAGCGGGGTCAGGATCTCGTCGACATGGTGCTGCGCCCACCACAGCACCCACACGTGGCAGGCGGCGCTGGCCTGGGGATGGCCGAGGATGGTGGTCGCCGGGTGCAAGGCCATGGGCCAGGTCACGAGCACGGCCAGGCCGAGGAACCACGCCGGGCGGGCCACCGACAAGGGCCTCAGAGCCGCCACAGCAGGGCCTCCTCGGTCTGCACGGAGGGCGCGCCCAGGGCCTGCTCCAGCAGCTCGGCGATGCGGGCGGCGTCGGTGTCCGCGAGCAGGTGGAGGTGCAGGATCACCTCGGTGTAGCCAAGCCCGCGGAGGCGGTCAGCGGCGCCCTGCAGGGTGTCGCGATCGCCGCGGCCCGCCCGCCACTCGGCGGCGGCCAGCGCGAACTCCCGCTGGCGGAACTGCTCGGCTTCCACCACCTTCGAGGCGATGGGATCGGCCTGGTCGAGGCCGGCCACTGCCTGCACGAGCGGCTCGGCCGCGACCTGCGGCCCGATGCTCTGCATCAGCAGGGTGTAGGCGATGGGCTGGCGGTGCAGGCGCTGCCACACGAGGTAGTGGCCGCGCGCGTCGTCGCCGATGGTGCGCGGCGGGAGGTCGAGCACCGGCCCGTCGACCTCGGCGAGGATGGCCGGCGGGGCGATGTCGGTGCGGGGGCGGTCCACCACGGAGAAGCCCATGGCCTCTCCGAGCACCAGGAAGGCGGCCAGCCAGGAGAAGCCCCGGGCGCCGCGGGCGGCGAGGACCGACAGCCCGAGGAAGACGACGAGCAGCCAGCGGTGCGGCAGGCGCATCAGGCCGAGCAGCGGCAGCTCGGCGAGGAGGCGGTAGGGCATCCAGTCCCAGACCGGCGAGCCCCGCACGTACAGCACCGGCCCGAGCGCCAGCACGAGCGCACCCACCGCAACCGCCCACCACCAGGCGGCGCGCTCGCGACCACGGGCGCCACGCAGGGTGCCCATGATGGCCAGCCCGACGAGGACGACGCCGAGGTTGTCGGCGTGGCCCGAGCCCGGCGTGCCCGGGCCGAAGAAGGCCGCCGGGTCGGCGACCATGCCGGCCAAAGAGCGCGGATAGTGCGCGAGGTAGGTGGACATCGAGGGGCCGCGGAAGAGCTGATCCGACGCCGCCAGCACGCGGGCGTAGGCCAGGGCCGGGCCCGCGATGGCGACGGCGAAGCTCAGCGGCGCGATCAGCGACCGGCGGTCGAAGCCCCGCACACCCCAGCCACGCAACAGCAGCCACACCAGCAGGTACGCCGAGATGAAGGCCCCGTAGTACCAGGCGCCCAGCGCGCCCATGGCGGCGGCGAGGCCCGCGAGCACGAGCAGGCGGGGGGCGCTGCCGGTCGCCTGATCAGGCGCTCGCCAGTGGTCGGCGCCGCGCTCCAGCAGCAGGGCCATCAGCGGCAGCGGCCAGGCGGCCAGGGTCTCGGCTTCCCCCGACAGCGCCTGGCCGAGCAGGTAGGGCGACAGGCCGAAGCCCACCCCCGCGACCAGGCCGGCGCCGTAGCGGCGGCCGAGGGCCCAGGCGGCCAGGCAGGCCAGCCAGAGCTGGCCCAGCACCATGAGGTTCCAGGCCAGCGCCCGGGGCAGCCCCAGCGCCAGGGCTGGCGCCGCGAGCACCATCCCGGTCAGGTCGGGGGGGAAGAGCGCGCCGCCGTCGGGGAAGGCTTGCTCGGGCGCCCGCAGGGACCAGTGGTCGAGGAGGGCGAGGTGGTCGAAGAGATCGCGGGTGGCGTGGCCCACCGCGGCCTGCCCGGTGGGGGACAACGCGTCTACACCCACGAAGATCACACAGGCGCCCAGCAGGAGCGCCGGCTCGACGAGGTGGAGCCGGCGGGCCAGCGAGGAAGCGGCCGGCGCTTCCGGTGGTCGAGCGGTGGCGGCGGGGGCGGTCACGCCGCGCACGATAGGCGCTGCGACCGGGTGGCGCGCCGCGCGGGGGGCTTCCGATGGTCCGCTACCCCCCCTCTCCGCCCCCGAGGGAAGGTCCCCCCGGTCCCCGGGTGCTGAAGCTTCGGCCCCGAAAGTAGTAGAACAGGGCGCCCGCGGAGTCCCTCATGTCCCGAAGCCTTCCGGTCCTGGCCGTCCTCGCCCTGGTCGCCAGCCAGACCCTCCTCGCCCAGGAACCTGCCGACGACGACGTCCAGGTCGGCACCCAGGAGCAGGTCCAGGACCTGTGGTTCATCCCCGACACCGGCGTCGTCGACATCGTCAAGCACACCGAGTGGCCCGACCGCGTCGTCGTCGACGCGAAGTCCTGGATGCTGCTGGCGGTGTGGAACAGCTCACCGCCCCGCGAGGAAGCCGTCGCGATGTCGACCGTCGCCAGCATCGAGCGCGCCCGCCCCTACGAGGGGCGCCCCGACGAGGTGGTCGCCGTGCTCCGCGACGGGCGCCGCATCCTGCTCGCGCGCGGCGCGAACGCCAGCACGGCGGCGACCCTGCTGTCGGCGGTGGTCGGCCGCACCGTGGTCGACGTCGACCCGGGCGGCGACTGGCTCGCGCCCGCCCGCGACGACGGCACCGAACCCGACACCAGCCTCGCCCTGGGCTCGGTGCACTCTGGGGCCGCCGTCGCCACCCTCATCGACGAGGAGCAGGCCCGCCGGGCCGCCGCCGGTGACCAGGAAGAGGAACGCCGCACGGTCATCGCCGTCGACGAGCCGCTCCCGAGCAACGCCGACCCCGACGCGCTGTCCCCCTCGATCATCAAGGCGACCGTGCAGTCCGGCATGGGCGGCTTCCGCGCCTGCTACCAGCGCGAGTTCATGCGCAACCCGAACCTCCGCGGGAAGGTCGTGGTGCGCTTCATCATCGAAGAGGACGGATCCGTCTCCCACGCGCGCCTGCGCGAGACCACCATGAACAACGAGGTCGTCGAGCAGTGCATCGTGGGTGAAGTCGCTCGGCTGTCCTTCCCCGCACCACAGGCCGGCAAGGTCGTGCCGGTCAGCTTCCCCTTCAACTTCACGGGCGGCTGAGCCGCGCCACCCGCGAGACTCAGAAGGGGAAGGCGCGGGGCGCGAGCAGGAGCACGCCGCCCACGGTGACTACGGCCATGACGCCGCCCAGGCGCAGGTAGTCGGTGAACCGGTAGCCGCCGGGGCCGTAGACCATGAGGTTGGTCTGGTAGCCGATGGGGGTGAGGAAGCTGGCCGAGGCGCCGACCATGACGGCGACGACGAAGGGCATCGGAGAGACGCCCAGGCCCTCGGCGACCGACAGCGCCAGGGGAAAGGCCAGCACCGCGGCGGCGTTGTTGGTGACCAGCTCGGTCAACAGCATGGTCGTGAGCGTGATGGCGGCGAGCGCCGCCAGCGGGCCGAGGTCGCCGAGCTGCAGCAGCGCGCCAGCGAGCTGCAGGTCGAGGCCCGAGACCTGCATCGCGCGTCCCAGGCCGAAGGCCGCGGCGATGGCCAGTGTGACCCGGGTGTCGACGGCGCGGCGGGCGTCGGCGGCGCTGCAGCAGCCGGTCACGACCATCGCCCCCGCCGCCAGCAGCGAGGCCAACAGCATCGAGGTCAAGCCGGTCGCGGCGGAGAGCACCATCGCGGCGAGGACCACCGCGGCGACGGGCGCCCGCTCTTCACGCGCCGGGGCGCTGTCGGCCAGGGCGCTGACGAGGTGGAAGTCGCGGCGACCGCGCCAGGTCCGGGCGAACTCTGCCCGCGTCTCCAGCAGCAGCACGTCGCCGGGCCGCAGCCGGACGTCGCCGAGCTTGCCGCGGATGCGGTGGCCGTCGCGCGCTACAGCCAGGACCACGGCGCCGTAGAGGTCGCGGAAGCGCCCGTCGCGGATGCTCCGTCCCACCAGCGGGTTGGCCGGCGCCACGACCGCTTCCACGAGCTGCCGTGCACCGCTGCCCCCTCCCTCGAAGCGCCGGCTGGTGGCCGGCACCAGGCCGCGGGTGCGCTGCAGGTCGACGACGGCGTCGATGGCGCCGACGAAGACGAGGCTGTCGCCGGCTTCCAGGCGCTCGGAGGGCGACACAGCGGCCAGGACCCGGTCGCCGCGGACCAGCTCGGCGAGGAAGCCGTGCGGAAGGTTGCGGAGCCCGGCGGCTTCGATGCTCTTGCCGACCAGGGCGCTGCCCTCGGGCACGACCAGCTCCAGGGTGTACTCCCGCGGGTCGTCGTCGAGGGAGAGCGCGGGGCGGCGGTCGGGAAGCACCAGTGGGGCCAGCAGCACCACCAGCGCGCAGCCCACGAGCGTGATCGGCAGGCCGACCGCGGTGATGTCGAACATGCCGAGGCTGCGCAGCGCGGGATGCGCGGAGAGGCTCTCCTCCACCATGCCGGCGACGACGAGGTTGGTGCTGGTGCCGATGAGGGTGCAGGTGCCGCCGAAGATGCTGGCATAGGACAGCGGCATCAGCAGCCGGGACACGGGCACGCGGTGGCGCTGGGCCCACTCGTGCACGCCGGGCATCACCGCCGCCACGATGGGCGTGTTGTTGAGGAAGGCGCTACCCGCCGCCGCTGGCAGGACCAGCCGGGCCAGCGTCGGCCGCAGCCGCGTGTCCCGGCCGAGCAGCCAGCCGGCGAGGCGGCGCACCACGCCAGTCTCCTGCAGGCCCCGCGCGACGATGAACAGGGCCGCGACCGTGATGACACCCTCGTTGGAGAAGCCGGCCAGGCCCTCGCCCGGCGTCACCACGCCGAGCGCCATCAGCACCACGACGCCGCCCATGAGCACCGCGTCCGCGGGGAGGCGGCTGGTGACGAGCAGCACGAGCACCGTGGCGATGACACCGAGCGTCCACGCCGCGTCTCCTCCCAGCATCACGAGGGCCCGGGCAGCGCCTTGCGCGAGGGCGCGAGGCCGGCGCGCTCCAGCTCGCAGTACATCAGGGTGGCGCCCACCACGCTGACGGGCATGCACAGGAAGTTGAGCAGCGGCACCCACAGCAGCAGGTTCGTCGCCAGCCCGAAGCCCATGGTCAGGGCGAGGTGCTCCCGTAGCAGGCCGAACTTGGCCGACAGGCGCATGCGGCGGCGTGAGGTCACGCCGTCGAGCATCTCGCGAGCGGCGAAGAAGGCCGAGACCAGCCAGCTCCCGACCAGGAAGACCGCGCTGCCCAGCCCGGGCAGGACGTTGATGACGACCAGCGGCGCCATGATGAGCGCGTACAGCGTGAGGCTGAGCAGGCTGTGGACGATGCTGACGGTCGTGTCCCGCAGGAAGACCTTGAGCCCCCAGGCCTCGCCGGCGTCGCCGAGCTGATCCTGCTCGACCCGCTCGGAGATCACCTCGTTGAACGGCGCCGCCAGCACGCCGGCCGCGACGTAGACCACGACGCTGGCCACCGCGAACAGGGCGATGCGCAGAAGCCAGGCGACGAGCACCCAGAGGATCACGCCACCACCCAGCTCGGGTCGGGTCCAGACCACGCCGAGCAGCCGCGGAGCGGCCACCCAGGAGGCGGCCAGCCCCCCCACGAAGAGCACGAGGTTGATGAGCGCCGGCGCGGCGACCCACAGCCACAGGTCCTGCTTCTTCGCCAGGTAGCGGAAGCCGGCGAAGGGGTAGCGGAAGCCGCGCACGAAGCGCTGGACAGCGCTGCCTGCGACGATGGGCGCCGGGGGCGGGCCTGCCGAGGGGGGAGCCATGACCTCGCCTAGCGCGCCGCGGGCGCGCGTGCGGTGCAGCGGCCGTGCAGCGTCAGCGTCGAGACCAGGCGATCATGCCCTCGATGTTGGCCCGCACGACCTTGCTGGCGGCCTTGTCGGCGCCCTTGGTCAGGGCCGCGAACTTGAGCCGGCCGACGTCTTCCTTGCGTGGCGCCGACGACAGGGCGTAGGCGACGGCGTCGGGGCGGATCAGCCAGCCACCGTCGTTGTAGGCGCTGCGGGCAGCGTCCTTTGTCGACAGGCCGGCGGTGGCCGCGTCGATCTGGTGCCAGCCGAGCACCCGCCAGCCGTCCCGTTGTCCGTGGTCGACCAGGGCCAGCTCGTGCTGGATACGGGCCAGCATGGGGACGTTGACCCGCTGGTAGAAGCGGACGGCCTTGGGCGGCTGGTAGGCGGGGTCGGAGACGGCGCGGCACTCCTCGACGTGGGCGATGTTGCCCTTGTAGTGGTCGACGTCCATGATCCGCGCGGCGAGCCTGTCGACGTCGATGCCGCCGACACCGAGCACGCCCACGCCCTCCAGGGTCGGCTTGCCGGCCTGGGACCACGACGCGAACTCGAAGCGTCCAGCCGAGACGCGGGGCAGGTGGGAGAACACGCGGTCGAGGAAGGCGTCGGACATGGAGGGCTCCGGCTGTGGGCGGCGAGGAGGGAGTGGGCGAGCTGCGCGCGGACGCGGCAAAGCCCCGAGACGGCAGCGAGCGTATCGCATCGCCGGCCCTGGGCGCTTCGAGCTCCAGGGAGCCGGAGGGGCCAACACAATTCACCTGAACATCCATCCAGCACCGCGTTAGCCTCCGGCCGACCCGCGCAGCACCGTCCTCTCCTCCCCCGCCGTCCACAGCCCGCCGTCCACAGCATGTCCTCGACCCCGTCCTCCTCGGCCCCGACCTTTTCAACCCCCGCCAACGACGTGATCCGGGTCGTCGGCGCCCGGGAACACAACCTCAAGGACGTCTCGGTCGACCTGCCCCGCGACGCCCTGACGGTGATCACCGGGCTGTCGGGCTCCGGCAAGAGCAGCCTGGCCTTCGACACCGTCTACCAGGAGGGGCAGCGGCGCTTCATGGAGTCGCTGTCGTCCTACGCCCGGCAGTTCCTCGGCCAGATGGACAAGCCACGGGTCGAGCGGGTCGAGGGGCTGTCGCCGACGCTCTGCATCGACCAGAAGACCGTCAACCGCAACCCGCGCAGCACCGTCGGCACCATCACCGAGATCCTGGACCACCTGCGCCTGCTGATGGCCCGGCTCGGCGTGGCCCACTGCCCGGAATGCGGGCGCGAGATCAGCACGCTGTCGCCGGGGCAGATCGCCGACGCGGTCCTGCGCGACAGCCCCGGCGCCCGCCTGCAGGTCCTTGGGCCCATCGTCGCCGACCGCAAGGGCGAGTACCGCAAGGAGCTACGCGACGCCCTGGCCCAGGGCTTCCTCCGGGCCCGCGTGGACGGTCGCCTGTGGCGGCTCGACGAAGAGCTGGACCAGATCTCCCTGGCCCGGTACGAACGGCACACCATCGAGCTGGTCGTCGACCGCCTCCGCGTCCGCGCCGACCAGCGGTCCCGCCTGCTCGAAGCCATCAGCGCCGCGCTGAAGCTCGGCGGGGGCGTGGTCAGCTTCCTCGTCCAGCCCGACGACGGCGGCGACGAACAGCACCGCAGCTTCTCCAGCCAGCGGGCCTGTCCCGACCACCCGCGGGTGGCCATCCCCGAGATGGAACCCCGACTGTTCAGCTTCAACGCCGCACAGGGTGCCTGTCCCGGCTGCAAGGGCATCGGCTGGCTCGAAGACTTCGACATCGAGCTGATGCTCGACCCTGACGCGCCCTTCGACGCCGCCTTCCGCCCCCTGCCACCGGACGACGCGCGCCTGCCCTTCAGCAGCCTGTCCCGCCCCCTGGTGCGCACCGTGGGCGACCACCTGCACGTAGCGCCGGGCACGCGCTGGCGCGACCTCGACGACGTGCAGGCAGAAGTGCTCCTCTTCGGGCCGCAGCCCGGCGCGGCCGGCCTGCGCGGCGAAGACTTCCGCTACACCATCACGCGCGAACGGGACGGCCACAAGAGCAGCTCGACCCGCTCCTGGCGCGGGCTCCTGCCCATGGTCCAGCACTGCTGGCACTTCAGCCGCCTCAAGCGCCTGACCGCCTTCCGCCGGCGGGTCACCTGCCCGGCCTGCGAGGGCGAGCGCCTCAACCCCATCGCCCGTGCCGTCACCTTCCAGGGCCGGCGCATCACGGACCTGACCGCGCTGAGCGTCGACCGGGCCCGCGCCCTGTTCGCCGACGTGGACCTGCGGCCGGCCGACGAAGCCATCGGCGGGCCCATCCTCCGAGAGCTGCGCGCCCGCCTGGCCTTCCTGTCCCGCGTCGGCCTCGGCTACCTCAGCATCGACCGCAGCGCCGCCACCCTGTCCGGCGGCGAAGCCCAGCGGATCCGCCTGGCCGGCCAGGTGGGGGCCGGCCTGCAGGGCGTCACCTATGTCCTCGACGAACCGAGCATCGGCCTGCACCCGCGGGACCAGGGCCGCCTGCTCGACGCGCTGACGGACCTGCGCGACAAGGGCAACACCATCCTCGTGGTGGAACACGACGCCATGACCATGGCGCGGGCCGATCACCTGGTGGAAGTCGGGCCCGGGGCCGGCCGGGAGGGCGGCGAGGTGGTGGCCCGCGGCACGCCGCGCCGCTTCCTGCGCAGCAAGGCGCTCACGGCCCGCTACCTGCGGGGGGAAGAGCGGATCCCCCTGCCGCCGCAGCGTCGCCCCGGCAGCGGCACCCTCACCGTGCGCGGCGCCCGGGCCCACAACCTCCAGGGCGTCGACGCCGGCTTCCGACTCGGCGCGCTCAACATCGTGACCGGGGTGAGCGGCTCGGGCAAGAGCACGCTGGTGCTCGACGTGCTCACCAAGGCCGCCCGGGCCGCGCTCATGGGCAGCGACGATCTGCCGGGGCCGCACGATGCCCTCGAGGGCCTCGACCAGCTCGACAAGGTCGTGTTCATCGACCAGAACCCCATCGGCCGCACGCCGCGCAGCAACCCGGCCACCTACACCAAGGCCTTCGACCCGATCCGCAGGCTCTTCGCCCAGCTCCCGGAAGCCCGAGCCAACGGCTGGACCCCCAGCCGCTTCAGCTTCAACGTGGCGGCAGAACGCGGGGGCGGGCGCTGCGAGGAATGCCAGGGCGCCGGCGTCAAGACCATCGAGATGCAGTTCCTCTCCAACGTCGATGTGCCGTGCGAAGCCTGCCGCGGGCGGCGCTTCTCGGCGGAGACCCTAACGCTCCACTACCGCGGCAAGACCATCGCCGACGTGTTGGACACCAGCATCGCCGAAGCCGCGCGCTTCTTCCGCCACCACCGCAAGATCCACCGGATCCTGTCGACGCTGGAGCAGGTCGGCCTCGGCTACGTCGCGCTCGGCCAGCCCAGCACCACCCTGTCCGGCGGCGAAGCCCAGCGCATCAAGCTGGCCAGCGAGCTGCACAAGCGCGCCACGGGCCAGACCCTCTACGTCCTGGACGAACCCACCACCGGCCTGCACATGGCCGACGTCGCCCGGCTGCTGCAGGCGCTGTCCGCCCTGGTCGAGGGTGGCAACACCGTGGTGGTCATCGAACACGACGTCGACGTCATCAAGAGCGCCGACTGGATCGTGGACCTGGGACCCGAGGGGGGAGAAGAGGGCGGCCGCATCACCGGCCAGGGCACACCTGAACAGATCGCCGCGCTGGACACCCCCACGGGGCGGCTGCTCGCCGAGGTGCTGGGACGGGAAGCCGCGACCGACGCGGCGTTGTTGGCCGCAGACAGCGGCGGCGCGGCGCTGCTGGCCGCCGACAGCGGCGGCACCTATGACTTCCAGCCAGCCCGGCGCCGTCGCCGGAGCAGCCACGGCGCCGACATCGAGCTGCGCGGCGTGCGCACGCACAACCTCCGGGGCGTGGATCTCACGCTTCCCCACGGCAAGCTGACGGTGATCACCGGCCCCTCGGGCTCGGGCAAGACCAGCCTGGCCTTCCACACCTTGTTCGCCGAGGGGCAGCGCCGCTACGTCGAAGCACTGTCCACCTACGCCCGGCGCTTCCTCGGCCGCATGGAGAAGCCGCCCCTGGACGCCGCCGAGGGCCTGGCGCCGGCCATCGCCATCGACCAGCGCAACACAGGCCACAACCCGCGGTCGACGGTGGCGACGGTCACCGAGATCCAGGACGCCCTGCGGCTGCTCTACGCCCGCATCGGCCACGCGCACTGTCCGGCCTGCGCCCACCGCGTGCAGGCCTGGTCACCCAGTGCTGCGGCGGTCGAGCTGCAGGCCACCGCACCGGGGGCCGGCTGGCTGCTGGCTCCGCTCAAGCCCGGCACCCACGCCGGCGACCTCCGGACCGAGGGCTTCGCGCGGTGGTGGGACCCGGCGGCGGTGGGGGGCGCGCTGCCGGCGGCCGCCCATGCCGACGCCGACACCGCGGGCCTCCCCCTCGACCCGACCCTCGGCGGGCGCGCACGCCGCACGGCAGAACGCCAGCTCGAAGACCTGGACCCGACGGCCGAAGTCGCGGGCTGGCTGGTCATCGACCGCCTGGACCCGGCCCGCACCGATCGCCAGCGCCTCGCCGAGGGGGTGGCCCTGGCCTATGGCTGGGGCGCCGACCGCTGCGTCTTCGTGCCCCGAGAGGGCCCGGCGCACCGCTTCTCCCGCCAGGCGGCCTGCCCGACCCACGGCCGCGTCCTCCCCGAAGAGCTGCAGCCGCGCGCCTTCTCGTTCAACAGCCACGCCGGCGCCTGCCCGCGCTGCGACGGCCTGGGCACGGTGACCGCAGTCGATCCGGCGCTGCTGCTGCCCAAGCCCCACAAGCCGCTGCTGGACGCCATCGACGGCCGGGTCAAGGTCGGCATGTTCCGCAGCAAGCGCAACCGGGCCCTGGCCAAGGCACTGTTCAAGCGCCACGACACGCCGTGGACCACGCCCGTCGACGACTGGTCGTCCGCGCTGCGGCGGGCGCTGCTCTACGGAAGCGACCAGCCCCTCGCCGTGAAGTTCACCCGCACCTGGGGCAGCAGCCGCACGCGGGTAGAAGAGTCGCGGGCCTGGGACGGGATCATCCCGCTGATGGAGCGCTGGGACGCGCGCCTGACGGACCTGAAGCGGCAGGGCGTCTGCCCGAGCTGCGAGGGCGGACGGCTGCGACGGGCGCACCTCTTCGTGACCATCGGCGCCGGCGTCATCGACGGGGGTGCGCCGGTGGCCGACGACGGCAGCCACCCCGAGGGACGCAGCATCGCCGGCGCGACGGCGCTCACGGTGACCGAAGCCCGCGCCTTCTGGGCCGGGCTGCAGCTCGACGCCACTGAAGCAACCATCGCCGAGCAGGCGGTGGCCGAGCTGCTCGGCAAGCTCGGCTTCCTGGAAGCGGTGGGGCTGGGCTACCTGACGCTGGATCGGGGCGCCGACACGCTGTCCGGCGGCGAAGCGCAGCGGATCCGGCTGGCGACCCAGCTCGGCGCCCGCCTCACCGGCACGATCTACGTGCTCGACGAACCGACCATCGGCCTGCACCCGCGCGACACGGAACGCCTGCTGACGACGCTGGGCGGGCTGCGGGATCTCGGAAACACGCTGGTCGTCGTAGAACACGATCCCGACGTGATGCGGGCCGCCGATCACATCGTCGACATGGGACCGGCGGCCGGCGAACACGGCGGCTGCATCGTGGCCCAGGGCAGCCCTGACGCGCTCGCAGCCGCCGGCGGCACGGACACCGCCGACTACCTCGCCGGGCGGCTGCAGATCCCGCGCCCCGCCAGGCGCCGCAGGGCCTCGCGCTGGCTGACCCCACCTGTCGCGTCGCTCCACAACCTGCACGACGTCGCGCTGCGACTGCCCCGCGGCTGCATGACGGTGGTGACGGGGGTGTCGGGCTCTGGCAAGAGCACCCTGGTGATGGACAGCTTCGCGCCCTGGCTGGAGGACGAGCTGTCGACCTCGGCGAAGCGCCGTCGGGCGTCGGTGCCCGACCGGCTCGTGGTCGTCGACCAGAAGCCCATCAGCCGCAGCCCGCGCTCCTGCCCGGCGACCTTCACCGACATCATGGACAAGCTGCGGGCGCTCTACGCCCAGACGCCGCTGGCAAGGGAACAGGGCTGGAAGCCCGGCATGTTCTCCTTCAACGCCAAGGCCGGCCGCTGCCCGCACTGCGAGGGACGGGGCGCCGTGCTCGTGGAGATGCACTTCCTCTCCGACGTCTGGGTTCCCTGCGAACACTGCGGCGGGCGGCGCTACCAGGAACAGGTCCTGCACGCCCGCTTCAAGGGGCTGTCCATCGCCGACGTCCTCGACCTGCCGGCCGAAGAAGCGCTGCCGCTGTTCGCCAACCACCGTCCGATCCGCCGCCGCCTGCAGGGCCTCGTCGACGTCGGCCTCGGCTACCTCCGCCTCGGCCAGCCGGGCAACACCCTCTCCGGCGGAGAGAGCCAGCGCCTCAAGCTCAGCAAGGAGTTGGCCGCCCCGCCGCGCAAGCGCCGGGGCCGGGGCGACGTCAAGGAGACGGTCTTTCTCCTCGACGAACCGACGACCGGCCTGCACGTCACCGACGTCGCCCGGCTGCTCGCCGTGCTGCAGCGCCTCGTCGACGAGGGACACACGGTCGTGCTCATCGAGCACCACCTCGACGTGATCGACAACGCGGATCTGGTGGTGGACCTCGGCCCCGAGGGGGGCGAGGAGGGTGGCCGCATCGTCGACCAGGGCACGCCCGAAGAACTCATCGCCCGCTGTGAACAGACGGGGAGCTGGACGGGACGGGCGCTGGCCGCGCACCGGGCTGTGACGGGCTGACGGGCCAGCGCGCGCGGGGGGCGCTCAGGGATCCAGGCGCGCGAACAGCCCGTCCGCCCCGGCGACGACCACGCGGCCACCGTCCGTGATCTGGCAGCGGTGCAGCGGAGGCAGCGCCGACAAGCCGGCCGCCTTGGCGGCCTTCGTGAGCACGTCGGTCTGGTTGGACCAGGTGGCCCCGCCGTCGTCACTGCGAAGCAGCAGCCCCTGGGATCTGGCGGAAAGCTCGCCGACCGCGAGGATGGTCGACGCCGTCCGGCAGACGCCGCGGATCCAGGTGGCGTCGTCGGCCCACCAGCTCGACGCGTCCACCGCCGCCCAGTCGGAGGGGTCCGCCGGGTTGCTGCCGGACACGTAGACCATGCCCACGTCGCGGTCCTGGTTGACGCCACCGACGACGAGCTTGCCGCCGCTGGCGTCGATGTCCCACAGCTCGCCGTTGTATTCCCCGGCGCCCTCTGCGAGCTGCACGGCCTGCCAGGCGATGCCCTCGCCCTTGCCGGGCACGAACACGACCGGCGGCTGGGAGATGGTGCTGCCGCAGCCGTAGATGGAGCCGTCGTCTTCGACCATGTCGAGGACCTGGAAGCCGAAGCTGGTGTAGTCCGACCACCAGCCCGAGCCGTCGCGCCACTCGCCGGTGTCGCCGCTGCGGTAGACGATGCCGGTGCCGGTCGCCGACTCGGCGATGGCGAAGCCAGCGTCGGTGCGGGCGAAGCTGCCGACGCTGAAGCTGTTCCAGGTCTTGCTGCCCGCGTCGAAGACGGCGTCCAGCGACAGCGTGCCGCCCGCGGCGCCGGTGGTGGAGACGACGCGGGCGCTGTTGGCGGTGCTGGTGCCCGAGACGTAGAGCTTGCCGTCGCCTGCGCGGACGAGGTGCATGACCCGGAAGCTGTCGAAGACGCCGGCCGGGTCCGAGCTGGCGGCCGACCAGGTGGCCCCACCGTCCGTGGTCTGGAACAGGCCGAGGCCCTTCGTGGTGGTGCCACAGCCGACGAAGCCCCTGTCGGCGTCGTCCATCCACAAGGCGTCGGTGCGGTTGCCGGCGCACGGATGTGCGGAGACGACCCAGCCCGACGCCGACCCGCCGCCGCCAGAGCCACCGGCGTCCCCCGAGGCCTGGGAGTCACCGGCACCGTCCTTGTCGGAGCAGCCGGCCATGAGCGAGCAGACAACGCCTGCAAACAACGACATGCGCATGCGGACTCCCGGGGAAGTCAGTCGGTCGCGGACCGGGTCACGAGGGTGAGGACCGCGCGTTCGGTGATGCCCTTGTCGCCACCGTGGACGAACTCGACCTGCAGCAGGTCGCGTTCGGCGACCAGGTCGGACAGCGCCCGGAAGCCATCGTCGGGGAAGGTGTCGGTGTCGCCGGGCTGTAGTTCCAGGTCCGGGAGGCGGTTGCGGAGGAGTTCTGTCAGCGTGTCGACCAGCTCGGCGAGGGCCGGCAGCGCGAGATCGGGCCGGTCGGGGACCGCGGGCCGTTCCGTGCTGCGGGCGATGGCTTCCAGCCCGGCGGTGGTGACGGCGAGGAAGGTGATCACCTCGACCTTGCCCACCATGCTGCGACGGCCGGCCCAGGTGACCTGGCGGGCGGCGCGCGGCGCGATGCGGACGTCGACCACCTTCGCGTCGGCCAGTCCGAAGCGCGGCAGCCAGCGGCGCGCCAGCTCGACCATCTCTTCGACCACCCGGGGGTGGGGAGCGTCGGCCATGCTGGCTTCGAGCCGGCGCTTGCGGGTCATCTCGGTGTGGAGGAAGTCCCGCAGGTAGGACTCGTGGGTGGCGTCGTCGACGGCGCCGTGCTGGACGAGGATGTCCCCGATGCGGCGCCACCCGGCCCGCTGTTCGGCGTGCAGGGCGTCCATGTCGGCCACGGTCGCGAAGCCCAGCGCGACCGCCAGCTCGCCGAAGCGCAGGTCGCCGTGATCGAAGCGCGGCCCCCGCTGGCAACGGCGGACCTGTTCGACCTGGTCGGCGGTCAGCAGCCCGCGTGCCACGGCAAGTTCCCCCAGGCGCAGCCGTCCCTCGGTCTGCTCCACCAGCGCCGCGGCGAGCTGGTCCTGGCGGACCACCCCGAGCTGGACCAGGAAGTCGCCGTAGAAGGACATGGAGGCTCCACCGCTGCGGGCGTGGTGCTGGGACGCGGGCCGAGGATACTGGACCCGACACAGCCTATTGCCTCGCGCCTCGGAAGGCCCGTGCTGGACGCCCACAACCACCTCGACCGCTGCGCGGATCCGCCCGCAGAGCTGGCGCGCGCGCGGGCTGCGGGGGTGCGCGGCCAGGTGCTCGCTGGCGTGGACATGGCCGGCTGGCGGGCGCAGGCCGCCCTCGCGCGGGAACACACCGACCTGTGGTGCGCCTTCGGCATCCACCCGTGGACGGCCGGCTTGGCCTCGGCCGACGACCACGACGCGATCCTTTCCTTGCTGGAGCTGGCGCTCGGCGGCGCCCTCGGCGTCGCCCCCTGCGCCCTCGGTGAGCTGGGCCTGGACGAGGCCCGCAAGCGCTCGCCGACGCAGCGAGCCAACCAGCGGGCGCTGTTCCGCGCCCAGCTCGCCCTGGCCCGGGACCGGGACCTGCCGGTGGTGCTGCACGTGGTGCGGGCCCACGGCAAGGCGCTCAGGATCCTGCGAAGCGACGGGCTCCCCGCGTCGGGCGGTGTCATCCACAGCGCGTCGACCCCGACCGAGCTGGTGCCGGACTTCCTGGCGCTGGGCCTGCACCTGTCCTTCGGACCGGCCCTCACGCGCCACGACAGGCCCATCCATGACAGGGCCCGCGCCGCCGCCGCCCGCGTCCCCCTCGACCGCCTGCTGGTCGAGACCGACGCCCCCGACCAGGCGCCCGCCGGTCACGAGCTTCCCGCCTCGCCCGCCTGGCTGTCCCTGGTCGTCGACGCGCTGGCCGACGTGAAGGACGCGGCACCCGACCTCGTCGCCGCGACCACCGAAGCCAACGCCCGGCGGCTGTTCCGCCTGCCGGCCGCGTGAAGCCCACGGCCGCCTCCCCTCCCCCACCCGCCCCGCGGGAGATAGCGGGCCGCCATGTCCTCTCCCCGCATGCACCGCCGCTGGGATCGCCTCGGCCGCCTCGTCGGCGGACCGGGGGTGCAGCGCCTCCAGCAGGCCCACGTCATGGTCATCGGCCTGGGCGGGGTCGGCTCCTGGACCGCCGAAGCCCTCGCCCGCAGCGCCGTCGGTCGCCTGACGCTGGTCGACTTCGACCTCGTCTGCGTCACCAACGTCAACCGCCAGCTCCCGGCGATGCGCACCACGGTGGGCAAGCCCAAGGCCAGCGTCCTCGCCGACCGGATCCGCGACATCCACCCCGACGTCGACGTCAAGGCCGTGCCGGTCTTCTACGAAGACCGCACCGCCGACATGCTGCTGGCCCCCAAGCGCGGCGTGACCCACGTCGTCGACGCCATCGACAACATCACGGCCAAGGCCCACCTGCTCGCCACCTGCCAGCGCCTCGGCCTGCCGGTCGTGAGCTGTACCGGCGCGTCCGGGCGCCTCGATCCGACGATGGTCCGGGTCGCGGACCTGTCAGCGACCCGCATCGATCCCCTCGCCAAGGCGGTCCGCAAGCTGCTGCGCGACAAGCACGGCTTCGGCGCCGGCCCCTGGGGGATCCCGGCGGTCTACAGCGAGGAGCGGCTGCTCCCCTCGCAGACCCTGCCCTACGACAAGGACGGCGAGTTCCAGTGCGTCTGCCCCCAGGGCGACAACGACCACCACACCTGCGACGACCGCCACGTCATCTGGGGCACGGCCAGCTTCGTCACCGGGGCCGTGGGCCTGGCTGCGGCGAGCGTCGTGGTGCGGCAGGTGGTCGAGGAGGGCTGAAGCTTGTGTGAGGGGGGCACCCCTGCAGGTGCCCCCCATCACCCCGCGTCGCAGTTGGACCTCCGGGCTGCGCCCTCCCGGTCCAACCACTCCGCCGGTCGACTCCCCCCTCCGGCGTCGAGCAACCTGACGGTTGCTCAGTCCACCCGATCCCGCGTCACCGGCCGCGACGAGATGGGGACATCGAGGAAGCGGCACTCGATGCGGCCGTTCCACACGGGGATCCGCCGCACCGGGCGGAGGCCGAGGCGGCGGGCGAGCTTGGGGCTGCCGGCGAGGATGAAGGCGTGCCAGCCGAGGAAGCGCCTCCGGAGCACGTCGCCGAGGAGGCCCATGAGGTTCTCGGCGTCGGCGACACTACCGAGGCGCGCGCCGTAGGGCGGGTTGACGATGAACAGGCCGGGCTGTTCCGTGGGCGGCTCGGCGAGCGACAGCGGCACGCGGAGCAGGCGCACGTCGCGTTCGAAGCCGAGGCCCGCCAGCCCCTGGCGAGCGGTCTGCAGGGCGCCGCCGTCGGCGTCATAGCCGAAGACGGGCGGCACCGGGCGGCGCGGCGTGGCGCGGGCGTCGGCCACGATGCCCTCCCAGAGGGTGCGGTCGTGGGCCCGCCAGCGCGAGAAGCCCCAGCGGCTGCGCTGCAGGCCGGGGGCCAGCCCAGCGGCCATGCCGAGCCCCTCCCGCAGGAAGCTGCCGGAGCCGCACATGGGATCGACCAGCGGCAGCCCCTCGGCAGCAGCGGCCGGCCAGCCGGCGAGGTACAGCAGGGCCGCTGCGAGGGTCTCCTTCAGCGGCGCCTTGCCGCCCAGCACCCCCGCCGAGCGCAGGTGCAGGGGATCGCCGGCGAGGTCCAGGCTGACCTTGCAGTGGCTGCCCTCGACGTGGACGTGCACCCGGATGTCCGGGCGCTTGAGATCGATGGACGGCCGCCGACCCGTGGCGTCACGGAGCTGGTCACAGATGGCGTCCTTGGTCCGCCTTGCACCAAAGCCGCTGTGTCGCAGGCCCTCGTTGCCACCGACGAAGTCGACCGCCAGGGTGTGCTCCGGGCCGAGGTGGGGCTGCCAGGGGATCCGGCGCACGGTGTCGTACAGTGCGTCGCTGTCGGCTGCGGGCCCCTCGCCGAGCTGAACCAGGATCCGGCTGGCCACCCGCGACCACAGGCAGGCCCGGTAGCCCGCGGCCATGGGCCCCCAGAAGCCGACGGCTCCGCGCAGCGGGTCGCAGGGTCCCAGGCCGAGCCCGTCCAGTTCCTCGGCGAGCACGGCTTCGAGGCCCTGGGGGCAGGTGGCGACGAAGCGGCGACGCTTGCCCCCACGCCCACGGGCGGGGCGGCCGCTCACTTGCAGGTCACGCTGAGCTCGAAGGGCGCCTCTTCTCCCGCCGGGCCGTCGACCACGAGCAGGTAGCGCCGCGGTTCGTTGTTCCAGATGACGAATTCGCGGTCGGCACCGCTGCCGACATCCCCCTCACACTCGGCGATGGAGTACTTGGGGATGGGGCAGACGCTGTCGTCCTCCCAGTAGATGGCGAACAGGTCGAGGTCGTCGCAGGGCGTGTACAGCGAGATGGTGGCGTTGCCGTCGCCGGGGTGCTCCCAGGCATAGACCCGCTCGGAGCCGGTGTACTCGCTGCTCTCGACCGGCGAGCAGAACCACGCGCCGTAGCCCTGACCGTCGAAGACGTCGCTGCCGCCCTGTGTCGTGCCGAGGATGGTCTCGTTGCAGGAGATGGTGCCGGTGAGGCAGTCCGGCCCGGCGACGTCGTCGGGAGCCGGCGGGTTGTCGCAGTCCAGCTCGTCGGTGCCGCCGTCGCCGGAGCCACCGGCGTCGCCGCCGCCGGCGTCCCCGCCACCATCGCCGCCGCCACCACTCGAACCCGACTGGAAGTACTCGCACCCGGTCAGGCCGGCGCTGGCCGCGGTCAGCCCGACGACGAGCAGCAGCGCACGCCCAGGAAGCGCAGGAACAAGGGACATGACCGCCTCAGTCGCAGGTGACGGTGAGCTGGAAGTTGTCTTCTGCGCCGTCGACGCCGTCGACGAACACCAGGTAGTGGTTGCCCTTGCTGGGGCTGATGACCACCGACGAGGTGTCGCCGTTGCCGTCGTCGACCTCGCACACGGTGGCCAGGGTCGACTCTTCGGTCGGGCACTCGCCGTCACTGGACCACCAGTCCCAGCGCAGCGCGCGCAGATCCATCTCGACGCACGGGCTGTACAGCGAGAACTCGACGCTGCCAGCGCTCGGGGCTTCGAACTCGTAGACGCGCTCGGGGGCCTTCCAGGCATTGCCGTCCCGCCGATCGATGCAGTACCAGGCCAGGTAGTCGTAGCCGTCGTACAGGTTGGTGCCCTGGCTGGTGTTGCCGGTGACGGTCTCTCCGCAGTGGATCTGGCTGTAGACGCACTCGTCGGTGGCGGCCGGCTGGTGCACGACGCCGTCGCAGAGCGGGTCGCTGCCGCCGTCGCCGCCACCATCGCCGGTCGTGCCGCCGTCGCCGCCGCCGTCGCTGGTCGTGCCGCCGTCGCCACCGCCGTCGCCGGTCGTGCCGCCGTCGCCGGTGGTCCCCCCGTCCGTGGTCCCGCCGTCGGTGGTCGTGCCACCGTCACCGCCGCCGGCCGTGTCCCCGCCCGGCTGGTCGGGTCCCTTGAAGATCGCGCACCCGGCGAGATGCGTCGCCATCACCAGCGCAAGCACGCGCATGTCGGCCTCCATCTGGGCGGAGGATAGCCCGCGGCCCCCGGGCTTGCAGGCAAGCGCTTGTCGCCGCGGGTGCGTGACCCGTCCCGGGAGGGCTGCCCGCGGCCCTACTCCAGCACCCCCTCGCCGGCGGCGACCAGGGCGGCGTAGCGCCCCTGGAGCGCGAGCAACTCGGCATGGGTGCCCTGCTCGACGATGCGGCCGCCGTCCATGACACAGATCCGGTCGGCGGCCTGCACGGTGGAGAGGCGGTGGGCGATGACGATGACGGTCTTGCGCTCGAAGATCCGCTGCAGCGCGTCCTGGATGAGGGCCTCGGTCAGGCTGTCGATGCTGGCCGTGGCTTCGTCGAGGATGACCACCTCGGGATCGTGGGCCATGGTCCGGGCGAAGGTCAGGAGCTGCCCCTCGCCCACGCTCAGATCGGCGCCGCGCTCGCGCAGGACGTGGTCCCAGCCCAGCGCGTCGACGAAGCGGTCGGCGTGGACGAGGCCGGCCGCCCGCTGGCGCTGCTCGGCGGTGATGCCGGCGTTGCCCAGGTCGACGTTGAAGCCGATGTCCTCGCTGAACACCTGGATGTCCTGGCGCACGCAGGCCACGTGGCGGCGCAGATCGGCCAGCCGCAGCGTGGACAGCTCGTGGCCGTCCAGGATGATCGCGCCCGTGTAGCCGGCGTAGGAGCGATCGAGGAGCCGGGTGATCGTGGTCTTGCCCGAGCCGGTGGCGCCGACGATGGCGACGGCCTGGCCGGGCTCGACGTCGAGGTCCACACCCCGGAGCACCTCGGGGGCGTCGGGGCGGTAGCGGAAGTGGACGTCGCGCAGGCGGATGCGGCCCGTGACGGTGGGCAGCGGGACGCTGCCGTCGGCGACGACCTGTCCCTGCGCCAGCAGGCCCGTGATCTTGGTGAGCGCGGCGATGGCGCGCTGGATGATGGCGATCTTGTTGCTGGCGTCGCGCAAGGGGACGAACAGGCGGTCGAGGAGGTCCACGAAGGCCACGACGGTGCCAGCGGTCGTCACCGTCGCCGGGTGCCAGCCGACGAGCGCCCCCAGCTCGCCGGAGCCGTACCAGAGCATGGCGGCGACGACGATGCTGCTGAAGCCGTCGACAACGCTGAACATCGCCGACTCGTAGATGTTCGATCGGGTGGTGAGATCCCGGAAGCGGTGGTTGCGCTGGTCGAAGCGGGCGGCGCTGACGGCTTCGTTGCCGTAGAGCTGGACGATCTGCACGCCGTCGATGCGCTCGGCCATCATGGTGTTGACGGATGCCAGGGTCTCGCGCACAGCGACGAAGGTGCTGCGCAGCACGCGGCGCATCAGGTTGATGGCGAGGACCAGCGGCGGCGCGAGCACGACGGTGAGCACGGTCATGCCGGGGTCGAGCAGGATCATCGCCACCAGCACCCCGACCACGGTCAGGACGTCGAGGAGGATGGTGATGGCGCCGGCGTTGAGCGCGTCGCCCAGGCTGGCGACGTCGCTGGTCAGCCGGGTCATGATCCGGCCGGTGGGCTGGCGGTCGAAGAAGCCCTGGGACAGCCCGAGCACGTGGCGGAACAGGCGGCTGCGCAGGCGACGGATCGTGCGGTTGCCGCCCCAGGCCAGGGCGATGGTGTAGACGGCCTGGCAGAGGTACGCGCCGACGGCGGCACCCAGGTAGAGCAGCACGAGGCCGGTCAGGCCCTCGGAGACGCCGGGCACGATGTGCTCGTCGATGGCCCGCTTGAGCAGCCAGGGCTGGGCCAGGCCGAGCAGCGCCACCAGCGGCGTGACGACGAGGGCCACGACATAGGCCCAGGCGTCCGGCCGGGCGAAGGGCCAGACGCTGGCCAGCAGCCGCGTGTCGCTGTCGGTGCGCGGCGCCGCCATCAGGCCCCCTCGGCCACGGTCGGGGAGGCCACAGTCGCGGAGGCCACAGTCGCGGAGGCCACAGTCGCGGAGGCCACAGAAGCCGGGACGGGCGCCCGCTCGGACTGGACCTGCCAGGTGTCGCGGTACAGGCCGGGGCGAGCGATCAGCTCGTCGTGGCGGCCCTGGTCGACCAGGCGCCCCTCGCTCAGCACCAGGATGCGGTCGGCGTGGCGCAGGGCGGACAGGCGGTGGCTGACGATGAAGGTCGTCGGCGCACGCTCGCTGCGGGCCAGGCGGGTCAAGGTGTCGACCAGCCGGGCCTCGGTCTCGTGATCCACCGCGCTCAGCACGTCGTCGAGCATGATGACGTCGGCGTCGCGGTACAGACCGCGGGCCAGCGCCGCCCGCTGGCGCTGGCCGCCGGACAGCATGATGCCGCGTTCTCCGACGACCGTGTCGAGGCCATCGGGGAGGGCGGCGAGGTCCCCGCCCAGTGCCGCCCGGTCGACGACGGCTTCGACCCGTGCGCGGTCCGGGGGGTCATCCAGCGAGATGTTGTCGAGGATGCTGTCGCTGAACAGGAAGGGACGCTGGGGGACCACCGCGAGGCGGTCCCGCCAGGCGTAGAGGTCGAGCTGCCGGAGGTCGGCGACAGTGGTGTCAGAGACAGTGGTGTCAGAGACAGTGGTGTCAGAGACAGCGGCGTCGGCAGCCCGGACCTCGACGGCGCCTGCGGGCGGATCGTAGATGCGGGCCAGCACCCGCAGCAGGGTCGACTTTCCGCTGCCGGTGCGGCCGAAGACGCCCACGACCTCGCCGGGGGCGATGTCCAGGGAGATCCCGCGCAGCACGGGCCGGTCGGGCTCGTCGGGGTAGGCGAAGTCGAGTTCGTCCACGTGAAAGCCGACGCCGTGACCCGGCCCCGGCTGGGGCAGCGGGGAGGGCAGCTCCGGGCGGAGGACGGGTGCGTCGAGCAGCTCGAAGATCCGCTCCAGGGCGGCGCGGCTCTGCTGGAAGACCGACAGCATCCAGCCCAGGCTCCGCAGCGGGCCGGCCAGGGTCGCCAGCAGGGCCGCGAAGGCCGCCAGCTCGCCGACCGACAGCTCGCCGGCCAGGGCCATGTGCCCGCCGACGCCGACGAGGAGGGTCATGGCCAGGCCGCCGGCCAGGATGAGCGCGGGGAAGGCGACGCTGCGCAGGGTCGCCAGCTTGTTGGACAGGTCGAGGATGCGCTGGTTGCGGTCCTCGAAGCGCTGGATGAAGGCGTCTTCGGCGACGAAGCCCTGGATGCTGGCGATGCCCTGAAGGGTGCCGAGCACCTGGTCCGACAGCAGCCCCATCTCCTCCTGGAAGCGGCGCTGGGTGTTCAGCAGGATCTGGATGCAGACCCGCAGGAAGACGAGCCCGGCGACGAGCGGCACGGCGATGAACAGCGTCAGGCGCGGCGACAGCAGGACCATCTGGCCGCCGGTCATCAGCAGCGCAGTGCTGACGTTGAAGATGGCCAGCAGGGCGAAGCCCATCGCCAGCCGCGCCCAGGTGATGTCGTTGCTGGCGCGGGAGACGATGTCCCCCCGCTTGTGGCGGGCGTAGAATTCGGGCCGCAGCCGCATCAGGTGGGCGAAGATGTCGCGGCGAAGCTCGTACTCGACGTCGCGCCCCGGGTTGAAGAACAGCACCCGCGACAGGGTCCGCACCCCCATGACCAGCAGCCCCATGACGGCGATGGCCAGGGCGTGGCGGCCGGTCGGCTGGCCGTGGCGCAGCGCGTCGATGGCCGTGCCGATCTCGACAGGGATCCGCACGGCGAGCCAGTTCGTCGCCAGCAGCGCCAGGATCCCGCCCAGGTAGCTGCGCCAGTGGTTGCGGCCGTAGTCGCGGAGGAGGCGGAGGACGGGGTGCAGGCTCTGCGGCGCGGGGTCCGCACGCTCGCTCACGCTTCGCCCGGGGAGTCGTCACCCAGCAGGTGGTGGGCGTCGGGGTCCACGACGACGTAGCCAGCCAGCGCCCGGCGTCCGAGCACAAGCCGCGGAGCCGCGCCGTCGACCAGCCGGAGATGCGCGGTCAGTGTGCAGGAGCCGAGCTGGATGTGGGTCCGCAGGCCCCGCGCGTCGAAGCGGTGTGTGGTGCCCGAGAGCGTCAGCTCGACCCGCCCGTCGTCGAGCTTGTGCAACGGGACCGACAGCGCCGACTCGGCCATACCGGTCGCGAGGATCGCCGGCAGGCGCACACCCCCGAGATCGAGGAGGGTCGCCCACTCTTCGTGGCCGGCGACGAGCTGGCCCGCGCGCAGGCCGCGCTGGGGAGCGGCGGGCGGCACGAGATCGACTTCGCCGTCGTCCCGGACAAGGCCGTCGTCCACCAGCCAGGCGGACGCCAGGGCGTCTTCGTCCGCCAGGACCTCGCGGTCCGCCGGCCCGTCGCTGTCCGGGCGCTCCTGCGCTGCGGGCGGCGCGAGGTCCTCTTCGTCGGCGTCATCCCACGGAAGCGGCGGCAGGCGGTGCAGGCCCGGGTCGTCCGGCCACGCGTCCTCGTCGAGCAGGTCTTCGGCCGGCGAGTCGAGGAGCGCGTCCTCGTCGAGGAGCAGCTCCTCGACGAGCGGCCGCACCCGATCCGGCGTCGTGGGCGTGGGATCGTCGGCCGTGGGGGCATCGTCGTCGAGGAGATCCTCTTCGTCGTCGTCGGGGGGCGGGCGGGTCGGCTTGGACATGGAGCCTGTGTGCTATCCCGACCGGGCCTGGTGGGGTCGCGCGCGGTCGCGGAGGTCTGCGGCGGGGGCGAGGTGGTCTGCGGCGGGGGCGAGGTGGTCTGCGGCGGGGGCGAGGAGAGGCGCCCGCCGAGGTAGAGCACCGGAAAACGCAACATCGGCCCGGTAGAGCCGCCGTTTTCGCAACATGGGCGTGCAGGGCACCATCCCGGACGCCCGCAAGTCCAGCAAACAGGTCGCCGCGAGCCTGTGATCTGGCGGCGAGCGCCATCAACCACGGCGATCTGTTGCGAAAACGCTGGCTCTACATCCGACGTGTTGCGAAAACGCTGGCTCTACATCCGAGGGTGTGGCCGGTCGATGGTCGACACGCGCCGGGATCGACGCCAACATCCCCCAGCCACGCCACCGCCCGCCCCGGGGGTCCCCGTTCTCCACCTGCTGCCGCTGCTCGCCGGGACCGTCGCCGTCGCGGCGCCGTCCTCGGCCACCGAGCTGTCCAGCCGGGGCGCGGCGGCCGCCCACGAGGCGGAAGCCATCGCCGCGGACATCGGCCCGCGCCCCGCCGGCGGTGCCGCCGAGGCCGGGCTGAAGACCCGGGTCACCGCCGCGCTCACCGACGCCGGCTGGCCTGTCCAGACCGTCGCCGGCCAGCTCGTCGCCTGCCGCGGCCGTGGCGACCGCCTGTTCCTCGCCCACCTCGACAGCGTCCCCGACAGCCCGGGGGCCGTCGACAACGCCGCCGGCGTGGCCGCCCTCCTCAGCCTCGCCGCGCACAACGCCGCCACCGACCTCTGCCTGGCCTTCCCCCAGGCCGAGGAGGTCGGGCTGGTGGGCTCGGAGGCCCTGGCCGCCGCCTGGCCCGACAGTGGCCTGTCGCGGCAGGGCTTGTCGCAGCCGGGCGCTCCCGGCGACGGACTGCCGGCCCTGGTCGTCGCCCTCGATCTGGTCGGCCAGGGCGAGCTGTCGGTGACGGGGCTCGGGCCGCGCTGGGGCGGCGCACAGCTCCGGTGGCTGGTCGATCACGCCGACCTCACCTCGCCCTACGCCTACCGCGTCGTCAGCCACGCCCTGCCCGGCATGGAGCGCAGCGACCACCGCCCCTTCGCCGACCGGGGCGCCCTGGCCATGCAGCTCCTCGGCCGAGGCGACGGCGGGGTCTTCGCCCGCTACCACCAGCCCGCGGACACCGAGGTGGATCCGGCGGCGATGGGCGATCTGCTGGCGACGCTCGAGCGCCTGGCCACCGCCCCCCTGCCGCCGACCGATCCCCCCGACGACGCCGCCCTCGCCCTGGGGCAGGTGCTGCCGGCTCCCCTCGCCTCGCTGCTCATCGGGCTCGGCCTGCTCAGCGGGCTCGCCGACCTGCTCCTCCCCTGCGAGGGCCGCCCCGTGTTCGGCGCCCTGCGCGGCCAGCTCCGGATGCTCCCGCGCGCCCTCATCGGTGGCGCCGTCGCCGCCGCCCTGCTGTGGCTGTCCACCACCACCGGCCTGTGGGCCCCCCCGACCGCCGAGCAGACGGCCGCCGCGGTCATGGGCACACCGGCCACCGGCTGGTGGACGGGCGCCGCCCCTGGCTCGCTCCTCGGCCTCGTCGGCTTCGTCGCGGTCCGGCGCCGGCTCGGCGGCCGGGGCTCCGCCCCCCTCGCCGCCGCCCTGCTGACCGCCCTCGCCCTCCTCGTGGACCCGCTGCTGGCCCTGCCCTTCGCCGTCGCCGCCCTCGCCGCCCGCCTGCACCCCCTGCTGGCGCTCGGTCCCGCCCTGTACCTGCTGTGGCCCGACAAGCTGCGCGAGCTGGCCTTCCACGGCCTCCTCTCCCCCCGCTACTGGGGCCTGCTGTGGATCCTCGCCTGGCCGGCCATGGGCGCGCGGGGCGCGCCGCTGCTCCGCCGCTCCCGCGGCACAGGGTAGGCTACGCCGTCCCAGAGAGGAGAGTTCATGAGCGACCCGACCGGGCCCCAGGGCCGCCCCCGCCCCGGCCAGCGCTACCGCATCGGCATGGCCATCGAGCGCCGCGTCGCCCGCATTGCCCGACAGCTCGCCGCCCGGCGGGGGCCCGCCGTCCGCCAGGAGCCGCTCCGCCTGCGCTCCACCGTCGGCTACCAGATTGAAGCCGCCGTCCACCGCGCCGACGCCGCCACCCGCCTGCAAGGCGCAGACAGCCGCCGCCCAGCGGTCGTGCTCTGCCCCGGCGTCGACGACCACGGCGGCGTCTTCGACACCCTGCTGGCCCCCATCTCCGCCGACGAGGTCGCCCGGCTCGGTGCCGTGGCCCTGCGCTTCGACCCTGCCGGCCGCGGCCAGAGCTGGGGCGACGAAGACTACGGCGGCCCCGAACACCAGGACGACGTCGCCACGGCCGTGCGCTACCTCGCCGCCCAGCCCGACGTCGACCCGGCGCGCATCGGCATCGTCTGCGTCTCCCTCGGCGTCGGCATGGGCGTCGGCGCCGCAGCCCGCGACGACGTCGACGTCGCCTGGGTGCTGGACTGGGAGGGCCCCTGCGACCGCGAGATCATCACGGCCGGGGGCGCCCGCATGGCCCCCGCCGCCGGCCACACCATGGACGACGACGTCTACTGGTTCCCCCGGGAAGCCGTCCGCCAGGTCGCCCGCCTCACCTGCCCCTACGTCCGCCTCCAGGCCGAGCTCGACCACGCCCAGCCCGGCGAGACCCGCCACGCCACCCGCATGATCCACGCCGCCAGGGCCGCCCACGACGCCGGCACCCTGCCCTGGTTCCAGATCAACGACCACCCCCGCAACGACGTCCCGCCGCGTCCCCACTGGCTGCGCCCGGGGACCCTGGCGGCGAACCGGGCGATCCAGCGGAAGCTGCGGGTGTTGATGCGGGGGTGATCCCCCTCAGATCCGCCCACTGCTCGACACCCCCAGCACCACCCCCGCCCCGAAGGTCAGGTACCAGCCCACGGCCCCCTCGCCGAGCTGCAGCCACTCGCTGGGGTAGATGAGGGCCGGGCCGGCGGATCCGCGGAGCAGGAAGCGGCCGAATTCGAGCTGCCCCCGGTAGCCAAGGTGCCAGCTCGACGCCGACAGGGGGGCGGCGCCGCCGAGCTGCAGGTCGGTGCCGAAGAGCAGGTCGTGCTCCCAGGCCCCCATCACGCTGCGGCCGAGCGGCAGGATGTAGCCCAGGCCCACCAGCGCACCGCCCCCGCCGCCGCTGCGGCCGACGCCGACGCCGGCGTAGGCCCGCATGGGCACGGACTCGATGGGGAAGGCGAAGCCCGCGCCCACCAGCATGCCCGACAGCGGCTCGATCTTGTCCTTGTCGGTGACGACGCGGTTGGTGGTGAACCAGGTCTCAAAGGCCAGCGACACGCGGGCCGGCCGCCGGAAGGCGTCGACGGGCTCGATGGCGTCGCGGGGCACCTGCACCGAGGGCAGCAGCACGCCCTGGACGAAGAAGGTGGAGGCGTCGACCAGCTCGTAGGGCAGGCGCTCCCAGACCTGGACCTGGCGGCTGGGGTCGGGCTGCCCCTCGACGAAGGTCCGCAGGACGTCCTCGATGGCCATGGTTGCGGTCTCCATCATGCGGCCCTGCCCGGGCGCTGCTGCTTCCTTGCCGAGCTGGCCGTCGCCGAAGGTCACCCACTGCTCGCCCAGACGGTCGCGCACGGTCCGCCCCTTGCGGTTCCAGTAGTCGTGGAAGGTGTGCGACGCGCCCGCGCTGCTCGACGCCCGGTCGATGCCCATGTGGCCGCTGGCGTGGCTGTCGTGGAGGAAGTGGGCACCAAAGGCCATGACCAGCACTGCGTCGTCGATGGTCGCCACCCGCTGCAGGCCGTCTTCGCTGGCGGCCTGGAGCGCCTCGTCCAACGCCACCTGGTGCCACTGGGCCCACACCCGCGGCGCTTCCGGGAAGAAGTGGGCGTCGTTGCCCAGCGCCAGCCACAGGAAGTGCTGGACGCTGTTCAGCCGCCGGCGCCCCTCCGCCGTCCGCAGCTCGTCGGGCGACCGGGCGAAGTCGCCGGCCAGGGCCGTCATCTGCCCGAACAGCTCCGCCTGGGTGTCGACGTGACCGCACACCAGGGCGAGGCGTTCGGCCTGACCCGGCGGGTCCCAGGGGCTGGCGTCGTCGCTGAGGTGCTCGCAAGCGGCGACATAGCTGTCGCGGCCGATCCTTTCGTGCTCGTCCTGGTCGTAGGCGAGCGCCGGCGCCCCCGCGACGGCGAGGAGCAGCAGCGAGATGAACGGGGCGATCACTGGCAGTCCTCCAGGCGATAGATCCCGATGGTGACGGTGCCGTCGTGCACGTCGCCCGGGTCGAAGCGGCTGTCGGCGTCCTCGCGCGCCGGCACGTCCTGTTCGGACACCGGGGCGAGGCGGCAGGCGCCCTGCACCCGGTCGCAGCCGGGTGGCCGGCCGTGCTCCTCGGCCTCGTCGGGGTGCGCGAGGCAGCTCACGGTCCGCAGCATCAGCTCGCCGTCGACCAGCGGGCCGTCCGACGCCCCCTTGACCCGCAGGTCGGGGTTGAGGGAGAGCAGCACGCTGCCGAGGGCGTGGCTGCGGTGGGGAGTGTCGTCGTAGCGGAGCACGCTGTCCGCGGGCAGGGCGGGCACCGCGCGGGCGAGGAAGGGCCACTCCTGGTGGCGGCCGAGATCGAGGCGACCGGTGGCGAGGTGCAGGGCGACCGCGGCGACGGCGGCGGCCTCCCAGGGCAGGCGGCGCCGCGACCCGAGCCAGCGATCGGCGCCGAGAGCGGCGAGCCCCACCCACAGCGGGGCGGCGACGAGCTGCAGGCGCAGGGCGTCCGCCAGCGGCCAGCTCTTGTCGAGGAGCAGCCAGGTGGAGGCGATCCCGACGATGAAGGGCAGGCCCCGACGACCCGCGCGCAAGCCGAGGCCCGCAGCCACCCACAGCACGGGCGAGGTCCAGCGCAGGTCGAGGAAGATGTGGTGGGGCGAGGGACCGCCGCCGAAGGAGGGAAGCAGCGAGGACACCCACCACGTCGGATCGGCGAGGTCCGACAGCCGCATGGGCCCGGCGTCGGCCGGCGGGGGCAGCTCCAGCAGGCGCAGCCCGAGGATGGCGCCTCCGAACAACAACGCCAACCACGGGCCGGCTCGCCCCAGCGCCCGGCGCCCGCCGGTGACGACGGGGGCCAGCGCGACGGTCGGCAGCAGCAGCAGGGCTTCCGGCCGCACGTGCACGGCGAAGCCGGCGGCCAGCCCGGCCAGGGCGCCGGCGGCGGTCCCACCCGCCAGGCCAGCGCGCGCCGCCGCCGCCAGCGCCACCAGCGACAGCGTCACGACGGGGACGGTCATGACCTCGGTCGCCGACAAGGCCACCGCCAGCGGCAGGACCGCCAGCCACAGCCCGCCGAGGCGAGCGGCGCCGGGCCCCGCCAGCACCCGCAACGCCGCGAACAATGCAACCGGCGCGAGGCAGGCCAGCACGAGGTTGGCCGTCAGCGCGACGTCGGGGTGCAGGCCGACGCGGGCGTGCAGCGGCCCCATCAACGCGCCCCAGCCATCGCCATACAGCGTCGGCAGGCCCGAATAGCCCCAGCCGTACACGATCTTCTCGTAGCCGGCGAAGGCCCCGTTGAAGACGGTCCACGGCGACAGCAGCAGCCGCACCGCGACCGCCAGCAGCGCCACCACGAACAGGTCACGCCGCCCGGGCCGGTCCAGCCGGGCCGCCTCCCGCACGCCCAGTCCGGCCCCCAGCGCAACCAGCGGGGCGAGCACCAGGTGCAGCCACGACAGCGGCACGTCCCCCACCGGCAGGTAGGAGAGGTTGGCGTCGCGGTCCAGTGGACGCGCGTCTTCGGCGCGGGTCCCCGGTTCCAGCGGCGGCGGCGCCTCCCGCTCCGGAGCTCGGCGCAGGCGCACCGCGGCCCCTTGCTCGTGCAGGCGGGCGCAGAGCGCGGCGTGCAGCCGCTCCTCTGCGGTCTGCGGGTCCCGCTCCCCCTCGATCCACGGGTCCTCGGGCACCTCCCCCTGCAGCTCCCACCGCGGGAACAGGGTCAAGCCGTGGTCGGCGCACACCCCCGACCGCCCCACCGGCTTCTCCACCAGCTCGACTGGTGCCGGCGCGTCCTCGCCGGCGAAGTGGTAGCGCTGGAACTCGGCGTGGCGGACCACGCGCTGCACCGAGAATCCGCCGATCTGTTCGCCCTCGACGACGAGCGTGCTCGCCGACTGTGCCGGCGCTTCCTCCGCTACGACGCCGTCTGGTGCGGCCTGGGCCGTCGCGGGGCTCGATCCGGCGAGCCAGGCCGATAGGATGGCGGGGAACACGGGCATCGTCGCGCAACCTACCTGACCCCGACCTCGTCGTGCCGACCTTCAGCTACCCACGCCACCGCAAGCTCTGGGACAGCATCGTCGCAGACCTGCCCCTGGACGATCTCGCCCACGACGCCGACCACGTGCTCCGGGTCTACGCCTGGGCGCTGCGCCTGGCGCCCGAAGCCGGCGCGATGGTCGAGCTGGCCGGCGCCGCCGCCCTCGTCCACGACCTCGTCAACATCCCCAAGGACTCGCCGGACCGGCCGCTCGGCGGCGAAGCCTCGGCCGCCGCCAGCCGCGGGCACCTCCAGCGCGCCGGCTACGACGACGACGAAGTGGCCGCCATCGTCGAAGCCGTCCGCACCTGCTCCTGGTCCCGCGGGCTGACCCCGACGGGACCGCTTGGCCGCACGCTCCAGGACGCCGACCGCCTCGACGCCATCGGGGCCATCGGCATCGCTCGCAACTTCGCCTGCGCTCAGTCCATGGCCACCCGCCCCTCACCCGAACGCCATGGCCAGCGCACCATCTCGCGCTTCTACCACCCCGCCGACCCGCTGGGGCACAGCGGCCGGGCCCTCGACGACGTGCTGAACGCCGCCGACCACTACCCGCTCAAGCTGCTCCGCCTGGCCGAGACCATGCACACGCAGACCGCGCGCGACGAAGCCCAGCGCCGCCACGCCGTCCTGGTGCAGTTCATCGACGAGCTGGCCCGCGAAGCCGCGGTGGCCGCCAAGATCGCCGGGGGCTGAGGGCCCGCGCACCCACGCCCGCGGCGCCTACTCCCAGACGTCCGCGCTGAGCACGTACAGCCCCTCGGTCCAGGTGCCGTCGTCGTTGTACAGCTTGCGGCTGTCGGTGATCTGGATGTTCATGTTCGAGAGCGCCGCGGTCATGGGATCGGCCGGGTCGCCGCTGGACAGCCCGCCGATCAGGCTGTTCAGGTCGAGGTCGACGAGGCCGCCCACCAGGCCGACCAGCGACGACATCATGGTGCCCATGCCGGCGACCACTTCGTCTTCGTCCCAGGTGCCCTCGTCGGCGCCGTAGTACAGCACCGCACCGTCGGGCACATCGACGGCCAGGTCGATGACGCTGCCGTCGACGACGCCGATGTCCAGGTTCAGCTCGAGGCTGGTCTGCAGCCAGGGGTCGCAGGCGCTGCCGGTACCGGCCGTGATGACGAAGTCCGGCATGTGGAGCTGGGCGAGGGGGGCCACGTCGTCCTTCATGCGGACGACCATGGCGGTGCCCGGCTCGATGTCGATGCACCAGCCGTCGTCGGGGGCCTGGTCGCCGCCGGGCAGCGCGGTGACGAAGCCGCCGAGCAGCGCGCCGTAGGTGCCCGACAGGTCCAGGCTGCCGAGCATGTCGATGAGCGAGTCGGACAGCAGGAGCTGAAACAGCCCCTCGTGGACGGCGAGGGTCGCCTGGGCACCCGCGGCGCCATCGGCTTCTCCCGGCACCGGCACCGCGAGGCTGCCGGTGGGGGCGGGTTCGTTGATGCCGATGCCGAGGCCGGCGCCGATGCCCTCCACATCGGTGTGCAGGTCGGCGACGCTGGCGGCCAGCGAGGTGCCGAGCAGGTCGGTCTCAAAGGAGAGCGGCCCGCCCAGCTCGACGACGCCGTACTGGTCGAGGAGGTACTTGAGCAGGTAGTCCGACAGCGGCTCGACCACACCGGTGATCGCGTCCACCACCAGTTCCAGCACGGTGCCGTCCAGCCCACCGAAGTCGAACTTGGCAGCCCCCAGGTCGATGGAGGCCTGGCTGATGATCAGGCTGAGCATGTCGTCGGCGTCCAGCTCGAGCTGGACGAGGGCGTCGACGGTGACCTGATCGAAGCCGATCGAGATCGGCACGACGATGAGGCCGTCGAAGGCGTTCACTTCAAGCTCCAGCGAGACATTGTCCATGAGGAGCTGGGCGGCGATGCCCGAGTCGTCCGGCGACAGCAGCACGACCGTCGGCTCGTGGGCCACTTCGAGCGGGTAGAAGTCGACGTAGTCCGTGTCCACCGTCGGGATCGCGTCCATGATCTGCGTGTCCCAGCCGCTGGCGTCGATGATCGCCCCCAGCGTCTCGCCCAGGCGGTCCAGGCCGGTCGTCGTCAGTCGGGCGGTCGCCGCGCCGGGCCAGCTCTCCAGCGGGTCGTGGCCGCTGAAGACCGGCACCCGGTAGCGGGCGCTCTGCTGGCCGAGTGAGGCTTCCACCTCGATCATCCGGTAGTCCAGGCCATCCATGGGCAGGCTGATCTCGAAGGCGCCGCCCTCTCCGAACTGGGCCGGCTCGCCGTCGACGTAGAGCTTCGCACCAGCGGGAGAGACGCGCCCGGTCACGACGGCGGCGTCGTCACCGAGGAAGACGCCGTACTCCGGCGAGGTCAGCTCCAGCTCGAGGTCGAGGCTGGACATGCCGTAGTCGGGGCGGCTGCAGCCGAGGACGGACGCAGCGAGCAACAGGGGGGGCGCGAACATGGCGGTGCTCCGGGTGGATTCGGGACCGGATGGGTCTGGGCGGGCGGATCATAGCGCAAGATGACCCCGGGGCGGCGGCGGGAGCGGGCCGGCGAGGCTACCCTTGCCGCCATGCAGTTCCTCCTCCTCCCGCTGCTGCTGGCCTGCGGCGCCGCCAGCGACGACACCGGCAACGCGCCCAAGCGCGCCCTGCGCCCGATCGACAGCGAGTACGACCAGCCCGACACGGTCATCGTCATCGTCGTCGACACCCTCGCCCGCCGCATGCTGACCCCCTGGCAGGCCGACGGCTGGGACACCTCCCCCAACCTCGCCGCCTTCTTCGACGACGCCACGGTCTTCGCCGACACCCAGGCCACCCGCGGCCTGACCAGCGTGGCCGTCAGCAGCATCGCCAGCGGCACCTACCCCCGCATCCACGGCGTGCGGGACAACCGCGACTGGAAGAGCCCCTGGAACCCCATCCTGTCGGAGATGTACCAGGCCCGGGGCTACACCACCCTCGGCTACGCGTCGAACACCTGCCAGTTCATCGACCGCGGCATCGACGAGCGCGTCTGCACCTGGTCGTGGGAGAACGACGACTACGACAGTCAGGTCGGCCGCGACCAGGCGCTGATCACCCAGCTCGGCGACAGCCTGCGCAGCCACCCGGCGGACGACAAGCTCTTCGTGTGGCTGCACATGATCAACCCCCACGATCCCTTCGTGGCGGAACAGCAGTGGTACGACGAGTTCCACCCCGACACCTACAAGGGGCCGCTGGACCCCTCCAACGCCGACCAGCTCGACCAGTGGGTCCTCGAGGGCCAGGAGCTGAGCGAAGAAGACAAGCGCCACCTCGACGCCGTCTACGCCAGCCAGATCAAGGAGCTGGACCGGCAGCTCGGCGATCTGTTCGCGACCCTGCAGGAGACCGGCCGCTGGGACGACAGCGTCATCCTGTTCACCGCCGACCACGGCGAAGAGCTGGGCGAGCACAACAGCTACTTCTTCCACGGCTGCTCGACCTACCAGCAGACCCTGCAGGTCGCATCCGCCATCCGCGCCCCCGGACGCCTGCCCCAGGGCGCGTGGTTCGACACCACCATCAGCGCCACCGACCTCGCCCCGACGCTGTCCCGCATCACCGGCATCGGCTGGGAGGGCTACCGCGACGGCGAAGACCTCACCGACGACGCCAACGCCGGGGCCATCACGCCACACCCCGCATACTTCGAGCGCGGCCTGGCCACCGCGGGCGTCGTCACCGACGGCCACCGCTACATCCTCGACATCAACGAGGGGACCGAGGAGTGCAAGCCCTACGACCTCGGGGGGCGCTTCGTCGGCGACTACGAAGAGCTCTACGATCAGGACCTCGACCCCGGCGAGCAGACCTCCCTGGCCAGCACCGACCCCGACACCCTCTCCACCCTGCGCGACCTGACCTGCACCTGGGTCACCAGCGACGTGTGGTACTCGACCAGCGCCGACCAGACCCACCCCATGGTGACGACCTGCAAGGACGTGCTGGGCATCGTCGACGAAGAAGCCGCCGGGGGCTGCAGCAGCGCGCCGGGGCCACGGGCACGCTGGGCGCCGCTGCTCGCAACGCTGGGGCTGTTGCTGGGGGTCGGCCGGCGACGGCGCTGATCAGCGCTTGTCCGCCGCCAGCCGCAGGCGCCGCATCTCCAGGCGCATCTGCCGCCGCATGCCGGCCTGTTCTGCCCGCCGACGGGCGTCGCCGTCCGCCCCCTGATCGAAGGGCGCCACCGGTCGGGGTTGTCCCTGCTCGTCGAGGGCGACGAAGGTCGTGTAGGCAGAACAGCAGTGCTGGCGCTCTCCCGTCATCGGGTCTTCGGCGTCGATGCGCACCCCGATCTCCATGGAGCTCTTCCAGGCCATGTTCACCTGGCTGCGCAGGATGACGATCATCCCCTGCTTGACCGCGGCCATGAAGTGGAGCTGGTCGATGCTGGCGGTGACCACCGGGCCCTGGCTGTAGCGCTGGGCGCTCACGGCCGCGCAGATGTCGATCCACGCAGCGATCTGGCCACCGAAGACCGTGCCGTGGTTGTTGGTGTGGGTCGGCAGGACGATCTGGGTCATCTCGACCCGCGTGTCGCGAGGCCGCAGGGGCTGGCCGGTCATGGGCGTCGTCCGGGCTGGGGGTCGCCGGTCGCCCTATCCGCGACCGGCGGAGCTAGCTGCCGCGGGGGCCCGAGCCGGCGGCCATCCCGAAGTCGTACCCCGGGTAGGCGCGCCACATGCAGCGCCCGCGTTCGTCCCGGAAGGTGAAGCCCGCGATGCGACCGCAAGGATCCACCATCACCCGGACCTGTCCATCTTCCGTCGTGCGCCGGGCGGCGTAGGCGGTGGCGTTGGGGGTCGCGGGGACGAACTGGACGGCAGCGACGGTGTCCTCCTCGATCAGGTCGGCACGGACGCGCTTGTCGGTGCCTGGCCGGTCGGTGCCGTTCATCTCTGCTCCCTGGCAGGAACTCGATGATCCCACGACGCCCCGCGCGACAAAGTGAACTGTGCCCGCGCCCCTGCGAGACCCGTGTAAGTGCCGAGATCACGTCGAGAAGTCACACAGCGGAGACGCTCCGAGACACAGCGGCCAGCCAGCACCACGCGCCCTGCCGGAGCGAGCGCGGGGCGGCTCAGCGCACCGGGCGCAGCTCGTCGTGGCCCCAGATGTCCAGGTAGCCCTTCCACACCCCCTCGCAGACATCGCCCAGCCGGCAGGCGCGACACGGAGGTGGGCGATCCTTGAGGTCCTCTCGCTTGCGGTCCTGCCAGTTGAAGCGCGCCCGCTGTTCGGCTGCGTCGTAGGCGACCACCGTCGAGGGGAAGTGCTTGCCGCGGGCCTTGCCCGGTGGCACCTGCTCTGGCGGCATGACGTCGCCCCCCCCCGATCGGATCGAGCACGCGGTCGACAGGTCCCGGTACTCCCCCATGTACTTGCGGAGGAGCGCTTCGCTGCTGCGCAGGGCCTTGGGCAGCACGCACATGGGCACGCCGCCGAAGGTGAAGGTCCGCTTGAAGTGGTGTTCGTTGAGCAGGATCGCCTTGACCAGCACCGGCGTGATGTCGGCGTAGCGGGGGGTCAGGTCGGCGTCGCCCTCGGCGTAGCCCTCCGGGCGGATGTAGTTCACCCGCAGATCCCGCAGCCCCAGCCGCCGGTAGAAGAACTGCATCATCTTGGGGAGGTGCGGCGCGTTCCAGCCGTTGAGCACGATGTTGACCGACAGGCCGTCCCGCAGGGCGCCCTCGGTGTCCTGCTTGTGCTTGAGGTAGCGGAGTGCCGCGACCTTCTTGTCGAAATTGCCCGGCACCCGGGTGAGGCGGTCCTCCAGATCGGCGGTGTGCCCGTGCATGGACACCGTGATCCGCGTCAGCCCCGCGTCCAGGATGGCGTCGGCGAAGTGCCGCAGCCGCAGCTTGGTGGCGTTGGTCGCGATGGCGATGCGCGAGTACCCGAGCTGGCGGGCGTAGGCGACCGAGTCGACGATGCGGGGGTAGGTCGTGGGCTCGCCGCCGAGGAAGCCGACGCTGCGGTAGCCGTCGGCGTACCAGCGCTCCAGCTCCCGCTGCATCTGGCCGAAGTCCATGTAGGAGCGGTCTTCGCGCTTGGGCAGGCCGTCGATGCAGAAGACGCACCGGTTGTTGCAGGCCTTGCCGATGTTGATCTCGACGTTCTTGCGGTCGTCGCGATCGGGGTTGGTCGGCTGGTTGCCTGCGCGGGGCACGATCATGGGGGCGGGAGCGGACACTGCAGCAGCTTAGCGCGCCATGGCGGCGGGGGAACGCTCAGCCATCCGCACGGAAGGCATGCAGGGCATCCGTCGACCAGTGGCTGAGGTAGGCGTCGTTGACGCCCATGCAGACATCCCGGCGGGCACAGCCGGCGCACTCCGGGGCATGCACGCGCTTGCGGTCGGGCGCCCACGAGTAGATGCCGGTGTAGGCCACCCTGCCCGGTGCCGCCTGCCACTCGACCGTGACCCGCGGGTCCCAGTGCAGGTCGTTGGAGCTGCTCCAGTGCTCGCCGAGCAGGCACATCGGGACACCGAAGAAGCGGAGCACCACGCCGGGTGCTCGCGCCGGCACCTGCGGCAGGACCGCTGCGAGGTGTTCGAGCCGTGGCGCCAGGTCGGCGTAGCGGTCGTGGCCCCCACCCTCGGCCGTCAGGTTGCTCACGACGATGAGCTGCACGCCGCGGTCGGCCAGGAGTCCCACCGTGTCGGGGAGGTGGTCGAGGTTATGCCGCGTGATCACGGTGTTGGCGAACAGCCGCAGGTGGGGGGCGAGCCGCCGGGCGTTGGCCATGGCGGCGCTGACCCGGTCGAAGCTGCCGGTCTTGCCGGCCATGTGGTCGTGGACGGCAGCGTCGGGGCCGTGGACGCTGAACAGCGCTTCGTCGAGGTGGGGCAGCGCACGGCGGGCGAAGGCTTCGCGCGCCAGCATCGTGCCGATGGTGCCGATGCTGGTCCGCATGCCGAGCTTGTGGGCGAGCTGGAGCACGTCGACGAAGCGGGGGTGGATGGTCGGCTCGCCGCCCGTGAAGTGCACGGCACGGACGCCGCGCTCGGCGTGCAGCCGCAGCACCCGGGCCACGCGCCCCCAGGTCACGGGGAAGCGGTGGAAGCGCTCCATGCGGTGGGCTTCGCTGCAGAACAGGCAGCGCTCGCCGCAGAAGTAGGTCAGGTGCAGCTCGAGCCGCTCCATGACCCGGCCCTGGGGCCCGATCCACGGCGTGGCCCCCTCGGGCAGGCCCAGCTCGGTGACCTGGGTGTCGGAGGGCGAGAAGCCCGGCGGCGGGCCTACACTCACCCGGGCTCCCCGTCGGCGAGCGCGGCCGTGAGCCCGTCGAGCAGGGCCGGTGTGCAGGGGCCAGCCTGCCGCCAGCGCACCTGCCCCTGCCGGTCCACCACCAGGATCTGCACCTGGTCCGGGCTGCCGATGCCCAGCGCCGCCCGACTGGCGTCGACGTCACCGAAGACCATGAGCTTGCGCTCCTGTCGAGGGCCCTCCTCGGTTGCGCGGATCAGCCCGTGCCGCATCAGCGGGCGGGCGAAGCGCGGCATGGAGGTCGGCAGCATCAGCAGCTCCCACGGAGCGGCGCCCACCGCCTGCGCCGCCGTCGACACGCCCGGGTAGCAGGCGTCGGTGTCGACCTGCTGGCGCTTCTTGAAGGCCATGACGACGACGCTGCGGTCGGCGTCCAGGTCGGCGGGCAGGCTGCGTTGCTCCTCGACGAGGTTCTCCCCCGACAGGGGGGGGAGCTGCACCGCGGCCGCCGCGCTCGCCGCAACCGTCGAGTCGGCGGCCACGGTCTCGACAGCGGTCGGGTCGGCCGCCGACGCCACGGCAGCCAGCAGGCACAGGAAGGGCAGCACGGTCGCGGCTCCAGGGTTCGGGCGAAGCATAAGGCGGTCCGCGGCGACCGGGGGGGCCACGTGGAGCCCCGAAGCGCCGGTCGCGCGTCCGCGCCCCCGCTACACTGCGGAAGTGACGCTCACTCGCGATCATCGGCGGGCGAAGGGGACAGCGGTGCTACCGCTCGCCACCTGCCTCGCCCTGTTCGGCTGCGGCCCTCCGAACCCGATCTGCGTCGACCTGCGGCCCGACACGAACCGCCCCAACCACCTCCAGCCCTTCCAGGTGGCCATCGACGCAGACCGCCACACGCTCTACAGCACCTCGCTGGCCAGCCCCAACGTCGCCGTCGTCGATCTCGACACGCTGACCGTTCTGCGGGTCCTGCGCATCGGCGACCTGGCGCTCGACCTGCCCGACCTCGCCGTGGCCGACGACCACCACGTCTGGGTCGTCTCCCAGAGCAACCCCGGCCTGCTGCGACTCGACCCGGACGGCGGACCGATCAAGGACCTCGACAGCAGCTTCGCCGCCGGGCGAGCCCTGACCGCGGTCCCGGGCGGCGTGATCGTCAGCGGCCGCCGCGACGACTCGGACCAGCGCAGCACTCTTGTTCGCTTCGACCTCGACGCCCACGAGCAGGCCGCCATCTCCCTGGACGAGCGCGCGCCCGACCTGCTCTCCCTGCCCGACGACGGCGCCGTCGCCGTCGTCACCTCGGCCCCGGCGCTCGAGCTGCGCGACGCCACCACGCTGGCGCTGGTGGAGCGCTGCACGCTGCCGCAGCCCGCCACCCACGTCAGCCGCCTCGACGACGGCCTGTTCGTGCTCAGCAGCGAGACCGCCGCCATCACCCTGCACTGCCCGGGCGACGACGCCGTGGCCTGGCCCCTGGGCACCGAGATCACCGAGGTCGTCGGGATCGGCGACGTCGCGCTCGCCCTGGACCGCATCGGTCCGGGCGGCGACTGGGATCCCAACGCCGGCGTCGTCTGGCGCATCGACGCCGACGGCCCCGACGACAGCCCGGCCTTCGCCACCGGCAAGAACTCGGGCTTCGGCGCGGTCGACCCGGCGACCGGCTGGCTGTGGCTCAACAGCGAGGGCACGACGGAGGTGCAGGCCTACGACCTCGACAGCGGCGCGCTGCAGGCCCGCGTGTCCCTGGGCCGCTTCCTCGACGGCCTGACGCTGACCGACACGCCCGACGAGCTGGTCGTCACCGGCCGGCTCAGCGACACGCTGGTCCGCATCGCCGACGGGACCATCGCCGCCGAGGTCTCCGACGACGACGCCACCCGCTGGCCCTACGCGCCCGCCGCCGACCCCGACCGGGGCCTCGTCTGGGTGCGCTCCCAGACCGACGGCACCGTGGCCGCCTACGATCTACAGACCCTGTCGCGGGTCGCAACGGTGGCGCTGGACGTGCCGCCGGATCCGGGCCTCGTCTTCGGCACGATGCTCCTCGACCCGGGCCGCGACCGGCTCTACGTCACCGAGCCCTGGGCCGACGCGCTGTTCGAAGTCGACCCGGACACCGCCGCCGTCACCCACCGCTGGCAGCTCGGGGGGCCGGCGCTGACCGACCGGGACGCCATCGGCGAGCTGGCCCTGCACCTCGACCCCGACGGGCAGGCCCTGCTCATCATCCGCACCAGTGACGGTCGCGCCCAGCGCCTCGACCCCGACACCGACGCCCTGCAGACCGTGGTCCCCGAGTACGACCTCGACGCGGACCCGGCGGCGGTGCGGGCCGAGTCGACCTGCGCCGACCCCGAGCGTGGTGTCGTGTACGTCAGCGGCCGCGCGCTGGACGCCCGCACGTTGCAGCACCGCAAGGGCCTCGACCGCGAGGTCGCCCGGGTCATCGCTCCGTGGCCCGATGGCGACGGGGGGCTCCTCGCCCAGGACATCGAGCAGCTCGACCTCGTGCACGTCGATGCGGACGGGGACCAGGTGGGCGGTGTCGACTTCGCCCGCAAGGTGCTGCACCCGACGGTCTTCCGCCTGGCCGCCGACGGCGCACGGGTCTGGCTCACCCGGAACCAGGGCGGCCTGGTCTGCCCCTACGAGCTGGACGGGACCTGGTAGGTGCTGGTCGCCGTCAACCGCGACGTCGACGCCGCCGCCGCGCGGCGATCCACGCCGGGTACAGGGCGCGCACGAAGGCCGTCAGCGCGGCGTCCGCCGCCAGGGTGCTCTGCCAGACGCGGGGCTCCAGCGTGTCCGCCAACATGGCGTTGATCGCCTCTGCGCGCTGCCGGAGCAGCGTCGCGTCCGGCGGCGCATCGAGGTCGCCCACGCGGGTGCGCCCCCGCAGCCCGTCGAGCTGGCCCGACAGCCCGACGTTGCTGGGGTGGATGCTGCCGTCGGCGTCCACGACGAAGCCGGTGTTGAAGAAGGGTGTGGGCGCCCAGGTGAACAGGTTGCGCACGTACAGCGCGCGACCCGCAGACCACTGCCCCCGGATGGTTTCGGCGATACCCGCAAAGCCCGCACGGAGGGCGGCGAGCTGGTCGGGCCGCCACGGCAGGAAGTAGCCGGGCAGGAAGTTGAACCGACGGAAGCCGAGGTCGAGGAGGTGGCGGAAGTTGGTCGCGGCGTGGCGAGCCGCCGAGGGGGCGATGGTCTGGGTGACGACCACCCGCGGTGTGCGCAGCAGCGCCGGCAGCAGGGAGAGCACGTGGTCGTAGCTGTCGGCGACACCGGGCAGGGCCCGCCGTAGCCGGCGGTGATCGTCGGGCCGACCATCCATGGACAGCGTGAGGATCAGCTTGGGCTGCTGCTTGACGAGGTCGAGCCAGCCCTCATCCAGGCCCAGGCCGTTCGTCGACAGGTAGATCCGGCGGACCTCTGGACGGTCGGCCGCCGCGTCGATCACAGCCCCCACGACATCGGGGACCAGCAACGGCTCACCTCCGAAGAGCTTGATGTCACCAGGACGATCGACGCTGGCGTAGCGGTCGGCGAACAGCGCGACCGCGCCGGTGGCCTGGTCGATGCTGAGCGCCGGCCAGCCATCCTTGGCGGTCGGGCAGTAGGCGCAGCGCAGGTTGCAGGCCCGCGTGACGGTCAGGACCATCGACGCAGGAAGCGCCGGTGGCGGAGGAAGCGCCGCGCCCGGCGCGTCAGGATCAGCCTGCGCCCGACCGGCGCCTACCACTGCCCGTGGCTGCCGTGGCTGCCGTGACTGCCATGGCTGCCGTGGCTGCCGTGCGAACCGTGGCTGCCGTGGCTGCCGTGCGAACCATGGGAACCGTGGCTGCCGTGCGAACCGTGGGAGCCGTGGCTGCCGTGGGAGCCGTGGCTGCCGTGGCTGCCGTGGCTGCAGTGGGTGGCGAGCTGGATGCCGCCGTTGGCCGGGTCCGCCATCAACGCGTCCGCCTTCAGCAGCAGCTCGCCGGACGCATCCAGGTCGCAGGCGCTCTCGGCTTCCGTGCGCTGCAGGAAGTCAGCGGGCTTCTTGTCGATCGACGGGAGCTTGGCGCTGCCGGTGGACTTGTCCTTCTTGCTCATGCCGGGCTCCTAATCCGAGAGTGCCGAGTTGTCCGCGTCGATGGGCGGGGTCTCCCGCGGACGCTCCAGGGTCCAGCGGCGGAAGATGGTCTCCAGCGAGCCGTCCGTGTCGCGGCTGAGCCGCTCGAACAGCAGGCGGGCGATGGTCATGTGCTGCTTGCACTTGGGGGTGTTGGGCCGCTGGCCGAACAGGTCCCCACTCATCATGTAGTTGTGCAGCGGCCGCACACCACAGTACGGCGCGTTCCAGCAGGTGCTGCACATGGGCAGGCTGTCGAGCAGGCTGGCGACCGCCATGGTCTTGACCGTGGGGTGGCGGATGGCGTCTTCGGGGGACAGCTCGCCGAGCTTGCCCAGCGCGAACAGCGGGTTGCCCATGGCGTCCACCATGCGCCCCTCGTCGCTGGGGAAGATGGTGCCGTCGTAGTTGTACGCGATCTGCCCCGTCCCGGCGCCGATGGGCGACCGCAGGTCGACGAAGTTGGGGTCGTCGGCGGTCAGCATCTTCTTGAGGAAGAGCGCCGCGGTCCCCTCGATGAGCTGCACGCCGTCCCGGTTCAGGTCGATGATGTAGTCCAGCGCTTCTTCGTAGAAGCGCAGGTACTCGTCCTGGTCATAGCCGACCGCCTTCCAGGTCTTCATGATGAAGCCGAAGGGGTTGAGCGGGCGCAGGTACAGGTTGCGGATCCCCAGGGACACGTAGAGGTCGATGACCTCGCGCCAGTGCTGCAGCGTCTTCTTCGTCGTCGTCATCAGGGCGTCGACGTGCCAGAGCTCCGGATCCCGGCCCAGCTCGACGTAGCGCCGGTTGAAGTACTGGATCCACTTCATCACCGTGTCGTAGGGGGCGCTCCCCTGGCCGCGGGCGAAGGGCCGGTTCCAGTCGTGGACGTGCTGCGGGCCGTCGAGGCTGGTGCACAGGAAGACGTCGTTGGCCAGCAGCCACTCGGCCTTGTCTTCGTCCATGTTGGTCATGTTGGTGACCAGCGAGTACTCGACCGTCTTGCCCTCGTAGCGGTTCTTCTCTCGGGCGTACTCCACGACGAAGCGGATGACGTCCATGTTGACCGTGGGTTCGCCACCCTGGAATTCGAAGGCCACGAAGGGCGAGGGCGACTGCAGCGCGTGATCGACGACCTGCTTGGCCGTCTCGATGGACATGTCGGTGTCGACCCGATCCATCTCGGTGCGCGAGGCGTGGCAGTACTTGCACGACTGGTTGCAGCGCAGGGTCGTGATGACCACGTGCAGGTGCGGTCCCATGCCGAGCCAGCGCTTCTTCCGCCGGAGCCGGTCGGCGATGGCTTCGGCGTCCATGCCGTCGCGCAGGAAGCCCTTGTCGAGCAGGGCGGCGTGGTCGGGGTGGTCAGGCCCGAGCGTGCCGGCGAGGAGCGCCTGGAAGTCAGCGTCAGACAGCAGGTGCCACTGGCCGGTGTCGTGCGTCAGCAGGACCTTGTCGTCGATGCGCCCGAAGCGGAAGGGCCCGAGCGCGTCGGCGTCGAGGTGGGGATGGGAGAGCGCGATGCTGCCGCGGCGGATCACGATCCCTCCCCGATCAGCACCTGCTCGGCGGCGTTGCTGGACTTGACCGTCTCCACCAGGACGTGGTTGCCGAAGTGATCGACCAGCACGTCGGCCACGTCGGGGTCGACGTCGTCGAAGCGCACGGTCATCGCGTGATCATCTTCGTCGACGGCGACCGTGGCGACGCCGCCGTAGAGCGCGGCCACGGCGTGGACCGCGGCGACGTCGTAGAGGCTCTTGTGGAGGACCAGCTCAGGCACCGGCGGGCTCCGCGTCGTGGTCGCCGTCCACCTGGGCCGGACCTTCGTCGTCGCCCCCGGCGTCCGGCGCATCCCAGGGCACGCTGATCTCCAGGTCGTCGTCGGCGAGTTCTTCTTCGTCCAGTTCCGCGAGGAGCTGGTCGATGCTCGACTGGGTGGTGGTCGAGAAGAAGGCCCGCGCCATGTAGTACTCGCGGATCCGGCCGGTGCTGTCGCCGATCCGCACCCGCAACACCTGGTTGAGCAGCTCGTTGGCGAATTCGCCGGCGAGGGCTTCCAGCCCAGCGCTGTCGGTGTCGCCCTTGGGCTTCAGGCGGACCTCGACCTGCTTGTCGGCGGTGCGGGACAGGAACACCCACGCCCGATCGACGAACAGGTAGGCCGCCCCGTAGATGGCGTCCCGGGGGTACAGCTCTTCGTCGATGCTCAGCGCCACCCGGCGGCCGTCCTCGACGAAGGCGATCTCGTCCTGGAGCGTGTCGTCGCTCTGCTCTGCGCTCATGTGAGGGACTCCGGCCCGTAGGTGTCGACGCGTTCGGCGTGGGGCTGCATGTCGGCGAGCTGCCGGAGCCGGCCGTCGTCGGCGAGCTCGTTGTCGCGCATGACGGCCGCCAGGCCCATGAGCACACGGCCCAGGGACTCGTCTGTGGGCTTGTCGCCAGCGCCGCCGTCCATCAGGACGAGGTCGAGCAGCTCGGTGTGGGCCAGGCCCCGTGGCGCGCCGTCGTGGTTGCAGAGGTGCACGCGCGCGAGGTCGCCGTCCCGGTGCTGAAGTGTGAGCACGGCGGCGCCGCGACGCACCGGGCCGAGGTGGGCGACGAACCAGCCGTGGCCGAGGTGATCGCCACGAGACAGGGGAGAGAGCAGCCACCAGGGACCGTCGCCGGCCGCCGGGTCCCGGGCCGCCGTCGCGCCGCCCGCCGCGGCGCGTCCCTCGGCGCGCAGGGCGCGGGAGCCACCGACCCCGAGGCCGGCCACGGCCGCGCCCAGGCCGATCTTCTGCAGGAGCTTGCGTCGCGTGTCCATCACCACACTCCGTTCGTGATCTCGAGTTCGTAGTGCTGGCAGCTCATGGAGACGCTGCTCTTGCGCTGCACCTGGATGTAGAAGTCCGCGGAGTCGTCCGCGCAGTCGTTGTAGAGGGCGTGGCTGCTGCCGCAGGAACGCACTTCGGTCGGAATCGCGTGATCGGCTTCGCCGATGTCTTCGTTGTTCCACGAGTACTCGTTGGCCACGGTGGAGCACTCGCGTTCCGCCGCGGAGTAGCCGTTCTTGTAGACGTAGAACTCGTAGGTGCTGGTGCCCGCCACCATGTTGACCTGGAAGTTGAAGTAGTCCAGGCCGTCGGCGTAGTCGTCGGCCACGTCGTCCGACGCGGTGACGGCGTACCAGTCGTACTCGTCGTCGTCGAGGATGTTGCCCTCGATGTTGATCGAGGTGCCATCGTCGGTGAGGCTGGACCACTCGCTGATGGCGGTCGAGCCGTCGTCGCCGTAGCCCGCAGCGTCTTCGTAGATGTCGTAGGGGTCGCAGATCTCGGTGCTGACCGTGGCGCTGTCCGGCGAGACGTTGCCGGCGGAGTCCGTGCAGGTGGCGTAGCACTCGACGACTTCGCCCCGGCTGCCCGTGGTCGACCAGGAGAAGGTCCCGTCGGAGCCGCAGGTGTCGGTGTCCGACCACGACGACAACGAGTCGTTGCAGTAGAAGGTCATCGTGCAGTCGGGTTCACAGGTGCCCGACAGCGCGACGTCTTCTTCGTTGCGGTAGTCGACGATGTCGTTGATGTCCGGAGCGTCGGGGGCGGTGCCGTCGTTGACCGTGACGTAGTCGCTGGCGTCGGGGCCGTCGTCTTCGCCGTCCGTGGGGGTGACCACGCACTCCCAGGAGTCGCCGTGGGCGGTGTAGCTGCTGTCGACGACGTTGGTGGTGATCGAGGTCAGCGTGCCGTTCTGGTACCACGCATACGAGTAGGTGACGCCGTCACCGTCGGCGTCCGTGCTGGCCCCGGTGACGTTGCAGTACAGGTCGTCGCCGGGGTCCGGGTCCGGCGGCGTGATCGCCACCGTCGGTTCGGTCGGCGCGCTGTTCTGGATCTCGATGTTGGCCGAGGACACCGCGTCGCCGGACACGTAGTCGTCGGACGGGGTCGCCTCGACCCGGACGAGGTCGCCCTTGACCGTCTTCGCCGCGGGGAAGGTGTCGGTGGTGGCCGTGGCATCCAGCGTGTCGTTGAGGTACCAGCGGTAGCTGTACTGTTCCGGGTCGCCGTCCTGATCGTCCCAGCCGACCGGGACCGCGGTGAGGTCGTCGGCGGTCGTCGGGTAGACGGGATCAATCTCCACCGAGTCGATGGACGGCGCCGAGTTGTCGACCGTGATGCTGTCGTAGCCGGGGTCGCCGTAGCCGAAGCCGTCGTCGGGGTAGGCGAAGACCTCCCAGTACTGCCCGCGGACGGTCACGCCGGAGCTGACGGCGTCGTTGTTGCCGGACTGGTAGAGCGCGCCGTCGAGGTACCAGTCGTAGCGGTAGGTGACGCTGTCGCCCTCTGGGTCCACCGCGTCGCTGGTGATGATGGCCACCAGCGGCGTGCCCGACTCGGCGGGGTCCGGCGAGATCATCACGCTCGGCGCAGCCGGACGGGCGTTGACCGAGATGGTCGCCGTGTCCTGGTCGCTGCGGCCCGCCGTGTCCGTCACGCGCACCGTGATGAGGTGGTCGCCGTTCGAGAGGTTACCCGCTGCGATCCACGAGCCGGATGAGCTGGGCGCGGCGTCGAGGCCCAGGTCGCCGTCGATGTTGCTGGTGACGCTGACGGTCAGGTTCTCAGGGCTGTCTTCGGCGTCGGAGACCTGCGCTTCGAAGGTGATCAGCTCGCCAGGTTCGAAGAAGTCGCCCGTCTGGGGGACCAGCAGCTCAACGGCCGGCGGGGTGTTCTCGAGCACGTTGATCGTGACCGTGGCGGCGGCCGAGTCGAGCTGCGGATCGGTCACCGTGACCGTCACCGTGGCTTCGCCGATGTCGGAGAAGGTCCAGTCACAGCTCGCGATGCCGTCGGCGTTGACGGCGTCTTCGCCGCACATGGTCTCAGTGCCGGTGACCCATGAGTGGGTCAGGTCGGTCAGGCTGGTGGAGTCGTAGACCTGGGCTGTGGCTTCGAAGTGCACCGACTCGCCCTGGAAGACGCTGGTGCCCTCGGACGGCGAGGTGATGGTCACGGCCGGCGGCTCGTGCCGGACCCCGACGGTCTTGTCGCTGCAGCCGGCTCCCAGCACGGCCACCACGGCCAGCGCGCGGACGCTGGACGACCGGAGGGAGACGGGGGGCGCCGTGAAGGCTTGGGGCATCGATGGCTCCGGGGACTTCGAGGGCGAATGCTACCGGAGCATCATGCCCGAGTTCAAGCACTCTCGCCGCGTGCGCGGGTGCCCGTGACGTGGTTTTCTGTGGTCCGCTGCGCCCGCGCCGCCTCGCGCTGCGCCGGCGTGGGCTGTTCCGTGCTGCTGCGGCGGCCGCGCCGGGCCAGGATCCGGGCGAGGAGTGCTGGCTCTGGATCGCGCCCAAGGACCCCGCGGATCACGGGCAGCGGATCCGCAAAGACCGGCGACAGCTCGGCTTCATCGAAGCTCCGCGCCATGGAGTACATGCCAGCGCAGACCGGGTCCCAGCGGCAGGCGTCACAGGCCGCGCCCTTGCCGTGCAGGAACTCGAGCTGGTGGACGAAGCCCTTGGCGTCGAGGAAGCGGATGCAGCGCTCCTCCTCCTTGACGATCTTGCGGGTCTCGGTGCTCGCCCACGGAAAGCGGCGCATGAAGCACAGCGGCACCCGCTCGGCGCGGAAGCTGCGGCCGGTGCGGTGCAGGTACTCCATGGCCAGCTCCAGGCTGAGCTGGAATTCGTGGTGGCGCGGGATGCAGTCGGGGTTTTCCTCGGCCCGGTTGCCGTCCGGGTCCATGTTGTTCCAGACGAAGTGCCGGATGAAGGGGAAGCGGTCGCAGAGCCAGATCACGGTCTCGTGGAGGTGGTCGGCGTTGTAGCTGCAGATCACGGTGTTGATGTCCGCGGTGATGCCGACGTCAGGGACGTGGGAGAGGCAGGTGACCAGCGTCTCCCAGGCCCGCGGATACCGCGTGATCCAGTCGTGCACTTCAGGCCGGTAGCTGTGCAGCGACACGTGGATGTGCTGGAGACCGGCGTCGACACACTCCTGGAAGAAGGCGCGGTCCTCCAGGCGCTGGCCGTTGGTGATCATGCGGTTGTAGAGGCCACGTTCCGTGGCGTACTGCAGGGCCGGGAACAGCAGGGGCGACAGGGTCGGCTCACCGCCGGTCAGGATCACGCCGTCGTAGCCAAGCTCGACCAGCTCGTCGATCAGTGCCCGCATCTCGGCCTCGGAGAGGTCGACGCCGGTGGGCGGGTTGCTGCAGAATCGACAGTGCTGCAGGCAATTGCGCGTGAGCTGGAGGTAGCCGAGGTTGGCCAAGCAGGAGCCTCTGTTGCCGGGGGCATGGGAAGCAGCGCCCCGTCCGGGCGCTGGCGCAGGGGTGCCCGCAGGCTGTATCCTCCCGGCTGCCCTCCGGAGTCCCCGCATGGTCCCCGTGTCCCCGCTGCTGCTGCTCGGCCTCGCCTGCTCCGACAGCACCATCAAGACCTTCACCGAGCCGCCCACCGTCACCATCGTGACGCCGCCGGCGGACTCGCACGTCGATCAGTCCGTCGACGTCGTGCTCACGGGCCTCGTGACCGACAGCGAGTACAGCACCAGCCTCTCCAGCCTGGACCCACGCTGGTCGGTCGATGGCGAAGCCATCTGCGACGGCGCGGTTGTGGACGACGGCGGCAACGTCGAGTGCGTGTGGGCCTTCGACGACTATGGCGACCACGTCCTGCGCCTGACCGTGACCAACCCCGACGGGGCCTCTGCCACCGCCGAGAACGCCTTCGTGGTGGATCCCAACGGCGCACCCACGGCCACCATCACCGCCCCCGAACCCGGCGCCATCCTCTACAGCGACCAGCTCGTCTACTTCGAAGCCGCCGTCGCCGACACCGAGGACCCACCGGGCGAGCTGACGGCCTACTGGAACTCCTCGCTCGACGGCGACCTCGAGGTCGAGAGCACCCCGACCGACGCCGGCGACCTGTCCGGCGCCACCCTGCTCTCGGAGGGCGAACACCTCATCACCCTGACGGTCGAGGACACGACGGGGCTCACCGGCGAAGACACGATCCTGCTGCAGGTCGGCGCGCCGAATTCGGCACCGGACTGCCAGATCACCTCGCCCACCAACAACGAGAGCTTCGAGCTCGGCTCCACGGTGCTCTTCGAGGGCACGGCCAGCGACGTCGACATCTCGGCCAGCCTCCTCGACGTCGAGTGGAAGAGCAACCTCGACGGCGTGCTGTCCACCGACTCCCCGACCTCGTCGGGGGACATGAGCTTCGGTGCCGGCGACCTCAGCCAGGGCACCCACACCATCACCCTGACCGTGTACGACGAGATCGGCGCGAGCTGCTCGGACGCAATCCTCGTGACCATGGGCAGCGGCCCGTCGATCACCATCACGGAACCGACCACCGGCGATGTGTTCAACGAGGGCAGCAGCATCGCCTTCTCGGCCACGGCCATCGACGCCGACGACTCCCCCACCGCCCTGGACATCACCTGGGAGAGCGACATCGACGGCCCGCTGTCGACGGCCGGCGCCGACAGCTCGGGCGTCACCGAGTTCACCAGCCGCAGCCTCTCCAGCGGCGAACACACCATCACCGTCACCGCCGTCGACCCCGACGACTACTACGGCAACGACAGCATCCGCCTGACGGTCAACGGCCTGCCCTCGGCCCCCGGTGTGTCCATCGACCCCGACCCGGCCACCAGCGGCGACAACCTGACGGCCACGATCACGACCGAGTCGGTCGACCCCGAGGGCGACTCTGTCTCGTACCTCTACCAGTGGTACGTCAACGGCACGTCCACCTCGTACACGACCGAGGAAGTCCCAGCGTCGGCGACGACCCGCGGCGACACCTGGCGGGTCGAGGTCATGGCCAGCGACGGCCTGGGCGAGTCCGACGTCGGCACGGCCAGCGTCGACATCGCCAACAGCCCGCCTGGCCTGGACAGCGTCACCATCAGCCCCACGGCACCGACCGAGGCGGACACGCTGACCTGCGTGCCCGGCACCGCGACGGACCCCGACGGCGACAGCATCTCGTACAGCTATGCCTGGTCGGTGGGCGGCAGCGGCGTCAGCGTCACGACGAACACCCTGTCCAGCAGCTACTTCTCGCGGGGCGACGTCGTCACCTGCACCGTCACCCCCAGCGACGGCACGGCCGACGGCGACCCGGTGACCTCCGACCCGGTCGAGATCGGCAACAGCGCGCCCTCGGTGGCCTCGGTCAGCCTGTCGCCGCGCACGGCCTACGAAGCCTCGACGCTGACCTGCACGCCGGGCGACAGCAGCGACCCCGACGGCGACAAGGTCACCTACAGCTATGACTGGATCGTCGAGGGTGTGCGCCTGGGCCTGGACACCGACACCCTCGACGGGACCTGGTTCGACAAGCACGAAGAGGTCACCTGCGAGGTGACACCGCACGACGACTCCGCCGCGGGTGATCCGGTCGAGTCCAACACGGTCACCGTCAGCAACACCGCACCGACCGTGTCCGAAGCGACCCTGTCGCCCAGCAGTCCCACCGAGAGCAGCACCCTGGTCTGCAGCGCAGGGACGCGCGCCGATGACGACGGCGACGCCGTCAGCGTCAGCTACGGCTGGCTGGTCAACGGCGCAGAGATCTCAGCCACCGGCTCGTCGCTGACCGGCAGCGAATTCGACCGCGGCGACACCGTGGCCTGCACCGTCACCCCCAACGACGGTGAAGACGACGGTGAAGCCGTCACCAGCAGCACGGTGACGGTGGCGAACACCGCCCCGACCCTGGCCAGCGTCAGCATCTCCCCGTCGGACCCGACCGAAGAGAGCACGCTGACCTGCACGCCCGGGACCTCGTCGGACGTGGACGGCGACGCGGTCAGCTACGTCTACGCCTGGAACGTGTCGGGTGTGGACGCCGGCGTGACGGTCGCGACCCTGACCGGCGACGACTTCGACAAGGGCGACACGGTCTACTGCACCGTGACGCCCTACGACGGCACCGACCTCGGCACCGGGGTGAACTCCGGCACGGTGACCGTGGCCAACACGCCGCCCAGCATCGGGACACTCACGCTGTCCCCGACCGAAGCCTACGAAGCATCGACCCTGACCTGCTCGCCGGGCTCCACCAGCGATGTCGACGGCGACAGCATCAGCTACACCTACAACTGGACGGTGGGCGGCAGCAGCCTGGGCCTGGACAGCAGCACCCTCGACGGGACCTGGTTCGCCAAGGGCGACACCGTCGTCTGCTCGGCGACCCCCTCGGACGGTGAAGACAGCGGCGACACGGCGACCTCCAACACCATCACCATCCAGAACACCCCACCCGAAGTCTCCAGCGTCTCGATCACGCCGACCACCGGCACCGAGAGCACGACCTTCACCTGCGTGTCGGGCAGCACGGCCGACGACGACGGCGACAGCGTGACCATCAGCTACGGCTGGAAGATCGACGGCGGCGTCATCTCTGTGACCAGCAGCTCGCTGGACGGTGCCAGCTTCGACAAGGGCGACACCGTGAGCTGCTTCGTCACGCCCAACGACGGGACCGACGACGGGACGGCCGTCGACAGCAGCGGCGTGCTCATCGGCAACACGGCCCCGGTGCTCGACAGCGTCTCGCTCTCCCCCACCACGCCGTACACGCTGGACAACATCACGGCGACCGTCGGCACGGTGACCGACGCCGACGGTGACAGCATCACCTATGGCTACCAGTGGTTCGTCGACGGCGTGGAGGTCACCTCGGCGACCTCGGCGACGCTGAACTACAGCAACACGGACAAGTACCTCGACGTCTTCGTGCGGGTCACCCCCAACGACGGCAGCGACGACGGCGCCGCCGTCGACAGCGACACCGTCACGGTCATCAACACGCCGCCGACGGCCCCCATCGTGGAGATCTCGCCGGCTGCACCCCAGCCCGAAGACAACCTGACCTGCACGGTGACGACGGCCAGCAGCGACGACGACGGCGACTCGGTCAGCTACAGCTACGCCTGGCTGCTCGACGGCGCGTCGTCGGGACGGACCGGCGACACGCTCGCCGCCAGCCACACCGCGCACGGCGACTCCTGGACCTGCGTGGTCACCCCCAACGACGGCGACGAAGATGGCCCGACGGCCTCGGACACGGTCGAAGTCTACGACCTGACAGCCCCCGACCAGCCGCTCATCTCGAGCATCGACCCGCTGCGCAACGACACCACGGTGGCGTTGGAGGGCACCGCGGAAGCGGGCTCCACCGTCACCGTCTACATGGAGTGCGACGACGGCACGCTCGACAGCACCAGCACCAGCGCCGACAGCAGCGGGCTGTGGAGCACGTCGATGACCGTGCCCACGGGCGCGCTCTGCGACTTCTACGCCTACGCCGAAGACGCCTACGGCAACATCAGCCCGGTCAGCAACACGGTCAGCACCGAGTCCTGCAACCCCGTCGACGACTACGAGGACAGCACGGGCCTCGGGGACACCTGTGCCGACGCCATCGAAGACTGGAGCATCCTGCCCGACGACGGCACGACGGTCACCCTGACCGGCAACATCATCGACTCCACCGACGAAGACTGGTACGTCTTCGACTCCTCGCAATCGGTGACGACCAGCGGCTACAACGTCTACAACTTCCAGGTGTCGATGACGACGGGGTCGACCGACTACGCCTTCGCCGTCTACCGCGGCGGCTGCGGGGCGGGGACGCTGGAGTGCGGATCGTCGGAGGGCGATGGCTGGACGGACTACAGCTACTTCGCCGAAGACGTGGGCGACGGCGACCACACGCCGCCCAGCTACAGCAACTACTGCGCCGACAGTAGCTGGTACAACAACTGCGATGACCTGTCGTCGATCTACTACGTACACGTCTGGCGCACGAGCGCCGTCGATAGCTGCGCCTACTACCAGCTCCAGGTCAGCAACGGCGGGTGACTGCGTCGAGGATGGCAGGCCGGCGCTGCCGGGCTGCCATCGAGCTGGCGGCGCGCTCAGCTCCGCGGCGGATCGCCCCTCACCCGCGTCGGGCCCTTGACCAGGGGCTTCGGTCGGCGGCCCAGCGCGTTGGCGGTGACGGCCAGCGGGTCGGCGACCGGGCCGTCGGGAGCGGCGTGCCCGGGCAGGCTGTCGTGGGCCGGCTCCAGGGGCTTGCCGGTGCCGACGCGAGGCGGCGGCTGTGGCCAGCGCGCTTCGAGCTGCCGGGTCGCGGCGTCGGCCCAGGCGCCCTCGGTCAGGGGGCGGCACAGCCGCAGGCCCTGGTCGCGCAGCATGTTGATGTGGATGCCCTCGCAGCGGTCGGTCACCCGGCAGTCCCCGCAGCGCACCGACTTCGCCCGGTAGGCGCGGTCGACGTGGTCCCGGGCCAGCGCCCGGATGCGGATGCGGCCGGTGCCGTCGTCGAACAGGGTCGGGCCGGTGCGGCGACGCTCCTCCACCAGCACGGCCCCAGGCGCCTGGCAGGGAGCCAGCCCGCTGACGGGCACCGGCAGGTCCAGCGCCGAGAAGAAGGCCGCCGGGTCGCGCACGTCGTAGGCGGCGGCGTCGGCCATGTGCTCCCAGGTCGGCTGGTGGACGCGGATCCGGTCGAGGTGAGCGGCGACGCGGTCCCGGTGCGCCAGCATCCAGGGGGCCGTGTCGATGTTCAGGTCGACGTCCAGTTGTCCCTCCGACAGCCACGGGCCCCCGAGCCAGGCGTCGAGCTGCGCCGCCGTCCAGGCGCACAGGCGCAGGGGGCGGCCGAGGTCGGGCACGGGGTCGGGCACCAGGCCGGGCGTCGCCACGCGGGCTTCGACGGCCAGCCCCGCGGGCAAGGACCGGGCGCGCTCCGCCAGCGCGGCCAGGTCGGGCGCCGTGAGACCGACGGTGTCGCAGCCATAGGGCAGCGGCGCCGGCAGGGCGGCGACCGGGTCGCTCCCCAGCACCCACACCTCTTCCTGTCCACCGTTCATGGACGCGACCCGGCGGTCCATGGTCGTGCAGAAGGGCTCGATGAAGCAGTGGCGGCAGCGATCGGGGTCGCGGCACTCCATCGCCTTGCCGACGTCGAGGTAGTTGCGCACCATGAAGCGCCGACCGTTCACCTCGTCCAGCATCTTGTGCGGGTCCTGGATGAGGTCTTCGAGGCCCTCGAGGAAGTGGACCGGGAAGCGGTTGGTCCACACGGTCACGCCACGGTGGCGGTTCAGCCGGAAGACCTTCTGCAGGCGGGGGAGGTGCTCGCGCACGTCGTAGAACAGCAGGTCGCGGTTCTCGAAGGCGTTGGCCTGGGGGATCACGTGGAGGAGGTCGAACTCGGTCACGCCCACCGACAGGCAGAGCTCGACGATCTTGTCGATGACGCCGACGTTCTGCTTGTTGATGCAGACGTCGACGTTGACGATGGGACCGCGTGGGTCGCGGCGCGCCCGCACCATGCCCTTCATCAGCTTGTGGAAGCCGCCGGGGGTCTGGGTCAGCCAGTCGTGCAGGTCGGCGGTGTGGCCGTGCAGGGAGAAGGTGATCTCGCCGAGGCCGGCGTCGCGGCAGGCCAGGTAGAAGCCCCGGTCGGCGAACATGGTGCCGTTGGTCACGGTCTGGACGCGGTCGTAGCCGAGATCCTGCTTCGCGTAGCGCACCAGCTCCACGAAGTCGGGGTGCAGCGTGGCTTCACCCCCGGAGATGATGACCTTGTCGGCGCCCAGCTCTTCGATGCCGCGCCGCAGGTCCGCCTTCACGTCGTCGGTGGGGATGAAGACGTTGCGGGGGGTGTCGGCGTCGAGGCAGAACAGGCAGCGGCTGTTGCAGGCCGTCACGGCCCGCACCCAGTGCTTCTTTCGGTTGGCGATGGCTTCCCGCTCCAGCATGTCCTGGCGGGAGGGGCGGCGCGCAGGTGCGGAGGGCTCGACGGTCATGGCGTCCGGGGCGAGGCGGGGAACCTGCAGCGTAGCCCGCTGGCCGGCCAGCGCGGTCACCGGCGTTCGATGACCTGGGCGCGGGTCAGGCGGGCGATGCGGGCGAGGGCGTCGGCGACGTCTGCGGGATCGGCGGCGGACGGGCGAGCCTCGACACGGGTCAGCCCCCGCAGGGCGATCAGCTCGCGGTCGGAGAGCGTGCAGAGTTTCGCGACTGGCCCGGACACCTCGACCCGGGAGAAGGACAGCCGCACGCACTCGCGGAGGAGGTCGGCGATGGCGGGGTGGGCGAGGCTGTGATCGTCGTCGACGCGCAGGGCGTCGGCGCCCTCCTGGGCGAGGCGGCAGAGGCGCTGGCGGATGCTGCGGGTCGCTTCGTCGACGGGGAAGCTGACGGTCACGACGTCCGGTCGCGCCACCGCCGGCACGCCGTCGAGGGGGTCGCCGTGCAGGGGCCCCCGGGCCGCCTGGCGGACGGAGAAGGAGAGCCGGGTGGCCGGAGCGCGGCCGGCACGCGGGGGCGGCGGCGTAGGTGCGGGGCCATCGCCAGAGGGCAGGGCGGGGCCGGCGCGCGGTGGGCGGCTGCAGCGGTCGTCCAGCTCGGCCCGGCCGAAGAGGGCCACGTAGTCGGCGGGGGCACCCGGGCAGGCGTCGTCGCCCGGGCAGCCCGGGCAGCCCGGTGCCTGCGCCACCTCCGACGCTTCCACGAGGCCCGCCATGGCGGCGGTCGGCGCGCGAAGCTCGGTGTGGCCGGGAGGCAGCAGCGCCCGGCGGGCGAGGCCGACGGCGCAGGCCGGGAAGCCGACCAGCGACAGCTCCAGCCCGGCGCGCTCGGCCACCCGCTGGCTGCGATCCAGCACGGGCTCGGCGAGGGCGAGGCGGGGCGAGAGCGCCACCATGTCGGCGGCTGCGGGGCCCCGGCCGACGAGGCGACGCACGCGCACCGACCGCACACCCAGGCGCGAGAGCGCCGCCAGGGTCTCCGGGAGCAGGTCGGTCGTCGGGCGGGTCAGCGCGACCTCGGCTTCGACCACGAAGCCGGCCTGGACGGCGGCCCGCAGCGCCCTCGCCACCCGCTTGCCGGCCCCCGGGCGGGCCACCAGCCAGTCGTGGGCATCGGCCCGCGCGGCGTGCCAGGGGATCCGGAGGCGGCGCAGGCCGAGCTGGCGGAGGTGGTCCAGCACGCCAGGCGCGGTCAGGGCGAGGCCGTCGGTGCACAGCCCGAGGCCGCTGGCGACGGGCGCGAGCGCTGCGATCACCTCGGGCAGATCGGCGCGGAGGGTGGGCTCTCCGCCGCCGAGCCAGAGCGGCCGGGGGTCGGCGGGGTCCACCGCGGCACGCAGCGCCGCCAGCGGAGGATCCGGCAGCGGCAGACCCGGAAGGGCGTCGAGGACGGGCGGGCCGCGGAGCTGGCCGGCGGCCAGCAGCAGCAGCTCGGCGGGGAGCGAGGGAGGCACGGCCCCTGCGTATCGCGGCACCGCCCGGGCGCCGGCCGGCCCTGCGCAGGGTAGGATGGAGGCATGTCCAAGCCTGCACGCGAGCGGCTGCCCGCGGTGGACGCGAGAATCGTCCAACCGGAGAGCCGCGCCGAGATTGTCCGGGGGTTCTTGCTCATGACGCCACCCGCGGGGGAACCCCACGCTACGCTCCATCTCACGCTGGCCTACGTCCTGGCGGCCCACGTCGCCGATGGCTTCAAGGCTGCCGTGGACATGCTGACCCGCACGGGCCACGACTCCGACTTCGCGCCGGACGCCAGCGTCTACCCCTCGGCGCGGGACCCGAAGACCGGCGGTCGACAGCTCGAGGAGCTGGCCTTCGAGATCGCCGCGACCCAGCCCCTCGACGCAGCCGCCGAGAAGGCCCGAGAGCTGGTCCGGCGAGGCGTGCGACGGGTGTTCTGCGTCGTCGTCCGCCACCGACGGGTGGTGGAGTGGTCGTCCGAGACCGACGGCTGGAGCCCCCTCCCCGACAGCGCCACCATCACCGACCGCTGCTTCGTCCGGCCGCTCCCCATCCGGGCGCTGCTCGACGCCGCCGCGGCCGACACCGCCGTCATCTCCGCCCTCGATGCCCGCCAGCATCCCGCGCTGAAGGCGATCGAGGCAAGGGGGGAAGCACGCGGTGAAGCACGCGGTGAAGCACGCGGTGAAGCACGCGGTGAAGCACGTGGTGAAGCCCACGGCCGCGCCGCGGCCCTGCTGACCGTCCTGGCCAGCCGCGGCCTGGCTGTGACGAGCGCGCAACGCGCCCGCATCGAGGCGGCCGACGCCGACCAGCTCGATGCCTGGCTGGCCACCGCAGCCACCACGCCCTCGACCGACGCGCTGATCGGCGAGTAGTCGCTCAGCCCTCCTCGACGAGCAGGCCCGGACACAATCGGCCGAGCACGTCGGCGCCGGGTCCCTCAGCGCCCGGGGCCACAGCCAGCGCGTGCACGCCGAGGGCCTGCGCCAGGGCGGCCGCCCGGTGCAGCGCCCCGCCGCTCCCCGACAGGCGCAGCCACACCCGCAGGCGCCGCTGGGGCGCGCGTCGGGCGTTGACCCGCTCGAGGCGCCGCAGCGCAGCCAGCAGCGGACGGTCGGGCCTCCCCTCGGGGTCGAGGTCGGCGACCGGCCGCTCCACGGCGAGGTCGGTGGCGTCGGAGGCCAGCAGCGAGGGCACCACGGCCGGCGTCAGCACCGACAGCCGCAGCCAGCGGGTCGGCACGACACGCTGGCCGTGGTCGTCCACCCCCGCGAGGACCACCTGGTGCGCACCCTCACCCCCGCGCCAGGGCGGCGTGGCCAGCGCCGGCGGGTGCAGGCCGGTCCCCCGCAGCGCCAACCACGCGTGCCAGGCGCCGCCACAGCGGGTGCGCAGCGCACAGCGCCGACAGGGCGCACCGTGGGCCTTGTCTCCCCGGTTGTCGACGCCAGGGACAGCAGGTCCCGGGGCAGCGGCTTCGATGGCCTCGACGCTTGCGTCCAGGCCGTCCTCCCAGCCGACGCACAGCGGCAGGCCGCAGTAGGGGTTGAGCAGGGCGATGCCGTGGACGGCAGCCCGGGCGCGTGCGGCCCGGACACTGACCGCCAGGCGGTCGTAGTCGGGGAGCAGGGCGTCGAGGTGCCGCCGCGCCCGGCCGTGGGGCTGGATCGCCGACAGGCTGATCGAGCGCACCCCGGGCAGGCGCCGGGCCACGAAGTCGACGTAGTCGGCGACCGTGTCCTGGGTGGGCCGCGCGAATACCGGGTTGAGCGTGACCCGAACCCCGGCGCCGAGCAACGCGTCGATGCCAGCCAGGCAGCGCGGCCACGCGCCGTCGAGGCCGGCGAGCTGATCGTGGAGGTCCGGCTGGTGCGACAGCAGCGAGACGAAGGCGCTGGTCAGGCCCGCGCCGGCCAGCGCCGCGGCGTAGCCCTCGTCGATGAGGACGGCGTTGGTCTGCAGCTCCACCAGCGGGATCCCGCGACGCCGCGCCTCGGCCACGAGCGCCAGCAGGCGCTTGCGCAGCAGTGTCGGCTCGCCCCCCGAGATCGTCAGCGTGCGTTGACCCGTCGCGACGAAGGCGTCGAGCTCGGCGGCGATCTGCTCGGGCGGCGGCGTCGGGCGCGGGTAGTCCTCGACCGGCACGTTGCAGAAGGGGCAGCGCTCGTTGCAGGCCATGGTCAGCCGCAGCAGCCCCTTGGTGGTGTGGCTCTGCTCGGCGCTGGCGGCCGTCGCGTGCGGGTCGGAGGTGGACACGGGGGAGGTATAGCCCCTGGCGCCCCGCTTCCCAGGGAGGATGACCGCACGAGGAGCCCCGGGGAGCGCCAAGCGACGCCACGTCATGCAGAACTTCCGCCCTCCCCGACGTAGGGTTCGGAGAAGCACCGCACCTGGAGCGTCCATGGGCTGCGCCATCTTCTCGCTGCTGCTGGGCATGCCCCGCCTGGCCCTCGCGCTCGTCTGGCTGATGCTGCCCGGCTGGCTGGCGCGCGCCTATGACGGACTGCTGTGGCCGACGCTCGGCTTCTTCTTTCTGCCGTGGACGACCCTGGCCTTCGCCTACGGGATGAACAGCCTGGGCGGGCCCGGGGTGATGCCGCCGCTGGGGTGGTTGCTCACCGGCGTCGCCCTCCTGATCGACGTCGGCGTCGTCGGCGGCGGGGCGCGGAAGCGGCGGCGCAAGCGGAGCTGACCCCGGCCGGGGAAGCCCCCCGCGGCGCGCCACCTGCCCTCCCCGCGCTGGCTACATTGCGTCGATGCTGACACTGCCCCCCGCCTTCCTGTGCCTGCCGCGGACGGACCACCCGGTCTACCCCGGGCTGCGACGCAAGCTGCTCCTGCTGGCGCTGCGCCGCTTCCTCACCCACCCGCTCCACGACCTGCCCGGACCGCTGCGCGCCAGCCTCCAGCAGGCCCGCCCGGCGCTCACCCGGGCCGTCCGCCGCCACCGGTCGGCCGTCCTCGCCCAGCTCGCCCATCCCGACGTCCTCGCCCCGCTGCTCTGCCTCGAAGCCGACACCCACCCCGCCGCGCGGCTCCTCTCGCAGGCCGGCCCCGCCCTGCTGTCCCGCCTCGCCCTGGCCCGCCTGCTCGACGAGGGCGTCATCTGGCAGGGCGAGGTGTCGGCGCTGTCGACTCCCCCGGGGCTGTGGCGGGGGCAGGCCCGGGCGCTGGCCGCGCTGCCCGGCCACGTCGAGCTGGAGCTGGCCGACGGCAGCCGCCGGACGCTCTCGGAGCTGCCGCGCACCGCCAGCAGCTTCGCCCTCGGCCACGGCGTGGAGCTGTCGCTCTTCGACAGCAACCCGCTGGCCATGCTCGAAGCCCACCCCGACAAGCAGGGCAACGCCCTGGACCTGGGCGATCACCCGGTCGAGCAGTGGGTCTCGGCGCTGACAGACGCGCTGTCGCTGGTGGAGATCGGCCTGCCGGAGTGGATCGCCGAGCTGCCGCTGTCCCTGCAGCGCGTGGTCCCGGTCGGCTACCTGCCCGAGGTGCACCTCTCCGCCAGCTACCGCGAAGCGCCCGGCCTCGCCTACCTCACCCTGCACCCCAGCACCCTGACCCTGGCCGAGGCCCTGGTCCACGAGACCCAGCACAGCCGGCTCAACGTGCTGACCTGGCTCGACCCCGTCCTCGACAACGGCTGGACGGAGTGGACCGACTCGCCCGTGCGCCCCGATCTGCGACCGCTCATGGGCGTCCTGCTCGCGGTGCACGCCTTCGTCCCGGTGGCCGCCCTGCACGCCCGCCTCGCCCACGCGGGCCACCCCCTGGCAGCCGGCCCCGACTTCGACCGGCGCCGGACCCAGGTGCTGGCCGGCAACGACCACGGGCTGCGCATCCTGCAAGCGCGCGCCCGTCCGACCGCAGCCGGTGGGCGCATGCTGGCGGACCTGCGCCGGCTGCACGACAACCTGTTGGCGCTGGCGCCCACGACCGCGCTCGACGACAACGCGCTGCCCCCCGGCTGAACGGGTGTAGCATGCCCCTCCCCCCGGGAGGCTCCATGGACTGCCCGCGCTGCTCGGCACCCCTCGACACGCTGAAGCTGCGGCGCAACCTCGAGCTCGACTGGTGCCCCGCCTGCGCCGGCACCTGGTACGACGGCGGAGAGCTGGAGGCCGCCCTCGGCGTCGACGGCGGCTTCGCCGTGGCCGAGGAGGGGCGCGCGCAGAAGGCCGGCGTCCAGTGCCCCCGCTGCAGCGACGCCTGCACCGAGCTGACCTGGCCGGCCGAGGGCCTCGTGCGCATCGACCACTGCGGATCCTGCGGCGGCAACTGGCTGGACAAGGGCGAGCTGGAAGCGATCGCGAAGATCCTGGAGGAGCGCAAGCTGCCCGCAGCCGCCAACATCGTCGAGACCCGCGCCCTCGACGGCACCATGATCCGTGTGCTCGCCGCCCCGCTGAAGAAGCAGACCCGCTGGGGCTGGGTGGCCACCGGCGCTGTCGTGATGGTGATCCTGTTCGGGCTGGGGCTGGGCTTCGCGCGCTTCGGCGAGATGTTCTCGGCCTTCTCCAGCAGCAAGGTAGAAGACCACAGCGGCCACGAGCTGTGGCTGGCCAGCATCCCCGCCTTCCTGCTCGGGGGGATCTTCGTCGGCCGGGGGTCCAGCGACTTCGCGCTGAAGGAGTCGGCGCTGGCGGCGCTGCCCGCGGTGGCGGTCGTCTGCGTCACGGCCCATGGCCGGCTCGACAGCATCGCCACCGTCGGCCTCATCGCCGTCGGCATGGCCGTGGCGCTCGTCGGCGGCATCATCGGCGAGCGGCTGCAGGTCTCCTGACGCTCACGGCTCGATGGTGAAGCGGGCGGCATCGCGCGCGGCGGCCACCTGGTAGGCCAGCTCGGTCCACGGAGGCTTGCCGAGCCAGGCCACCATGAGGTCGGCTTCCCAAGTGTAGGGCGTTCCGTTGAGCCGTACCCGTCCGTCGGCGACGGCGTGGGTGAGGTCGAGGAGGGAGACGTGGCCGAGGTCCCGGAGGAGGGCCTCGAAGCGACCCTGCCGGCCCGGGTCGACGAAGCGGAAGCGGTAGCGGGCGGCGTAGGCGACGTGGAACCAGGCCGGGCGCAGAGCCACGCCGGACAGGCCCAGCCGCTCGGCCATGCGCCCCAGGACCTCGCCGGCTTCGCGAGCGAGCCCGGCCCCCGGCACGTCCTGACCCGGGAGCCGCGGCCGCGAGTCGCTGAAGCTGCCGCGGGGGTGGCGGAGGGTGAGCCAGTGGACGAACAGGACTTCTGGCCGGGCGACGCTGTCGACGCCGGGCGGCGGCGTGACCCGCTGCTTCTCGTAGACGGCTTCGTAGAGCAGGTGCTCGGTGCCCTCGGCCGTCCCGTACAGCCGCATGCGGTCGCCCAGCGGCACGGCGTCCACCTCTGCCCGCAGGTCGGTGTACCCGAGGCGCCGCACCTGGCCGAGGATGCCGTAGCGGTACAGCCCGTACTCGATCCCCGCCGCCGTGTAGTAGCCGAGCAGGCGGTGGGTCCTCTTGCCGGGCAGGCCGAGCACGTCGGCGAGGTCTTCTTCGGTGATCCAGGGCGCGTCGGCGTCGTCCTCTCCCCGCAGGCGTGCGGGATCGAGGCGACGGGCGACGTCGGCGAAGCGTTCCGAGAGCGGGTCGGCCCCCGGCGGCAGCTCGACCTCCCGCCCCAACGCCAGCGCCATGACGGTCCCCGCCAGCAGCCGCCAGGCCTGCGCCGAGTAGCCCCCGCCCGGCAACCAGACCGAGGGTCGGCCCGCCAGCGCCGCGGCGACCCGGAGGTCCCGCTGGCGGACACCGGCGGGGGTCAGGCCCAGGTTCCCCATGCGGTCTGTTGCGAGCACGTCGCCGCCGGCGACGACGAAGGCCAGGTCCGGGCGGGGCATGTCGGCGAGCAGGGCCTCGAGGGCGTCGAGGTAGACGGTGTCGTCGGCTCCGGGGAGCACGAAGCGGCGGACCATGCCCGGCAGCTCGCCCCAGTCCACCCCGGAGATCGACCCGATGAAGGCCTGCGCGTCGTCGGCGAGGCAGGCGGCTGTGCCGTCGGCGGGGTGGGCGTCGAGGTCGATGACCACCACCTGCCCGTCGAAGCCCTCCGAGCGCAGCGTTGCGATGGCGACGGCCATGTCGTTGACCGGGCAGAGGCCGCCGGCGCTGTCGGGGCCGGCGTGGTGGAAGCCGCCGAGCAAGTTGACCGCCGGCCCCTCCCGGCGCAGCGCGACGCGGGCGGCGGCCAGCGTGCCGCCCACGGCGAGCCGGTAGCTGTGGACCACCTCGTCGACCGGCACATCCCACGGCTCGACCGCGAACACGCGGGCGAGGACCTCGGGCGTCGTCAGGGACTCCAGCAGGTCGGGGTCGTGGACCCGGCAGAGGTCGCGGTAGCTGATCTTCGGCGGCGAGCGGAGCTGCTCTTCCACGACGGCCCCGACCGCCAGCAGCGCCCACGCCGCGAGATCGGCCCGCCGCGGCTCGAGCCCCCGGTTGGCTTCCAGGCCGGTGATCGGCAGGCGGTACTGCGGCGCGTAATAGACCGGCAGGCCCGGGTCGTGCAGCAGGCGCCGCAGCCGGGTGCGGAGGCGGGTGAAGGGAGCCATGGTCGGGACCGTCCGGGGCGCAGCCCTCCCCTACCCCGCTGCGGGGGCCCACCGCGGCCCGCAGCCTGCGTCGACGGTGCCTGTCAGGGAGCGTCGTCCCGGAGCATGCGCCGCACGGACTCCAGTTCGGTGGCCGGCACATCGGCGGTGACGCGCCCGTCGTCGATGACGATCACCCGGTCCGCCACCCGGCCCAGCGTGTCGAGCACGTGCGTCGACAGCAGCACGCACGCGCCAGCGTCGCAGCGGGTCTTCAGCGTGTCGAGGACCCGCTCGGCGCTGGGGGGATCGAGACCGTTGAGGGCCTCGTCGAGCAGCAGGACCGGCGGCTCGGCGACCAGCGCACAGGCCAGGGCGGTCTTGCGGTGCATGCCCTGGCTGTACTCGTGGATCAGCCGGTCGGCGTCGTCGCCGAGGCCGGCGATGCGCAGCGCCTCCTCGACCGGTGCCGGATCGGGCGAACGAGAGGGCTCGGCGCTGCGGATCTGCGCGGCGAAGGTGATCATCTCGCGCGCGCTGAGGTAGCCGTACAGCGTGGGGTGCTCGGGCACGATCCCGAGGTGGCGGCGGGCGGCCCCGGGGTCGTCGGCGACGTCCACCCCCATGACCAGCGCCTGGCCCGCCGTGGGCACGAGCTGGCCGGTGAGCATGCGGAAGGTGGTGCTCTTGCCGGCGCCGTTGGCGCCGACCAGCCCCACCAGCTCGCCCGGTCGCAGGACGAAGTCGACCTGGTCGACGGCGACGACCTTGCCGAACTCCTTGCGGAGCCCCCGGGCTTCGAGCGCGGTGGACGAGCCACCCGTGGGTGTGGACATCACTGCACTCCTTGCAGGGCGAGGCCCGCTACGCCGGCCCAGGCCACCAGGGCGAGGGGCGCATAGGCCCAGGTGCTGCGGGCCCGCCAACGCCAGGCGGCCACCGCCGAGGCTGCAGCCGTCAGCCCGGCGAACAGCTCCAGCACGACCAGCGCGATCACCGCCACGCTGCCGTGTCGGACGAACAGGGCCGCGACGGCGGGCAGGATGGCGCCCTGGGCGTAGAGCCAGGCCACCATGGCGCGTGCGCCCCCGACCCGACGCGGCCGGACGCCCAGCGCGTCGTCCAGCCAGGCCGGATCGCCCTCTGCCAGGCGGCCCGGCACCGCGCAGACCAACGCGACCGCGGCGCCGGCGACCGCGACGACGCTGGCGGCCGCGCCCTCCTTGGGGCTCCAGCCGGCGAAGGCGCCGACGAGGCCCAGCCCCCAGGCGCCCATGGGCCAGGTGCGCAGCCGCCGCCACCCCTGCCGCAGCGTGCGCAGCAGCTCGGGCCGTCCCCGCGCCAGCCACTCCAGGTAGACGTGGCGGTCTTCGTCGCCCTCCTCCACCCCGGCCCAGGCCGCGTCGATCTCGGCCAGCAGGGCGCTGGCTCGCACGTAGGCACGGTCACTCAGCGGCAGCGCCAGGGCCATGCCCGCGACGCCGAGCACCGGCGGCAGCAGCAAGAAAGCCCAGCCGGGGGTCCAGCCCTGCAGCGCCGCCGACAGTCCGCTGGCCGCCAGCCCCACCGCGATGCCCGTGATCGCCAGCGCCGCGCCCGGCGCGTAGATGAGCGCGGCCTGCATGCGCGGGTTGTCCCCGCGCAGCAGGTCCAGCAGCAGCGCCACCCGCGGGCTGCGGGCCGCCTCCACCGCCGCGAGGTGCGTCGCAAAGCCCACCCCGAGGCCCGCCAGCCACGCGCCCAGCGCCAGCCCGACCGCGCCCCCGTAGGCCGCAGCCTGGCCGGCGAGGGCCAGCGGGCTCAGCAGGATGGCGCCCATGACCGGCAGGTAGGCCCGCTCAGCCGCCGTCCGGCGGGCGATGGCCGACAGAAGCAGCCGGGGCTGGACCGGGTGCACGTCCAGCACGTCCCGGTCCGGGCCGCGGACGATGTCGCCGAAGGTGTGCAGCGACAGCGCCGCTGCGATCACCGCGCCGACGCGGAAGGCGATCGCTTCCGTGCCCGGCCCCAGCGCTGCCGGGCCGCGGTCGAGGAAGCCCAACAGCACCGGCCGGGCCAGCGGCGTCGCCAGGGCGGTCGCGATCAACGGCAGCAGCCACGCAAGCCCGCCACCCTTGTGGGCGCGCTGCAGGCGGTGGACCTCGACGTAGGGGTTGGTGGACACCCCGCCCGGCTATCCCGAGGCGGCGGTGCGCGCGCCCTGGGTTCAGGCCTCGCTGCGGGCGACCAGCGCTTCGGCCAGCCGCCGCACCAGCGGGTCGGCGGGCGCCATGGCCACGGCGGCTTCCGCTTCGAAGCGGGCGAAGAAGTACTCGCCGGCCAGCAGGCGGGCCCACGCGCGGTGCACCTTCACCGCCGGGTCGCCAGGGCTCAGCGCGTCGCAGCGCTCCAGCGTGGCGCTGGCTTCTTCGTAGGCCCCCGACAGCAGCTCGCGCCGCGCCCGGTTGAGCAACTCGGCCTGCAGCTCTGCCAGGAAGCCGTCGGCGCCCAGCTCCGCGGGCAGGATCTCGGTCGTCAGCTCTGCGGGCAGCGCGGCCGCAGCCACGCCAGGCACCTCCGGCGGCACCGAGAGATCCTCCGGCACCAGCGGAGCGTCGGTCAGGTCCGTGTCGTCCGCCGTGTCGCTGTCGACCGTCACCGAGTCCTCGTCGGCGTCCGCTTCGTCGAGGTCGACCAGCGCACCGACGTCGTCGACCGTGTCCTCGAAGTCGAGGGAGCCGGCGTCGGGGTCTTCGAGGGTGCGGTCACCGAAGACGAGCGCCTCGTCGGCGCTGCTCCCCGGCTCGGTCACGTCGTCGGCGGCGTCTTCTCCCACCACCGGCAGCTCGGCGAAGGTGGTGTCGTCGTCGGTGGCGCTGGCCGGGTCACCCTCGGCGTCGAAGACGACCGCTTCGCCCGCCGCACTCCCCTCGGTCGCCCAGAAGCCGCCACCCGGAGACCACGGGCGCGCATCGGTCCACGAGCTGTGTGACTCCACCGCGCTGTCGAGGAAGGAGCCCGCCGACGAGGCCAGCGCGCTGTCGACCGCCGAGTACATGCCGCTGTCCAGGCTGCTGTCCAGCCAGGAGTCACCCTCGTCGTCCTCGATCTCGACGTCCGGTTCCTCCCGCACGGGCGGCGACCAGGGTTCATCGTCATCGTCGCCGGAGCCGAGCATGCTGTTGAGCAGGTCGGCGCTCATGGAGAAGACCGAGGAGGAGGGGTCGTCGTCGTCTTCTTCGCAGGCGAAGACCTCGTCGTCGTCGTCCGGCGCCAGGACGGCGACGGCCGAGTCCATGTCGTCGTCGTCTTCGGTGGAGTCAACGGCGTCGTCCTGGAGGTCGTCCTGGAACAGGGGCGAGGCCAGGCTGGAGTCACCGCTGTCGTCGTCCCCTGGGAAGGACCAGGCGTCGGCGGCCGCCGGGTCGTGCACGGGCGGCTGGGAGTCGGCGACCAGCACCGCGTCCGACAGCTCGCTGTCTTCGTCGTATTCGTCTTCGTCGTCGTCGGCCCCATAGGCGAAGACGGCGTCGTGTTCGCCGGTGTAGGCCTGCTGGTCGACCCGCCACGAGACCCCTGCTCCCTCGGCAAGCGGCGCTGCGGCGGCGTCCGCGGCGGGCTCGGCCTCCGCGCGCTCCGGCAGCGGCCGCACCGGAGGCGGCGCCTGCTCGACGTCCAGCGCCTGAGCGGTCGAGGCCTGCGCGGCGTCGACCGGATCCTCGATCCGCACCAGGCGCAGCAGCTCCAGGGCCCGCAGTTCACGGCCGCCGACGCTGCCGTCCCGCAGCAGCGCCCCCGCCGCCACCGGCTTGCGCGCGAGGCGGTCGGCGAGGTGCGGGTTCATGATCTCGTAGGCGAGATCCGCGTCCACGCGCAGCCGCACCAGGGCGTCGGCCGGCACCAGGCGCGGGTCGCGGTCGGCCAGCAGCACCGCCAGCTCCCGGATCACCGCCGCCAGGCCCGCCCGGCTTCCCGGCTGAGCCACCGGCTCACCCCGGGCGACCAGGAAGCGGAGCTGCCCGCGGGCGGCCGCCGCGCGCAGTCCCACCAGCCCGTCGGGGCCCGGGTAGACCCCACCGCTGACCACGGCCAGGCGTTCTTCCTGGCCGCCGACGCGCACTTCGAGGCGCCCGCTCAACCGACCGCGCCACACGCGGTCGAGCAGGGTGAGGTTGTCCAGGGCCCTCTGGCTGATGCCCATCGTGCTCGGCCGGGGAGCGGGGGAGGCCGGACGCGGAGCGCGGCCGGCTGCTTGATCTTCACCCGATCATGGCCCCCGAAAGCGACCTGTGGCCCGGCAAGTGACAAGTCCAGACCCCGCCGCTTCCGACGATCCGCACCCGTTCGGCGTCGGCAGAGGCGTCAGCCCGCCACCGTCGTGGTGGCGAGCCGCCCGCGCAGCGAGTTCGTGAAGGCGCGCGTGACCTCGACGTGCACCGTCTGCCCCACGCTCGCCACGTCGCCCTCGAAGTTGATCGTCTTGAAGCTGCTCGTCCGGCCGCAGATGACGCCGGGGTCGTGCCGCGACCAGCCCTCCACCAGCACCGGGAAGGTCGCGCCGACCATGGCTTCGTGGTGCTCTCGGGAGAGCTGCCGCTGGCGGTCCTGGAGCACCTGCAGGCGCTGCTGTGCGACGTCGGGAGCGACGTCTTCGCCCCGGTCGATGAGCCGCAGGGCGGCCGTCCCCGGTCGAGCGGAGAACTTGAAGCTGAAGCTGCCGTGGAAGCGCACCGCCGCCAGCAGGTCCATGGTGGCTTGAAAGTCGTCGTCAGACTCGCCGGGGAAGCCGACGATGAAGTCCGTGGTCAGGGCCAGATCGGGTCGAGCGGCGAGGAGATCGTCGACCAGGCGCAGGTAGCGATCCCGCGTGTAGAAGCGCTTCATCCGCCGCAGCACGCTGTCGCTGCCGGACTGCACCGGCAGGTGCAGGTGGCTGGTGAGCTGGGGGAGGTCCCGGTAGGCCTGGACCACGTCGGCGCCCATGTCGCGGGGGTGGCTGGTCGTGTAGCGGATCCGTTCGACCCCCGGCAGCTCGGCCACGGCATACAGGAGCTGGGCGAAGGTCCGCTCGCCGGCGACCTTCAGGCCGTAGCTGTTGACGTTCTGGCCGATGAGGGTGATCTCCTTCACCCCGCGGGCGACGAGCCCCCGCACCTCGGCGAGGATCTCGTCGCTGGGCCGCGACAGCTCGGTGCCGCGGGTGCTCGGCACGATGCAGAAGGTGCACTTGTTGTCACAGCCCTTCTGGATGGTCACGAACGCCGTCGGCGACTGCTCGGCGTCGGGGTCCAGCTCGGCGGCGAAGACGTAGTCGTCGCTGTCGATGAAGTCCGTGTCCAGCACGCGCTCGCGGTCGGCGCGATCGACGAGCTGCCGGATGCGCGGCACGGCGTCGGGTCCGAACACGAGGTCGAGGTCCTTGTAGCGGCGCTGGAGCCTGCCGCCCTCCTGCTGGGCCACGCAGCCGGCGACGGCGAGCAGCAGGCGGTCGTCGGGGTCGGCGTCCTGCCGCTGGCGCTTGAGGGCGCGGGCTTCACCCAGGAAGCTGTGCAGCTTCTGTTCCGGCTTGTCGCGGATGGAGCAGGTGTTGATGACGACGAGGTCGGCGTCGTCCATGCGGTCCGTCGGCTCCCAGCCGTCGAGGCCGAGCTGGGCCTTGATCTTGCCGGTGTCGTAGACGTTCATCTGGCACCCGAAGGTGCGGATGTAGACGCGCTTCATCAGGCGTTCCCGGGCCGGGTGGCGCCCCTGGGCACCGGTCGGCACCGGGCCCTAGCGGGCGGCGCGCCGGGCGGCGAGGCAGTGGGCGAAGAGCACTCGGTATCCGCGGTCATACTCCCGCACAACCCAGGGCACGCGCTCGTCTTCGTCCACCACGGTCATGCGCAGCTCGGTGAGCGCGCTGCGAAGCTCGTCTTCGGGCAGGTTGCTGCCGGCCACGGGGACGGCGTCGGTGTCGTAGGGGGTGCTGATCGTCAGAAGGCCGCCGGGCTGCAGCAGGCTGATGGCCGCCAGCAGGATGCGACCGGCGTCGTCGTCGGCCACGTCGAGGACGTTGCCGAGGTGGACCCAGGCGAAGGTGTCGGGCGGCAGCGGCGGCGCGGTGGCGTCGGCGATGGACAGGTAGAGGTGGCGGTCGGAGACTGGCTTGTAGGGGAAGCGCACCCGCTGGAGGCCACCGCGGTGGGTGGGAATCACCGTCTCGGAGAGCCGGCCGAGCAGCAGATCGCGCGCCAGCAGCACCGCCCGTGGCGAGCGGTCGAAGGCGAAGACCACGCGGCCGGTGGTGCACATGCGGCGGGTCATGGGACCCACGCCACAGCCGACGTCGACGGCGCGGCCCATGGGCGCCAGCTCTGCACCCCACCGGGCACAGACCGTGTCGGGGCTGGTGTCACCCAGTGACTGCAGCCACTGGCCGAAGCCGCCCGGACCACCCAGCGAGCGGGGCGGCAGGTGCGGCGTGACCGGGTCGGGAGCATCGACGGGAAGGTCTTCGACGACGCGGGTCGGCAGGCCCGCGCGGAGGTCCCAGGCGCCGGGGCCGTGGCGCGCGAGGAAGGCTTCCGGGTCGGGCACGAGCACCGGGACGCCGTCGAGGGCCGGGTAGCGGCGCCCCTCGGGTGAGCGGCCGTTGACGAGGCGGCCGCCGGTGACCGGGCAGACGTACACGGTGTCCTCGGGGAGAGGAGGAGGAGGGGGAGAGCGCCCGGCGCCGCGACTCAGAGTCGCCGGGTCGCCGGGACCCACACGATACCGAAGCGCGACACGACGATGTCGTTGCGCTCCAGCCGGACCTCGCGCTCTTCGACCAGGTCGAGCAGCTTCTCCTCCTTGGCGCGGATCTCGGCGAGCTCCTCTTCGAGCTTGCGCTCCAGCTCGTAGGCCTTCTGCTTGAGGTCATCGAGCTCCTGCTCGGTGCGCTCCACCCGCTGCTGCGCCTGGCTGGTCATGCGCCGCTTCGTCATCGCCGTGCTGACGCTCTTCTTGCGCCCGGTAAACCAGGACAGCAGCGTCTCGCCGACGTTGACCGCCTCTTCGGCCTGCCGCCCACGGACCACCCCCTGGTACTCGACCAGCTTGGCTTCGGTCCGAGCGATGCGGTCTTCGAGGCGGTCGGCTTCTCGCTCGTAGCGGTCCTTGCGCTTGGCGACGGCGGCGTCCACCCGTTCGTCGACGGCGGCGGCCACCCGGGCGCGGAAGTCGTCGGGGGACTCGTCACCGCGTGCGTACAGCTTGAGCTTGACGTGGACGAGCTGGCCGCGGCTCTCGCTGCGGTAGACGTCGTCGGCGATCTGCTTCTGGACGGCCTTCAGCTCGCGGGCTTCGTCGATGAAGGCCGGCAGGGGGTGGAAGCGACCCTCGACCGGCGGGCCGGGCAGCAGGTCGGTGGCGTGCAGGTCGACGGCCACCGGGTCCCCGAGCCCCTCGTCGATGGGGTACCAGACGCGCTGCTCGTGGTGTTCGAGGGTGAAGCCGTTGCGCTCGTCGAAGGTGAGCTGCAGGTCGGCGAGGAGCGCCGGGCGCCACACGGTGGCCCCGTCGGGACGCGACGGCCCGGCGTGGGCGGCGAAGACGTCGCCGAGGCGGTGGGCGAAGGCGACGCGGGGGTCGAGGACCCAGCAGTCGCCCGGCGTCGGCGGAGGGGCGCCCAGCGTGCCGTCGTCGGGTGCGGCCGGCGCGGCCGCGGCGGCCGGCGCGGACGCAGCGGCCGGCGCGGACCCGGCGGCCGGCTTCGCAGCAGGCGCAGGAGGCGAAGCCGGCTCAGTCGGCGACGCCACCGGCGCTGGCTCGGCTGCGGGCGCGGGTGCGGGCCCGAGCGCCGCGTGGACCCGCTCGATCTCCATGCGCGTCAGCGGGCCCCGCAGGTAGCTCATGGCCCAGCGCGTACCGAAGACCCGGGGCGCGCTCGCCTTGGCGTCGACCAGCAGGAAGCGGCGCTTGCCGAGGCCGGCGACCTGTTCGTCGAGGCCCGGCTGGCCGAGCCCCTGGAGCAGCCGCTTGCGGTCCTGGGCGGTCTGCAGGCGGCCGATGAACCACAGGCCGGCGTTGGATAGCGCCTTGTAGTCGATGTCGACCGGGTTCTGCGTCGCCAGGAGCACCCCGAGCCCCACCGCCCGTGCCTGCTTCATCATGGTGAGCAGCGGCTGCTTGGTGGGCGGCTTGTAGGGGTGGGGCGGCAGGTAGCCGGCGACCTCGTCGAAGAAGAGCACCGCGCGCAGCCCGCTGGTTCCCGGCATCCCGCGGCTCCAGGCGTGCAGGCGGCCGAGCAGCAGGGTGAGGAAGAGCTGCCGCTGGTCATCGCCGAGGTGGGCGAGGCTGAAGACGTGCACCGGCACCCGCCCGGCCGGCGCCCCCTCCGGGCCACCGAGCAGGGCCTGTATGTCCAGCGGCGTCCCCCGCGTCCACGGCGCGAAGCTGGGGGCGGCGACCACCGCGTTGAGCGCCATGGCGAGATCCATGCGGTCGTCGGGCGAGAAGAAGCGGTCCAGCGGGAAGACGCCGACCTTGTCGAAGGGTGGGTCCACCAGCCGCAGGATGAGGGTCTCCAGATCGGGATCCTCGCCCGCGGTCCAGGCTGCCTCCAGGATGGTCGAGAGCACCACGTGGGCCGGATCACGCACCGGGTCGCTGGTGCGGCCGACGAGCGCCAGCAGGCCCGACACCGTGTTGGCCACGAGGCCGCGCAGCACGTCGGCGTCGACCGCACCGTCGCCCTGGGGTCGGCGGAAGGCCCCCAGCACGTCGACGGCTTGCCCGGCGTCGCTGCCCGGGGTGTAGATGTGCAGGTCCAGGCGCTGCTTGAGCGCGGCGACGCGGGCATCGTCGATGCCGTAGCCGGCGAGCCCCTCGCGCCAGCGGGCCGCCGTCGCAGCCGGATCCGCCCCCGGCTCCACCCACGGCGAGAACTCATCCGCCGACAGCTCCGGGAAGAGCAGGGCCAGGTTGCCGAGGTCGCCCTTGGGATCGATGGCGATGATGGGCACCCCGGCGGCCACCAGCTCTTCGAGCATCACCACGCAGAGCCCGGTCTTGCCCGAGCCGGTCATGCCGACCACCACGCCGTGGGTCCGCAGGCGCTCGGCGTCGACCCGCAGGTCGGCGCCGGCTTCATCTCGACCGAGGAAGAGTCCGTCTGCCATGGCTGCCTCCAAGCTGGCGGGGGTCTTAGCCGGTGAGGGCGGCGAGGGCGGGGCTCGGCGGGGGTACAGGGGCGGGGGCCACCCCGGGCCGTCCACCAAACGGACCGGCACCGCGCTTCGCTACACTCCCCGAGGCCGCCGGCTCGTCCCGACCGCGTGGCCGACCCATCGGGGGACCGCCCCTCTCTCACGGAGCCACCATGCGCATCCACCCTGCCGTCCTCATCGCGCTCTCCCTGCTCGCCGGCGTCGGCGTCGCCCGCAGCCTGCCCGGCGCCCTGGTCAGCACCGCCCACGCCCAGGAAGCCACGGCCTGGCAGTGCTACGTCGTCGACCGCCTCGAAGACCCCAAGAAGGCCGCGGACTGGAAGGGTGCCAAGGTCGTCACCGAGGGGCTCAACGCGATCGCACCCTCCACGCCTGCCGGCACCATCCTGTCGGTGCAGTACCCGACGACCGCCTCCTTTGCGAGCAACCAGGGGGATGTCTCGATGCTGTGCTTGAAGTAGGCAGGTCTGGCGCCGCCGCGTCCATGCACGGCGGCGCCCCGGGGCGGGCTGGACCCCCGCAATGGGCCGGGTAGCTTCCAGCAGTCCCTCATTCCCTCCCCGGAACCGCCGTGACTGCACACCGCCCCGCCTGGCCCCGCAGCACATGGGTGCACCCATGAGCCCGCCGATCCGCGTCGCCGTCATCCCCGACGGCCCGCTGAAGGTCTCGGCCGGGTCCGCCACGCTGTGCCGCCGCGGCCTGTCGAGGAACAAGCCCTGGTGCGACGGGCGCCATCGCGGCAAGAAGGGCTTCCGCTGACCACGACGGCGCAGCAGCCCACTCCCGCGAAGCCGCCGCCTCAGGGCTCGTGATCGACGACGACCTCGACGCCCCCTTCTGACAGCAGCATGGCCAGCGCCCGGCCGACCGGCCCGCTGCTGCCGACGATGGCCACCGGTCCGCGTGGCAGCCTCGGCTGGTCCAGCAGGCCGGAGCACTTCTTGCGATGATCGACCACTGATGGTATTGCGGTGGCAGTGATGACCGGCCCCTGGTCGGGTCCCAATCTCAACACCATGGAG
>CAZRFD010000013.1:0-86588 GCA_964599085.1 uncultured Enterobacterales bacterium | reverse complement strand
TGCCCCAGTCCCCGGTCTCGGGGTCGGGCTCCTTGGTGTCCACGCAGTCCCCGCCGCGCCACAGGGCGTGAAGCTCGCCGCCGGTGTCGATGAGGAGGATGCAGACATCGGTGATCCCAATCGCTGTGGCCTGGTAGGCGGACACCACGGAGTCGATACCATCAGGCGAGTCTGAGTCGCTGGGCCAGCATGTCGCCCGTTTGTCCGCCCTGATTCCACACCCACCGACCGGATGATACTTGCTCAGCCACCAGTCCGTGAGCGGCAGCGACTCTGGCGGGGGCGCGTAGCCGTCGTCGACGTGGAGCTGACCGGTAGAGTCGAAGCAGTCGACCGAAGCATCAGCGTACTCGATGCAGACGGCATTGCCACAGCGGAGCCGTGCTGCGTCGACACCATACAAGAACGAGCCGGAGTATCCCCAGCATGTGACGCGTCCGTCGCGGAGTCGGGCGCACGCATTTCCGCCGCGAACGCAGATCTCCTCGGCGCCCAGATCGGCGGCCGGGATATCGCCGTACTCCCGCGTGGTGCCGCAGCCCCAGAGCAGCAGCGCCAGTCCCGCCGCAGCGCCGGTCGCGACGCCGCCCACCCGTCTGAGCCAGCAGGGGCTGATCACCACAGCACCGCCAGCGAGTCGGCGTCCGTGAGCGCGGCGACGGGGGCGGGGGCTTCGTCGGGGCTCGCCTTGCGCAGGCTCAGGTAGACCTTGGACGTTCCGCCGGTCGGGGCGTCCAGCTCGCCGTGGGCGGTGATCGCCCCATCCCAGCCGGTCCAGTACCAGTCGCGATCGGTGACCTGCCGGTAGCCGTTGTCGTCGGTGTCTCCAGCCACCGGGCTCTCCGAGACGGCCGGGACCAGCGGCACGAGCTCATACCCCAGCCCACCGGCGTCCGACAGCACGAGGGTGGCGGAGTCGACGCCGAGGGCGTCGGGATCGGGTGGGTCGTCGATGCCTGGCCGCCAGGCGCGGTGCAGGCAGGCGCTGTCGGCGTACTGGTCGATCCAGGCCACCCACAGGTAGCGATAGCGTCGGTCGAGGGTCGGCGTCGGGCGCATGCTGAGACGGCTGCGCAGGCGGTAGCGCAGCACGGTGAGCCCCTTCTCGCCAAGCACCAGGGTCCCGGCGTCGTCGGCCTGCGACAGCAACCAGGCGACCCGGCGCCAGGTGAACCAGGCGGGGCGGCGCCAGGCGCCGAGGGCGGCGAAGTCGGATTCTTCTCCGGGGCGGGCGACGTCGTTGTGCAGGCCGGTGCCCAGGCTGGCGGCCTCCCAGTGCAGGGGCACTCCGTCTTCCGTGCCCTCCAGGGGCTTGAGGTAGGGGGTGAAGACCGACGTGCGGGTCGCCCCTGCCGTCCGGAACAGGCACAGGTATCGGGCGATCATGCCGGCTTGAAAGAGCGGTGTGGTGCCATCGTAGTAGGGCGAGGAGATGGGGTCCGTCGTGTCGACCCCCGGTTGGACCGCAGCAAAGCCCACCGCGCCGACCGTCCGCACGAGGTCGAAGCCATCCCCAGCCAGTGGGTCGACGACCGTGGACTGCAGCAGATCGACATCGGAGACCAGCCGGGCGGCGTCCTGGTAGCCCACCACCCACGATTCAGCGCGATGCTCGTCTTGCAGGTATCGCGCGTTGGCGTCGTGGAACCAGTGGAACCCCACCTCGTGCACCAGGCTGGTGACCGGAAAGACGAGGACATCGGACGGGTCGTCGGCGAAGGGCGGCCACCAGTAGTCGGCGTGCAGACAGGTGATGAACCAGTCGATGGCTTCGTCGGACAGCAGCACATCTCCGTGGGTCGCCAGGAGCACGGCGATCGTGGTGGCGTTGGTGATCTCGACCATGTGTGCCCAGACCATGCCGGTCCCGATGCTCCCGCGTAGCCAGCGCAGGCGCTGCAGGTAGGTGTCGGTCACGCAGCAGCCAGCGCTCGGCGCGCAGGTTCCGGAGAGATCGGTCGGGTTCCACGAAGAGAGTTCGGCGGCGCGGAAGCGAAGGGACGGCAGCAGCTCGCGAAAGGGCGTGGCCACCAGCCACATGTACCGCCCGGCCGCGTACTGGCTCTGCAGGCTGATGCCCAGCCCCGCGTCTGGATCGGCCGTGGTGCGAAACAGGCCGTTGAGCTCGTTGCCCAGCTCGACCGTGGTGACGACGGCGTAGATCCCCCGATTGTCCAGCAGATCCTGCCAGACCTCGTGAACCGCGGCGAGGTGCTCGGCGACCCCCTGGCAGAAGGCGGCGACCGCGAGGGATTTTCGGCGCGCGCACTCCCGAGCGTAGGCGTCGTGTGTCGATGTCCCGGTCGAGAGGTCGCCTTCCCAGGTCGGCCACACCTGCAAGGCGAAGCGTTGGAAGCGTCGCTGCGCCGTTGTTGGTGTCCCCTCGTCGTGGTCCCAGTAGAAGGGGTCGAAGCCCAAGGTCGAAGGTACCCGCACGCCGAGCTGCCAGGCCGGCTTGTTCTCGAGCAGCTCGGCCCAGGTGACCGGGTCGGCGTCGTCACCCGACTCCAGCGGCAGCTCGCGGTCGTTGCGCGTGGCGGCGCCGCTGCCCGCGATGTTCATCACGCTGCCGCCCCCTGAATCGAAGGGCGTGATCGCCACCTGGATGCCTGCGAGGAGGCAGGCGAGCAGCAGCTCGGTGAAGGGGGCGAGGGCGGCGCCGCCGTCGGCGCGCAGGCGCGAGAGGATCTCGGCGGGAGGTGGGACCAGCTCTCCGTCGAAGTACCGACCGCGGTTGGGGAAGACCGAACCCCAGTACACGTCGCGGTACTTGCATCGCCGCACCGCACCCGCCCCCATGTCACGCAGGTCGCCGACGAGCTGTTCGGTCGACCCGAAGATGTCGGCGATGCGATCGGAGGTCGCAAAGGTCGGCTCGGCGACGCCGAAGAAGTCACTGGGTCCAGCAGAGGCTTCGGGCTCGGCACCTGCGTAGCGTAGCACCGGGGAGCCGAGGTCGACGGCGGGGTGCGCACGTCCTCCGCGGGCGGATGTTGCTTCTGGAGACGGCGAGCCCACAAGACTCCACAGGCGCCGGGCCACGGCTTCGTCATCGGTCGGCGTGCCGCGGTGCGGGCGAAGTCCGCGCGCCCGCATGGCGGCTAACATGTCTGTGAGGCTGATGGCCTGGGTGCCGCCGACGTCCGGCAGGCGCCGATGGACGGCTGGACCGAGCGCCGCCGCGGGCAGGGTCACTTCAGCCCGACCCGCGCGAGGTCCACGCCGCGCGCCTGCAGTCCGTCGAGCGCTGCGTCGCGTGGACTCACCATACGCTCACCGGGCGCGTCGGCCGTCTGCAGGTGTTCGGAGGTCGGCGGCGTCGGAGGCGGCACCTTCGATGAATTGGTCGGGAGCCGACGGTGAGGCAATCTGACCAGCGGCCCCGCACCTCGCAGGTGGGGGTGGCGCTCCAGCGTGGCCAGCAAGGCGAGGAGGCGGCGCTCCCGGAGTTTCGACGGGTCTTCGCCGCGCAGGTCGCGGGACCCAGGTCCGGTCGTGCAGGTCCCGGCGCTCAGGTCCTGGTGCAGCAGCGCCAACCGCCCTGCCCACCGGTGGACGGGTGCGTCGTGGCGTCCGAGGTCCTCGCGACGTTGAGCCGGAGCGAGCGGCAGCTTGCCGGGCAGCCCCTTCACCGCACTGCGCGACACCGACTACTCCTTGGCGATGATCTGGGCGCCGATGACTGGCACGCCGCTGACGGATCCGACCGCGCGGGCGCGGACGAAGCGCAGGAAGTCGGGAACGGCCTTGTGGGCGTCGGCTGCAGAGTTGTCAATGACGATGCCCGACCCGCTGAGCGTCAGGTACACGCCGTGCTTCGTCGCACAGTGCGTCAGGACGATGGACTCGCCGCCGGTGCCGTTCCCCGGTGTGAGCACGTTCCACTGGACCTCAAGCGTCCTGAAGCTGCCGAGGTCGGCGGCAAGCTCGATGTCGAGCTCCCAGCCGGTGGTGATCTTTGTGGGGGGCATCAGCTCGACGAAGGTGCTGGCCATGGAGACTCCCTGGGCCTGTGTGGAGGGGGACGGGGTGTCCGGTCCACGGGAGCGTAGAATACCCCCCCCCCGTATATGTCAAGTCGCGCCGCCAAGCGGATCGTGGACGCCGGAGGCTGAGCACCTCGTCGGTTCGCCGTGCCCCCGGCCGGGCGAAAGAAATGCGCAGGATGGAAAGCCATCAGGTGAATTGCGTTCGATCATTTGATCAATGACTCTCGATACGGACCCCGCCCACCAGTATCCAGCACCGAACGAACTCAATCGATAGGATGACGACACATCCCGTCGACATATTGCGCGCGCTCGCCCGGCCGCGCTACCGCCGGCCGCGACAACCCCGTCGCGTTCGCGAGTCGGCAGGCCGCGACATTCCCGTCGCGCGGCGCAAGTGGGCAGGCCGCGGCCTCCGCGCCGGGGAGGGTTAGGACCCCCCACCCCGCCCCCTTCCGTCGGAGAACCCGATGAAGCTCACCGGCCGCATCCTCGTCGCCACCGACGATCCCGCTCTCCTCCGTGCCCAGCTCGCCGGCGACGCCCTGCCGCTGGACCGGCTGCACGGCGCCGACGCGCTGCCCCTGCACTACGGGGTCAACACCGACGCGATGATCTCGGGGGCGGCCTGCACGCTGGGCTACACGCCCGACGTGCTCGGTCCCTGGTTCCTCCAGGACTTCAAGGAGGTCGTCGGCCACGACCAGGTCCGAAGTGGTGGCTTCCAGGTGATGGTCGGCGGTGACGCCTACGGCAGCGGCAGCTCCCGCGAGGTCGCCGTGGTGGCCCACCAGGGCGCAGGCATCGACCTCGTCGTCGCCCACAGCTTCCAGCGGATCTTCCAGGAGAACATGGTCTACGGGGGCATGCCCTTCACCACCGACTTCGGCGTGCTCGACCGCCTCTCGGCCGGCGAAGACGTCGACATCGCCGAGCTGCACGATGCGCTGCCCCCCTTCTTCCGCCAGGTCGCCCACGCCGGCGGCCTCCTGGAGTACGGCAAGCAGTGGCTGTCGGGCGACGTGTCGCCCTGGTACGAGACGGAGCGGCCGTCGGTACCCATGACCGTGATCGAGAAGATCGTGGCGAACCGGGCGTGGCGGGGCGGCGGGGAAGCCGACGCCCGCCTGGGGATCGGCCACGTCCAGGCTGGCGACCAGGTGCTGTGCCGCACGGGCTTCCGCGGCATGCACGAGTACACGGCCGGCATGTGCATGGCGCTCTACGACGACGCCTTCGGCGAAGACCGCGTGTTCGAGCCGGACCAGGTCGCGGCCTTCGAAGATCACTTCGTGCTCATCGACCAGCCCTCGGTGCCGGACAGCGTCAAGAACAGCCGCCTGCAGCCGGCGCGCCGGCTGGCCAAGGAGATGCTGGACGCCTGCGAGAAGCACGGCCTGCGGCTGCACGGCCCCGGTCGCCCGCTGCCGGCGGGGGTCTGCCACCGCGTGGTGGTGGAGAGCTACGCGCGACCCGGTGATGTCGTGGTGCTCACCGACAGCCACAGCCCCACGGCCGGCGTGCTCAACGCCTTCGCCTTCGGCGTGGGCTCGACGGCCATGACCTTCGCGCTGCGGACCGGGATGATCCCGGTGACCGTGCCCAAGACCGTGCGGGTCGTGGTCCGCGGTGACGCGCGCGGGGTGCTCTCCCCCAAGGATCTCGTGCTCCACCTCATCGGCGACCCCTACTTCCGCGAGGAGCAGTGGCGCACCAGTCCCACCGACACCTGCGTCATCCAGCTCGGCGGACCGGGGCTCGACCAGTGGAACGTCGACGAACTCAGCGTCATCACCAACATGACGGTCGAGGGCGGGCTGATGACCGGGGTGGTCGAGCCGTGCAAGCCGCTGCTCGACTTCCTGGCCGAGCGGCGGGGGGGCGACTGGAGCGACCGCATGGTCCACCCCGACCCCGACGCCCGCTACGAGCGGGTCATCGAGGTCGACCTCGACGACGTGCCGCTCACCGTGGCGACCCCGGGAGACTCCCGCAACCGCCTTGCGCTGACCGAAGCCGCCGACGTGGCCATCCACAACGTCGTCATCGCGAGCTGCACCGGCGGCTCGCTGGCCGACCTGCGGGCTGCCGCCGCCGTGCTGCGCGGGCGCGCGCTGGCCCACGGCGTCCGGCTGACGGTCACGCCCTCGTCCGATGACGTCGCCCGTCACGCCACGGATGAGGGCCTGCTGGCGCTCTTCGCCGACCTCGGCGCGGTCGTCAGCCCGCCGGGCTGCGGCTCCTGCATCGGCAACGGCCCCGGCGTCCCCCTGCCGGGAGAGACAACGGCCAGCACGACCAACCGCAACTTCGACCGTCGCATGGGTGGCCCCGGCCCGGTCTACCTGGTCAGCCCGGCCGTGGCGGCGGCGAGTGCTGTCACCGGGCGGCTGACCGATCCTCGGTCGCTGTAGCGCCCGCCGTCGCGGGGTCGGCTGCAGCGTCCGCCGCCGGGGGCAGCGCGCCGAAGTGCGCTTCGGGATCGGCGAACCAGCGCTTGATGGTCTTGACCATGAACGCGGCGTGCGAGCCGTCCAGGATGCGGTGGTCGAAGGTCGCGAAGATGGGGAGGACGCTGCCGACGACGATCTCGCCGTCGTCGACGACCGGCGTCTGCCGCACCTCGCCCACGGCCAGCAGCAGCGGCACGTGGCTGTAGGGCACCAGCGGCACGTAGGCTTCCTGCAGCCCCAGCGAGCCGACGTTGGTGATCATCACGCTGCCGAAGGGGTCGTTGGGGATGCCGGCCCAGGACAGGTCGAGGTTCAGTTCGTAGGTGAGGAAGGCGATCAGGTCGAGGACCTTGTTGAGCAGCAGGAAGGGGATGCGCTTGAAGGTGCTGCGCGTGCTCTCGAGCTGCTCGTCCTTGTGGGCGCGGACCTTGCGCACCCGCTCCTCGGTCTCGTCGAGGATGTCGAGCAGCGACTTGTCGTCAGCGCCGTGGATGGTGACCCCGGACAGGTCGATCTCGCCGGTCTCCTGGTCTTCCATGGCCACCTGGAAGAAGACCCCGACGTCCTGGCGCAGGTAGATCCGGTTCCACCGCATGATGGCGTTGGCATCGGGCATCTCCTTGAGCACGGCGGCGACGGCGCGGACCAGCATGTGGGTCAGCGTCAGCCGCCGGCCGGTGCGCTCCCGGTAGGCCGCCAGGTAGGCCAGCACCGGCTCTGCGCGCAGCTCCACGGCCCCGTAGACGCTGGGGTCGTAGGCGGTTCGCCAGGTGCCGATGGCGATGCGGCGGAAGGAGGAGAGGTTCTGCTTGGGCTTGAGGGCGAGGTTCGGCATGACGGTGATGGTACCGGAGATCTCGACGGATGGTGACAGGGCTGCCGCCGACGCGGCGGCGACTCCATGGTAGTCTGTGAGTGAACGTCGCTTTCACGGCCTTACAGGCCAATTTTCGAAGCGAGCTTGCCTCTTTCCGTGGAGTGTCCCCATGCGCCTCACCCGTCGTGTGTTCGATGATCTCGCCATCTGGATGACGGGCTTCGGCCTGCTCGTCGGAGCGGTGTTTCCCCTCGCGGTGGTCGCGATGGGCATGCCCCACGAGGCCGCCATGGCGCCGGGCTTCGTCGGCATGTGCCTGCTGGCCGGGGCCACCGTGGGGCTCGCCAACATCCTCATCGCCCGGGCCGTCGTCCTGCCGCGGGTCCGCGGGCTGGCCGACGCCATGGAGCGGGTCGAGGCCGGTGTGGTCAGCGCTACGCTGTCGGGGGACTGGTCGCGCTGTGACCCCGAGCGCTGCACGATCCCGGTCGACAGCGACGACGCCATCGGACAGGCGGCGGCCGCCCACAACGGCCTGGTGCAGGCGCTCTCGCACAGCCACGAGGTGGAGGAGCGTGTCGACCGCTTCGCCGAGGCCATGTCCAGCCAGCTCGAGCTGGCGCCCCTCTGCGTGGCCGCGGTCCAGGGCTTCCTCACCCACGTGGGGGCCGACGCCGTCGCGATCCTCGTCCTGCGCGCCGGTACGCTGGAGGTGGTGGCGAGCCACGGCATCTCCGATCCGGATCGCCTCGTCACCGACGACCGGAGCCAACGCGCGATGGCGACGGGCAAGGCGCAGGAGCTGGAGCTGCCCGGTGACATCGAGCTGTGCGGTGGCATCGTCGAATTCCGGCCGACCGAGGTCTGCTTCCTGCCGGCCACCGCCCACGGCCAGCAGGTCGGGCTGGTCGTGCTCGGCTGCGCTCGCCCGCGTCGCCCCGAGCTGCGCAGCCTCACCCGCATCTTCTCGCGGACCTTCGCGGTGGCGCTGTCCAACGCCGTGACCCACACCCAGCTCCAGCACATCGCGGCCCTCGACCCCCTGACCGGCTGCTACAACCGACGCTTCGGACGCGATCGCTTGCACGAGGAGCTGCACCGGGCGCGCCGCGCCGAGGGGCTGCTCGCCATCGTGATGTTCGACATCGACCACTTCAAGGCGGTCAACGACACCTACGGGCACCTCGTCGGCGACCGGGTCCTGGTTGGCGTTGCCCGGGCCGCCCGCCAGCGCTTGCGCGAGGGCGATGTGCTCGTCCGCTACGGCGGCGAGGAGTTCCTCGCCATCCTGCCGGGCGCCTCCGCCGCCGACGCCGCCGGCCTGTGCGAGCGGATCCGGCGGGCGGTGGAGGACTGCGCGGTGCGCAGCGGAGACCAGGTGGTGCGGTGCACCGTGAGCCTGGGCCACGCCGATCTGCTGTCGGCTGGGGACGTCGACGCCGACGCCGTCGTGGCCCTGGCCGACGCTGCGCTCTACGAGGCAAAGCGTGCGGGGCGGAACCGGGTGCGGCGGGCGGCCTGAGCCGGAGTGGCCGGCGTCCCGCGCCGGTCAGGTACGGACGACCGACTGCTCGGACATGCTGAAGACCCGGATGGCCTGGGCCAGGGGCATCGAGAAGGCGCCGTCGTCGAGCCCGTCGTCGGCACCATCGCCGTCGGCGTCGGGTTCGTTCGTGCCGTGCGGGTTGCGCAGCCGCACCGAGGACTGGAGCGGGTCGATTTCATCCTTGCGCGCGGGCAGATCGGCGCCGGAGAGCACCAGGGGTGCGCCCTTGGCGTCCCGCAGCGAGATGCCGAGGACGCTGTAGGCGTGGTCGGCGTAGGTCAGGCGGCGGCCGTCGCTGGCGTCGGTCCCGATGTTCTGGGCGACCTGGAGCAGGTCCCGCAGGTCCCGGTAGGCGCCATCGGCGCGGCTCGACCCGAGGATGGGCCAGGCGGCCGGGTCGGCCATGCGGGTGCAGGCCCGCGTGATCTCGTTGGCGGCGGCGTCGACCTTGGGCTGGTCGCCACCCGTCTCGGCGGCTTGGTAGCGTGCGCAGAGGGCGTGGACCCAGCGCAGGCTCCGGACGAAGCTGTCGTAGCGGTCGACGCCATCGAGGTCGAGCGTGCGGTCGAGCTGGTCCTTGAGCCGGCTCACGATGGTGCTGCTGTCGGTCGAGATGGTCATGTAGGAGACCTGTCCTCCCGGCATGTCCTGGCCGTTGACCTTGAGCATCTGTTCGATGAGCGGCAGGTTGGCGGCCACCAGCTCGGAGCCGGTGGCTTCGGCGTCGTAGTCGATGTCGGTGTAGTCGTTGGCGACTTCTGCGTTGCCGTAGAGCATCCCGTAGCAGTACTGCGAGAAGCCGCCGTCGATCACCTGGTAGCCGGACAGGGCGTTGCCGTCGGCGTCGGTGTTGCTGTTGGCGTCATTGTTGTAGGCCCCGCCGTACTGCCCGAAGCGCTCGGCGAGGCGAGCGTAGGCCTTCTCGAGCAGGGGCGCCCACAGGGCGAACTCGTACTCGGCGTCTTCGCAGACCCAGAGGTCTTCACCCTCGTCGACAGATGCGTACCACTTGCCTCGCGTCGGCGTCTCACCCATGCGGAAGCCCGACGCCATCAGGTAGTCCACGCCGCCGTGCTCGTCCGTGGCGTGCAGGAAGTTCATGTCGACGCTCACGTCGCGTGGCTGCCAGGTCGCCGCCGCGGTGTCGTAGCTGTACAGCCGCACCACCACCTGGTTGCCGTTCACCGTGAACATGTCGCGGAGGTGGCCGGGGTCGGACTGCGCCACGCCGGTCACCGCTGCGAGGAAGTAGCAGTCGCCGAGCGAGCCCTGGGAGATGTCGGCGACCGCCGGCTGGCTACCGACGAAGATCGTCCGCTCGTCGCGGACCTGGACGATCGAGGGGCGGGCGGTCGAGCCCATGATGCCGGACGCGACGACCCAGCCGTCGCCGGTGCACTCTCCCGTCGGCTCGCGACGCTCGTAGAGCGACTCTTCTGCCGGCGTGGCGGCGACCAGCAGCGGGTGTTCGTCGGTGTAGAGGGGGCGCACCTCGACCTCGCCGGGGACCCGCTCTGGTGCAGCGTCCTCGGTCACGTTCAGCGCGTCGTCGGCCGACACCGGCGCATGCGTGCTGCCGGTGCCGTCGCTGTCAGTGTAGGTGTCGGGGTTGCGCCCCGTGGGAGAGCGGTCGATGCGATCCTGGGTGGCGGCGTTGCCCCGTGTGCCGCGAGATGGACTCGTGCCGAGCCCGGTGGAGGTGCCGGCGGAGGTGGCGTCGGTCGAGGTCCGTCGGGTCTGCTGTTGCACGGTCACGGCGGGGCTCCTTGCGCCGGGGCGCGGTGGGGTCAGTCGTTGGGCTGGAGGGCGGCGCGTGCCGCTTCGACCCGAGGATCGTCGGCGTCGAGGGGGAGGGGTCGGCCGTCTACGAGGACGGCGGGGGAGTCGGTCTGGACGAGGCCCTCCGGGGCGTCGCTGCGGACGTCGGAGAGGACGAGCTGCAGGGTGGCGCCCACGCCGACCGCCGGAGCGGCCACCGACGCGAAGGCTGCCCCTTCCAGCTCGACCCGGTCGAAGCGGCCACCCGGCTGGGCGCCGATCTGGATCGCCGGGCTGACGGTGGCGTCGACGACGGTGAGCCCGTGCATCGTGGCCACGGCGTCCCGCCCCATGGCCTGCAGCCTGAGCGCGCCCTGGTGGGCACGCGCGCCGCGGCGGCGGGTGCTCGGGACGAGCCTGGCCCTGTGGCCGGCGAAGGCGACGTCCGTGAGCTCTGCGGTGCCGCTTGCCGTGACCGTGAGGCTGTCGCCGGAGGACGGGCCGCCGACGAAGCGGAGGTCGCTGACGGCCACGTCGTGTCCCACCAGGCGGACGCTGCCATCGCGCAACACCGTGCCGTCGGACCGCCCCGAGACGGTGAGATCGAGCTGGGTGTCGGCGGTGACCGAGCCGAGCTGGAGCACGAGCCCGTCGAGGGCGTCGGCGTCGATTCGAATCTGGACCGGCGGGCGCGGGGCGGGTTCGTCCTGCAGGGCACGGACGCGAGCGGTGATGTCCGGTGCGTCCTGACGCGAGCGCAAGCTCAGGACCAGCGGGGCGAGGGCCGGGTCATCGGTTTCGGTGGGCACAGGGGCCTCCGCGAGGGGCTCGGTGGTCGGCACAGGGGCATCGTCGTCGCCCTGTCGTGCCGGCGTCGGGGTGCCCGCACAGCTCGCCGAGACGAGCAGCGCCAGCATCGCGGTGGTGCCGCGCACGACAGACCTCCTGGGACGAAGCTCAGGGCCAACCTGGGAGGCTGAGCATAGCAGCCGGGCGCTGGAGCGCGGCCGTGTGCGTTCGTCCCACCGCTGGCGGATCGGGGTCAGTCGCGTCGACGGCGCCGCATGCCCACCAGGCCGGCCCCGAAGAGCCAGACGCCCATGCCGGCGCTGCCGATCGCGCTGCAGCCCCCCTTGCCCTCGTCGGCACCGCCGTCGCCGGCACCGGCGTCGGCGCCGCCGTCGCTCGCCCCGGCGTCACCGGTCGTGCCGCCATCGCCGGCGCCACCGTCGCTGCTGCCGCCGTCGCTGCTGCCGCCGTCGCCGCTGCCACCGTCGCTGCTGCCGCCGTCGCTGCTGCCACCGTCCGCAGCCCCGCCGTCCGTGGACCCGCCGTCGCCCCCGCCGGTCGCGTCGACCATGGACACCTCGACCTCGATCTCGGCCATCTCCAGGCTGTCATCACCGTCGAAGTCCGGCGGGCCCATGTTGACGACGCCCACGATGATCTCGCCGCTGCTGCCGTCCGCGTCGAAGCTGCCGCTGCCTGTGGAAGAGAGTTGCTCGGTGGCGCCCTGGACCGCGACGGAGCCCCAGCGCAGGTCCGCGCTGGCGGCACTGGTGGTGCTCACGCTCCAGGCCACCGCCTTGCCGCTGGGGACACCGGAGACCGAGACGTAGGTCACGCCGGTCTGGTAGGGCCCGATCTCGGGCACCACGGTGGTCGGCAGATCACCCGCCGTGAGGTCGGCTTCGGTGCCGATGTGGAAGCCGGAGCCCTCCCAGTCGGCCCAGGACGGCGCGTTGGGACCGCCCATCCGCGCGCGGGCCGCCGAGAACTCCAGCAGCGCCTGCTGCCAGTCGCCGGACACCGTGTCGTAGGCGTCCATGACGTCGGGTTCGTTGGTCCAACCCTCGTTCGACGCGGCTTCCCACAGGGCCGCACCCCCCCCGCCGATGCCGTCGCCCCACTCTTCGTCGAGGTGGAGCGCCCAGATGCTTCCGCCGTACTCGTAGTAGCTGAAGATGAGGTACTCGTCGGCCATGAAGTAGCCGTCGCCGAGCAGGCCCATCCACGGGTCGCGCTGGAAGTCGATGACGTAGTCGGTGTAGACGCCGACGTCGGGGTAGGTCCACTCTTCGGCCGCCGACGCCACCGACTCCCAGATCATGTAGGTGGGCTCCCAGAAGTCGTAGGCGTACTGGAGCACGTGGTTGAACTCGTGGACCACGTAGCCGGGCATCTCTTCGTCGGTGATGTGGTAGTCGATGGCGATGTAGGCACTGCAGCCGTTGCGTCCGTCGCCCTCGACCTCGTCGACCCAGGTGCCGTCGGTGTAGGCCCCGCCCTTGGTGTACTCGGTGGTCAGGTAGATATCGACGAGGCCATCGCTGTCGGGCAGCGGATCGGTGAAGCCGGCGCGGTCGATCTGCGCGGCCCAGGCGTCGGCGGCCTGTTCCAGGATCGCGGGGCAGCGGTCCTCGTCGGCGGCACGGCTCCAGTGGCAGCGCACCGGCACGACGTCGCTGTCGATGGAGCCGATGCTGGTAGGGCGCCAGCCATCGCCCCCACCGCCGAAGGTCTGGGGCGTGACCGGCGTGCCGTGCAGGTGGGCCGCGAGCATGGGCACGGTGTGGCAGAGCATGGGCGTCTCCGGAGAGGAAGGCGGGAGGGAAGCCTCCCCGAGGTGGGACCGCGCTGACCTGGGGCTGGCCGGACCGGGCTCAGGCGCGCAGCGACTCCAGGTGAGGTAGCACGGAAAACGCCCGACTTTCAACGGTGTCGCCAGCTTCTTCGATGCGGAAGGTGCTGGTCGTGCCACCGACCCAGGGCGCCCGGCCGAGGTACAGGATCTTCTCGGGAGCGAGGCCCATCAGCCCCGCCGCGACCGTGTCCACCGCCGGGCACTGATCGCCGAAGAGCAGCAGCCCCATGGGCACGGCGCTGCCCATGATCGGTCCGTCGCCCTCCATGCCGACGATGCCGTCGACGATGCTGAAGGCCGGGCGGATGCTGCTCCACAGGTCGGCGATGGAATTCTCGATCCCTGCCCAGTGCAGCGGGTTCTTCGGCCAGCCGAACACCGCCCCGGGTACGGTGCCGAACAGGTTCTTCATGGACAGGGTGGCGCCGACGTGGTGGTGGGTCTTGAGCTTGGGCATCGAGACCACGAGGTCGGCGGCCATGATGGTGCGCGACACCGGCAGCTTGCCGAGCTTCGTGAAGTCCCAGGGCGGGCGGACCTCGACCGGCTCGTCGACGTTGATGTCGACAAAGGGCACGTTCAGCGGCTGGAGCAGCGCGTCGAGGCCGCTCTGCTCCAGCAGGTACTCGGTGTCGCGGGCGTGGCCGGGGCCCTCGGCGACGGTGACGCTGGCGGCGCCCTCCTCGAAGAAGGCCGCGGCAGCGGCCGCCACCAGCCGTGGGTCGGTGTTGATCGGCCGCGCAGGGTTGACCTCGACGAGGTTCGGCTTCAACACGACGCGCGCCCCCTTCGCGGCGGCCCGGACCGCGGGGAAGGCGGCGATGCCCTCCCGGATCCGGCGCACGAGGTCGTCGTCGTAGGAGGGGCAGCGCATCTTGAGGACCCGGACCCGGGGCTGCCGAAGCACGGTCCAGCCCTGGAAGCCGACGGTCGCGGCACCGAGGGCGCCGGTGGCGCCGAGGATGAGGTTCCGCCGGGTCGGCGACAGGCGCCGCTGCGGGATGGCGGTGTCGGGGCGCTCAGGCTTGTCGGAAGGCATTGTGGTCCTCCACGCTGAGCCGGAGGGCGGCGCAGGCCATGGCGGTGAGGTCGATCCGGCCGCGCGCGCCCTGGTCGGTCAGGCGGTCGGCGAGGAGGTCGAGGAAGGGGACCGGGTCACGACCGTGGGCCGCGCTGGCCAGGGCCGCCAGGGACAGGTTCAGGGTGCTCGGGCGCTCCAGGCAGCCGGCGAGGAAGGCGAAGCCGGCATCGGCTGCGGGGGTAGGGGCCAGGGCCAGCAGAGCCCAGCCGGTGGCGTCGAGGTGGCTGTCCAGGTCGGCGCCGTAGACGTTGGGGTTGCCGTAGTTCCAGCCGCCGTCCGTGCACTGGCGGTCCAGCAGCAGCCGCTGTCCCTGGGCGAGGCGCTCCGGTGCGCTCCCGGTACGGCGGAGGCTGAGCATGGCGAAGGCGGTGGGCTCGACCCAGGCCGCCGTGCCCTGGACCCAGGACCAGCCCGGCAGGGTCGAGTCGAAGCCGTGTTGCTGCTCGACCGGGACGCTGGCGAGGTCGTCGAGCCGCTGCAGCGCTGCGTGAGAGGCTTCGGGGGCCCGCTGCCAGGCCAGCGCGGGCAGCAGCAGGCCCGCCCAGTCCAGGTCGTGGCTGGCCAGCCAGGCGTCCTCGACCCAGGACCCGTCGGCGCCTGCCGCTGCGCACAGCACCGTGGGCTCTGCCCGGGCGGGACCACCGGCGACGTAGGGCCACCCACCCGCGTCGAGGTGGGCCGCACGCAGGAAGGCCCGACCGCGGGCCAGGGCGGCGGCGTGGCGTCCAGGCACGGCCGGGGCGTCCGCTGCGGCGTCCACCGCGCCGGCGGCCTGTTCCGCCGGGCCACCGACCTGCGGAGCTGTCCTGCCAGCCGGCGAGGTCACAGGCTGCCCCCCCCGGCGGCGCGCGTCAGGTCCGGGTAGCGCTCGTCGGCGGTGCGCACGAGGTGCCCCACGGCGGCGTCGAAGGTCGAGAACCCCAGCCCGTCATCGAGCTTCAGCTCGACGGAGAGCGTGATGTCGCCCGACCGGGGGTTGAGCTGGAACTTGCCGAGGATCAGGTCGTAGTTCAGCGCGGCGAGCTGCGTGAGCAGCAGCACCATCGCCCGGCTGCTGGTGGCGTCTTCCAGCCGCAGGTAGTCGGTCGCGGCAAGGAAGAGGACCTGTTCCGACGGGAAGACCTGGGCGGTCAGCCGGAAGTCCGTGTTTCGCCCCACGAACGAGGCGTAGAGCACGTCCTGGTCGGAGCGCTCCACCGGTCCGAAGCCGGCGCGCTCCAGCCACGCCTGGACCGTGTCGAGGGTGACGGTGGTGACGTAGTCGCTGGGCCCGGCTTCGCTGCGGCACTCACCGAGCTCGGCCAGCGCGTCCTCGAGCTGCTGGGAGAGCAGCTCGTTCTCGACGCGGACCAGCTTGCTGCTGGCGCAGCCCGGCGCCAGCAGCGCCAGCGTGAGCAGGCCGCTCGTGACGGCGGTGGAGAGGTGGGCAGACACGCCTGGAGCCTACCGCTTCGCGGCTCTCGGCGTTCGCCACGAGCTGTCCCATCGCTGGGGGGAGGCGCTACTCGGTGTCGAGGCTGATGCGCGTCAGGTCCAGCGATCCGGCGAAGTCCAGGAAGCCCATGAAGGTGTCGGCCCAGTCTGCCTGCAGGTCTCCGTCACCCAGGGTCCCCGTGGCGCTGAACTGGCTCTCGAACCAGGTGAGGTCGAGGATGGCTTCGCCGTCGAGCTGGTCTGCGTCGATGGCGAAGTCGAAGCTGTAGTCGCTGGTCAGGTCGTAGCCGAGCAGGCTGGTCGTGCACGAGCTGTCGCCCACGGCGGTCTCGCCCCAGGCGTCGACCACGAGGGTGGCCGCCCCGATGCAGGTGGCGGTGTAGGGGACGCCCTTGTACTCGATGCTGAAGTCGACCATGAGGTCGCCGACGTAGGTGCCGGCGTCCTGGTGCTGCACCCGCACGTCGCCGACGGTCCAGCCCAGCCGGTCGCCGTTGGGCAGGTCCGCCACCGCCGAGATGTCGTGCACCCCAACCGGCAGATCGTCGACGAAGTCCGAGCCCGTGGCGGACCAGGAGCTGTCCACCGACGTCGACCAGGTCAGCAGATCGTCGGCCGGCAGCTCGCTACCATCGGCGGCCAGGAGGTGGGCGAGGAAGGGGACGCCTTCGTCGAGGGCGTAGAAGTCCCCCGAGCCCGGTGACAGGATCTCCAGCGTAGCGCCGTCGTACTCGCTGTAGTCGGGCTCTCCTGTGTCGGCGGCCCCGCCGTCGGTCGTCGGGTCCGCGCCGCCGTCGCCTGTGGTGTCGATGCTGCCGGTGTCGTCTGGTGGGATGTCGGCAACGATGTGGGGCTCGCAGGCCAGCAGGAGCAGGGCGAGGGCGATCATGTGGGACTCCGTTGCGCGCGAAGGATGGCACGGCCACGGGGCAGGAGCAAGGACGCCGACGCGCTGGTCGTGGGTTGCCTCCACCGACCCGCCAGTTACGCCGCGCCCTGCATCTGCGAACCTCTCATCCCCTCCTGATCACCGGAGATCGCATGCCCTCCCTGCTCCTCGCCACGCTGCTGACCGGCCTCTCGTCACCGGCCCTCGCCGACGACTGCGACGCCAAGGCACTCAAGGCGGAGATCGAGGACGCCAGCCCCGTCCAGGTGGGCCCGATCTTCGTGGATCTCGCCGCCTGCGACGCCGACGCGGCCAAGGCCGTGGCCCCTGAGCAGCTCGTGCGCATCCTGCCGGGCCCCGACGGTGACGCCGCGGCGGTCGCCGCCCTGGACATCGGGGCCGGCGACAGCCTGCTGTCGTGGACCGACACGATGATCAGCAAGGACCGCAGCCGCACCATCGCCGCACTCGGCGAAGCCTGCGACGAGCACGAAGCCGTCAAGGACTTCCTGGTCGGCAGCCAGGCGCGGCTGGGCGACAAGTTCTGGGAGGAGCGGTGGTACCGCGCCCTGGCGAGCTGCTCCGGGCCCGAGGTGGGCGCGGTGCTCGCCGCCGAGCTGGACAAGGGGGCTGGCGCCGACAAGACCCGGTACTTCGGCGTGCTGGAAGCCTACGCCCGCAGCCAGGGGGCCGCGGCCATCGGAAAGCTCGAAGAGCTGATGGGCAGGTTCTCGGATCCCGAGGGGCAGACCTACATCATCAACGCCTTCCCCGACGCCGCGCGTGTCGGATCGACGGAGGGGATGGACCGCAAGGCCGCCCATCAGGCGGTCGCCGCCATCCAGCGCCTCGCCCCCTCGCTGACCACCAAGGCCATCGAGGCCGCTCGCGTTGCGCTGCAGTCTCTCGACGACGAAGCCGCCGCCGACCACATGGCAGGCGAGCGCTTCCGCGACGTGCGCCAGGAAGGCGACGGTCTGCTCTGGGGCGTGGTGGTCGTCGAGAGCGCGTCGTGCAAGAAGGGCACCCAGACCTGGCGCCGGGTGCACAGCGCGCTGGTCGAGGGCAGCGGCAACACCTGGCCCGACCAGCTCGAAGCCAAGGTCGAGGCGTCGGCGTCGACGGCCTGGACCTTCGACCTCGGCGACAAGTGCAAGACCGACGCCGACCTGCAGTGGATCGTCCCGGCGGAACCCTTCGCCGACGAAGCGGCGTTCCAGGCCTGGCGCAAGGAACAGCGCAAGGACCTGGAGCTGAAGCCGGTGGACAAGAGCTGGGACGCCGATCACGAGCCGGTCATCATCTGACGGGGCCGTTCCGGCCCTCCCTGTGACCGGCCCCGGAGCGGTTGCCGCAGGCTGGCGGCGGTCCGGTGCGCCGGCGTCGGCTATGGCCTGCTCCCCTGCCGGCCGCCCCGTGCGGCCCGTGTCCCGGAGCCGCCATGGAACACTGGTCCTATCGCACGATCATCGAGCCCTTTCGCATCAAGGCGGTGGAGCCCATCCCCTTCCTGCTACGGGGTGAGCGCGAGGCCGCGCTGGAGCGGGCAGGCCACAACCTGTTCAACCTGTCCGCCGAAGAGGTCACCATCGACCTGCTGACCGACTCGGGGACGGGGTCGATGTCGGCGAAGCAGTGGGCGGCGCTGATGGACGGTGACGAGAGCTACGCCGGCAGCCGCTCCTGGGCGCAGCTCGAGGCCGTGGTCCGCGAGATCACGGGGATGCCGCACGTGCTGCCCTGCCACCAGGGACGAGCCGCCGAGCGGATCCTCGGACGGACCGTGATCCCGGCCGGCAGCATCGTGTTGAACAACACGCACTTCGACACCACCCGGGCCAACATCGAGCAGGCGGGCGCCCGCGCCGTGGACCTCCCGGTCGGGGTCGCCCACGAGCCCGAGAACCGCTCGCCCTTCAAGGGCGACATGGACCTCGACGCCCTCGAAGCCGCCCTCGCAGAGCACGGCGACAAGGTCGCCATGGTCATGCTGACGCTGACCAACAACGCCGCGGGTGGGCAGCCGGTCAGCATGGCCAACATCGAAGCGGTGAGCGCCCGGGCCCGGTCCGCGGGCGTGCCCTTCTACCTGGACGCGGCGCGCTTCGCCGAGAACGCCTGGTTCATCCACGTCCGCGAGCCCGGCTACGCCGACGTCTCGGTGCCCGACATCGCCCGGCGCATGTTCGACCTCGCCGACGGCTTCACCATGTCGGCCAAGAAGGACGGCATCGTCAACATTGGCGGGCTGCTCTGCACCCGCCGTGAGGACCACGCCGAGAAGTTCAGGAACGAGCTGATCCTCACCGAGGGCTTCGTGACCTACGGCGGGCTGGCCGGGCGGGATCTGTCGGCGCTGGCCGTGGGCCTGCAGGAGGCGCTGGACACCGACTACCTCCGCTACCGGGAGGCCAGCATCGCCTACTTCACAGAGGGCCTGGCCAAGGTGGGGGTGCCGGTGGTCCACCCGCCCGGTGGCCACGCCGTGTTCATCGACGCTGGCGCGCTCGCTCCGCACATCCCGGCATCCTTCTTCCCCGGCCAGGCCGTCGCCAACGCGCTCTACCTGGAGGGCGGTGTCCGGGGGGTCGAGATCGGCAGCCTGATGTTCCCGGAAGCGACGCTGCAGCTCGTGCGCCTCGCCGTGCCGCGGCGGGTCTACACCCAGTCCCACGTGGACTACGTCATCGAGGTGGCCGAGCGCGTCGCCGAGCGCGCCGCCGAGCTGCCGGGCTACCGCCTGACCCATGAACCGCCCTTCCTGCGGCACTTCTCGGCCCGCATGGAGCCGGTCCCGGCGCGGGAGCTCCCCGGCAAGGGCTGACCGCTCCTCGGGGGCGGGTCCCCAGGGCGGGCCACGACGGACGCGCTACTCCAGGGGGCGGGCGTCGTCGGCGCTCCACTCCCACATGCTGCCGTCGTAGTTGGCCACGCGGGCGTAGCCCAGCTCGGTCAGCACGGCGGCGGCGAAGCCGGAGCGCACGCCGCCCGTGCAGTAGGGCACGATGGCCTTGTCGGGCGTGATCCCGGCAGCCGTCAGCTCCTGCTGCAGCTCGGCCCGGGGGCGCAGCGCCCCCTGCGCGTCGAGCAGATCCTTGTAGTACAGCCCGATCGCCCCGGGCATGTGGCCGCCGCGGTGCTCGCCGTAGGGGGTGGCGCCGGCGTACTCACGCGGCTCGCGCGTGTCCCAGAACACGACGGAGCAGGGGCCGGCCGCGCACTGTGCCTGCTCGCGCTCGACCTCGCTGAGGCGGGCGCGGAGGGTCTCGTCAGGGCGCGGCACGAAGTCCCCGGTGCGTGTGGGGGCCGGCTCCACGGCCAGATCACCGCCAGCGGCGGTCCACGCCGGCAGGCCGCCGTCGAGGATGAAGGTCTGGCCGTGGCCCAGGTAGACCAGGGTCCACCAGCTCCGCCCGGCCTCTCCCCAGCCGTCGCGGCCGGCGTCGTAGACGATCACCGGTCTGTCGTCGTCGACACCGAGGTCCCGGAAGCGCTGCTGGAGACGGCCCATGTCGTCGGTGAGCCGCCCGACACGGGTCAGGCCATCCCGCAGCTCCAGCCAGGACAGCGGCGCGCTGCCCGGGATGTGGCCCTTGCGGAAGTCGCGGTCGCCGCGGGCGTCGATCACCGTCGCGCCCGCGTCGACGAGCTGGCGGGCCCGGGCCGCGGACAGGAAGACCTCGGTTGCGGCCGCGGGGGCCGCCAGCAGTGCAAGCAGGGGGATCACTTCTGCGCTTCTCCCGTCATCGGCACGAAGAGCACCGGTAGGACCCGCCGCTCTGTGAAGCCTTCCGGTGTGCGCTCGATCAGCAGGAGCTGCTGGCTGAAGTCGTCACCGACGGGGATGATCATGCGGCCACCGTCCGCGAGCTGTTCGACCAGGGCCGGTGGCACGTGGTCGGGCGACGCGGTCACGATGACGCGGTCGAAGGGGGCACCGCCGGGCTCCGGCCAGCCGCGGTAGCCGTCGCCGGTGCGCAGGTGGATCGAGCCGCGGTGCGCGGGGAGCGCCGGGTCACGGGGCCCGTCCGGCCCCTCGTCGCTCTCCACAACCGGGTAGCCGGCGGCCCGCAGGCAGCCGTCCGCCCAGCGGGCCAGGGGCTCGACGATCTCGATGCTCCACACCTGGGCACCCAGCTCGCTGAGGACCGCTGCCTGGTAGCCGCTGCCGGTGCCGATCTCGAGCACGCGCATGCCGGGCTGGACCCCGAGTGCCTGGGTCATGAAGGCCACGATGTAGGGCTGGCTGATCGTCTGGCCGTGGCCGATGGGGGCGGCGCCGTCTTGGTAGGCAAGCGGCCAGCTCGACTCGGGCACGAAGCGGTGTCGCGGGACCGCGCCCATGGCCGCGAGCACCCGGGGATCGGCGATGTCTCGGGCGGCGAGCTGGGTGGCGACCATGGACTGGCGAGCAGCGGTGATGGCGGGGTCCTCTGCGGGGTCGGCCGGCCGCGCCTGCGGCGTCGAGGGTGCAGCGATGCTTGGCTCCGGCGGTGCATCGGGGCGTGCGCAGGCCAGCAGGAAGGCCAGGACGAGATGCACGGTGTCCACCCTGGTTGCGGCACCGCAAAGCTATGCGCCGTCGCGCGGTCGACCACGCTGGCGCGGACGCCAGACGCAGCGAGGGCCGCCGTGCGGCTGCGCGGCGACCCTCGATCTTGTCGATGCGATCAGGCGATCAGGCGCGTTCGACCTTCTCGACGGCGATCTCGATCTTCTCGATGGCCATGGCGGAGCTGTCCGAGTCCATGTCGGGCACGTTCCACTTGCAGGGCCAGCCTTCGTAGAAGTTGTAGCGGCCGATCTCGGTCTGGCCGTCCTGGTCGAGGATGATGACCGAGCCGTGGCGGCGGTCGATCTTCCCGTCTTCGATGTTCTTGCGCCACTGCCACAGGTCGTCGGTGGCGGTGTAGCCGCGCTCGAGCACGATGTTGGCGTAGGTGGTCCGGCCCGGCTTCTTGCGGACGACCATGTCGTTGCCCTGCTTGAACTCGATGACCTCGGTCTCGGAGTCCATGCCGGAGACGGACTTGAAGCCGCCGACGATCACCTTGTTGTCGTTGATGACCCCGACGATCTCGAGGAGGAAGTGGTACGCACCGTACAGTTCTTCGGTGGGCATGTTGGCGTTCTCCGTTGTGAGCTCGGTCCGACTGGTAGAGGTTCGCCCAAGGACCGGGCGGGGCATCCGGAGTACCGGGCGAGAGCACCCCGAACGGCGTCACCCTACCAGAAGGAACGCCCCCCGTGGCAGGCGGGGGGCGTGCGCTTTGTGAAATGTGCGAGACCGGGTCGATGATCCCCTGACTGGCGGGATCTCCGCCCGGCGCCTGCTAGTCCGCCGCTGCGTCCGATGGCTCTCCGGGGATGCGCGCGAAGGTGATGTTGCCCTCGCCGGACTCCGGATCCCCGTCGAAGCCGACCTCGATGGTGTCGCCCGGCATGTAGCCGCCGCGGACGATGGCCTTGGACATCGGGTTGAGCAGGTGGCTCTGGATGGCCCGCTTCAGCGGCCGGGCGCCGAAGTCGGGGTCGAAGCCCGCGTCGCAGAGGACCTTGCGAGCTTCAAGCGTGACCCGCACGTCGAGCTGCCGGGCGTCGAGCAGGCGGCGGACGCGCTTCATCTGGATGTCGAAGATCTTGTCCATGTCCTGACGCGTCAGGCTGTCGAAGACGATGACGTCGTCGATGCGGTTGAGGAACTCGGGCTTGAGCGTGCGCCGGAGTTCTTCCATGACGTCGGCGACGGCCTTGTCGCGGTCCCGCCCGGCGGCGAGGATCTTCCGGCTGCCGATGTTGCTGGTCATGATGAGCACGGTGTTCTTGAAGTCGACCGTGCGGCCCTTGCTGTCGGTGAGGCGGCCGTCGTCGAGCACCTGCAGCAGGATGTTGAAGACGTCCTGGTGGGCCTTCTCGATCTCGTCGAAGAGCACGACGCTGTAGGGGCGCCGCCGGACCGCTTCGGTGAGCTGACCGCCCTCGTCGTAGCCGACGTAGCCGGGGGGCGCTCCGATGAGGCGGGCGACCGTGTGCTTCTCCATGTACTCGGACATGTCGATGCGCACGACGTTGTTCTCGTCGTCGAACAGGAACTCCGCCAGCGCCTTGGCCAGCTCGGTCTTGCCGACGCCCGTCGGGCCCAGGAAGATGAAGCTGCCGATGGGCCGGTTGGGGTCTTGCAGGCCGGCGCGGGCGCGCCGCACCGCGTCGGAGACGGCGACGATGGCGTCGTGCTGGCCGATGACCCGCTGGTGGAGGTTGCCCTCCATGTTCAGCAGGCGCTCCTGCTCGCCCTGGGTGAGCTTGTTGACCGGGATGCCGGTCCAGTGGCTCACCACCGTGGCGATGTCTTCTTCGGTGACCACCTCGCGCAGGATCCCGCCGTCTTCCTGCAGGGCCTTCAGCTTCTCGCCGCGGTCCTTGACCTCGGCGTCCAGGGCCGGGATCTCCCCGAACTTGATCTTGCTGGCGCCCTCGTAGTCGCCGGAGCGCTCGGCGATCTCGAGCTGGTGGTTGAGCTCCTCGAGCCGCTCGCGGGCGGCGCGGATTCCCTCGATGGCGTCTTTTTCGGCGTTCCAACGAGCCTTCAGCTCCCCGGCCTCCTCTTCGAGTGCGGCGATGTCGTCGGCCATCTGCCGGGCCCGCTCGCGGGCGGCGTCGTCCTTCTCGCGGGACAGCGCCTGAAGCTCGACCTTGAGGCCGCGGATCTTGCGCTCGAGGATGTCGATGGGCACTGGCAGGCTCTCGATCTCCATCTTGAGCCGGCTGGCGGCCTCGTCGACGAGGTCGATGGCCTTGTCGGGGAGCTGGCGGTCGCTGATGTAGCGGTCGCTGAGGGTGGCGGCGGCGAGGATGGCGTCGTCGGTGATCTTGATGCCGTGGTGGACCTCGTACTTCTCCTTGATGCCGCGCAGGATCGAGACGGTGTCTTCGAGCGAGGGTTCGAGCACGAGGACCGGCTGGAAGCGACGCTCCAGCGCCTTGTCCTTCTCGACGTGCTTGCGGTACTCGTCCAGCGTCGTGGCGCCGATGCAGCGGAGCTCGCCGCGGGCGAGGGCCGGCTTGAGCATGTTGCCGGCGTCCATCGAGCCCTCGGACTTGCCCGCGCCGACCATGGTGTGGAGCTCGTCGACGAACAGGATCACCCGCCCGTCGGTGGACTCGATCTCGGTGAGCAGCGACTTCAGCCGCTCCTCGAACTCGCCGCGGTACTTCGCCCCCGCCAGCAGCGCTGCGAGGTCGAGGGAGAGGACGTCCTTGTCCTTGAGGCTCTCGGGGACGTCGCCGGCGGCGATGCGCTGGGCGATGCCCTCGACGATGGCGGTCTTGCCGACGCCGGGTTCGCCGATGAGCACGGGGTTGTTCTTGGTGCGCCGCGACAGCACCTGCAGGGTGCGGCGGATCTCCTCGTCGCGCCCGATGATGGGGTCGATCTTCCCCTCGCGGGCTTCGTCGGTGAGGTTGCGGGTGTACTTGCCGATGGCTTCGTAGCTGCTCTCGGCGTCTTCGCCGGTGACCGACTGCCCGCCGCGCAGGATCTCCAGCGCGCTGCGCAGGGACTGCGGCGTGAGCCCGTAGTCGCGGAAGAGCTGGCGGGTCTTGTCGTCGGTCTCGCCGATGGCGAGGAAGAGCACCTCGCTGGCGACGTGGGTGTCACCCAGCTCGCGGGCGATCTTCTCGGCCTTCTCGAGCAGGGTGTTGAACTGGCGGGAGAGGCGGGCCTGGGTGCCGCCGCTGACCTTGGGCAGCTCGTCGAGCAGGCGGGTGGCGTCGCGGTGGAAGGCGTTGATGTCCAGGCCGACGTGCTTGAGCAGGCTCTGCACGACGCCCTTGTCCTGGGTCAGCAGGACCATCAGCAGGTGCTGGGGGCGGATCTCGGGGTTGCCCAGGCGGCCGGCAAGGTTCTGGGAGTCGGCGATGGCTTCCCGGGACTTGACCGTGAACTTCTCGAACTTCATGGATGGCCTCGGTGGCGTGCAGCGGATGGATGCAGCGGGCGGGACAGGCCCCGCGCCGCGGTCGTTGCCGCCAGTGTATGCACGATCGGGGTGTGGGAAAGCACCCACGTCGTGGAATGCCCCCCGTCGCGGGGGTCGGTGGGCCCGGGCCGTCGGAGGGGGATCGGGCATCGCGGGGCGCGGCGGGTCTGGCTACTCTCGAGCGTGAAGCCGAGGAGCTGGCATGTCGGACGACGTTCGGGCCCGAACGGAAGTAGCCACACCCGCAAGCGGGACGCCCTGCACCCGTCGGGGCGTGCTGTGCGGCATGGGGGCGGCGCCTGTGCTGTGCCTGGCGGGGCTGCCGCCGCTGCTGGCCTGCACACCGGAGCGCGCGGCCGCGGACAGCGGTGGGGCGCGTGGTCTCGACAGCGGCGGGGGCGGCGACACCGGCGCGTTGGACGCCTGCCCGGAGGGGGCGCTGGCCTGCATCGATCTGTCCGACGGGCGGTCCGCCGAAGACCTCGCCGAGGTCGGCGGCTACGCCTATGCGTGGACCGACGACGACGTGATCATCGTGGTGCGCCTGGGCGACGACGCCTGGGCGGCCTTGTCCGCCGTCTGCACGCACCAGGGTTGCTTCGTCGGCTACCGGATCAAGGCCGATGACCTGTTCTGTGGCTGCCACGCCTCGATCTTCCAGCTCGACGGCAGCGTGACGGCGGGGCCGGCCAAGACGCCGCTGCGGGTGTACGCCGTGGAGCACCAGGGGGATCTGCTGGTGGTGACCGGCCCGGTGTGAACAAGGGGCGGGGTGGCCGCCACTGCGTGGCGAGGCTAGGCCGCCCCCCTCCCGGAGCCCCCCATGCACACCCGCTCGACCATCCTCGCCCTCGCCCTGCTCCTGCCTGCCTGTGGCGGCAAGGACGCCCCCGTCGAAGCCGCGGCCCAGCCGGCGGCCGACGCCGCCGCAGCCGAAGCCGCTGCCCAGGCCGCCGCCGACGCGGACTTCATCGCCGAGACCGCCGCCGCCACGCTGGCCGCCATGGATCTCGCGGCGGATCCCTGCACCGACTTCTACCGCTACGCCTGCGGGGGCTGGCTGGATACCACCGAACGCCCGGCGGACCAGGCGTCCTGGACGCGCAGCTTCAGCGTCATCAACGAAGACAACCGCGTCGTCCTGCGCGAGCTGCTCGAAGAAGCGGCTGCCGATCCCGGTGCCGGTGGCGACGACCCGGCGGCCGCTGGCGACTGGAAGCGCCTCGGAGAGCTGTATGGCTCGTGCATGGACGAAGCCGGCATCGAAGCGGCAGGCCTGGCGCCGGTGCAGCCCATCCTCGACGACATCGACGGCCTGCAGAGCATGGACCAGCTCCCGGCCCTGCTCGGGCGGCTCGATGCCCAGGGCGTCGACGGCTTCTGGGACAGCGAGGTCTGGGGCGACCTGAAGGCCCCCGACACCAGCATGTTCTACATGAGCCAGGGTGGGCTCGGCCTGCCCGACCGCGACTACTACCTGCGCGACGACGACAACAGCGTCGCCCTGCAGCAGGCCTACCGCGACTACGTGGCGAAGATGCTGGAGATGGGCGGGGCCTCCGCCGACCAGGCCAAGGCCGACGCCGAAGCCATCTACGCGCTCGAGCACGCCATCGCCGAGTTCAGCCTGCCCAAGGAAGCCCTGCGCGACCCCAACGCCATCTACAACCCGGTGACCGCCGAAGAGCTGCCGGGCCTGGGCGGGCACATCGATCTCGTGGGCTGGGCTGCCGCCGCGGGCCTGTCGACCGGCTACCCGGTGGCGCTCCACAACCTCGACTGGTTCAAGGCCCTGGACAAGCTCGTCGCTGGCACCGACCCGGCCGTCGTGCGCGCCTGGCTGCGCTTCAACGCCCTCTCGGGCATGGCTGATGCGCTGCCGGACGCCTGGGGCCAGGCCCGCTTCGAGTTCTATGGCCAGAAGGTCTATGGCCAGGCGGAACGCAAGGACCGCTGGAAGCGCTGCGTGGACACGGCCAACGGCCTGCTGGGCGAGGCGCTGGGCCGTCACTACGTGACCCGGCGCTTCCCCGGTGACAGCAAGGACACCGCGCTCACCATGGTGCACGACATCGAAGACGCCTTCCGCGGTGGGCTGACGGGCCTGTCGTGGATGGACGACGAGACGCGGGGCAAGGCCACCGAGAAGTCGAACACCCTCGTCGAGAAGATCGGCTACCCCGACAAGTGGCTGGACACCTCGGCCATGGAGATCGCGGTCCAGCCCTACGCCGCCAACCTGCTGGCCGGCCGGCGCTTCCACATCGCCCGCGAGCTGGCCAAGGTCGGCAACCCCGTCGACCCGACCGAGTGGTTCATGCCGCCGGCCATGGTCAACGCCTACTACAACCCGCTGGAGAACGAGATGGTGTTCCCGGCGGGCATCCTGCAGCCGCCCTTCTTCCACCACGCCTACCCCGACGCCATGAACTACGGCGCCATCGGCATGGTCATCGGGCACGAGCTGACGCACGGCTTCGACGACGAGGGTCGCAAGTTCGACAAGGACGGGCGGCTGACGGAGTGGTGGAGCGAAGACGTCAGCGCGCGCTTCGAGGAGCGTACCGGCTGCGTCGAGGAGCAGTACAACGGCTACGAAGCCGTCGACGGCCTGCATGTCAACGGCAAGCTGACGCTCGGCGAGAACATCGCGGATCTCGGCGGAATCAAGCTGGCCTGGGAAGCCTACAAGGCCCACGATGCCGCCATCGGTGGCACGCCGCAGATGATGCCGGAGTTGACCAACGACCAGCTCTTCTTCGTGGCCTTCGCCCAGGGCTGGTGCACCATCATGAGCCCCGAGCTCGAGAAGATGCTGGTGTCGAGCAACCCGCACTCGCCGCCGCGCTACCGGGTCAACGGCCCGCTGGTGAACACGCCGGCCTTCCAGGCGGCCTTCTCCTGCGAGGCGGGGGACAGCATGGTGCGCGACCCCGCCTGCGAGGTCTGGTAGTCCCGTGACCGGGGCGCTTGGCTTCGGGGTGTGGCTGGCGTGCCGGTCGGCGCCCACGCCCGTGGCCGCTCCGGAGCCGGTCGGGCTGACGGAGGGCGTGATGTCGGTGCATCAGGGTCTGTCGGACGCTCGACGGTCCCTGGCTGCCGATGATCGGGGCGGTGCGGCCCGGGCGCTGCGGCAGACCTACAGCGAGCACTTCGAGCCGCTCGAAGACAAGCTGCGGGCGACGGACGCCCAGACCACCTTCGAGCTGGAGTTCGCCTTCGGGGCGCTCGCCCACGACCTCGACGGTCACACGGAGGGGCCAGAGATCGACGCCCGCCTGCAGGATCTCGATCGGCGGGTGCAGGACCTGGCTGATCGGGTTGCGCTGGCCGAGGTGAGCACTACGCAGTGAGCGACCGCGCTGGCGCCTACAGGTCGGACGGGCTGAAGGGGTCGAAGTCGCCGTAGGAGGTGAGCGTCCGCTCTTCGAGCACGGTGCCGTCCGCTCGTTCGTCGACGGAGTGCACCAGGCCCAGGCCGGGGGCGTAGCACGCGGTGATCGTGCCGTTGCGGTCGCCCATGTACCCGGTCAGGTCGTCGAAGAAGTAGTCGGTCTCGATGGTCATGCAGTCGAAGCTGCCTGCGGGGGTCGTCACGCTGTCCTGTCGCTTCACCTGGAAGCTGGCGTCAAACGACCAGACGTTGCCCATGCCGGCGACCGTGCTCACGTAGCTGACGTCCCAGCTCTGGCCGGGGGTGAGGTCGGTGTCGGGCAACAGGCGCACCACGTCCTCGGAGAAGCTGACCTCCCAGGGATCGCGGCCACCGTCGTAGCTGTAGCCGGACATGGTGACGGTGCCGCCTTCACAGGCCCAGTCCTCCTCGATGCTGATGCTGGACGAGCCGGCGGTGTAGCTGCGGCGCTGGACCGAGGTGCCGCTGGAGGCGTTCCAGCTCACGGTGCGGATGGTCTCGGTGTAGGTGCCGCCGTCGTAGAAGTCGGTGTCGTAGATCCGGCGGGTGTCGCCCTCGACCTCGAAGGGAGCGTAGGCGTTGCAGAAGGCGGTCGTGCTGCCGCCGCCGTCTCCGCTGCCGCCGCCGTCTCCGGTGCCGCCGCCGTCGCCTGTGCCGCCGCCGTCTCCGGTGCCGCCGCCGTCTCCGGTGCCGCCGCCGTCGCCCGTGCCGCCGCCATCGCCCGTGCCCCCGCCGTCGCCCGTGCCGCCGCCGTCGCCCGTGCCCCCGCCGTCGCCTGTGCCGCCGCCGTCGGCGCCGCCCGCGTCACCCCAGCCCCCGCCGTCGCTGGCGTCGCCGCTGTCGATGCCCAGGTCCCAGCCGCCGCCACCGCCGCCACCGTCGTCGTCATCGCCGCGGACCCGTCCGCTGGCGCAGGCAGAGAGGGCCGCGAGCACGATCGTGAGCGTCACCGCGTGGCGCATCGGTCTTCCTGGGTTCGCCGAGGAGCGGCGTATAACGCCTGTCGCCGGCGGAGCCAGAGGGACCGTCAGCGCGTCGCCCTCAGTACCGGATGTCGGACTGGAACAGCCACACGGCGCCAGCGTCGGGGTCGCCGATGAGCAGGTCGCTGCGCCCGTCACCGTCGAGGTCGCCCACGGCGGCGAGGTCCATGCCGAAGCTGCCGCTGCCCTCGAAGACAAGGTCGGCGTCGGCGGCGAGCACGGACCCGGACCGTCCTCCCACCCCCGAGACCATCACCCCGCGGCCGCTGCCGCCGAGCAGCGTGACGCGGTCGTCTTCGATGGTCGAGCTGCCGCTGCCGAGCACAAGATCCACCTGCCCGTCGCCGTCGATGTCGTCGGCCAGCGCCAGCTCGCCGCCCAGGAAGTCGCTAGGGTTGTCGGACTGCACGACCAGGCTGGCGTCGGTGAGGTCGCGGTCGGCCTCCCACGGGCCGGTGAGCAGCCAGGCGGCGCCGGCGTAGGTCGCGAGGCTGCTGTCGGCGGGCACGCTCAGGGCGAGGTCGAGGCTGCCATCGCCGTCGACATCGGCGGCGTCGAGGTCCCCGAGGTCACCGCCGCCGTCGTCGACGACGCGGAGGTCGGCGTCGGCCTGGACGTCGACATCGCCGCTCACCGGGCCCAGGACGATCCAGGCCAGGTCGCCGGTGCCCTCCAGCACGAAGTCGGCGGTGCCGTCGCCGTCGAGGTCGCCCGGCGCGAGGACGCGCGCGGCGGCGAAGCCGTAGGCGCTGGTGGCGTAGAGCCGAGCGCTGGCGTCGGCGAGGTCGTGGTCACCCCGGACGGCCCCGCTGACCAGGTAGGCCTGCCCGGCGAGGGTGTCGCCGAGCGACCCGTAGCGCGCGCCGACGACGAAGTCGGGGACGCCGTCGCCGGTGACGTCGCCGGTGCCGGCCAGCGCTTCGGCGCCGGCGAGGTCCCCGGCAGCCTCTCCCGTCCAGGTGGCCAGGGCGTCAGCGGTGCTGCTGGCGGTGCCCGGCAGCAGGTAGACCAGCCCCTGGGCGTCGCTGTCGGCGTGGCGCGCGGCGACGAGGAGGTCCGCTTTGTCGTCGCCGTCGACGTCGCCCGCACTCGCGACCTCGCTGCCGAGCCCCGCCTGGGCGGCAGCGCCCTCCAGCCAGGTCACCCGCGCGAAGAGGTCCCCGGCGGGGGCCGGCATGCGCACGACGGCCACCGCGCCGGCGCCGTCGGTGCCGCCGTCGACCGCGCCGATCACGAGGTCGATGTCGCCGTCGCCGTCGATGTCGCCGGCGGCCGCCAGCGCGCTACCCAGGGCCGCTTCGCCGCTGCCGCTGCTGCTGGCGTCGGCGGTCAGGACCGGGTCACCCCAGCCGCCGCAGACGAGGGCGGCGTCGTCGGGGACGGCCTCGCAGGCGTTGACCTGGCCGTCGCCGCACAGCTCTGGGGCGTCGGGGAAGACCGTGTCGTCGCTGTCGTCGCAGTCGCCGGGCACCTCGACCAGGGTGCCGCCGTCGTCGCAGCGGACCTCTGCCGTGGCGTCGTCACCGAAGTCGTCGCCGTCGGCGTCCGTGTAGTAGGTGGTGCCGTCGATGGCGTCGTTGTCGACGATGTCGTCGCAGTCCTGGTCGACGTCGTCGCAGGTCTCGTCGGCGCCGGGGTGGATGCTGTCGACGTCGTCGTTGCAGTCGGTGTCGTCGGCGACGTAGCCCTCGGGCCGGCTGCAGGCGGCCAGGGACTCTGCGGGGTCGCCGTAGCCGTCGTCGTCGCGGTCGGGGTGCCAGGTGTCGGCGTCGATGGCTTCTTCGTCGACCTGGGTGTCGCAGTCGTCGTCGGTGTCGTTGCAGGTCTCGGGCGCCCCCGGGTACACGGTGGGGTCGCCGTCGTCGCAGTCGGTGTCGTCGGCGACGTAGCCCTGGGGACGGACGCACTCCTGGTCGATGGCGATGGGGTCGCCGAAGCCGTCGCCGTCGCCGTCCTGAAACCAGATCTCGCCGTCGGCGGGGTTGTCGTCGACGATGCCGTCGCAGTCGTCGTCGACGCCGTTGCAGGTCTCGATGGCGTCGGGGTGGACGGCGGCGTCCGTGTCGTCGCAGTCGTCCTCGGCCAGCCAGCCATCGGCGTCGTCGTCGATCTGCAGCTTGGAGCCGTCGTCTTTGTCGCCGCAGCCCAGGGTCAGCAGCATCAGCCAGAGCGTCATGGGATCCTCGCAGCGGTGGCCTATCGCGCCGTCCCCGTGCCGGGTCCAGCGGGCGCCACGCCGTGCCTTGCACCTCCAGCGAACGAGCAGCCATGGGGCTCTCCGGGCCACGCGCCGGCACGTCGCAGGGCGCGGCCTCGCCACAGGGCGATAGCCTTCTCTGTACCAGGAGTTGCCATGGGTCCCGTCGCCTCCTCCTCCTCCCCGCGGTCCGGTCGCGCCTCTGCCGTGTGGCTGTCCCTGCTCCTGTCGGTCTCGGCCGGGCTCGCTCCCGGCTGTACCGCCAGCTCGGACCCGCTGGCCCGCATCGACAAGCGCTACACCGAGCTTGCGGTACGGCTCGGCATCGCCGACCGGGACACGGCCCGGAACATCCGCAACGCCGAAGCGCGTCGGCGCCTCTCCGACGCCGAGACCGCCCGGGTGTCCTTCTTCCGGGAACCGCTGGTCGGCGAGACCATCGAGAAGTCTCGGGGGGCGCCCGAGGGCAGCCTGGAGCGCACCAAGGCCGACGCCTACTGGCGCCAGATGATCATCGCGAAGGCCTGGACGGAAGATCAGAAGGCCGAGGAGACGCGCCTCATCGGGCGGCTGGAGGAAGCCCGCGCCCAGGAAGCCACCTGGACGGCGGCCGACGGCAGCATCGCCATCCCGCTGTCGGACTCGTGGGTCAACGTCTCAAAGGACGCCGACGATCTCTCGGTCGAGCTACGCCGGGAGCTGGCACAGGAGTACGTCGACCAGCAGCTCTCGAGCGTCGACGCCGACCTGCTCGCGCTGGTCGGGCTGCGCAACACGGTCGCCCAGGCGGCCGGCTACGCCAACTACTGGGAGCTGGCCCTGGCCAGCCAGGGCCTCAGCCCCGACGACGTCGACCGCATCATTGCGGACCTGCAGCCCATCGTGAAGCCCATCGACGAAGCGGTCCATGACCGCCTGCAGGCCGAAGCCGACGCCATGGGCATCCAGCTCGAGTTCGCAAACGAGCCGCTGCTCCGGCGGCGCGCCGGCCTGGAACAGGGCCGCGACGAAGCCGATCTCTACTTCGACACCGACCTGGCTGAAGAACGCGTCCGCACCGCCTTCCAGGACATGGGCCTGTCGACGGAGGGCTGGCAGGTCTACGCCGGCCCGCGGCGCTACACGCGGTCGGGCGTCTACGGCTTCCCCATCCGCCCGCCGGGCAACATCGCCATCGTCATGAGCCAGGACCAGCGCTGGTCGGTGTGGCAGTACGAAGCCCTCGCCCACGAGGGTGGACACGCCGTGTGGTGGAACAACCTGCCCGACGCGGCGGTGAAGAGCCCCGTGCTGTGGGAGCTGCCGCCACCCTGGTCCGAGGGCTTCGCCCAGTTCTTCGAGCGCGTGGTCTACGACCCGGACTTCTCCTCCCGCTACGTGCCCGAGATGGACGCCGCCCGGGCACAGGCGCTCGACGCCTGGCGTGCCCGCCACATGGCCGGCTGGATCACGGACAGCATCGTGCAGACCCTGGTCGAGCGGAAGCTCTACGAAGATCCCAAGGACCTCCGGGCCATCCAGCGCTTCGCCGCCGAGACCCGCTCGCGGCTCACGGGCATGCCGCTGCCACCGGCGGACGGGCGCGACTTCGTCTATGACCCGGCCCTCGTCTCCAGCATCGTCTGGGTGTACCCGGCCTACAGCCAGAACTACCTGTTCGCCTACATGACGGAAGCCTGGATGCACGACGCCCTGCTGGGCAACGTCGGCCCCCTCGTCGCCAACGCCGACGCCGGGCCCGTCATCCTGGAGCGCCTCATCCAGGCCGACCCCGGGATCCCCTTCCCGGATCGGCTGGCTGCTCTCTCCAAGGGTGAGCGCACGGCGGCGCTGAAGGCCTACATCCAGGGGCCGCCGGCCGCGCCTGCGGGTGAAGCGGCTGGGGGCGGATCGGACTGAGGGGGCGGTCCGTCAGCGTCGCCGCTGGGCCTGCAGGAAGGCGTCGAGGTCTCGTTCGTCGGGAGCGAAGCGCGTGTCGGTCAGGGCCAGCGCCGACATGCGGTCGGTACGGAACGACCGGAAGTCGGCGCGCAGCGGGTCCCAACTCGCCAGTGTCCACACCTGGCCCCAGAAGAACAGCCCGAGCGACCGGACCTGGCGGTCGCTGCGCCGACCGTCCTGGGCTTCATACTCGAAGCGGACCACGCGACGCTCTCGCACCGCGGTGCGGAGGAGCCCGAGGTTGCCCTCCACGTCGGCTTCGCGGTGCAGGCGCATGGCGAACAGCGCCGACTCGTCGACGACCCGGCGGAGGGCGTCGGGCAACACTCCCTCGATCTTCTCGATCGCCGTGGCGGCGGCCTCACCCAGCGCAGGATCGGCCCAGGCCTGCACCATTCGAGCGCCCAGGACCAGCGACTCCAGCTCGGCGGTGGAGAAGGTCAAGGGTGGCAGCTCGAAGCCGCGCTGCAGCGTGTAGCCGACGCCGGCCTCGCCATGGATCGGGACGTCGCTGTCCTGGAGGTCTCGGATGTCGCGGTAGACGGTTCGCTTCGACACCGCCAGCGCCTCGGCCAGCTCCTCGGCCGTGGCGAAGCGGCGCTTGCGGAGGAGCTGGACGAGGCGGAAGAGGCGGTCGGCGCGGCGCATGGTCCACAGGATGGCACGCCGCGACGGAGCGCCGTCAGGCGGCGCTGACCTGGACGAGGCCGAAGGGGTGGCCCTCGGGGTCGGCCATCACGCAGAAGCGGTTGGGACCGGCGTCGACCACCTGCCGCAGCACCGTGGCCCCGAGCGCGGACGCATCCTGCATGGCCGTCTCCAGGTCAGCCACGGCCACGTAGAAGGTCGTCCAGCTCTGGCCGGCACCGATGGCGCCGATCCCGCCGACCGGTCGACCGTCCGGGCCGGGGAACATGCTGTAGGTGGGCTTGTCTTCGGTGAAGCGCCACCCGAAGAGCTGGCCGTAGAAGGAGCGGAGGCCGTCGGCGTCGGCGCCGACCACCTCGTGCCAGATGATGGTGCCGGGAGGAGGGAGGGACACGCTTTTTCCTTGGGAGTCATTGCCCGCGGGCTTGCGGACACGGTCCACGTACCGCCGGCCTGCTGACAGCCTCGTGTCAGCAGCCTTCCGCCTCGCCCCGGCCTGCTGACAGGGTGGTGTCAGCAGCGTCCGCCGCGCTGCCGTCGGTCGGGCGGAGGGAGAGGGGCGGCCCACGCAGGGCGTGCGTCGGAGCGCAGGCGACGCCGTCCGACTCAGCTCGCCCCGGCCTCCCAGTCGCCGTCGCCCATGACCACGTCGCCGTCGGGGAAGTACTCGTTCCAGCGGGTATCCACCCGGGCCTTCGTGTCGGGGTCGCAGAACAGCTCGGCGGGGTAGCGGGCCTTCATGCGGGCGTCGATGACGATGGGGCCCTCACGCACGATGTGGTTGTGGACGATCCGCTGGCGGGCGAAGATGTCGCTGGCCGGTTCGAAGCGGGTGAACACGGTCCACAGGAAGCGCGTGGGGTCGGCGCAGGTACGGCGGGCGTCGTCGACCAGGACGATCAGCGGCCAGGCCGAGAGCGCGTCGGCGTGGTCGACCAGCCGCGCGGCGAGGTCGGGTTCGTCGTCGTGGGAGGCGCCGGAGAGGACGAGGCAGCCGGGGACGAAGGCTTCGGCGGTGGTGATGTCTGCGGGCAGCTCGCCCTGGAACTGCGCGGGGCAGTCGCGGACCGGGTCGCCGACGCCGAGCATCACGCCGCGGCTGCCCTCGTTCAGCGCCGGGCCGGTGTAGTCCAGCGTGTCCAGGCTGAGCCGGCCGAAGACATAGAGGTCGGTCTCCGGGCGGAAGCGGGCCAGGACGTGGGTCAGGAGGGACCGGAAGTCGCGCAGATCCCGCGGCCTGTCGGTGACCAGCAGGAACTTGGTCAGGGCGAGCTGCCCCTCTCCGAGGATGCGGAAGGCGTGCTGCATGGCTTCCCGGCCGAAGCGGTCCTGGACCACGGCGGCGCCGAGGCTGTGGAAGCCGGTCTCGCCGTAGGACCACAGGTCCCGGACGCCGGGCATGACCACCGGGAAGAGCGGCGACAGCAGCTCCTGAAGGTAGTCGCCGATGTAGAAGTCCTCCTGGCGGGGCTTGGCCACCACGGTGGCCGGCCAGATGGCGTCCCGGCGTCGGCAGACGGCGTCCAGCTCGATGATCGGGAAGTCGTGGGTGAGGCTGTAGTAGCCGTAGTGGTCGCCGAAGGGCCCCTCCGGGCGACGCACGCCCGGCGGCACCTTGCCGATGAGCGCCAGCTCGGCGTCGGCGATGAGCGGGTGGGGGCCGGCGGGGTTGTCGACCCGGGGCAGCTTGTCGCCGAGCAGCAGGCTGGCCAGCAGCAGCTCGGGCACGTTCTCGGGCAGCGGCGCGATGGCTGAGAGCATGAGCGCGGGGGGGCCACCGACGAAGACGGTGACGGGCAGGGCCTCGCCGCGCTGCTCGGCGACGTGGTGGTGGAAGCCGCCGCCCTTGCCGATCTGCCAGTGGATCCCGGTGGTGCGGTCGTCGTAGCGCTGGATCCGGTACATGCCGAGGTTGTGCCCGCCGTGCTCGGGGTGCTCGGTGTACACGAGCGGCAGGGTCACGAAGGCGCCGCCGTCGTCCTTGTGGGCATGCAGCAGGGGGAGACGGGTCAGGCGCGGCTCCTCGACCACCTCCGTGATGGGCCCGCGGGCGCGGCGCTTCATACCCACCTTGAGGCCCTGGCCGAGGAAGCCGCGCTTGTCCCACAGCTTGCCGAGGGTCGGCGGCAGCATCTCCATGGGCAGGCGGGCGGCCTCCTGCACGAAGCGCAGCGGGCGGTCGCCGAAGGCCAGCTCGGCGCGCTTCTTCGTGCCGAACAGGTTGGTGACCACGGGCATGTCGGCGCCCAGCGGGTTCGTGAACAGCAGGGCCGGCCCGTTGGCGGCGATGACCCGCTTGTGGATCTCGGCCAGCTCCAGGTAGGGGGCGACGGGGGCGTCGATGACCACCAGATCGCGGTCGCGGCGGAGCAGGTCGAGGAATTGGCGCAGATCGCGCACCGGTCCGGACATCGTCTTCACCGGGGGGGAGGGGGCCTGAGCTGCTCGGCAGGCGGCGGCCAGGTGCGCAGGGGTATCCTCCTGGCGCAGTCCTCCCACCCACTCTGCGTCGCGGGGTGGCGGCGAGCGGATCGAGCGGGCGAGGCTCGCCGGAGCCGGCGCTTCTCGATCCGCTGAGGGGATCGAGCGACCGAGGCTCGCGGGAGCCGGCGCCGCTCGATCCGATGAGGGGATCGAGCGGGCGAGGCTCGCCGGAGCCGGCACCGCTCGATCCGCCACCGTTCATGGAACTGTGACGCAAGCCGTACCCCATCGACTCCGCGGCTCGCGGCTCACCGCTCGCGGGGCTGTGGCTCGCGGGGCTGTGGCTCGCTGCATTCTGTGTTAGCGTTTCGGCAGGAGGTTCCGATGTTGGCACGAATCTCGCTCGCTCGCTCGCTCGCCGCGCGTAGCTCGGCCTGACCGTGGAGATGGTGGGGCCTGGGGACGCCCGACCACGTGGGTCGTGGTGCTCGTGGCGCTCGCCTCCAGTTCAGCGTCCCGCGCGGCGGACACGGGCGGCGCAGACACGGCAGCAAGTGCCACCACGGCGGCCGCGACCGGGGGAGAGGTGCTCTTCTACCAGCAGCGCCGCGTCGCTCCCGACGGTGCCGAGAGCTGGTCGGTGACCGGCAGCAACGTCGTCACCTTGCGGGACGGAAGCAGCTTCACGGTGGGCTTCGACTCGTTGGTCGATCCCGACGGCGGTCACTACGAGATCGTCGCGGACTCCTGGCAGGACTCCGTCGACAGTGACCTTGTCTCAGAGGTGCGGGTCCTTCGCGTCGACTCCGTGGTCCTGTCCGAAGACGAACTGCTTGCGGCGTGGCTCGAAGTCCACCCCGACGCCACTGTCGATGAAACCGACGTGTTCATCGCGCGGCGCGCGGCGGGGACCGACCTGCCCGCGACCAGCTTCGAGATGGACTGGCATGTCTCCGACTGGCTCAGCACCGCGGCCAGCGACGATCTGCTTGAGGTCCGGGTCGTGCTGGCGGATCAGCCGGCCCTGGATCTGCCCGACGCTGGACCGGGCATGCTCGACACCGACCCGGCCTTCGTGCTCGACCGTATGGAAGCCCGCGTGCTGGCCATCGAAGACCGGAAGACGGTGATCGACGCGTCGCAGGCTGAGCTACGCGCAATGGCAGAGGCTGGCGGCGCGCGCGTCCTGTCTCACACCTGGCTCGTCAACGCCTTTGATGTCGAAGCCCCTCCGGCGGTGATCGAGCGGCTGGCCGCGGACAGCGCCGTCGCCCGGATCGAGCTGCGGCCCGACGCGCAATACTCCGCGGTCAACCGGGGCCAGGAGATCCGCGATGCGTCGCAGGTGCAGCAGTTCCTCGACGACGGCTACGACGGGGACCGGGCCAGCGGCCGCAGCAACGTCGACGACATCTTCGTCGGCATCATCGACAGCAAGGTCGACGTGGACCACCCCGCCTGGAAGGACTGCGGCCCGCCGCTGTCCTGCGGCGGCCCCCGGCTGACCGACCAGTGGGTCTACGACTCGGGTTGGGTGAGCGATCCGGTGGGTACGACCAGCACGTCGGAGCAGCACGGCAATCTTGTCGCCGGCCAGCTCATCGCCGATCTGACCCAGGCGCAGGATCCCGCCGTGACATCGTGGGCCGAGCGGCGGGCGCGCACCGGCATGACGACCGAGTCGTCGTTCTGCGCCATCGACTCCAACAGCGGCGGTGTGAACCGGTCGATGCAGTACGCCGCCACGCTGGGGCTCGACGTGGTCAACATGTCGCTGCACTGCGCTCCGTCCAAGTGCGACCCTCGCCAGGCGGTGCATTCCCGCAACGACTACGCAAACGCGCTGTACCACGCGGGCGTCTTCTTCGTGCACGCGGCCGGAAACCAGGGCAGCAGCGGCTGCACGGTGGACGTGCCCTCGCCGGCTGCGGGGACATTCTCGGTCGGCGGCTACGACTACTCGGCGTCGAACCTGAACGCTGGGCCGATCTACGGCAGCTCTTCGCGCGGTGGTGGCGCCGATGGCAACGCCATCATCGACCTGGTGGCTGCGGCGGGGCGCTCGTCGGGGATGGCGGAGTATGACGATGGCTACTCCACGATCGAGCATCACGGCACCAGCTTTGCGGCTCCCGTCGTCGCTGGCGCTGCCGCCAACCTCAAGGATCTGCTGGTGGAGGAGTACGGGGCGGCGACGGCCAACAACGTCGGCCTGCTGCACGCCCAGATGCTGTTGATGGGGGATGGCCAGCTCGACACCGGCGTCAAGGGCTATGGCGCGCCCGTGGACGATCTGTGGGGGGCGGGCCGGATCCGGATGCGCATGTGGACACCGGCCGGCATGGACGCTCCGTTTCGGGTGCAGCTCCACGCCTGGACCATCGACGATGGAGAGACGCGATCCACGGACCTCAATCCGAACATCGTCGGCGTCAACCAGGACATCCCCCTGGCGGTGGACCGCTTCAAGGCCGCCGTCTGGTGGTACGAACCGAACATGAACGTGACCGGTGCAGACGTGGCGGTGATGCGCACCCGCGTGTGCCGCGACGACATCGGCGTGTGTACGAACCATCCCAACACCGGTCCCGATGCCCACCGGCTGCAGCTCGACGCCAGCGACGGACTGCCCGGCAACCCGTGGCGCATCGATGTGACCGGCCTGTCGGTGCCCGCCAACGCCGACCCGAGCGACCACTACGGCTTGCAGCGGCGCTCCGTGTTCACCGCGTTCTACTGGGAAGACCGGGCCCGTGACGATGCGGACGGCCCCGACACCGGCATCCAGTGAGGAGGACGGCCATGACCCGTGTTCAACCGAAGATCCTGATGCTGAGCGTCTTCGCTGCCCTGTGCACCGCCTGCGGCGAGCCCGATGAAGCCGACGGCGGTGGTGGAGGCGGCGACGGCGGCGTCGCGGACGGTGGTGGCGGAGACGGCGGCGTCGCGGACGGCGGCGTCGCGGACGGTGGTGGCGGAGACGGCGGTAGCCCCGACGGTGGCGGCAAGGAGACGGGGGATCCGGGGATCGCGTTTGTCGAGGTGGTCAACGATCTGATCCCATCTGTGACCTGCGGGCCAACGAAGTCGGACACCGTCGCCTGCGCGGAGGAAGATCTCGTCGTGCTCGCTGCCTATTCGGACGCAGAGTTCATCTCGCTGTTCTCAGACAACATCCCGGTGGCCCCGCCCGCCGTTGATCTCAAGTCTGAGATCGCGCTGATCTCCTACCTGCCCCTCTGTCCCACGCTGAACGAGACCCTGCGTGTCGACCGCGTGGATCTCGCTGGGACAGCGCTCGTCGTGGATGAGACACGGGTCGATGCGGACGGCGGCGATGAGCCTGCCTGCCTCTACAACGTCGTCACCATCCCCGTGGTGGAATTCGACACGATAACCGCGACGCTGACCGTCGCCGGGGCGGGGTAGACCCGATGTCGTCCGGATTGCTGCCGGTAGTGGTCGACGTGCCGACGGATGTGCGGCGCCCGCTTGCGGCCACTGGGCAGTCCGGTGACGGGGGCCGGGCCCACACGCCGTTGACCGGCATCCAGTGAGGAGGACTGCCATGACCCGTGGTCAACCGAAGATCCTGATGCTGAGCGTCTTCGCTGCCCTGTGCACGTCGTGCGGTGAACCCGGTGGAGGCGGCGACGGCGGCGTCGCGGACGGCGGCGTCGCGGACGGCGGCGTCGCGGACGGTGGCGTCGCGGACGGTGGTGGCGGAGACGGCGGTAGCCCCGACGGTGGCGGCAAGGAGACCGGGGATCCGGGGATCGCGTTCACGGAGATCGCACACGGGCGATCCAGCTACGTGGATGACTGCGTGGAAGCGGACTCGCTGGTCGTGGACGGATTCGCGGACGGCACGCTGGCCGTGGTCGCTGCCGCGGACGTCGCCCGGTTCAACAAGTTGTTTGAGGCGTACCTCGGGACGCCCGCGCCGGCGCTGTCGCTGGACGGCGAGATCGCGCTGATCTCGTTCATCCCGCATGCGCCAAGCCTGCACGACTCGCTCCGGGTCGATCAAGTCAGCCTCGGGGGATCGACCTTGATGGTCGATGAGTCGCGTGTGGTGGTGGATGGGGGCGGGTCGGCGGAGGCCTGCCTCTACAACGTCGTCACCATCCCCGTGGTGGAATTCGACACGATCACCGCGACCCTGTCCGTCGTCGGCGCGGGGTAGCCCGATGTCGTCCAGAGCGCTCCCGGTAGTGGCGGTGGTGGTCGCCGCCGTCCTGATCGGCGGTCGCCTGACCTCGGTCCGACGGTGGCCGGATCCCGGGATGGAGGAGATCAGCTCGCCGCGAGCACACGGGCCGGCGCTGGAGCGGCGCCGCTTCCAGATCTCGGCTCTGGCGCCCGGCATGTCGCCCGCGCTGGTCGCGGCGTTGGTCGACCGGTCGGATGCCTGGGCGGGCGCGCTCCGGGATGCGGGTGTCGGGGACATCGGCGTCGAGATCGCGCGCCGCCTGTCGATGGCGACGCCCGGTGACGCCGAAGCGCGCGCGTTCTACGACGACAACCGCGAGCTGTTTGGAGGCCGGGGCTACGCGGCCTCGCGTCAGGCCGTGCGCCAGCTCTACCGGATCCGCGCGGTCCGGGCATCGCTCGATGCAGGCGCTGCCGCAGCCGATGCGCGCCCCGAGGCCGGAGGCGGTTCGAACCGGCCTCGGTGAGGACCTCGCGCAGATCGCGCACCGGTCCGGACATCGTCTCTGGCGGGGGGGAGGGGGAGGAGGGTGCGCAGGGGTATCCTCCTGGCGCTGTCCTCCCGCCCACTCCGCGTCTCCGAGCAGCGTGTGTCCCTTCTCCTCGGCACGGCCCTCCTGGCTGCCTCGACGCCGGTCGCGGCCGATCCGGGTGCGGCCGCTCCGGGCGCGGGTGCGGCGGACATGGTGCAGGCCGCTGCGCCGCCGCCGGTGGTCGACGAGACCTGGCTCGGGCTCGACCTGCCAGAAGTGGGGGAGGGGAGCCCCTCGCTCACGGTGGTCCTGCGGGGCGCCCCCCGGGACGCGCCGCTGTCCGCGCGGATGGGGACGGTCGAGGGGCGGCTGGAGCACATGGGGCTCGCGGTGTTCGCCGTGCGGCTGCGGGGCGTGCCGGCGGAGGGGCGCCTGCTGCTGCGCGACGAGGACCGGACCCTGTGGAGCGGCGAGGTGCTCGCGGGTGACGACGCCCTGGTGTCCCTGTCCTGGGCGGGCGCGCACGACCGCATCGAGCGCCTGCCGGCTGCCCCGGACCCGCCGCCGCCGCCACCTGAACAGGGCTGGCGGCGCGGGCTGGCCGGGCTGTGGCTGCTGGCCGGGCTGGTGAGCTTCGGGCTGTCGCTGCGCGGGGGACATGGCCGCGGCACCGTTGCCAGCGAGCAGCCGTGAGCAGCCCACCCGTGACCGCGCGCCGCGTGGGGGGGCATCTCCTCGTCCTGGGATGCTTCGTCCTGGTGTCTGCTGCGTGGAGCTACCCGGCGGTGCTGTTGGATCCCGGCCGCCTGCCGGGGCGTCACTTCGACCTGCTGCCCGCCCTGTGGCTGGCCGACCAGGCGCCGCGCGTGGGCACCGACCTGTTCCACGCCACCAGCGCCTGGCCGGAGGGCGAGACCCTCGCCCGCCTGGACTCCTGGGTCTTCCTGGCCCTGTCGTGGCTGCTGCGGCCGCTGTTGTCGGCCAGCACCATCGTGGGGCTGGTCGCCTGGCTGGGGCCGGCGCTGACGGCCTTCGCCGCGGAGCGCTGTGCTGCACTGGGCTTCGGGGTGTCGCGGCCCTGGTCGCTCGTGGCCGGGCTGGCGACCGGCTTCTCGGGCGTGATGGCGAGTGCTGCGCTGGAGGGGCAGGTCCCGCACGTGCTCGAGCCGGGGTTGCCGCTCGTGCTCGGGGCAGCGTGGCTGGCCAGCGGGTCCGACGGCCGGCTGCGGCACGGGCTGTGGGCGGGCCTGGGGGCGTCGCTCGCCCTGCTGACGACGGCCTACCACGGGCTCGTCGCCGTCGTCGTGCTCGTCGTGCTCGGTCTGCGCGCCCTGACGACCGGCTGGCGCGCGGTGCTGCACCACTGTGCGGCGCTCGTGGTGCTCCTGCCGGTGACCGGCTGGTTGGCCCTGACCTATCGGGCGGGTGCTGGCGACACCGTGCCGCCGCGGCGCATCGTCGATCTGGCGCGGCTCGGCTCGGCCTCGCTGGACAGCCTGCTGACCTGGACCCCGACCGTCGACGTGGTGGGCCACAGCGTGGGCGCCCCCACGGGGGCCCTGGTGGCGGCCGGGCTGCTGCTCGGCTGGCGGGCCAGGGGAGCGCGGTGGCTGCTCGGCCTCGCAGCGGTCGGCCTGCTGCTCGCGCTGGGGCCTGTGTGGCGCCTGGAGCTGGACGACGCGGGGATGCCCTCGCCGCTGTCCTTCCTGTGGCTGCCGCCGCTGGGTGCGGTGCTGCGCTTTCCGGTGCGCTTCGCGTGGCTCACGGCCATGTGCGGCGGGGTCGCGGCGGCGCTGCTGCTGGACCGGGCTCGGCCGACCGGGCTGTTCCGTGTGGCGGCGCTCTCGGTGGCGCTGCTCGACGTGTTCGTGGTCACCGGCATGCCCGGACGGCAGGGTGAGATCGCAGCGCCGGTGTCCCTCGGCGAGGGAGAGGGGGCCGTGCTCGACCTCTACGGCCTCGCCGCCTGGCCCGAACAGTCCGACGTCGAGATGTGGGCCCGCAACGAGAGCTGTGCGCGCCAGCTCGCCCACGGCCAGCCAGTCCTCGAGCGCTGCATCGGCACCAGTGTCGCCAGCCCCCGGGTGCGCGTGGCGACGTGGCTGCTGCCCCGGCTGATGCGTCCCCAGGGGCCGCCGGCCGACACGAGCCGGCGCCTCGCGGCGGCGGGGGTGGGCAGCGTCGTGCTGCACCGCGACTGGTTCCGCGCGGAGGATCTGCCGACGCTCCAGGCGGTCCTCGGCGAGCTGCTGGGCCCCCCTGCGACAGAGTCGGGCGGGCTGGTCCTCTACCGGGTGCCCGAGCCGACGGCGGACGCCGCGCGGGCGCGGCGCGCACTGACCACGATGCGCGGCGGGCGCTGAGCGGCGCGGTCGCAACGCGGGGAGGGGCCGCGCGGTGCCGCAGGACCAGCGGTTCCCGCCGCTGGCGCGCATGGTAAGAGAGAAGCTCGGAGCGAGGCGCCGCCGGTGCCCGCAGGAGCTGTCCCATGAGCGTCACCCTCATCAACCCCCCCGAGAAGCTGCGCGTCTGGGCGGGCATCAGCGAGTCCATGGCCTACGGCGTGTACTGCTTCCCGCCGCTGGGCTTGATGTACCTCCAGGCCAGCCTCGAGCAGCGTACACCGTTCCGGGCAGAGGTCTACGACGCCGTCGTCGACGACATGGACCACGACGACTTCCAGGCCGGGCTGTCCCGGTACGACCTCGACTTCGTGGGGATCTCCACCTACACGCACAGCCTCCCCGACGTCCAGAAGACCATCAACGCCGTCCGGGCCCGCAACCCGAACGCCCACATCTCGCTGGGGGGCCCGCACCCCATCATGTTCCCCGAGTACGCCATCGGCCTGCAGGGGGTGGACAGCATCTGCACCGGTGATGGCGACGATGCCTTCCTCGAGATGGTGCAGGCGGTGGACCAGGGGCGCAGCCTGCAAGGCGTCGCGGGCACCTGGTTCAAGGACAGCAGCGGTCAGGTGGTCAAGAACCCACCCCGCAAGGAGACGCGCTCGCTGGACTGGCAGATCTGGCCCGACCGCAGCCGCACCCGGTACCGGGACTACTGGGTGCCCGGCGCCAAGCAGCCGCTGGTCACGACCGCCATCACCAGCCGCGGCTGCCCTCACTCCTGTCCGTTCTGCTTCACCTACACCAAGCAGTACCGGATCCGGGAGATCGACAACATCCTCGACGAGATCGAGCACTGCATCTCGCTCGGCATCACCGAGGTCTTCTTCGTCGACGATCTGTTCACGCCCAACAGCCAGTGGGCGATGCGCTTCTGCGACCGCATCGAGCAGCGGGGGCTGAAATTCTCCTGGGGCTACAAGACCACCGTCGCTGGCACGACGCGGGAGCAGGTCCGGCGCTGCCGGGAAGCCGGCTGCACCAAGATGCACTTCGGCGTGGAGTCGATGAGCAACGACGGCCTGGCCGAACACGACAAGCACTGCGACACCGACGACGTCCACCGCGTCTTCCGCTGGTGCCGGGAAGAGGGGGTCCGCTCCGTCGCCTACATCATGATCGGCGGCCCCCACGAGAAGACGCCGCAGCACGTCCTCAAGAACCTCGACGAGGCGATGAAGCTCGACGCCGACTACGCCGCCTTCGCCATCTACACGCCCTACCCCGGCACGCCGACCTTCCACGAGGGCGCAAAGCTCGGCCTGTACCCGGCGGACTGCTGGGACAAGCTGATGCGCGATCCCCTGTGCGGAGAGACCGTGCCGGTCGCCTGGGAAGAACACCTGAGCAAGGAAGAGCTGCTCGAGCTCATCAAGACCTGCCACCGCAAGTTCTACTTCCGGCCGCGCTTCGTCGCGCGCCAGCTCCTCCAGCTCCAGAGCCGCCAGGAGCTGAAGCGCCTGGCCATGGGGGCGGCCAGCATCCTGCAGATGGAGCTGCTGAAGACCAGCAGCCACGAGGCGCCGGTGTAGTACCACCCCGCTGTCCGCTCTTCCCGTTGCGGGGGCCGGCGGGCCCGCGGTTCCGCGGTCTGGTGTTCGCGGTGGCCCACCTGTAGGCTGCCGGCGTGAAGGTCTCACCCGACGCCATCGACCAGCTCCAGCTCGCCTTCGATGCCCGCGGCCTGTTCGTCCTCAACGTCGTGCTCGGCCTCGTCATGTTCGGCGTGGCGCTGGACCTGCGCGTCGACGACTTCCGGCAGCTCGCGCGGGACCCGAAGGCTCCACTGATCGGCCTGGCCAGCCAGTTCCTGTTGCTGCCGGCGCTCACCTGGCTGCTGGCCATCCGGTTCGCGCCGACCCCCAGCATGGCACTCGGCATGATGCTGGTGGCGGCCTGCCCGGGCGGCAACGTCAGCAACTTCATCACCAGCGTCGCCGGCGGAAGGATCAGCGTCAGCGTGGGCATGACGGCGGTGAGCACGCTGGCGGCCATGGTGATGACGCCGCTGAACCTCGGCTTCTGGGGGACTCGCTCGGAGCTGACGGCCGGCCTGGTGCGCGACTTCGCCCTCGACCCGGTGCAACTCGCGGGCAACCTCGCCCTGCTGCTGGTGCTGCCGGTCACCGTCGGCATGGTCCTCAACGAACACCTTCCGGCGGTGGCCGCTCGCCTCCGCAGGCCCTTCAAGGTGGGCTCGCTGCTGTTCTTCGCGGCCTTCGTGCTCATCGCCTTCCAGAAGAACTTCGATCACTTCCTGGTGGCCATCGGTGCCGTCTTCCTGCCGGTCGCGCTCATGAACGCCACCGCCCTGGCCACCGGCTACGGCGCCGCCGCCCTCGCTCGCCTGCCGGAAGCCGACCGGCGGGCGGTGTCGATCGAGGTCGGCATCCAGAACAGCGGGCTCGGCCTGGTGATCGTCTTCACCTTCTTCGCCGGCCTGGGGGGCATGGCGGTGGTCGCCGCCTGGTGGGGGATCTGGCACATCCTGGCGGGCTTGTCGCTGGCGGCGTTGTGGGCGTGGCGAGACCGCCGGGCGGCTGCCGGCTGACCGAGGGGGCCCGGTGGTCGGCCCTCAGCAGTTCCAGAGGTTGCTGCAGGCGGCGTCGATGGTCGGGCTGGCCAGCAGCGTGTCGCAGGGCTCGGCGAGGACGGAGTCGACGCAGTCCTGGGCCTGGGAGGGGTCGAGCGCGCACTCGTCGGCCACCGACGCGAAGTCGCCCCAGTAGTCGTTGTAGCTGTCGAGGCACTCCTGCTGCGAGGCATAGGTGCCGGGGTAGCACTCGTCGAGGCGAGCACACCAGGCGGCCGAGTAGTCGTCGAGGAAGTCCTGGTTGGTCACGCCGCCGTAGTCGGCGTCGCCGAGGCCCTTGTCGCAGGCCAGGGGGAGGAGCAGGGCGAGGACGAGGGGCTTCATTGCGGTTCTCCGGGTCCGGCCGTCTATCCGCTGCGCCACGGGACGGTGCCGTTAGAGCCGTTGCGGTCCCTGGCCGCGGCGTTGCCGCGGCGCGACAGCGGAGGAGGACGCCATGGCGCTGGACGTGATCATCTCGGGTGGCACCGTACTGGACGGCACGGGGGCGGAAGGGCGCGTGGCCGACGTCGGCATCGCCGGTGGGCGTATCGTCGAGGTCGGTCGGATCACGCAGGCGGCGGCGCAGGTGATCGACGCCGACGGGGCGCTGGTCACGCCGGGCTTCATCGACCTCCACACCCACTACGACGGCCAGGCGACCTGGGATCCGGAGCTGCTGCCCAGCTCGGCGCACGGCGTGACCACAGCGGTCATGGGGAGCTGCGGCGTCGGCTTCGCGCCGGTGCGGCCGACCGACCACGACCGGCTCGTGGAGCTGATGGAGGGGGTCGAGGACATCCCCGGGAGCGCGCTGGCCGAGGGCCTGTCCTGGGGCTTTTCGTCCTTCCCCGAGTACATGGACGTGCTGGACGGGCTGCCGCGCACCATGGACGTCATGGCCCAGGTGCCCCACGATGTGCTGCGCTACTACGTCATGGGCGAGCGGGGCTCGGCGGGGGCCGACAGCAGCGACGACGACATCGCGACCATGGCCGCCCTGGTGCGGGAGGCGCTCCTGGCCGGCGCGGTGGGCTTCAGCACGGGCCGTTCGGACAACCACCGCACCGCCCGCGGCGCATACACCCCGGCCAGCGACGCGCCGGCACGCGAGCTTGCTGCCATCGGGGCCGCGTTCCGGGGGCTCTCCTTCGGTGTGCTGCAGGCGGTCAGCGACTTCGACATGAACCACTCGGTGGCCCGCTTCGACCCGGAGTTCGACCTGCTCCAGGGCATGGTCGCGGCCTCCGGGGGCCGGCCGCTGTCGATCTCGCTGATGCAGCGGGACATGGCGTCGGACCAGTGGAAGCGGATCCTCGCCCGCGCCGAAGCGGCCGTGGCCGATGGGCTCGATGTCCGCGTGCAGGTCGCCCCCCGTGCCATCGGTGTGCTGCTGGGCCTGGAGGCGAGCTTCCATCCCTTCATGGGCTTCCCGACCTACAAGGCCATCAGCCAGCGCCCCCTCGCCGAGCGCGTGGCCGCCATGCGCCGGCCCGACGTGCGCGCCGCCATCCTCTCGGAAGAGAGCGAGCCCGTGGCCGGCGACGGCAGCCCGATCCCCAAGATGGCCGACGACTTCCTGCAGGCCTTGCCCCTGCTGAGCATGCGGCTGTTCCGCCTCGGCGACGACTGCAACTACGAGCCCCCCCTCGACCAGGCCCTGGGACAGCAGGCCATCGCCCAGGGCAGGCACGTGCTCGAGGTGCTCTACGACGCCCTCCTCGAAGATGATGGCCGCGCCCTCATCTACTTCCCGCTCTTCAACTACACCGACGGCAACCTCGACAACGTCGCCACCATGCTGCGGCACCCGCTGGCCCTGCCGGGCCTGTCCGATGGCGGCGCGCACGTGGGCACCATCTGCGACGCCAGCTTCCCCAGCTTCCTGCTGTCCTGGTGGGGGCGCGACCGCCCGGAGGGTCTCCTGCCGCTCTCGCGGCTCGTCGCCTTCCAGACGGGCGCGGTGGCGGACTTCCTGGGGCTCCGGGACCGGGGGCGCATCGCGCCCGGGTTGCGGGCGGATCTCAACGTCATCGACATGGAGCGCCTGCGGCTGCGGCCGCCGCGGCTGGCCATTGACCTGCCGGCGGGCGGCCGCCGCCTGCTCCAGGACGCCGAGGGCTACCGGGCCACGCTGGTCGCCGGGGCGATCGTGAGCCGCGACGGTGCGTTGACCGGCGCGCGGCCGGGTCGCCTGCTGCGCATGGGGCCGGATGGCCCGTGGTACACGGGGCGCTGAGGTCGCGGAGGTTCGGGAGGCCGCAGAGCCCCGTGCTCAGCGCAGGCCGGACAGCAGGCCGAGCAGCGCGCCGAACAGGGTGATGAGCCCCACGAGGCCGACGAGGTACCAGCGCAGCTCTCCCCAGACCCCGGGCGGGTGTTCGGTGGCGGGGGGCGGCAGGGTGTGGTCCTCTTCGCCCAGCGCGGCTTCGTCACGGATCCAGCGCAACATGCCGGCCGGGCGCGGTAGGAGCATTGGCACGACCTGGCGGTAGGCCTGGTAGCGCGCGCCGAAGCGCTGATCGCAGAAGCGCTCCTGCAGGTAGCGGTTGGTGACGAGCGAGTAGACGACCAGCACCGGCACGAAGGCGACCAGGAAGATGCTGCTGCCCCAGGCGATGCCGAGGCCGATGACGCCGAGCAGCTTGCCGAGGACCGAGGGGTGACGGACCACGGTGTAGGGGCCGGTGTCGACCATGGCGGTGGGGCCACCGTCGACGTGGGTGCCCGGCGAGCCGCCACCGGACAGGTAGAGGTAGCCGTAGACGTACCAGACCCAGAAGCCGCCGAGGAACACCAGCCCGCCGCCCAGCGCGATCCGCAGGGGCTGCGGCAGCAGGGGGGCCCAGCCCAGCACGCCGTCGATGCGCGTGGCGATGAAGCACATCACCATCGCCGCGGGGAACATCACGAACAGGTGGATCGCGAAGTTGCGGTACAGCTCCGGGGCGCGGATCGCGGCGAGGCAGGCACCGAAGGAGGGCCTGCGGACGAGCTCTGCGCGTGGCGAGGGGGCGCGCGGCGAGGGGGCGCGTTTGTTGTCGGCCTTGTGCACGGCGACTCGGGCGGTGGGCCTGGGGGACGGTGCACCCGCGGACCCACGGGTGCCGGGCGCCGACCTGCGGCGACCCGCGAGGGGGTATCCCAGTCGGCCGGGTCAGGCTTCGTCGGTGGCGTCGTCGCCGCCGCCACCCTGGGCGGCGCGGACCGTGTCGGTGGGAGGCGTGCCGGTCTGTGGGGCGGTCTTTCGTGCCGTCGCCAGCTCCAGGACCTCGCGCAACCGGGGGCCATCGCCCACCTCGGCCTGGACCTCCAAGAAGAAGCTCTCCAGGGCATCCTTCTCCAGCACCTCGGTCTGAAGCAGCTCCTCGGCCATGCGTCGCAGCAGGGCTTCGTGGCCCGACAGGATCCGGCGGCTGCGGGCGTGGGCCTCGTCGAGGATCCGCCGTACCTCCTGGTCGATGTGCTGCGAGGTCAGCTCGCTCACCGGCACGTCGCGCATGCCGCCGCCGCCGATCCCGAAGGGGTTCTGCATCTCGCCGCCGTAGTCGACGGCGCCCATCGCGGGGCTCATCCCGAACTGGCTGACCATGCGCCGGGCGAGGTCGCTGGCCTTGCGAATGTCGTCGCCGGCGCCCGTCGTGAAGTCCCCGAACACCAGCTCTTCGGCGGCACGTCCGCCGTAGAGCACCGTGAGCCGGTTGAGCAGCTCGCTGCGGCTCATGAGGTAGCGGTCTTCCAGCGGCATCTGCATGGTGTAGCCGAGCGCACCGATGCCGCGCGGGATGATGCTGATCTTCTGGACGGGGTCCGCACCCGGGCTGGCGGCCGCGCAGATCGCGTGCCCGGCTTCGTGGAAGGCGACCACGCGCTTCTCCTGCTCCGAGAGGCGGCGGGACTTCTTCTCGAGGCCGGCCACCATGCGCTCGACCGCGTCCTGGAGGTCCTCGAACTCGACGGCCGACTTGTCGCGTCGAGCGGCCAACAGCGCGCCCTCGTTGAGCGCGTTGGCCAGGTCGGCGCCGGCGAAGCCGGGCGTGATGCGCGCCAGCTCGGCGAGGTCGACGTCGGGAGACAGCGTCAGGTCGGCGCTGTGGACCCGCAGGATGGCCTCCCGCCCGCGGACGTCGGGGCGGTCGACCAGCACCTGCCGGTCGAAGCGCCCGGCTCGGAGCAGCGCGGGGTCGAGGATCTCCGGGCGGTTCGTGGCGGCCATGACGATGACGCCCTTGCGGCCATCGAAGCCGTCCATCTCCACCAGGAGCTGGTTGAGCGTCTGTTCGCGTTCGTCGTGGCCGCCCACGGGGCTGGCCCCGCCGCGTGCCTTGCCGATGGCGTCGAGCTCGTCGATGAAGATGATGCAGGGCGCCCGCTCGGTGGCCTCCTTGAACAGGTCGCGCACGCGCGCAGCGCCCACCCCCACGAACATCTCGACGAAGTCCGAGCCGCTGATGCTGTAGAAGGGCACGCCCGCTTCGCCGGCGACCGCCCGCGCCAGCAGGGTCTTGCCGGTGCCCGGAGGCCCGACCAGCAGCACACCCTTGGGGATCTTGCCGCCGAGCGCGGTGAAGCGCTCCGGCGTGCTCAGGAACTGGACGATCTCCTGCAGCTCTTCGATGGCTTCGTCGATGCCGGCGACGTCGTCGAAGGTGACGCCGGTGCCTTCTTCAGGGGCCAGGGTCGCCCGCGACTTGCCGAAGGTCGCCACGCCCGGAGGAGCGCCGCCCTCCCGGCGGAACAGGAACATGAACAGGACGGCCATGACCATGAGCGAGAGCATCCAGGCGCCGCCGCCCTCGCAGGCCGACGAGGGCTTGCTGGCAAAGGCGACGCCGTGCTCTTCGAGCAGGGGGATGAAGCTGTCGTCCGCCGGAACCAGGGGCACCTTCACCCCCTCGCGCACCATGCCGACACCCTGCTGGGGGACGGGTCCCTTGCCGTCCTTGTAGAACACCGTGACGCTGCTGTCATCGAAGACGACGCGGTCGACCTGGTCGGCCGCCACCTGTGCCTTCAGCTCGCTCCATGGGAGCGCAGTGGACATCTCCCCCCGCAGCCAGCTGAACAGCAGGAAACCGATGAACAGCAGGAGGCCGAGGTTGAGGGCCAGCCAGATGGGGCGATTGCGGTTCACGGAGCGTCGGCCTGGATGCGGGGGGCGGGTCCGCAGTGTCTAGGCACGCCTGCGAACCCAGGCAAGCTGGGATGGGCTGCTCCGACGGCGATGGTGGCGTCAGGCCAGTGGAGTCAGGCCAGTGGCGTCAGGCCAGCGTGATGGGTTCATGCGGGGCGCCGGTCTCTTCGTCGAGGACCTGGGTGGTCCGCTTGTGCAGGAAGCGCGCCTGCTGGAGGTTGTCCCCGATGCACACGACGCCGAGCTTGCCGAACTCGGACAGCGCCCCCATCAGGTGGAAGACCACGCCCCGTTCGGTCGCGCCGTGGAAGTGCAGGCCGTGGTAGACGCTGATGTCCACCAGGTCGTCGGGGAGCAAGCCGACGTAGTGTTCGGACTGCATGGTGTCGCTGGCGAAGTAGTACTTGGGGGTACCGTTCTGGGCGAGGAATTCGCCGGTCGACGGGTCGTAGTCGCCGTCGGTCAGGAAGCGCAGCGTCAGGAAGGGGTGGGTCGTGCCCCCCTTGCGCAGGTTGACCTCGATGGCGTGGTGGGTCCAGGAGACGGGGCCGCGATCCGGGTCGCCGTCGGGCACGCTGACGAAGTCGGTCGCGAAACGACCGATGACGCCCTTGCTGGCCAGCACCCGGGCGACCCGAAGCCCATCCTGCTGGACCTCCATGCGGTAGGCGGGGTCGGCGGGGAAGGTGCAGCCCTCGAAGACCTGGCCCGAGGGGCCTCCGAGCACCTGGTCGTGGGTGCTGATGACCTGCGCCTGCCCGATGGCGTTGACGCGGTTCTGGCTGGACGGGCTGCGCTTGTAGGCGCCCTCGACGAACAGCTCGACGACCCCGCCCATCTCCTCGAACTTGGCGGCGTAGCTCTGCCAGTGTTCGCGGGCGGCTTCGAAGCGCAGGGCCGTCGGCAGCGTGCGCTTGATCTGCTGCTTGCGTTCGGCTTCGGTGCTGCCGTCGATGCCGTCGTAGTAGAACAGCGCGTTGCCCTCGCCGGAGAAGCCCTCGTTGAGCTTGACGACCGCCCGGCGGGCGTCGGGGTGGCGCGTCTTCAGCGCGGCCAGCGCGCCTGCGATGTCGTCGGGGTCCCGGAGGCGCTCGAAGCCGTCGGGGAACGTGACGCCGGCTTCGCGGAACACCTCGCGGCAGCCCGACTTGGTGCCGAGATCGAGCAGGGCCGGGTCGTTGGCGTACAGCGGCAGGTCCAGCGTGACCGCCAGCGTGCGCTCCAGCGGCGTGCTGTTGAAGCAGGTCATGTGCGCGTTGCGGGTGTCGCCCACGGCTCGGCGGATCCGTTCCTGCATGCGCGGTCGGGCCAGGATCTTGGCGGTCAGCGGCTTGCTGGAGGCGTCGCCACAGTGCAGCAGGCACAGCCGCCGCCGCGCGTGCGAGGTCGGCACCCCCGACAGCAGGTGCAGGTAGTAGTCGATGACCGTGGGGTCGAGCTGCTGGCTGGTGACGAAGACCAGTCGGGTCCGCGGCTGCCGCAGCAACATCAGCAGGAAGAGCAGCCGCTCCTCGTAGTGATGGACGCCGCTGATCTTCTGCAGCTCTTCGGGGTGCAGCGACAGGCTGGGCACGACGACCACGGTGTTGTGGATCCGGTGGTCGGCCGCCACCCTGTCGAACAGCTCGGGCAGACGCGCCTGCAGCCGCGAAAAGGCGAGGAGCTCTTCGGGTGACCCGGGCGCCGGGGGAGTCGTCATTGCTGGCCTCCGCTCGACTCCCTCGTTGGTAGCAGACCGCCCGACGGCCGGTCAACCGGTGCGCGTCAGGAGGCCCCGGTGCCCAGCAGCACCACCGGCACCGTGCGGCAGAGCAGCTTGACGTCCAGGAAGAGCGACCAGTTGTCGATGTACTGCAGGTCGAGCTTCATCCAGGTCTCGAAGTCGATCTCGTTGCGGCCCGAGACCTGCCAGATGCAGGTGATGCCCGGCTTCATGGACAGGCGACGGCGCTGCCAGCGCTGGTAGTCCTCGACCTCTCGGGGCAGGGGCGGGCGGGGGCCGACCAGGCTCATCTCACCGCGGACGACGTTCCAGAACTGGGGCAGCTCGTCGATGGAGGTCTTGCGGATGAACCGGCCCACGCGGGTGATGCGAGGGTCGTTGCGCATCTTGAACACCGGCCCGTCCATCTCGTTGCCGGCGGCGAGCTGGGCCTTGAGCAGTTCGGCGTCCACGACCATGGATCGGAACTTGTACATGGGGAAGGTGCGGCCGAACAGCCCGCTGCGTTCCTGGCTGAAGAAGATGGGGCCGCCGTCCTCGAGCTTGATGGCGAGCGCTGTGAGCAGGAAGACCGGGGAGAGGGCGAGCAGCGCGGCACCGGCGAGCAACACATCCATGGCGCGCTTCACGGCCAGGGCTTCGGCGTCTTCGGGCGTGCTGGTGAACGACAGCACGTGCCAGCCGTCGAGGTCGGTGAGGTGGGCGCGGCTGGTCGAGAGCCCCAGGAAGTTGGCGTCCATGCTGAAGCGCACGCCCAGCTCTTCGCAGGAGTCGGCGACCCTTCGGAGTGTGTCGACGTCGAGCGAGCTCCCGGTGACCATGACTTCGTCGACGGCGTGGCGTTCGAGGATGCGCGGCAGATCGGCCAGCACCCCGAGGATGCGGGCGCCGCTGACCTCTGTCGTTCCGCCGTCGTCCGCTCGCACCACGCCGAGCACCGAGATCCCCCAGTCGCGGTGGCGCTTGAGCACGCCGAGGAGCGGGACCACGTCGGCGACCGTGCCGACCACCAGGATGTTGTGGCTGACCGTGTTCCTGAGCTGGCGGTGGACGAGCTGGATCGTCAGCAGGCGGCTGGCCCAGACCGTGACGACGCTGGCCGCCGCGAAGCCGACGAGGACGGTGCGGGAGAGCTGGTCGCCGACCTGCAGGGCGAAGGTCACGGCCAGCAGGATCAGCAGGCCCACGGCGCTGGACCGCGCCACGCGCAGCAGGAGCACGTCGCTGCGGATGCGGCGGAGATCGTCGTAGGTGCCGCCGCGGTACTGGGCGAACAGCCACACCGGCACCACCAGCAGGACCATCGCCAGGTTGTGTTCGGTCGCCAGGGGGCGGAAGACGGGGTCGCCGGGGACGAGATCGAGCGACCAGGCGTGGCCGAACCAGTGTCGCAGCGCGGTCACGGACACCCACGTGGCGACGAGCACGATGACGTCCAGCGCCATCGCGAGCATCTGGTACACGACCGGTCGGTTCCGTTCCATCAGCGAATCTCGGAGCTTCTGCTCCCTCCGGAGAGTATATCGTGGGCAGGCCCGCCCCTGCGGGCCGGGGTCCCGATGGGGACCCACCAGCACCCGGGAGGTGGACGCTGGCAGCGATCGGGATCACGGACGAGTGTAGGCCACTGCGTATCCCGGGGCCCTGCGGCGAGGTGTCCGTCGGCGCGCCGGGCGATCCGCTGCTCCTGGTGGCCGGGCCCTGCGTGCTCGAGGAGCCCGACCGCGTGCTGCGTATCGCCGAGGGCGTTGTGGCCGCGGCGGCCGCGGCGGGCATGGCCTGCGTGTTCAAGGGCAGCTTCGACAAGGCGAACCGCTCCCGGCTCGACGCGTTCCGGGGCCCCGGGCTGGACGCGGGGCTCGCGCTCCTCGCCGAGGTGCGCCGGCGCTTCGGCGTGCCGGTCACGACCGACGTTCACCTGCCGGAACAGGCCGCGCCGGCGGCCGAGGTCGTCGATCTGCTGCAGGTGCCGGCCTTCCTCTGTCGCCAGACCGACCTCCTGGTGGCCTGCGCCGCGACGGGGCGGCCCGTCAACGTCAAGAAGGGTCAGTTCCTCTCGCCGGCGGCCATGGCGCTCGTCATCGACAAGCTGCGGTCGAGCGGCGCGCGCGGGGTGATTGCGACGGAGCGCGGCACCAGCTTCGGCTACGACAGCCTGGTCGTCGACCTGCGGGCGCTGCCCCGGGTGCGTGCGCTGGGCGTGCCGGTCTGCATCGACGCCACCCACTCGGTCCAGCGGCCTGGTGCCGCCGACGGCAGCACCGGCGGCGATCGCGAGATGGTGCCCTTCATCGCCCGCGGGGCGGTCGCCGCGGGAGTGGACGCCGTGTTCATGGAGGTCCACGACGACCCGGCGCGGGCGCGCAGCGACGCGTCCAACCAGCTCCCGCTGGCGCTGCTGCCCCGCCTGCTCGACGAGCTGGCCGCCATCGACGCAGTGGTCAAGCGCTGATCAGGTCAGCGGCGCGCCCTGGGCGTCGTTGATCTGCTCGAACTGGGCGGGGTCGTCGGTCCAGTGGATGCAGGTCACGGGGCAGGCGTCGATGGCGTCCTGGATCAGGTCCATGGGGCCCTCCTGGGAGATCACCACCGCCTTGGCGTCGTCGGGGAGGACGAAGACGTGTTCCGTGTTCTCGACGCAGGTGCCGCAGTTGATGCACTCCCACTGGTCGATGATGAGCGTGTGGCCCCGGGCGAAGGCGCGCGAGCTGTCGTTGTCGATGGCGCCCCAGTACTCGACGCCGTCTTCGGCGACGTGGGTGTCCGTGTCTTCCGGCACCCACTCGATGCCGCTGGTGGCGCGGACCCCGCCGCCCTGGTCGCCGCGGGCGGCGGCCAGCTCGTCGACGTTGCCGCCGCTCTGGGCGATCAGTGCGGCGATGCCGGTGAGCCCGCCGCTGGCCTGTTGGCCGGCTTCCTGTTCCTTTCGGGCCCGGATCTCCGCCTTCTTGCGTTCGGCTTCGGCGCGGAGCGCTTCGACCTCGGCGCTGTCGCGACCGCCCTCGGTCTTCCGAGCGGCGCTCTTCTTCTTGGCGGCCCGCTTGCGGCCGCCCTTCTTGCGTGGGGCGGTCTTCGTGCTGGCGGGAGCCGGTTCTGCGGCGGTGGTCTGGTCGGGTGCGGCGGCAGCCGCGGTGTCGACCGCTGCTGCCGGAGCCGGGTCCGGAGAGGCAGCGGACCTTGGTGCGGCGGGAGGGGTGGAGGTCGGGGTGGAGGTCGGGGTGGACGTCGGCGCGGCTGGCTTCGCCGCCGCGGAGTCGACCGTCGACACCGGCGACTCCGACCCGAAGCGCTGCGGCGTCGGGGCCGGCCCGTGATCGGCTGGCTGCTCACCGCGGGTGAAGCGGCGCAGGCCGGGGGTGCGCCGGACGGCTTTCTTGACCATGGACTTCAGCATCGAGTCGCTCCGAGGTGCTGCGCACGGTAGCCCGACCACCGGCGTCCCGCGCCCCTAACCCGCACGTCGTGGGCCGGGCCCCCGCCGTCACCGGGCTCGTAGAGACCGCGTCAGGGGCCGGTCAGCAGCCCCATGAAGCGATCCTCCAGCGGCAGCATCGCGTCGTAGACCAGCCGGCACTCGGGGTCGTCCTGCAGCCGTGCGAACAGCTTCTCCTCCAGCAGCAGGCGGCCGGCGGCGCGCACCGCGATGCCCAGGTCCACCGCGAGCGCGCCGAGCTCGGCGCTGCCCAGCCCCTCGCAGCTCGGATGGATCAGCCGCCAGCCCTGGTCGTCGCACAGGGCCCCGAACAGCTCGACGACGGACCCGAGCGAGCGTCCCCGGAGCTGGACGACGAGGGGATCCTGCTCTGCGCCGGCCCGGACGACCGGGCGCCCGGCACCGCGGCGGCCGGCCAGCAGCAGGCTTCCGAGCAGCGACAGGGCCGGGACGTGGGTGAGGGCCCGCAGCCGCAGGCTGAGGTTGTCGGGGATCGCCCGGGGGAGGTTCTCCCCGGCGGCGATGAGGCCGCCGTGGATCCGCAGCCGTCGATCGACGGGGCCGGGCAGGCGCACCCCGGCGGGGGCCTCGCGGTCGGTGCGGAGGCGGCGGTTGACGGTGGCCACACCCCCGTGCAGGCCGACCAGGGCGCGCGGCAGCGCGATGGGCAGCCCCGCGACATCGAGGAGGTCGATGAAGGGGCCCTCCGTGACCGGGTGCTCGGGACCGGGGTCGCCGGCGACCGGCAGGCCCTGCAGGCGCCGTCCGACGAGCAGCCCGCCGACCGCCGCGTCCACCTCTCCGGGCTGCAGGCGCCGCCCGAAGATGCGCTGGTCCCAGGAGGCGAAGCGGCGGGCAAGCGGAGTGAGGCGGGCGCGCAGGCGGGCGTCGTCGGGCGTGGCCTTGCCGGCCGCGGTGCGCTGCAGCGCGGCCGCGGCGTCGTCGAGCAGGGTCAGGTACTCGCGGTAGAGGGGGTCGGTGAGGGCGACGAGGACGCTGTCTTCGGTGACCTCGCGTCGGCGCGTGGCGCCGGCGGTGGCGACGAGGCGCTCCTCGACCCGGACGGCGTCCGCCCGCCGGGTGGCCATGTCGACGTAGGCTCCCAGCGCGGCCGCTGGGGCCCCCATGCCGTCGAGCAGGGCGCGGATGTTGCCTGTCGACAGCTCCCCGTGGTCGAGGAGGGCGACCAGCAGGCGGCGGTAGACGTCAGGGCTCTCGTCCGCGCCAGCGCGGAGGTCGACCGAGGCATCGGCGTCGACAGCAAGGGCGCGCGGGAAGGGCAGCGTGAGCTGGTCGCCGCGCGGTGTGCGGCGGTGGGGCTTGTGGAGGAGGGCGGGCTGGAGCAGCCCCCGGAGGGCACCGGCGCGGCGGCGCGCCGTGGCAGGGGAGAGCCTGGGCTGACGGGCCTGGACGATGGCGGTCGTCGTCGCGAGGTCGGGGAGCTCGTCGCCCGTGCCGAGGACCTCGGCGGCCAGCGGGTTGGCCCAGACCGCCTCGGCGTAGAGGGCTGCCTGGGTGTCGGGGTCGGCGTAGACGAGGGCGAGCCCGCGCGGGCTCAGCCGCAGCTCGCCGTCGGCCCGGAGCAGGCCCAGCCACTCGCCGGCCTGGGTGTAGTAGTGCACCGTGCGCAGCTCGACCTCGAGCAGCTCGGCGAGGGCGGCGGGGCGCCGGACCCCCGTGGCGACGAAGCCCAGCAGTCGCAGCAGGAGCCGCGGGTTGTTGGCGTTGGGCACGAGGTCGGCCCGGGAGCGCCTGCCTTCCATGACGACAGCCTATCGCGTCGCGTGGGAAAGCTCACGTATCACCACATAGATAGTATTGACATGGCAAGGTTGCTGACCTACCCTCTCATGTGGGGTCCCAGCCCTGCTCGGCCCCCTCGATGGCACTCCCCCGGCTCCACGCAGCCTCCTCCGCGGTGCGCCCATGGCTCCCCAGCTCGCCCAGACCCCGCGCGACGACCTCCTCGACCTCCGCGGCGCGCGCGTCGCTCGCCGCATCGCCATCGCCGGCGTGGCCCACAGCCGTCCCGGCACCGGCGACCGCTGCTTCGACCCGCAGCAGCACTTCCTGGAGACGGCCCTCCGCAGCCGCTCGGCCCGCCGCGTGCGCACCTGGCTGCGGCGCATGGACCCGGTGTTCGTACGCCTTCCGCGCTGGAGCCGTCCCACGGGCTTCTTCGAGGAGATCGCGCTCGACCTCGCGGTCGGAGAGCCCGCCATCGGCTGCCGCACGGTCGGCTGCCGTCCCCTGCGCCACCGCGGCGCGGGGGAGGCCTGGTCCTTCCTGCTCCAGCTCTTCGGCCAGCTCGGCCACGGCGGCGAGCTGCTCGATGGCTCGGCCACCGCCGCGGATCGCAAGGGCTTTCGGTGGGGGATGGAGCAGGTCCTCGAGGACGCACACCGCAACAGCCGGCATCGCCTCGCCGTCTTGATGCACGGCGTCGAGCACCTCCCGGTCGAGGTGCTCTCCGACCTTGTCGAGGAGTGGTCCGCCTACTGCGAGCGCCACCCGGAGGGGGCTCGCGTCGTGCTGTTGCTGGCGGGGACCGCGCGGCCCCGGTGGTTGTCGCTCCCTGGCCTGCAGGCGACCGAGCTGCAGGACTACAGCGAGGCCGAGACCATCGCCGCCATCGTCCAGCGCTGTGGCCCGCGTCCGCCGGCACAGCTCCGGCTGCTGGCGGGCTTCACCGGGGGGATCCCCGAGCTGGTCGAGGCGGTGGCCGACGCCGTCAACCGCAGCCGCGGGCGCCTGGACGCCGAGAGCCTGCTGGCGGGACTCGGCCCGCTCGGCGACCAGATGCGCGGCGCCATCGACATCGTCGCTGCGCGGGGTGAGCTGCTCGACCGCCTGGAGATGCTGTCGGACGGCCGGTCCCACACCGAGTGGCTGGACACCGACACCCCGCTCATCGACGCGGGGCTCGTGCGCCGGGTCCGCGGCCACGGGCTGCCGCACGTCCGCATGCGGGCGGCGGCGCTGAGCGCCATGGTGGCCTGAGTGGCGCGTCGTCGTGCCCGACGGGCGGGCCGGCGGGACGCCAGATAGGCCTGCTGCCTTCCCCTCCTCGTCAAGGGAGTCGAGCAGCATGGCCACTGTCGACGGAGATCATGGCACCGCGGGCACCCTGGGCGATGGCGCGGGGCAGGGCGTCGCCGCGCGGGTGGACGCCCTCGACGAAGCGGCGGCGGCGGCGCGTGTCGCCACGCTGGTGCCCGAGCTGCTTCGCCACAACCACCTGTACCACGTGGTCGGCGCCGCAGAGATCGATGATCGCAGCTACGACCTGCTGTATCGGGAGCTGGAGCTGATCGAGACGCGCTTCCCGGCGCTGCGCCGGGCCGACAGCCCGACCCGGAAGGTCGGCGGGGCGGCGGTGGACTTCCTCCCACCGTTCCAGCACCGCGTCCCGATGCTGTCACTGTCGAACGCGTTCTCGGCCGACGACCTGCGGGACTTCGAGGAGCGCCGTGACGACGCCGGGCGCGTGCGCGGCGGGATCCGCAAGCTGCTGCTCGACGCGGCAGCCATCGCCGACGACGCCGTCATCACCTACGTCGTCGAGCCGAAGCTGGACGGCCTGGCCATGGAGCTGGTCTATGAAGATGGCGTCTTCGTGGCGGCGGGCACGCGGGGTGACGGGCGGGTGGGCGAGGACGTCTCCCACACGGTGCGGACGCTGCGCAACGTCCCCCCGCGCCTGTTCACGGACGCCCCGCCGGCCCTGCTGACCGTCCGCGGCGAGGTGATCTTCGAGCTCGAGGGCTTCCTGGAGCTGAACCGGCGGCGGGAAGCAGCCGGGGAGAAGCCCTACGAGAACCCGCGGAACACCGCGGCTGGAACCATCCGCCAGCTCGACCCTGGCCCCGCCAGTCGCCGCCCGCTGCTGTTCGTCGCCCACTCGGCGGGCGAGGGGCTCGATTTCCCCTCGCACTCCGCGCTGCTCCAGCACCTCGGCACCCTCGGCTTCCAGACCAACGAGGTCGAGGTCTGCCAGGGGATCGACGCGGTCATCGAGGCCATCGCCCGGCTTGGCGAGCGCCGCCACGACCTGCCCGTCGAGATCGACGGTGCCGTGGTCAAGGTCGACGACACCCACCTCCAGGAGGTCCTGGGCTTCGTGACGCGCAGCCCGCGGTGGGCCATCGCCTACAAGTACCCACCCGACCGGGTCAGCACGCCGTTGGACTCCGTGCTGTTCAGCGTGGGGCGCACCGGGGCGGTGACGCCGGTCGCCCAGCTCTCGCCGGTGCGCGTGGGGGGCGTGACGGTCCGCAACGCCACCCTGCACAACGAACACCAGATGGCGCGCGAGCTGCGCCTGTTCTCGTCGGCTCAGGCCGCCCCGCTGTTGGACGCCGACGGGCAGGAGCGGCGCACTGGCCTGCGCCACGGCGACGCGGTGGTGCTCCAGCGCGCCGGCGACGTGATCCCCCAGGTGCTCGGGGTGCTGGATCGGCCTGACCGCGACGCGGCGCCGCCCTGGGCCTACCCGCCGACCTGCCCCGTCTGCGGCCACCCGCTGCAGCGCGAGGAGAACCCCAAGGAACCCGACAAGGTCACGATCCGCTGCCCCAACCGCCTCGGCTGCCGGGCGCAGCTCGAGGCTTCGCTCAAGCACTTCGCGGGGCGCCGCGCCATGGACATCGAGGGGCTGGGCGACAAGCTGGTCGCCCAGCTCGTCGAGCGGGGGCTCGTCGGCCGGATGAGCGATCTGTTCGGCCTGACGGTCGACACGCTCGCCGGGCTGGACCGCATGGCCGAGAAGTCGGCAGCCAACCTGGTGGCCGCCATCGACACCAGCCGGGGACGCCCTCTGGAGCGCTGTCTCTTCGCGCTGGGGATCCCGCTGGTCGGTGAAGCGACGGCCCGCGATCTGGCGGCCGCCTTCCGGTCGCTCGATGCCCTGCTCGCCGCGGACGAAGCAGCGCTGCTCGCCGTGGACGGTGTCGGTCCCGATGTCGCTCGCCGCATCCTCGAGTTCACCGCCGACCCACGCAACATCGACGAGATCGCACGCCTGCGGGCCGCGGGTGTCGCCTTCCCGGATCTTGCGGCTCCCGCCGCGGACATGGGGCCGACGGCGCTGGCCGGCCAGAGCTTCGTGTTGACCGGCACGCTGCCCCACATGACGCGCGACGAAGCCGGCGCGCGCATCGTGGCCGCCGGTGGCAAGGTGGTGAAGTCGGTGAGCCGCAAGACGGACTACGTGGTCGCTGGTGACAAGGCCGGCAGCAAGCTGACGAAGGCCCAGGCCCTCGGCCTGACCATCCTCGACGAAGCCGGGCTGCTCGCCCTCCTCCAAGGATCTTCCGATGAGAGCTGACATCCTCCTGCTGCTCCCCCTGGCGGCCGGCTGCGCGGGCGGTGGTGACACCCTGGCCCGCCTCCAGGAAGCGTACGGAGCGGACACGGCGGCGCGCCTGCAGGAACCGCTCACGGCCACGGTGCTGGTCGGGGCGCTCGGTGCCGACCTCTGCGTCACGACGGGGACCGGCTCGTGGTCGGCGGCGCAGGCCGGTGAGACCCCGCCCCTGTCCTATGAGCTGGCCGATGCGCTGGGTGGCCCCGTGGTCGGCCAGGTGATCGAGTCCAGCGCGCTCGAGATCCGCCTCGACGATGTCGCCATCATGGGGGCGACCGACCGGGTCCTGCGGGCCACGGCCGTCTCCGGCTCGCCCTTCACCGTCACCGGGACCGTCACGGACAACGACGGGCAGCGCCTGGGCAGCTTCGACCTGTCCGTCGTCAGCGGCTGTTCCTCCCAGTGGGCGCGGGTGTCGGGGTCCACGACCTGGACCGACAGCGACGACATCGAGCACAGCCTGAGCTTCCCGCCGGACTCCGCGGACGACGGCGGCCTGGACTGGCCAGGGGAGGGGGGCTGGCTTCCGGCGGCCGGCACGCTGGCGTGGCAGGCGCGCATCGACAAGGAGCAGCGCAGCTTCTCGTCGGACGATGCCGCGGACATCACGCGCTACGGCGCCGGCGGCCTGTGGCCCGGGCAGGCCAGCGGGACGAACTGGCAGACCACCATCGAGGCCGACGTCCAGCCGCTGTGAGCGGCGGCCGCTGTCAGCCGTCGTCAGACGGCGCGCCGCCTGCGCCGGCAGGGGGCGGAGCGCTCCGCCGCTGGAGCACCTCGGCCGGGTGTTCCAGGGTCCACCGGACCTGCCGGAGCATCCCGCGGAGCACGCCGGCCTCGGCGCGGGTCACGTCGACGCGGGCCAGCATTCGGAACAGCGTGCCGCGGACCTGCTCTGCGCTGCGCCCGGCGAGGTAGCCCCCCCGGCGCAGCACGTCGGTCGCGTCGTCGGCGAGGCCGGCGACGGTGCCGGTGGTGGCAGAGGAGGGCGGGGGTAGCGGGTCGGCCCGGCGCTCGGCGAGGCGGGTGCGGAGAGCGTGGGCGGTGACCGTGATGGCCTGGGCGAGGTTGAGCGAGCTGGTGTCGGTCGTCGGCAGGCTCAGCAGGCCGTGGCAGCACGCGAGGTCGTCGTTGGACAGGCCGGAGTGTTCGGGGCCGAACAGGATGGCCGCGGGTCCGTGACCGTCGAGGACCTGGTCGGCGAGCTGTGCTGGGCTCCAGACCGGCCAGCGGAAGCGACGCCGTCGGGCGGTGGTCCCGACGACGAGCCGGCGGTCGGCGACGGCGTCTTCCACCGTGGCGACGATGCGGGCGGCGTCGACCACATCGTGGGCGCCCGGCGCCATCCAGCGGGCCTGGTCGGGGTCGAAGGCCGCTGGTGCGACCAGGACCAGCCCGGCGAGGCCGTGGTTGGCGATGGCGCGCGCGGCCATGCCCACGTTGCGTGACCCACGCGGACGCACCATGACGACCACGACCTCGTCGAGCTTCATGGGGAACGCCGGGCGGCCGGTCAGCCGCTGAACAGGCCCTTGAACCAGCCCATGATGCGGGCGAAAGCGCCCTTTTCTTCGGCTGCGTCGGCCGGGGCCGACTTGTTGCGGCTCAGCGCCTTCTCGCGGGCGTCCGCCAGCTCGGACTGCAGGTCCGCGGGCTTGTCAGCTGCTGCGGCGGCCGCATCGGATGTCGGGGCCGTGGCCGTCTCGTCGGCGGCGTCCTGGAAGTGGCTGCTGAGATCGGGGGGCTTGGCGACCGTGGTCGCTTCGTCTTCTCCGGCGATCTCCTTGGCCAGCCCGGACCGCATCATGCCGATGGAGGGCGCTGGGGCTTCGGGCGTCGCGGGCGCCTTGGACGGCGTCTTCGCGGCGGTCTTGCTTGGGGACGCGGCCGTGGTCTTGCTGGTCTTGCGGCGCTTCTTCCGCTTCTTCTTCTTGCCCTGGCCGAGCTTCAGCGTGCTCTCGACGGTCTGGCCGGTGGCCTTGTCACGGGCCGACAGGTTGAGGATGCCCTCGCTGTCGATGTGGAAGGTCACCTCGATCTGGACCTGACCGCGTTCGGCCGGACGGATGCCCGAGAAGACGAAGGTGCCCAGCAGCTCGTTTTCGGCGACCAGGCGGCTCTCGCCCTGGTAGATCCGCAGCATGATCGAGCGCTGGTTGTCCTTGCTGGTCGTCAGCGTGCGGGTCTTGTAGTCCGGCAGCGGCTGGTTCTTCTGGAACAGCACGTGCATCGTGCCGTCGACCTTGTTGATGCCGATGGGCATCGGCAGGACATCGAGCAGGGTGACGTCGTTGCCCGAGGCGCTGGCCAGGGAGTGCGCCATGATGGCCGCGCCCAGCGCCACCGCTTCGTCGGGGTGGACCCCCTTGCAGGGAGGCTTGCCCGCGAACTCCGTGACGTATCGCTGGACCAGGGGCATCCGCGACTGGCCGCCGACCAGCAGGATCTCGTCGATCTCCCGCGCTTCGGTGCCGGCTTCCTTGAAGATGCGCCGGCAGGTGTCCACGGTGCGGTCGACGAGGTCCCCTGTCAGCTTCTCGAGCTGTTCGCGGGTGACTTCCTGGTCGACGTCGAGGGGCCCGTCTTCGCCCTTGGCGATGTAGGGGATGTGGATCCGGGTGGTCTTCTTGCTGGACAGCTCGATCTTGGCGGATTCTGCCGCGTCGCGGATCCGCTGGATGGCGACGCGGTCCCAGGCCAGGTCGATGGCGTGGCGGTTGTGGAAGTCTTCGAGGACGAACTGCATCAAGCGGTCGTCGAAGTCCACGCCGCCGAGGAAGGTGTCGCCGCCGGTGGCGATGACTTCGAAGATCCGGTCCTTGATGTCGATGACCGAGATGTCGAAGGTGCCGCCGCCGAGGTCGTAGACTGCGATGCGCTGGCTGAGGTTCTTGCCCAGGCCATAGGCGAGGGCCGCCGCCGTCGGCTCGTTGAGGATGCGCAGCACCTTGAGCCCGGCGAGCTTGCCGGCGTTGCGGACGGCCTGGCGCTGCCGGTCGTTGAAGTAGGCCGGGACCGTGATCACGCCCTGGTCGACTTCCGACCCCAGCGCGTCTTCGGCGACTTCCTTGATCCGGCGGAGGATCGCCGCCGAGATCTGTTCGAGGGTGAAGACCTGGTCCTTGACCTTGATGAGGACTTCGGAGTTCTCACCCTCGAGCATCTCGTAGGTGAAGATCTGCCGGACCTTGTCGATGGTCTTGCTGTGGAAGTTCCGGCCGATCAGGCGCTTGGCTGCCATGACCGTGTTGGCCGGGTTGAGCTGGGCCTGGCGCTTGGCTTCGTGGCCAACGAGCCGGTTGCCCTTTTCGTCGATCGCGAAGACCGACGGGATGGTGGTGGAGCCACCCCTCTGGGTGATCACGCGCGGCCGCGAGCCGTCCATGACGGCGGCGCAGCTGTTGGTGGTCCCGAGGTCGATGCCGATCGACTTGCCCATGCGGGTGATTCCTCTGGAGTCCGAAGCGGCTGCTTTCCTACCATGCACCGAAAGAGCCCGTCAAACAGGCGCTCGTCGCGTTAGCCAGGGCGGTGCCGGGCACACGCGCTGATCGGCGCGGTCCCGCGCTGTGCAGGCGGAGGATCGATGGCCGGAGGGCAGCGGGACGGTGGCGGGGGCGGACGCGGGCGCGGGCTGGCGCAGCGCTTCCGGGCCGCGCTCGACGCCCGCGCGGCGGCCGGTCGGCGCGCGGCCGACCAGGAGCGTCGCCGCAAGGCGCGGGTCGAGCAGGCGCGCCGAGAGCTGCTGGCTGACCTGGAGGGCTTCGGGACGGCGCTGGGGCACGCCGACGTCACCGCCAACAGCGCCCTCGTCGTCATCCGACTGGGGGACCGCAGCCTGCGCTTCGCCGTGCCGGAAGAGGGCGAGGGTGTCACCGTGAGCGGTGACGGCTTGCGCGACGGCTGGCGGCTCGAGTTCAACGACGAGCTCGCCCGGTGGGGGCTGTACCCACCGCATGGCGCTGTCCGGCCCTTGTTCGACAAGGGGCTCGAAGAACTGCTCGTCCGCGTGTTCGAGCTGCGTCCCGTCGTCGACGCTGTCAGCGACGGTGAGGATTCGTCACGCGACCCGGCGGAGCGCCCCAAGCGCAGCCTCTGAACGGGGCGCTGCGGGGGCGTGGCCGGAGCCACCGCGGCGCTGTCGCGGCGACCGGATCGCCGTCCGGCACTCAGTCGACAACGAGCATGATCTTGCTGTCTTCTCGTGTCCGGGAGCGTTCCACAGCGGCGGCGGCGTCCGACAGCGGCATGCGGTGGCTGATCATGCCGCCGATGTCGAGCACGCCGTGCTCCATCATCCGGATGATGTGGGGGTAGACCCCGCCGCCGGCGTGCCCGCGGGCGCCGACGATGCTGGACGCCCCGCTGACCAGGACATCCAGCATCACGGGGGCGCGTTCACCGGTGCGGCCCAGGTAGACGACCTTGGCGGCGGGGGCGAGGGCTTGTTCGATCTCGGGCATGGTCTGCACCGCGGCACCGGCGGCCTCCACCACCATGTCGCTGCCCCAGCCGCCGCTGATGCGGCGCATCACGTCGGCCGGGCTGCCGCCCTGGGCGGCGAGCTCGCGCACGTCCCAGGCTTCGTCGGCGCCGAGGTCACGGGCCGACTGCAGGCGGGGCGCCGACAGGTCGAAGGCGACGATGGTCGCAGCACCCGTCGCCCGGGCCAGCGCCACGGCGCCCAGGCCGATGGGGCCGCAGCCGAAGACCGCGACGTGGCTGCCGGGGAGCATGCCGCCGGCGGCGACGAACATCCCGTTGAAGGAGCAGCCGACCGGCTCGACCAGGGCGCCCTGCTCACAGGCCGCCTGGGCGCTACCGAGACGGTCTGCCAGAGCACCGAGGTTCCAGCAGTGCTTCTCGTGCACGGAGATGTACTGCGCGTAGGCGCCCGGGCTGCTGAAGCCGACCATGTCGAGGCGCACGCACTGGTTGAACAGGCCCTTGCGGCAGGCTTCGCAGACGCCGCAGTACAGCATGCCCTCGGCGGTGACGAGGTCCCCGCGCTTCAGCTCGCGCACGCCGGGGCCGACCTCCACCACTTCTCCGGCGTACTCGTGGCCGAGGATGCAGGGGAAGCTGGCCGGCCCCGAGAAGATCATGTAGCCGTCGGCGTCGGTCTCGATGCTGTGGGTGTCGCTGCCGCAGACCCCGCAGCCCCGGATCTTCACGACGACCTCGCCGTGGCCGGGGGTGGGATCGGCCACGCGGTGTTCCTCCAGCCGCGGGTTGCGGAACACGTGGCAGGCCATGGTGGCCTTGCCCGAGGCCTTCTCGACGTCGGTGATGTCGTAGCCGGGGCGGGGATCCCAGTCTGCGATGAGCTCGATGGCCTGCACGGTCGACTCCTGCGGTGCGACCGCCCCGGGTGCGGTCGTGGTCGTGAACCTGTTCGTCGGGCGAGATCCTAGCGCGATCCCGGGCCGGCTGCGCGACCGCCCCGGTGGGCACCCACCGCCGCCGATGTCGCGCGGACGCGTGCGCTGGCGGGAGGTCAGCGCCGGTTGCGCAGCATCACCTCGAGAATCGCCCGGTCGTTGGCCTTGCTGACCGTGAGCACGAAGTCGTCGAGGCTCACGAATTCGCCGGTCCGCGGCACCCTCCCCAGCACGCTGAGGATGTAGCCGGCCAGGGTCTCGAAGTCCCCGTCGGGCAGGCTGAGGCCACAGCTCTGCTCGAGGTGTTCCCGCTCGGCCCGCCCGCTGGCGGCCCACTCCCGCTCGCCAACGCGCCGGACCAGGTCGCGCGTCCGATCGCTCTCGTCTTCGATCTCGCCGACGATCTCCTCGAGGAGATCCTCGACCGTGATGATCCCGACGGCACCCCCGTACTCGTCCACCGCCACCGCCATGTGGGCTCGCTGGCGACGCATCTCGACCAGCAGCTCGTCGACCTGCTTGGACTCGGGGACGAACATGACCTGCCGCATGACGCTCTGGACGGGGGCCGTCCAGTCGCCGGCCGCGAGCACGTCCTGGTGCAGCACGAGGCCGATGATCTGGTCGATGCGGTCGCGGTAGACGGGCAGGCGCGACAGCCCGCTGATCGCCATCCTCCGGGCGACCTGGGCCACCGGCGTGCTGGCCGGGACGGCGACGACCTCGATGAGGGGCACCATGGCGTCTTCGACGTCGGACTCTGTGAACTGGAAGACGCGCTTGATCAACGCCTGCTCGGCGGGGCGGATGTCGGCGCCCTCCTCCTGCGGGGCTTCGAGCAGCAGGCGGATCTCTTCTCGGGTCACGGCGGGCTTGGCGCCGTCGTCTTCGGCGCCCAGGGCGCGGCTGATCGACTCGAAGACCCAGAGCGCTGGGGCGAACACGTAGGTGAGCGCGCGCAGCGGGAAGACGACGATCGGCGTGATGCGGCTGGCGTGGTGCTGGAACAGCGCCTTGGGGACCAGCTCGCCGAAGGTCAGCGTGATGGGCCAGAAGAACAGGACGGCGGCGGCTTCGGGCAGCGACAGCAGGCGAGAGACCAGGATGGCGGCGATGGTCGCGCCGCTGATGGTCGAGAGGTTGGTGCCGATGAGGCAGGTGCCGAGCAGCCAGGTGGGACGCTCCAGCAGGCGCAGCGCCAGCGCCGCACCCCGACCGCCCTGGTCGGCGGCGGCCCGCAGGCTGAGGCGATCCGCGCTCACGACCGAGATCTCGCTGCCCGAGAAGAAGCCCTCGGACAGGACGCAGAGCACCAGCAGGGACAGGAGCAGCGAGGTCGTCACGAGGCGGTCTCCTCGTCGCCGCCTGCCCCTGCAGCATCGGGGAGCCGCACGCAGAGCTCGGTGATGCGCTTGCCTTCGAGGTCCCGCACCGTGAACGACAGGCCCTCCCACTCCAGCTCGTCGCCCTTGTCGGGCACGGTGCCCGCCCGGTCGAGCACGAAGCCCGCCACGGTGTCGTACTCGCCCTCCGGCAGGGTCACGCCGAAGCGCTCGGCGAAGTCGTCGACGTCCATGTTGCCGCGCACGTTGAAGACGCCCTCGACGACCTGGGTGACCTCGTCCGCCAGCTCGTCCACCTCGTCGAGCAGCTCCCCGACCAGCTCGGCGAGCAGGTCGTCCAGCGTGACGAGCCCGGCGACGTTGCCGTGCTCGTCGACGACGATGGCCATGTGGAACTTCTGCTCGCGGAACTCGGCGAGCATGTCCTCTGCCCGCTTGCTGGTGGGGACGAAGTGGGCGGGATGGAGGATCTTCTGGAGCTGTCGGGTGGTGAGGGGGAGGTCGCGTGGGTCGCCCTCGGAGCTGTCGGCTTCGCGCAGGCGAGCGGCGAGGTGTGGGAGCAGGTCCTTGACCATGAGCAGGCCGATGATGTTGTCGGGACGCCCCTGCCAGATGGGGACGCGGCTCTGGCCGTGGCGTCGCAGCTCGTCGACCAGCTCGGGCCAGGGTGTGGTCAGCGACAGCGAGAAGATGTCGGGGCGCGGGGTCATCAGGCGGCTGATGGTGAGGTCGCCGAACTCGAAGACCTTCTGGATCATCTCCTCTTCCATCTGGCCGACCGCGCCCGATGCCCGCCCCTGCTCCAGCAGCTCCAGCAGGCGGGCTTCCTGCAGGGCGGCGTCCTTGCGCAGTCCACCGCCGCCGGTGGTCAGCAGGAAGAGCTCGGCGATGTGCGTGAGCACCCAGCGCAGCGGCGTGACCAGCCGGGAGAACAGCAGCAGCGGTGGCGCCACGATGGGAGCGGCGCGGCGGTTGAGTCGCAGGGCCAGCGTCTTGGGGAGCACCTCGCCGAACAAAAGCAGCAGGGGGGCCAGCAGCACGACGTTGAGCCAGGGCCTGCCGGGGAAGAGCGACAGCACGAGCCCGGCGGTGACGGTCGACAGCAGCACGTTGACGAATTCGTTGCCGATCAGCAGCGACGCCAGCGTGCGGCGGGGCTGGCGGAGCAGCGACTCCACCGGGCTGTCGCCTTCGGGGGTGAGGGCCTTGCGGTCGATGGGCTGGAGGCTGAAGAGCGCGGTCTCGGAGCCCGAGAAGAAGGCCGAGAGCACGAGCAGGCCCACGGCGATGAGGACCGCCGCGGTGGGGTCGAGCTGCGCGGCACCCGCTTCGAGGTCGAGGGTGTCCTCGGGGGCCTGGGCGGCGGCCGCGGGGATGAGGCCCAGGAGGGCCGGCCAGCAAGCAGGTGTCATGCAGGGACACCCGGCCGAGGGTCGGGGGAGCCGAAGTGGTCGAAGCTCGGCGCCGGCCAAGCCGCGCCGTCGAGCATGACGTCCGGCGTGGACCGGACCACTCCGATGGTCGTCAGCGGCACGCCGAGCGCTGCGCCCAGCCCGCGGATGCTGGCTTCCGACGCCGCGGAGGCCGCAAACAGGAGCTGGTAGTCGTCGCCGAAGCCGACCTGTCGCTGCAGGCGGAGGGCCGGCGGCATGGCGGCGACGGTGGGGCCGGCGGGGAGCGCGTGCGGGTCGACGAGGGCGCCGACGCCGCTGCGCTGACACAGGCGAGGGAGGTCCCGGGCCAGCCCGTCGGAGAGGTCCATCATGGCGTGAACCAGCCCGGTGTCCGCCAGCGCGGCCCCCAGGTCGACCGGGGGGAGGGGGCGGCGGAGCCAGGCCAGCCCGACCGCGTCGTCGTCGAAGAAGCCTGCGGCGGCGTCGCCGAGCGTCCCGGTGACCCAGAGCTGGTCACCGGGTCGGGCGCCGTGCCGTCCGATGATCGTCGATCCGCTGCCGGCCATGGTGAGTCCGGCGAAGCGCGGCCCCGGGCTGGCCGTGGTGTCGCCGCCGACGAGGCGCGCACCGAAGCGCGACAGTCCGTCTCCCAGGCCACGGGCGAAGCCCTCGACCCACGCCGGGTCGGGTGTCTTCGGCAGGCTGAGCATCAGCACCGCCCAGTCCGGGCGGCAGCCCATGGCGGCCACGTCCGAGGCGTTGACCGCGGCGAGCTTGTAGCCGACGTCGGCGGCGCTGCTGCGATCGTCCCAGTGCACGCCCTCCACCATGAGGTCGCAGGTCACCACCTGGCGGGGAGCGGTGACGGCAGCGTCGTCGCCGGGCCGCGCGGCCGGATGTGCGGGAAGCGGTCGGCGGCCCCGGTCCGGTGCGTGCTGGAGGACCAGCTCGATGATGCGTTTCTCGTCCAGGTCGCCGGCCATCGGTGCGTACTTGCAGGCTATCACGGGTCGCAGCGGAGTCGCCCCTGCGGCGGCAGGAGGGCGAGGCGCGGGTCGTCGGGGGGGAGGATCAGGGCGAACCGTCGGAGGGGAGGCCCTCGGGCGGGAGGAGGGCTTCGGGCGGGGCCCAGGGCTCGATGCGTTCGCTGCCCACGGTCAGCACCAGCAGCTTGCGGTCGACCTCGCGGGCGTCGTTGAAGCCGACGGCGCCGGTCACCGGGGTCATCAGCCGGACGTCGTGGAGCTGCTTGCGGATCTCGTCCCGGTCCTGTCCGCCGGCCTGGACCGCCACCGACAGCACGCTGGCGGCGTCGTAGGCGACAGCATCGAGCACGATGGGGCGGCGCTCGAAGGCCATCGTGTAGGCGTCGACGAAGGCGACGACCGCCGGGTCGTTGGCGTCCGCGTCGAAGGCGTCCACGAACACGGCGTCGCGCATGTACTCGCCGCCGGACTCGATGATCGCGTCGTTGTTCCAGGCGTTGAGGCCGAGCAGGGTGACGCCGGCGTCGCCCGTGCGCGGGCGGAACACGCCGATGGGGAATTCTTCGTAGGCCAGGGAGCTCGCGACGAGGGCCGCCCGCCGGTAGTTGTCGGGGATGAAGATCGCGTCGAAGTCGATGATGGGCGGCAGGACGACCTTGTCGGGGTCCTGGTGGCGCTCGACCGCCGCCTTCTTGAGCTTGCGGTACTCGTCGGAGCGCTGGACGTAGTCCTTCTGGCCGAGCTGTTGTGCCTGCTCGCGGAAGTCGGTGGCGGTCGGGTCGTAGGACACGATCTGCGTGACGCTGACCCCCCGCGCGCCCGCCGCCGACACGAACAGGTCGCGGGCCTGCTCGCCATAGGCGTTGGAGGGGTGGAGCACGGCGAAGCGGGTGAAGCCACGGGCGGCCGTGGCGTGGTCCAGCAGGGCGTCGACCTGGGACTCCAGCGACAGGAAGCCCCGGTAGACGTACTCGCCCACCTTCGTCGGATCGCCGGACTGCGTCAGGGCGACCATGGGGACGCCCATGCCCTGGGCGGCAGGGGCGGCTGCGGCCACGGCGTCGCGGTGCAGGGGGCCGATGAGCGCCACGCAGCCCTGCGCGAGCACCAGGTCGCGCGCCGCATCCAGGGCCGTGTCGGGGTCGCCGGCGGTGTCGCGAAACACCAGGTCCAGCGGCTTGCCGGCGCGGTCGTTGGCCAGGGTGATGGCGTCGCGGAGGCGCTGGGCTGGCGGGGCGTACTCGCCGGTCAGCGGCAGCAGCACGCCGACCCGGCCGGCCACCGTCGGGTCGCCGGCCTCGGCCCGCTGCTTCAGCCAGCCGGCCTGCGCGGCTTCGTCGCTGTCGGGCCAGCTCGCGATCAGGGCGTCGGCCTGGCGGATCACGGCGTCCAGCTCGTCGCGGGCCATGGCGTCGCGGGCCGCTGCGAGGGCGACGGCCTGCGGGGGGAGGGGGTCGCCGGTCTCGGGGTCGATGCGCATGACCGCGTCGGGGCGGCTGCCGTCGGCGCGGGGCAGCAGGTCGGCGAGCACGAGGCGGACGCGCTGTTCGACGACGGGGTCCGCGGCCGCCCACCGCAGCGCTTCCTCGGCCATCTCGCGCACGCGCTTGCCGGGCGTGCCCTCGTTGGCAGCGGTGCGGGCCAGGATGCGCAGGCGGTCGGCCCGCATGGTGTCGGGCGCGACGGCCGGGTCCATGAGCTGCAGTGTCGCCAACGTGTTGCCCGTCATGTGGGCTTGCGCGTCGACCAGCGCCATCCCCAGGATCGCGGCGTCCTTGACGACGTGGGTGGGGTGATCGCCCGCCGCGGCTTCGAACCAGCCCCGGGCCACGTCGGCGTCCCCGGCCACGCGGCGAGCTTCACCGGCCCAGACCTGTGCCCAGGGCTGCAGGTCCGGCTGGCTGCGATCGGCGGCGAGCGCTTCGAGCTGCGCGATGCCCTCGGCCCGGTCGGACGCGGCCGCCACCTGTCCTGCGAGGACCTGCGGCGGTACGGCCGGTGGCTTGCGGTTGCGCCCCCCCGTGCTGAGCAGGACGAAGGTCGCGGCGACGAGCAGGCGGCGGAGAGGGATCACGGGCAGCGGCGGTCGGAGGGTGTGGAGGGGGGCGGCGCTCAGCGGAGCTTGCCGAGCTGGTCGGCGAACGCGCGGCGCTGGGGGTAGGCGTCGTCGGAGAGGGAGCGGTCGAGCTCTTGCAGCAGGCGCTTGTCGGCGGAGCCGAGCCGGGTCGGGACCTCGATCATCACGCGGAAGTGGAGGTCGCCGCGCTGCTTGCGGCCACGGCCCCCTGCGCCGGGCAGGCCGCGACCGGCCAGGCGCAGCACCTGCCCCGAGGCGGTCCCGGGCGGCACGCGGATCGTCGTGGTGCCGGACAAGGTCGGGACCTCGACGTCGGCACCCAGGGCGGCCTCGATCACGGTGATGGGGACCTCGCAGAACAGGTCGGCACCTCGGCGGCGGAACAGGGCGTGCTCGCCTACCTCGATCAACACGAAGAGATCGCCGTGCTTCCCGTCGCCGCGGCGGGGGACGTTGCCCCGCTCGCGCAGCTTGAGCTTCTGGCCGGTGGCCACACCGGGCGGCACCCGCACCTTGAGCGTGTCGAGGCTCTGGACCCGCCCGTCGCCACTGCACTGGCCGCATTTCTGGACGATGACGAAGCCGCGCCCGCTGCACCGGGGGCAGTCCATGCGCAGCAGGCGCGCCCGCCCCGAGCGGCCGGTGCCGCCGCAGTCGTCGCAGACGCGGGTCCCGCCCTCGGGTTCGGCCCCGCTCCCCCCGCACTGGCGGCAGCGCGCCTGGCGGCGCACCTCGATCGTGCGCTCGGTGCCGTTGGACGCTTCTTCGAGGCTGATCTCCAGCGTGTACCGCAGATCCTCGCCCTTCTCGGGAGGGGGACGTCGCCGGAAGATGCTGGCGATGGCGTCCTGGACCACAGCGGACACGTCGTCGGGCGTCGGTGGCCGTCCGTCGGGGCGGTAGAAGGGTCCCAGGCGGTCGTAGCGGTAGCGTTCGTCGGGGGATCCCAGGACCTCCCAGGCTTCGACGATCTCGCGGAAGCGTGCCTCGGCGTCGATGTCGTCGGGGTTGCGATCGGGGTGGTAGCGCTTCGCCAGGTCGCGGAAGGCGCGCTTGATGTCGTCGGGCGTCGCGTTCCGCTCGACACCCAGCACGGCGTAGTAATCGCGACGAGCCACGTCTGCTCCCGGCCCGACGGGCCACCGATGCCCGCGTCAGGGCGAGGACACCCCTCTAAGGCAGACAGCCCCTACTCGTCGACTTCAGCGGTCGGCTCGTCGTCCTGGTGCGCTTCGTCGCCCCCGGCGGGGAGGCCGGCGTCCACTGCGCCACTGCCGACCAGCTCGTCCCGGAGGCCGCCGTAGATGGCGTCAGCCAGGCGCTGTGCTGCGGCGAAGAGGTCGTCGTGGGCGTCGCGCACCTCGGCGACGTCGGTGCTGTCCATCGCGTCTTCGGCGGCGAACAAGGCTTCCCGCACCAGGTCGGAGTCTTCCGACGGTAGGGCGCTGCCGAATTCCTCGAAGCTGCGCGAGGTGTTGTAGATGAGCCCGTCGAGCTGGTTCTTGGCTTCGGCCAGCTCGCGCCGGTGCTGGTCGTCTGCGCGGTAGGTCTCGGCGGCGGAGACCATCTCCTCGACTTCGTCATCCGTCAGGCCGCTGCTGGAGACGATGCGCATCGACTGGGCACGCCCGGTGCCGAGGTCCTTGGCGCGCACGTGGATGATGCCGTTGGCGTCGATCTCGAAGGTGACCTCGATCTCGGGGACGCCGCGCGGTGCCGGGGGCAGCCCGTGCATCTCCAGCTTGCCGAGGGACTTGTTGTCCTCGGCCATGTCCCGCTCGCCCTGAAGGATGTGCACCCGGACCATGTCCTGGTTGTCGGCGGCGGTGGTGAAGATCTTGGACTTGCGGCAGGGGATGTTGGTGTTGCGCGGGATGATCGGTTCGGTGAGGCCGCCGGAGATCTCGATGCCCAGGGTCAGGGGGGTCACGTCGAGGAGGAGGACGTCCTTGACTTCGCCCTGCAGGACGCTGCCCTGGATGGCGGCGCCGATGCTGACGACTTCGTCGGGGTTGATGCCCTTCTCGGGTTCGAGGTTGAAGATCTCGCGGACCCGCTCCTGCACCCGCGGCATGCGGGTCATGCCGCCGACCAGCAGGATGGCGTCGAGGTCGACGGGGTCCAGGCCGGCGTCTTCCATGCACTGGCGGCAGGGGCCGGCGAGGCGCTCGACGAGGTCGCCGACGAGCTTCTCGAGGGTCTGGCGCGACAGCGTCTGGATGAGGTGGACCGGCCCCGACGCGTTGCTGGCGATGAACGGCAGGTTGATGTCCGTCTCCATCGCGGTGGACAGCTCGTGCTTGGCCTTCTCGGCGGCTTCCTTGAGCCGCTGCATGCCGACCTTCTCGCCCCGCAGGTCGATGCCCGTGTCTTCCTTGAAGCGGTCGAGCAGCCACTGGATGATGCGGTTGTCGAAGTCTTCGCCGCCCAGGAAGGTGTCACCATTCGTCGCCTTGACGACGAAGACGCCGTTGTCCATCTCGAGGATGGAGATGTCGAAGGTGCCGCCGCCGAGGTCGAAGACCGCGATCTTCTCGTGTTCCTTCTTGCCGAGCCCGTACGCCAGCGCGGCAGCCGTCGGCTCGTTGATGATCCGCTCGATCTCCAGGCCGGCGATGCGGCCGGCGTCCTTGGTGGCCTGCCGCTGCGAGTCGTTGAAGTAGGCCGGCACGGTGACGACGGCGTGGCGGACCTCTTCGCCGAGGTAGGCTTCGGCCACGCTCTTCATCTTCTCCAGCACCATCGCGCTGATCTGCGCGGGGCTGAGCAGCTTGCCGTCCACGGACACCCACGCGTCGCCGTTTTCGGCTTCGGCGATGTCGTAGGGCACGAGGCCCTTGCTGCGGGCGACTTCGTCGTCTTCGAAGCGGCGGCCGATCAGGCGCTTGACCGCGTAGACCGTGCGTTCGGGGTTGGTGACGGCCTGGCGGCGGGCGATCTGCCCGACCAGGCGTTCGCCGTCGGCGGTGAAGGCGACCACCGATGGCGTCGTGCGGCTGCCCTCGTCGTTGGGGATGACGAGGGGGTCACCTTGTTCGATGATCGAGACACAGGAGTTGGTGGTCCCGAGGTCGATGCCGATGGTCCGGGTGGATTCGGACATGCAGGCTCCGTGCAGGCAGGCGAGCGGGCAGGGTTTTAGCACGTGGAGACCGCCGGGCGGCGGCCGGAAGCAGGGGACGGTCCGAAACCGTGGGCGTCCGCAGGCCCCTAGGCCGGGTCCGCTGGGCCGGAGTCGTCGGTGTCCGGTGGCGCCGGCTCGTCATGCGGGGACGCATCGGATGCCGCCGGAGCCGCGGGCGGTTCCGGTGGGGCGTCGTCTACATCGGCGGGCTTGTCGGCGTCGGCGGGGATGTCCGCCGGGGCTGGCGGTTCCACCAGCATGGGGGCGGCGTCGCCGCCTGGCGGTGGCACATCGTCGATGCTGTCGGCGACACGGTCGGAGGCGATGGCCGACGGCGGCGTGGCCGCGACGGAGACCCGCGCCGCCCGCAGCAGGCGCCCGTCGAAGAGGTAGCCGGGCCGGAGCTGCTCGACGATGCTGCCGGGCAGCATGTCGTGGGTCTCGATCTGGGAGAGGGCTTCGTGCACCTCGGGGTCGAACAGGACCCCGGGGGCGCACACCACCCGCTCCACGCCGAGCTGGGCGAGGGTCTGCAGGAACTGCTGGACGATCATCCCGATCCCCTCGACGACGCGGGCGGGGTCAGCTTGCTTGTGGGAGATCGCCAGCTCCAGGTTGTCGAGCACGGGCAGGAGCGTCTCCACCGCTCGGGTGGTTCCGACGGTCCGCGCCTCGTCGCGTTCCCGCTGGGCGCGCCGGCGGAGCCCGGCCAGGTTGGCTTCGAGCTGATCGAGGCGCCGCTTCATCGTCGAGAGCTGCTCTTCGGCCCCCCGCCGCATCTGCCGTTCGCGTTCCAGCTTGGCGCCCTCCCGGGCGAGCTGCTCTTCGTGGCGGCGCAGCGAGCCGCGGACTCGGCTCAGCTCGACGCGGGCCTGCTGCGTCAAGCCGAGCTGGTCGTCGTGCGCCTTGCGGATCCGGCTGAGCTCGGCTTCGAGCTCGACGATGACGAGGTCGTCTTCGAGACCTGCCGCAGCATCCGGACCGTCGTCGCCCAGCTCGGTGTCGTCAGCCAGCGTGTCCGTCAGCGAGGTGAGCGTGTCGTCGAGGTCGATGTCCAGTTCTTCGCCTGTCGGGACATCGTCGCCCGACAGCAGCAGCTCCTCGTCGTCGACACCTGGACCGCGCGGCCGCTTCACGGCCTTCTTCTCGATGCTCTCCACGGCGTCGACCGCTTCGCTGAGCAGCTCGTCGAGGTCGAGGCCGAAGCCGCCGCTGTCCGCTCCGGAGTCGGGATCGGAAGGCACGGGCTGTCCCCTGGCGGGAGGTGGTGGGCGCGGGGGACGGGATCGGTGCCGCCCCCCGGTCGCTGTGGAGCCGCGATTGTACTGGACCCCACCCCATCCGCAACCCCGCGAGCGGCTCAGCCGGGTTCCAGCCCGTCGGCGAGGGCGGCGGTGATGCCGTCGGCGACCGCGAAACCCTGCGGTGTCAGTCGGACATCGGTGGGGCTGAGGGTGATGAGCCGACCCTCGATGAGGGGGGTGAGGGCGCGCTCCGACAGCGACAAGCCCAGGCGGGCCAGCTCGGCCAGCGGGACACCGTCGGTGTGGCGCAGGGTGCTGAGGAGCAGATCGAGGGCGGCTGTGCGGGCATCGAGGACCTCGACCTCGGGGCCCGGCTGGTGAAGCCACGGCTCCACCCCGGTGGCGTTGATGGTCCGTCGCCCCCACGGCGCGCGGGGCCCCGGCGGCAGGTAGCCGTGGGCGCCCGGGCCGCAGCCCAGGTAGTGGCGGCCGCGCCAGGTGGCCTCGTTGTGGCGGGAGCGGTGGCCGGGGCGGGCGAAGTTGCTGACCTCGTAGCGCTCCCAGCCCCCGGCCTGGAGCCGGTCGACGATGCGGTCGTACATCGCCCGCCACAGCTCTGGGGCCGCCTCGACCAGGCGCCCCCGCTGTCGCAGGCGGTCGAAGGGTGTGCCCGGCTCGTAGGTCAGCCCGTACAGCGACACGTGGGGCGGTGCCCAGTCGAGCAGCTCGTCGATGTCGGCGTCCAGCTCGGCCAGCGTCTGGCCCGGCAGCGCGAACATCAGGTCGAGCGACCAGGAGCGCAGCGGGAGGTCGACCACCTCGGCCAGCAGGGCGCGGGCGTGACGCGGCCCGTGACCGCGGCCCAGGCGGCGGGCGTGCGCGGGGTGGAAGCTCTGGACCCCGACGCTGAGCCGATCGATCCCCAGCGCGAGGCGGGCGAGGAGGCCGTCGGCGTCCAGCGTGCCGGGATCGACCTCCAGGGTGAGCTCGGCGCCGGGCGCGCGCGGCAGGGCGGCGAGCAGCGCTTCCAGGACGTCGATGGGGACCAGGGAGGGCGTGCCGCCCCCGAGGTATACCGTCTCCGCCGGACCCTCCACGGCGTCGGCGAAGGCGGCGTGGTCCCGCAGCACGCCCCCCAGCCAGTCCTTCCACGCCGGCGCGCGGGCGATCCGGACATCGAAGGCGCAGTAGGGACAGTGGACCCGGCACCAGGGCACGTGGACGTAGATGCCGTGGGTCATGGCGGGGCGACTCCGTTGGGAGGTGGTGCCCGCGTGGCAGGGGCGCCGTGGGATGCGGCAGGCCCGACGTGGCGGCGCCGGGCTGGTCAGCCCTGTCAGGTCGGGGCGTGGGGCGGTCGGTGGCAGCGGGATAGCCGGCCGGCTGCCGGCGCGCCGCGACCATCCGTGAGTCGCCCGCGCCCCTTGGCTCGCAACCAGGGGGGGGCTCCTCCCGGTACCCCTGTCGCAGACCTCTCCTCCCCTCTCGCACGGAGCCGCCTCGTGCCGCGCCCCCCTGTCGCCGACGCGCTCCCCACCTCCACCCCGGATGCGCCCCTGTCACGCGGCGCCGTGGTGGTGTGGCGTCCCACGGAGGGGGCCGGGCCGACCATCGCTGTCGACGCCGGTGGCCAGGTGCCGGTGTCGGCCGTGTACCTGTGGATCCGGCGGGGCTCGGCCGAGGAGGGGCCCGCCATGCAGGGGGCGGCCCACCTCCTGGAGCACATGCTGTTCAAGGGTGCCGGTGATCACGGTGTGAGCGCGGCCGCGGCCCGCATCGAGGGCCTCGGGGGCGATCTGAACGCCTTCACCTCGTATGAGCAGACCGTGCTGCACGCGACCGTGCCGTCGGGCCAGGAAGCCGCCATCATCGACATCCTCACCGAGATGGGCTTCGCCCCCCACCTCGACCCGGGTGAGCTGGTGACGGAGAAGGGCGTGGTCATCGAGGAGCTGCGGGCCGCCCTCGACGATCCCGAGGATCGCCTCGCCGAGGCGCTGCGCGCCCGTGCCCACGCCGGTCACCCCTACGCGCGGCCGATCCTCGGAGAGGAGGAGACGGTGCGGGGGATGGAGGCTGCGGCCCTGGCTGCGCACCACCGCAGCCACTACCGCCCCGACCAGGTCGTGCTGGCGGTGGCTGGGCCGGTGGACGCCGAGGACATCCGGGCGGCGGCAGAGGCCTCCCTGGCCCGTTTCGGCCCGCAGGCAGCGCGCGCCGCCTGGCCCCGCGCGGCTGCGGTGCCGGAGCCGGGCTGTTTCGTCCTCGATGGGGACTTCGAGGAGCGGGTCGTCGAGCTGGCCTGGCCGATCCCCGGCCTCGAGCACCCCGAGCTCGCGGCGCTCGATCTCGCCGCGGCGGCGCTGGGCGACGGGGAGTCCGCGCTGCTGCGGCGCCGGCTGCGCGACGAGCTCGAGGTCGCGGTCGACGCGTGGGCGACGCTGGAGACGGACGTCGATCGGGGCCTGTTCGTGGTCGGGGCCATGGCGCGGCCGGGGCGGGCATCCGAGGTCGCCCGCGAGCTGGCCCGGGCCGTCGAGGAGCTGCGCGCCCGCGGACTGCCACAGGGAGCCCTGCGTCGCGCACGCCGGGGCATCCTGCTGTCGCGGATGACCGACCGGGAGACGGTGGACGGGCGGGCCTACCGCCTGGCCTGGGTGCTGGCCCAGCTCGGCAGCCTCGACGCCGAGGACCTCTACGAAGCGCGGCTGCGGGCGGTGCGAGGGACCGACGTGCAGGCGGCGGCGCTCGCCTGGCTCGCCCCCGGTGCCCGTGTCGCGGGGGCGGTCTGCTCGGGTGAGGAGCTGGACGTCGACGGCCTGGCGACAGCGCTGGCCGCCGGGGAGCGGGCCGCCGGGGAGCGGGCCGGCGGGCTGGCGGTGGAGGTGCCGGCCGGTCCGACCGGACGCCCTGCGGGTGAGGACGCCATCGTCGAGCGCCGGCTACGCTGCGGCCTGCGGGTCGTCGTGCAGGCCGACCCGCGCGCCGAGCTGGCGGCGGTGTCGCTCGTCGGGGTCGGCGGGATGATCGCCGAGGCCGCCGACCGTGCCGGGCAGGCGGGGGCCTGGGCGGCTGCGCTGACCCGCGGGGCCGGCGACTTCGACGCGCAAGAGTTCAGCGCCCTCGTCGAAGCGCGGGCCGGCGGCATGCGGGCCTGGCGATCGCGGAACACGCTCGGCCTGGAGGCGCGCTTTCCGGGAGAAGAGCTGGACCTCGGGCTGAGCCTGCTGGCCCGGGTGCTCTGCCGTCCTCGCTTCGATACCGACGAGGTGGCGCGGGTCCGGGACGACCTGGATCACGCGCGGCAGGCGCTCGCGCACGACGACCCCTCGGGGCTGTCCTGGGAGCTGGCCTGGCGCGCGCTCTACGGCAACCACCCCTGGGGTCGCTCCGGCCTGGGGACGCCGGCGAGCACCGCGCGCCTGACGCCGCGGTCGCTGCGGGCCTACCACCAGCGCTGCATCGTCGGCAAGAACCTGGTGCTCGCGGTCGTCGGCGATGTCGACCCGGCCGAGGTGACCGATGAGCTGGATCGGCTGCTCGCCGATCTGCCGCCTGGCGCGCCCGTGTCGCCGCGCCCACCGCAGGTCGACGAACACTTCCGGCGGCGGCGGTGGCGCCGCCGCGCGCGCGAGCAACACCACCTCGTGCTGGGCTTCCCGGCCTGTGGACATGGCGAGGCCGCGGCCCCAGCGCAGCGTCTGCTCGAGGGCATCCTGTCGGGACAGAGCGGTCGGCTCTTCCTGTCGCTGCGCGAGGAGCGCGGGCTGGCCTACAGCGTCGACGCGGCGGCGGTCGAGGGCCTCGGCGGTGGCGCCTTCTTCGTGGCGGCCGCCGTCGATCCGGAGCGCAGCGACGAGGCGCTCGCCGCGGTGCGCGCCGAGCTGGCCCGGCTGCGGGAGGAGCGCGTCAGCGACGACGAGCTGGCGCGGGTCAAGGCGCGGGTCGTCGACGGTGCCGTCCTCGGCATGCAGCGCGTCGTGGACCGGGCGCGGCTGCTGGCGGCGGCGGAGCGCTACGGCCCGGGTGCCCGCCGGTACCGGGAACACATCGAGGCCCCCAGCGCGGTCAGCGCCGAGGACGTCCTGGCCCTCGCCCGCCGCGTCCTGCGTCCCGACCGCTGCGTGCTCGCCGAGGTCGGTCCCGACCGCGCTACAGTGGAGAGCCCCACCTGAGCACCCGGGTGGTGACCCTCCCCCGGAGCCCCCTTGCCCAAGCGCCCGCCGGTGATGCCCGACCTGGGCTTCGGTGACGACGACCTCGAGCCGCTGCAGCACGCGACCGAGGACGCCGAAGCGCCGGCCGCGGGCGGCCCGGTGTCGGCACCGGCCGCCGATGACCCGGCCGCTGATGACTCGCCTGCCGATGACCTGCCCGCGGACGACCTGCCCGCGGACGATCCGGCCGACGACGCGCTGGAGCACCGCCCGACGCCGGCCGAGCGGGTCCTCGCCCGCATCGGGCACCGGGGCTTCTCCCGGCCCCGCGTGGCTGTGAGCTCCCGGATCTTCCGCAAGTACCGGGTGCGGGACCCCTGGGATCCCGACCCCTCGGAACCCGAAGACCCGATCGCGCTGGGCCCGGTCTCCCTGAAGCTCGGTGATCGCCGCCAGCCCGCGCCCCACCTCAAGCCCCCGAAGCGCAAGGACAAGAACAAGGGGCGCAAGGCCCGCGATCCCGGCAGCTTCCGGCCTCGTGTCCCCTCTGCCAGCGCGACCAGCACCCGGTCAGGGCCCACTGAAAGGCCGACTCCCTCGCCCAGGCCGACCGCGCCGACCCCCACGCGGTCGTCGTCGTCGACCTCCCGGGCCCGTGGCGCCAAGGCCGAGCCCTCGGCCCTCGCGCGGGAGTTCGGGGCCACCTCGGGGAAGCAGCCGCTGCGCAAGCCGCTGCCCGTGCGGCCGGACATCGGCGGTGACGGGGACGCGGCCGCGGCGACCAGCACCCCCGTGGCCTCTCCGGCGGCGGCGCCCCCGTCGCAGGCGCCACCCTCGCCGCAGGGTCCCGCACCCTCCGCCGGAGGTCGCGCGAAGCGGGCCCGCGCGTCGGGCGGCCGCTTCCGGATGGCCTCGACCAGCGTGTCGGCGCCCGTGGTCAAGGAGATCCGCCGCCTCGACGAGGTCAGCGCGGAAGAAGCCGCGGGCCCGGTCACCGAGGAAGCGCCGCCCCCGCCTCGCGCGGCCATGCCCATGGGGGACAGCCTCGACGACCTGTTCGGCATGGCGGCTGCGGGCGGCCGCATGACGCTCGGCGACCGGAAGCCGCGCAAGCCCGCCGACGAAGAAGAAGGCTGACGGCTACTCGCCGGACCGCAGGCTCTCCGGGCACTCGGGCTGGGTGTTGATGCGGAACCAGCCGATCTCGTCGGCCCAGTACTCGCCCTCGTAGGGCCACCAGCGGTAGCCCTTCCGGACGCGGATGTCGCGGTCCACCACCCGGCGCGCCTTCTCCATGACGCCCGTGTAGCTGGCCCGCTCGTACATGCGGCTCTCCATCTGCAGGATGTCGAGCTTGTTCAGTTCGGCGTTGTCGAGCATCGCCGACAGCTCGTCGTCCATGCGGCGGGCCCGGTCTCGGACCCGGCGGCCCTCGACCTCGATCAGCTCGTCCCGACGCTGGCGCAGCCAGCCCTCGGCGGTGTCGGCCCAGGCGCCTCCGGCTCTTGCCAGCCGCGCGGCTTCCCCGTCGAGGCGGTCGGCCGCTGCCACGGCGTCGGCGAAGCGGTCTTCGTGGCGGAAGGGCCGCACGACCATGATCGGCAGCTCGGTGCCGCCGGTGGCGTCGACATCGCGCCGCATGGTGTCGAACAGGGTCTGCGGATCCTCGCCGGTGACGGCGCGGATCTGGTCGCGCATCGTCGAGAAGCGCGCCTGGAAGGCGTCGATGTGTTCGCTGGCCGACGGGAACTTGCACAGCAGGAAGAGGCTGTAGATCTCGAGCAGGGCGGCTTCGGGGAAGTATTCCTGCTGGAAGAAGGGCGAGCTGTGGGTGGCCAGCAGGCCGAGCGTCCCGTTGAGATCGTCGAGCCGGAAGTGCGCCCAGGCCCGCTCGAACTGCGTCTCGGGCCAGTAGGGGCTATCGCGGTCGACCTTGGCGAAGTACTCGATGGCCCGGACGAACTCCCCCGCACCGAACCAGGCGCGGGCGATGTTGAGGTTCATCAGGTTGGTCCACCGGTCGATGTCGTCGCGCTCCGACCCGGCGGCCAGTGCGATCTGCAGCGAGGCGACGGCTTCGGCGTAGTGCTGGGTGTGGGAGAGGACCACCCCCTCCAGCGCCTTGGCTTCGGCGTAGGCCGGCGAAGTGGCGGGCACCATCTTGAGGAAGGCGACGGCGGTGCCGTAGTTGCCCTTGCTGTGGGCATCGCGGGCCGCCAACAGGGCCACGCGGCCGCGGGTCGCGTCGTCGACGTCGATGCCGACGTTGGCGGCGAACACATCCTGCAGGAGTGCTTCGTCGCCCTCCTGAACCGCCAGCTCCAGCGCCTTGGGTGCCACCGAGCTGACCATGTCGGCGTCGATCTGAAGCGCCCGGGCGTAGGCGTGCAGGGCCGCCGAGGGGTAGCCCATGTCCTCGATGGCGGCGCCCAGCCGGGCGAGGGCTTCCGCATGGAAGACCTCCTGCGTGGGGTCCTCGGAGAGGGCGAGCAGCAGGTCGGCGGCCCGTGCGTCATCGCCGGCCTTGACCGCATCGTCGATCTCGCCGAAGGCCGCGGCGCGCTCTTCCATGGAGGGCATGGGCAGGGCGCCCGCGTCCTCCTGGGCAGCGGCCGGCGGGGCCATGAGTGCCAGCCCTGTCGCGCAGAGCAGGGCGGCGAGGGTGCGTTGACAGCTCACTTGCGCTTCCCGAGGAAGGTGAGGCCGGCGGTGATCGCCGCGTTCTGCTTGAAGAACCAGCCCTGGGTGTCCGCGGTCTTGCTGCGGTACTGGGCCATCAGGTCGTCCTTGAGCTGGACGCGGAAGGTCGTCTTGTCCGACAGGAAGAAGCGCATCCCGATGCCCAGGCCCAGCGCGGGCGCGACCGCGAGCTCGTGGTCGGGCAGGATGGCCTGCTCGAGCACTGCGCCCAGGCTGCCGCTGGCGTAGACGTCGTGGTGGACCACGCCCTTGCCCATCCAGTTCATCTTGGCGTAGATCGGCGACCACTCGATGCCACCCCACAGGCTGGCGAGGTAGCGGTAGGCGTCGGGGGCCTTGGCGTACTGGGGCTGCTCCAGCCGGGCCATCGTGGCGTTCTTCAGCCCGTAGCCGCCACCAGCGCCCAGCTCCCAGCCCAGAGACTCGGACATGTGGCTGCCGAAGGTGAAGGCCGCCACCGGCGTCGTGGTGTAGGCGTCGAACGGCATCCAGCCCAGGTGGACGCCGAGCTCGCTGCGCCCGTCCTTGGGGTAGAGCAGCTTCTGGACGACGTTGATGTCGCTGTCCTGGACGACGCCGATGTCGACGGTCTTCAGTTCGGGCTCGTCGTCGTCGGCCCGGGCATCGAGAGCAACGAAGAGGGTGCCGGCGACGGCGATGGCGGTGAGCGGGCTGCGCATGGAGGGCTCTGCGGGCGGGGGTGGTCGCTTCAGCCTGAGGTGAGCGAGGCCGGTCAGAACGGCAGGGAGCGGGGCTTGCCCTCGAGGGGGCGGTAGTAGATCTGCACGTCGGCGTTGTAGTCGGGCACGGAGTCGCCCCAGAAGACGACGGCGTTCTGCGACGGATCGTAGGACCAGCCGCTGCTGTAGTCGCCCGCGCTTCCGCTGTCGCCGCCGAGGGTCGCCTGGGGGACCTCGACGCCGTCGACGAAGACCTGGATGGTGGACACGTCGGGGATGGACGACAGCGGGAAGACGTTGGAGAGGTTGACCAGGAGCTGCCCGAGCTGCTCGAGGTAGACCGAGAAGTCCGCGACCTCGCACGGCGGCGGTGCGTCGGGGTCGGTGATGTCGGCGCCCTGGGTGATGTCGGCGTAGAAGCCGTCGGTGTCGGTGGCGACCTGGTTGAGGCGGCGCACCGACCAGTAGGGCACGGTCTCGCGGACCTCGGCGCTGTCGTTCAGCTCGCAGGCCGTGGCCTGCCGCGTCTGCTCGTTGAAGCGTGGCCCGATGACGGCGAAGTGGACGGTGTTGGGGAACTGGTCGTAGGCCGCCAGGTAGTAGGAGGCGTCTTCGTCGCCGGTGCTGAGGAACTGCGTGCTGTTGTCACCCTCGTCGGTGACGATGACGAACACGACCGTGCTGTTGTCACGGATGATGTCCGGTTCCGACAGCACGTCGCTGTCGCCGAAGGTGCTGTCGTCGTCGGTCCCGGTCTCGGTGCCGGCGTAGGTGTGGTAGCAGACATCTGGAGGGTCCGGCGTGGCCCGACACAGGGTCAACAGCGCAGCTTCCAGCGGCTGTTCGTTGCCGCCCCCCTGGTTGTCCTTCCAGGTGTCGCCGCAGCGGCAGTCCAGGTAGGCTTCGCTGATCTCGTCGGGAGAGCCGGGGTCGTCGCAGTCCCAGGCGGCCTGGGACAGCAGGGTCTGGTCCCAGTTCGTGGTGTCGCAGAGCAGCGTGTCGAGGAAGGTGTCGGAGACGTTGGCGTCGCCGCGGGCCACGACCGGTCCCACCAGGGTGCCGGCTTCGCCGGGTTCCAGCGCGGTGGAGGTGCCCTCGGTCGGGGTCACGGTCGTGGTGGTGATGCCGAGCTGGTAGTCGAGGACGCTGGTGCGGCTGTTCGTGTACGAGATGTAGTTGTCGACGGCGTCCGAGAGCGTCTCGGTCACCTGGCCACCGGCGTTGGGGTCGGCGAGCTGGGTGATGAAGACGTTGAAGTTCAGGGCGAGCGCTTCGGCTTCCTGCATCATCGACGGAGAGTTGTCGATGATGAAGATGACGTCGACGTCGTTCTTGAAGCTGGCCTGTTCGTAGCCGGCAAGGTTGAAGTACTCGTACCGGTTGCAGCTCGTGGAGGCGAGCAGCGGCAGGAGCGCGGCCGCGACGATTCGTCCGGGCGCGGCGCGCGTCCGGGTGCGCGGGGGGAGTCCCCGGTGGCGTGGCTCACGACGGGCGATGCTGGTCATGCGAGGGGCTCCCGAGCGCGGCTGACGGGTGCAGGTGCAGCCGATCCTGCCCGCCCCGGCGTGGTCGTGGCCAGGCCACTCACCGCCGCCGGGTGCGGCGATGGGCGAGTCTACAGGCCACCCCGAGCGCTCGCAACACAGGCGGGCTCCCCACCCGCCGAGCTTGACTCAGAGCTTGCGCACCAGCGAGTTGATGGTGTTGAAGGTCGTGGTGACCTGCGGCTGGATCCGCATGCCGCGCTTCTGGTGGAACTTGAGGAGCTGGTTCCAGATCTGGGTGATGTCGGTGCGGATCCGCGTGTAGTCGCGCGCATCGACCAGGTCCTTGAGGCGGGTGACGGCCGGGGGCATCTCGCTGTGGACGTAGCAGGTGGCGATGCGGGAGATGGTGTCCTGCATCTGACCGTGGATCGGGTCCTCGTCATCGGCAGCGTCGTCGTCGGCAGCGTCGTCGTCGGCAGCGTCGTCGTCGGCAGCGT
>CAZRFD010000012.1:57222-86872 GCA_964599085.1 uncultured Enterobacterales bacterium | reverse complement strand
GCCTCGCTGTCGACGACTCAGCGGTACACTCACGTCGACGCCGCGCACCTGCTCCGGGTCTACCGGTCGGCACATCCACGTGCGGCGGCGGGCAGCGCCTCGGACGACGACAAAGACCAGGGCTGACCCGCGTCGCGTGCGTCACGCGCTATCGTCGAGGCCCCCTTGGAGACACGGTGAATGGCAGCCCCTGACCTGACCCCCGAACAGCAGCAGGACCTCGACCGGCTCTACGCCCAGGCCGAAGCCCAGGATCTCTACGGCCTGCTCGGTGTCCACGGCGACTCCGACGCCAACGAGATCCAGGCGTCGTACTACGCGCTGTCGCGCAAGTGGCACCCCGACCGCTTCTTCCGCAAGGAGCTCGGCGAGTACGCCGAGCGGCTCGAGATCGTCTTCGTGATGATCACCCAGGCCTACAAGACGCTCACCGACCCCATGAAGCGCCGCCAGTTCGACCGCGAGGACCGGGCCCGGCAAGAGCGGGAAGCAGAGGCAGCGCGCGCCGAGGCCCGGCGCAACCCGACCGCGGAGGGGCAGCCGACGCGGACGGCCCCCCGGCGGCGCCGAGATGGGCGGGAGAGCGTTCGCGAGCGGCTGGCGCGCAACGCCGAGAAGCGGTCTGCCAGCAGCAAGGCGGCCGGGCGGCGCATCCGCCAGCGCATGGAAGCCCAGGTCCGCGGTCGGCTGGCCGACCAGCTCCGCAAGGCTCGCACCTTCTACGAGACCGGCAAGCAGGACATGGAGGCGGGCCGGGTGATCAAGGCCGCCGGCGCATTCGAGCTGGCCGTGCAGTACGACCCGCGCAACGACGAGTACCGCGAGCAGCTCGAGATCGCGAAGACCCAGGCGAAGGGAGCGCGCATCGTCCAGCTCGTGCTGCAGGGCGAGCAGGCTGAGAGCTACCAGCAGGTCAAGCAGGCGATCCACTCGTACCGCCAGGCCGTCGAGCTGGGACCGACCGACGGCAAGGTCTACCACCGCCTCGGCCACCTGGTCCGGCTGGATGAGAACGACGAGCGCGAGGCGCTCGCCTTGTTCCGCGACGCCGTCAAGTTCAGCCCGAACGTGGTCGAGTACCGCATGTCCCTGGCCGAGCTCTACCAGGAGCTGGGGCTGAAGCTCAACGCCCGCCGGGAGTACCAGGCGGTGCTCGAGCTGGACAAGACGCACGAAGGCGCAAAGGCCGGCCTCAAGTCGCTGTGAGCGAGCGCCCGGACCGGCCGCCGGGTTTGCCCCGACCGCCGCAGCGGAGCATGTTGGCTGTCCGGAGGAGCCATGACCGCCCAGGGAAGCCCCCGCAACATCGTCGTCACCGGCCTGCAGTGGGGGGATGAAGGCAAGGGCAAGATCGTCGATCTGCTCGCCCGGCGGAGCCGCTACGTCGTGCGCTTCCAGGGTGGCAACAACGCCGGCCACACCCTCGTCGTCGATGGCGAGCGCATGGTCCTCCACGTCGTCCCCAGCGGCATCCTCAACGACGGCGTCTGCTGCGTGGTCGGCAACGGTGTCGTCGTCGATCCCGAGGTGCTCGTCGCCGAGCTGGACGCGCTGGACGCGCGCGGCGTCCACGTCGACGGCGACCGGCTGTGCATCAGCCCACAGGCCCACGTGATCATGCCGTACCACCGCACGCTGGACGCCTGCCGGGAGTCGGCGCTGGGCGGCAAGAAGATCGGCACGACCAAGAAGGGCATCGGCCCCACCTACGAAGACAAGGTCGCCCGCCGCGGGGTGCGGGTCGAGGACCTCCTGGACGCGGACGCGCTGCGCGACCGGCTGGACGCCGTGCTGCCGCAGAAGAACCGCCAGCTCGTCGAGTGGTTCGGCGACGCCGCCCAGACGGTCGACGAGCTGCTGGCCTGGGCCCGCCCCCTCGCAGACCGCCTGAGCCCGCACGTCGCCGACACGGTCGCGACCCTGCACCGCGCGGTCCAGGCCGGCGACCCCGTGCTGTTCGAGGGGGCCCAGGGCACCTTCCTCGACGTGGACCACGGCACCTACCCCTTCGTCACCTCCAGCAACACCGTCGCCGGCCAGGCCTGCGCCGGCACCGGCGTCGGCCCGACCGCCATCGACGCCGTGGTGGGAATCGCCAAGGCCTACTGCACCCGCGTGGGCGCCGGCCCCTTCCCGACAGAACTGGACGACGACCAGGGTGCGCGCATCCGCGAGATCGGCCACGAGTACGGCGCCACCACGGGCCGCCCCCGTCGCTGCGGGTGGTTCGACGCCGAGCTGGTGCGGCACGCCGTCATGCTCAACGGCACCACGCACCTCGCCCTGACCAAGCTCGACGTGCTGAGCGGCTTCGACAGCATCTTCGTGGGCGTCGGCTACGCCGAAGGCCCCTCCGTCCCCACCGGGGCGGAAGCCATGGCCGCTGTCACCCCCATCTACGAAGAGCTGCCCGGCTGGAGCGAAGACATCAGCGCCTGCCGTTCCTGGGACCAGCTCCCCGACACCTGCCGGGCCTACATCCGCAGGGTGGAAGAGCTGGTCGGGGCGCCCGTCGGCCTGGTCAGCGTCGGCCCCGGACGCGATGAGGTGATCGTCTGCGACCCGCTCTTCGGGCCGGCTTCCTGAGCCTCCTCGACCGCAGATCCGCAACCGCGTTGCCACCCTGGAGCATCGCCGTTAGGAGCGCGAGCGCTGAGGGTCGCTAGCTCAGCTGGAAGAGCACCGGACTTTTAATCCGATGGTCACAGGTTCGAGTCCTGTGCGACCCACCCTCTCCCTCCCCGCGACCCCGACCCTCGGCAGCCCACAGCACCCCATCGTCTAGTCTGGTCAGGACACCGGGTTTTCATCCCGGCAACACGGGTTCGAATCCCGTTGGGGTGACCACTTCCTCCCAGCCCGCCAGCGTTCAAGCGCTCGCGGGCTGTGGTCGTTGCGGCACCACCGGGACTCGAACCCGTGTCCGGTCCCTGGGCGGCTGCGCCGCGGGGGGTTCGAATCCCGCCAAGGTGACCACCTCCTCCCAGCCCGCCAGCGTTCGGAAACGCCGGCGGGCTGTGGTCGTTGTGGCGCAGCCTGCGTCGATCCTGCGCTGGATCATGTCGGTCGAGCGGCGCGGTGCCATACGTGATCCCCGATGCTTCACCGGTCCGTGAGCAGCTACACCCCGACGCCAGCTTGTGGCGGCCGGGGGGTTGTGCTGCTGGCGGGCGCGCTGTCGGCTTGTGCCCCCCTGCAGTACTGGGAGCCGCCAGAAGGCAGCCTGCCCGGTGACAGCGGCGACACCGGCGCCGTGGCAGACGTCGACTGCGGCGTCGAGCTGTTCTTCGACCGGGACCGCGTCGCCCTCGACGTGGCCGGCCTGGACGAGGTGACAGCGCCCACGCTGACGGCGTGGTGGTACGAGGGGCGCGCCTGGTCCGCCGCGGCACTGGATGCAGAACGCGACCGCTTCGACCTGCGCGGGCTGCTGCCCATGGCCTTCGACGACTCTCCGCTGCAGCAGGCCGAGGGCACCGGCATGACGCTGGGCCTCTCCGGGCTGCGGGGCGACGCGCCCTGTAACAACAGCATCGACGCGACCATGCCGCAGCTGCCGGCGACCGCGACCTGGGCCGCCCCCGCAGAGCTGAGCATCGCCCCGGCCGCGACCGAGCTGCTCCCCCCCGATGGCGTCCGCTTCCGCTCCCTCGACGTCCGGGTCGAGACCGATCGCGCCCACCTCGATGACAACGTCGCCGCCTACATCTCCGCCCGCTCCCCCCTCGGCGATGTGTTCCGCTTCGCGGAGATCGACGTCGCCGAGATGACCGATGAAGAGGGCTCCGACCAGGTCACGAACGTCGACTTCTTCGAGGGGCAGATGCTCGGAGCCACCGCCAGCTACCCGGGCATGACCTACGAGCCGCCGACGTGGAGCTTTGCTGCAGACGACGCCGGGACAGCCAGCGGGCAAGCAACCGAGCTGAACCTGCACAACGCCTACGAACTGACCGGCGTCGACGAGGACGGACGTCTCGTCGCCTATGTCCTGGACTGGGCCACCCACGAGGGCAGCGACGGATCGACCATCCTCGAGCTGCGGATCGACCCCGATACCGGCGAGATCGACCAGGTCACCACGGTGCTGGACTGGTCGGAGATCCTGCGCCCCGGAATCTTCGAGCACTACCAGTACTTCAACTTCCTGGGCCAGGCCGTGGACTCCGGCTGGCTCTGCGCCACGCAGCGGATGAACGTGAACATCGAGCTGTCGGCGGTGCTCTGCATGCCGCTCGACGAAGGGGGCCACGCCCAGCCGGAACAGCTCGTGATGCTGACCAACCCAGGCTACGGCGAGGCAGCCCTGCCCGACGGCTTCGACAGCGCGCTCCCCGACGCACAGCTCGTCGAGCTTCCGCCGGCGTCGACCGATCCGTTGCAGTACGCCATCGACGGGCCGCACGCCGCGTACTGGGTCCCAGATGCCGACGACCCCGATCGTGCCTTGTTCGTCGGCCACATGCTCGTCGAGCGGGACGAGGCCGAGGACGCAGCCGCCCCGCCGACCGCGCGCCCCACGACCACGCTGCTCTACGACATGGCGCGTGGGCAGGACGGCCAGTGGGCGCCCACCCTGCGCTGCACCTTCACCGACGACCGAGCCGAGCACTTCCATGGCTCGATCGTCATGCCGACCGGCGCACCAGAGCTGATGGGCGTCTACACCGCATCCACACGGACCACGACCTGGTTCGACGCCGCGTCCTGCACGCGGCTCGGGCAGCTCGACACGACCATCGGCGAGCCTGGAAAGTGGAGCACGACCCGCGCCCTCGACGACCTGCTGCCCGCCGACAGCGGGCTCGGCGACGCCGTCATGGGCGTCCGGCTGTAGCGGCGGCCGGCTCTACCGCTCGTCGACGTCGAGCTTGTCGGGGAGCGACAGGGGCTGCCACAGCGCCATGCGGTCCAGCAGCCGGTCGACGTCGTCGTCGATGATGAGCAGCTCGCGGTGGTGCGACCGGAGGAAGCCCTGGTCGACCATGTGGTCGGCAAAGGTGATGAGCGGGTCGTAGTAGCCAGCGACATCGAGCATGCCGACCGGCTTGTCGTGGCTGCCGAGCTGCGCCCAGGTCCACACCTCGAAGAGCTCTTCCATGGTGCCGATGCCGCCGGGCATGGCGATGAAGCCGTCGGAGCGGCCGGCCATCTCGGCCTTGCGCGTGTGCATGCTGTCGACCTCGACCAGCTCGCTGACGCCCCGGTGGCCGACCTCCCACTCCATCAGGAAGCGCGGGATGACGCCGACGACGTGGCCGTCCGCTTCGAGGCAGGCGTCGGCCAGGGCGCCCATCAGCCCGACGCGGCCGCCGCCGTAGACCAGGCGGATCCCCCGCCCGGCGAGGGCCCGGCCGAGGTGCGCGGCCGCGCGGGCATAGCGTGGGTCCCGCCCGCTGGATGAGCCGGTGAACACGCAGAGTGCGCGCAGTCCTCGCGGCGTGGACAGGGTCATCCGTCACCTCCGAGCTTGTGCAGCTCGCGGCTGAGGCGCCCGACGAGGCGCGAGCGAGCGCGGGACAGGGTGGTCGACGCGCCGGCCACGAAGCGCCGGGCCGCGTCGAGTTCGTCGAGCGTAGAGCGAGTCCCCGCGTCGATGCGGGACTGGATGTCGGCCGGCTGTGTGGCACGCCCCGCCCCCCGATCTGCTCGGAAGAGGTAGCTGCCGGGCACATCGACGAAGGCCGCCAGCGCGTGAAAGACGGCCGGGTCGGCGATGAGGTCTTCGTAGCGGACGACGGCGATGCGGTCGCCGTGGCGAGCGAGTGCATCGAGGGCGAGGCGGTTGCGCCGCGACCAGTGCGCAGCGAAGGCGTCGGCGCGGCCGCGGAAGCCCTCCCAGCGCTGGACATGGGAGTGGAAGCAGTTGACCGGGTCCCGGTAGATCCAGGGCACGACCGGGTCGTAGGCCAGCAGCTCCTCGATCACGGCGTCGACCCCCCGGCGGTTGGTCTCGCTGATGGGCTTGAGGACGACGGGACCGTCGTGGGCATGCAGGTGGGGACGCAGCGCTGCTTCGGGGCGCAGCAGCACGTCTTCGAAGAACGCGCTGTCGGGGCTCTCGTTGACACCGAGGACGCCGGGCGCGCTGGTCAGCGACTTGAACAAGGCGTTGGTGCCCGATCGCTGCACACCCATGATCAGCACGAGCCGTCCCACGTCGCCTCCAGGCCCGGCCTGTAGCGAGGTCCAGCGCCAGGCGCCCGGTCTGCCGACGCAGAGATAGGCTCACCGCGATCCCCGGAGTGTGCATGCACGACGTCGACAGCCCCTGGCAGCACGGAGTGGTGCTGGTCTGCAACAACCAGCGCCCCGACGGCGCCCCCAAGCCCTCCTGCGGGCGCGACGCCGGCAACCAGCTCAAGGCCTGGCTCAAGATCGCCGCACGCGAGGGCGGTGGCGCCGCCGCAGGCTGTCGCGTGCTGACCACGAGCTGCCTCGACGTCTGCCCGCACCACGGCGTGGCCGTGGCGCTGATGCCGGGCAACGAGGTGGTGGTCGCCGACAGCAGCACCGACCGCGACGCGCTGCTGGCCCGGGTGCAGGAGCACATGACCGCAGTGGCCAGCGACGGTCAGGCCGCGCACGGCGGGCGCGGCCGACGGCTGCTCAAGCGCCTGCGCGGCGGCGACTGACCAACGGAGCCAGCCCCAGCCGCGGCCAGCGGATCCGTCAACGGTGGCGCGCCGGCAGCCAGGCGTTCATGACGACCGGCGAGTCCGTGAGCGGACCGCTGAACACGCCATAGTCGTCACGACCGGTGATGACGCCGTCGGTCGTCAGTTCCCACATGGCGCCGCGCAGCGGGACGGCCATGGCGACGTCGACACCGTAGTCGTCGGCCCGCCCGTTGAGCCCATAGAGGTCGAAGGCCTGGGACGTGGTCAGGTCCTTGGAGGAAGGGCCGTCGACGTCCGCCGGGGTCGGCCAGCCGTCGTAGCCCGACCAGTCGCCGAACCAGGTGCCGTCGGGCTGCATGAGGATCGGGGCTACCACCCGTTCTACACCCGCGTCGGCGAGCGCCTGCCAGGCTTCCGGGTACCAGGCGTCGTTGCCGATGAGCACCCCGATGCGGCCCGCGGGCGAGTCGTAGGCCATCAGTCGCCCGGGCGAGCCCGGCTCGATGAAGGCCTGCATGGACTCACTCGGGAAGGCCTGGACCACTGGATCGCCGACGACGCGGCCGTCGCGGTCGAACACGAAGGAAGCGTTGCGCAGCTCGCGTCCCTTGGTGATCTCGATGTGGCCATCCACCACGGCGGGGTCCGGCAGGAGCACACTGCCGGCGACGAGGGTCACGCCGTAGTCCGCCGCGAGCCCGCTCATCACCTGTTCGTAGGTGGCGGCGATCTCGTCGGCCTTCATGGCGTACAGCGCGTACTGGTTCTCGTCCTGGGCCGGGGCGTCCGTCCGCACTTCGAGGAAGGCAGGCAGGTGCCGCAACAGGAGCTGTTCGAGCGCCATCTCGGCGTTGTCGGCTTCCACGACGGCCGGCGGCTCGCCCTCGAGCATCAGCCAGACGCCGATGGACTCGGGCAGCACGACGACCGTGTCGGGACGCAGCCACTCGCGATCGAAGGCGTCGTCGAGCCACATGCGGAGGCGAGCGTCGTATTCGTCGGCCGACGAGAAGGAGGTGGGGTCCATCCAGGCCTGCACGCCGACGATGTTCCCCCCGCTCTCGTTGATCCCGATCTCGACCATGCGCGCGTTCGGAGCATCCTCGACATCGACCGGTGCACACGCCAGCGCCAGGATGATCGAGGTGAGCACGCTGCCTCCGAGGATCACGCTTTCCGTGCCGCAGCACGTAGCGTATGGCGCGCCGCCCGAACGCCACCGTTACACTTTGTTCACGAATGCCCTCGGATGTAGCTGGATTGTCCCGTCACGTTGAGTCAATTGGACCGTTGACATGACAACCCGCGCTTGCCGGTTGCCGCCGATCCCACCCTCGCTCGGCGTCGGATACACCAGCCTGCCGCCAGCACCCGGGCGGACGACCGCCTCCGCTCCCAGGGAGTTTCCATGCCCCGCGACTTCCTCGCCCTCTGCGACCACAGCCCCGAAGACATCCGCCGCTACCTGGACCTGGCCCGCCAGATCAAGCTGCACCCCGCCGGGTTCCGCGACGTCTGCCGCGGCCGCACCCTGGCGATGATCTTCCAGAAGCCAAGCCTGCGCACACGGGTGAGCTTCCAGACCGGCATCTACCAGCTCGGCGGCCAGGGCATCTACCTGGGCCCCACCGACATCCAGCTCCACCGTGGCGAGACCATCGCCGACACCGCCCGGGTCCTGGCCCGCTACGTCGACGGCATCATGGCCCGGGTCTTCTCCCACCAGGACGTGGTCGACCTCGCCGCCCACGCAGACGTGCCGGTCATCAACGGCCTGTCCGACCTGCTGCACCCCTGCCAGGTGCTCGCCGACCTTCTGACCATCGAAGAGAAGCTCGGCACCCTCGCCGGGCGGAAGCTCGTCTACATCGGCGACGGCAACAACATGGCGCACTCGATCCTCTACGGCTGCGCCCTGGCCGGGATGCACTGCGCCATCGCCCACCCGCGCGGCTACGCACCGGACGTCGACGTGGTCACCCGCGCCCGCGACATCGCCGCCGGCACGGGTGGCAGCGTGATGGTGACGGAAGACCCAGCCGCCGCCACCGAAGATGCCGACGTCGTCTACACCGACGTGTGGGCCAGCATGGGCCAGGAGTCCGAACACGGCGAGCGCCTCAAGCGCTTCGAGGGCTTCCAGGTCGACGCCGCGCTGATGGCGCGGGCCCGTCCCTCGGCCATCTTCATGCACTGCCTACCCGCCCACCGCGGCGAGGAAGTGGCGACAGACGTCATCGACGGCCCACAGTCGGTCGTCTTCGACCAGGCCGAGAACCGCCTCCACGCCCAGAAGGCGGTGATGGTGCGCCTCATGGGCGACCGCTGGTGAGCAGCGGGGCACCGCATCGGTGAGGAAGTGTGTCGCGCAACCCTGCGTCCTGCGGGGCATCGACGGTGCGTGTTACCGTGCGCAAGAGAGGGTCTGAGAGAGCCCCTCTCCGAGAGAGACCGACAAGGAGGCCGTGCCGTGATCGCCGGCTCGACCAGCGCTGAGCACCCGACCGACGATGCCACGACGGCGCCGCCAGCCGGGCAGGTCCGCGTCTACGAAGTCTCTCCGCGGGACGGCCTGCAGAACGAAGCGGGGGTCGTGTCGACCGCCGACAAGCTCGCCCTCATCGACGGGTTGATCGCCGCAGGCTTCTCGGACATCGAAGTCACCAGCTTCGTGCGTCCGTCGTGGATCCCCCAGCTCGCCGACGCCGCAGACCTCGTCCAGCGCCTGCCGCGGGTGCCGGACGTGCGCTTCTGGGCCCTGGTCCCCAACATGCGAGGGCTGGAGCGGGCCCTGGAGGGCGGCATCGACCACGTCGCCACCTTCATGTCCGCCAGCGAGACCCACAACCGCAAGAACGTCAACCGCACCCGCCGCGAGAGCCTCGCCAGCCTCCGCGACGTCGTCCAGACAGCCAAGGACGACGGCGCGACCGTGCGCGCCTACGTGTCCACCGTGTTCGGCTGCCCCTACGAGGGCGCCGTCCCCATTGCCGACACCGTGGACATCGTCCGCCAGCTCGACGACGCCGGCGCCGACATCTTCGCCCTCGGCGACACGACGGGCATGGCGGACCCGGTGCTCGTGCAGCGTGTGCTCGGGGCGCTGGTCGACGCCGGCATCGGCCTCGACCGTGTGGCGCTGCACATGCACGACACCCAGGGGACCGCCCTGGCCAACGTCCTGGCCGGCTACCTGGCCGGGGTCCGCACCTTCGACGGCTCCATCGCTGGCGTCGGTGGCTGCCCCTACGCGCCGGGCGCCTCGGGCAACGCGGCGACCGAAGACCTCGTCCACATGTTCGCCGCCATGGGCATCGACACCGGCGTCGACCTCGACGCCGCCTGTCGCACCGGGGCCGACCTCGCGCGGGTCCTCGGCCGCGAGCTGCCCGGTCGCTACCACCGCTACTGGCTCGCGGGCAACGACAGCCGCGCGCTGTCGCGCAGCACCGCCTGAACCACCGCCGTGTCCAGCGCCTTCCTCAAGGTCGTCAGCGGGGCCCGCCAGGGGCTCAACGTCCCGCTGTCGACGACGGAACCGCTCATCATCGGCCGCAAGCGCGGCGACCTGCGCATCGATGATCCCCTCGTCAGCGGCAGCCACGCCCAGATCATCCCGCGGGACGACGGCTGGGTGATCCAGGACCTCGGCAGCACCAACGGCACCCTCGTCGATGGCCGGCTCGTCCGAGAAGCCCCGCTGCGCCCGGGCGCAGAGATCAGCATCGGCAACACCCGGCTGGTGCTGTTCATCGGCCTGGCCGAGTCCTCGGTCCAGGAACGCGCGCCGCGACGCAAGGGCCGCAGCAACCAGCTCGAGATCGCCTGGCTGCTCGACGAAGAGCTGGTCGAGCTCCACGGCAGCCCCGACCGGACACGCTCGCCCGCCGACGTCATCGACCAGGACCTGCGCCTGCCGCCCGGCCTCAACGCCGTCGTGGAGGTCGTCGCCGGTGCCGACGCCGGCAAGGTCTACCGCTTCACCCGCGGCAACATCACCATCGGCCGCCGTATGGGAGAAGTCCCGCTGTCCGACCTCGAAGCGTCCCGCCGGCACTCGGTCATCGAGGTCTTCGGCCGCGACATGATCTTCCTGCGCGACCTCGGCAGCACCAACGGCACATACCACAACGGCCGCCAGGTCTCGGTCAGCCGTCTCCACGACGGCGACACCATCGGTGTCGGTCGCTCGGTGTTGAAGCTGCGCGTCAACAAGTAGGGGCGCAGCATCGGCCGGCCTACTGGACCTGGGCCGATGCCCAGCGGCGCCAGGCGTCACGCTCCTGGTCCGGCGTGCGGCCCTCGCCCATGGAGAAGCCGCCGATCTTCTCGAACGCCGGGATCACCTCGGCGGAGACGACCGGATCGGCGTCGTCGAGGGCGCGCAGCAGCGCTGGCACCGCGTCCTTGTCGCCGATGTCACCCAGCGCCACGACGTAGTGGCGCCGCACCCACAGCGAGGTGCCGCGGTGGAAGTTGGTCGTGTCGTCCAGCGCCTTCGACAGCGGCGTCACAGCCTTGGGATCGCCCATGGCGCCCAGCGCCGCGGCCGCTTCCGCGCGCACGATGATGGCCGGGTCAGTCAGCAGACCGGCGATCTCGTCAGTGTGCTGGCGGTCGGCGATCTCTCCCAGCCCACCGACCGCCGCCGCCCGGATCGCGGGCTGGGGATCGGACAGGAGCCCCTCCAGGATCTGGTCGGCCTGGGCACCGCCGATGTGGCCCAGCGCGCGGATGGCGACCCAGCGCTTGCGCGTGTCGGCGTCACCATCGGTCGCCAGCTCACGCACCATTCCGATGTCCGTGGCCCCGAGCGCCACGATGCGGTCGAAGGCTTCCTGACGGGCGGCTACCGGCAGCTCGGGATCGGAGGCCATGGCCATGTCCTGGTCTGGCCCCGCCAGCACGGGGAGGGAGAGCGACAGCAGCAGCGAGAACAGGGTCATGATCACGGTCACTCAGGGCTGGATGAGGAGGACACGGGCGGTTCCGAGCACCAACACCAACACCACCGCGCTGAGGTCCCATCCACCCAAGGGTAGCCGGTCCAGCACCACCCGCAGGGGGATCTGCAGCGGCTCGGTCATCAGGTGGGTCAGCCGCCGGGGCCAGCGCGCGGGGTCCGGCTGGACCCAGGCGAGCAGCACGTCGACGGCGATCACCACCAGGTAGAGCTGGATGGCCAGGAGCAGGCCGGCCTGCATTGCGGCTCCGGAGACGGCGACGCGGCTAGAACTCGTAGGCGATGCGGGACTGCAGCGTGAAGAACTTGCCGACGGTGTCGCCGTTGCTGTTGGTGCTGGAGTGCAGCCCGGCCGCGTCGTAGGCGATGCGGTCGGTGGTGCGGGCATAGCCCGTCTCCAGGCTGAACAGCAGGTGGTCGTGGAACTGGTGCTTCAGCGCGAGGTCGGCTTCCCAGCCGAGGCTCTTGGCCGTGGCGGTGGGGTTGTCGCACGCCACCTTGTCGTCGGCACTGCACTTGATGATGATGCCGTCGGGCTTGTCGGGCCAGGCCATCAGCCAGGCGCCCGTCAGGTGCCAGTTGTCCATGGGCGACCAGGTCACCTGCGGGAAGATGTAGCGGCTGTTGACCACGCCGCCCTTGCTCCACAGCCCCTGGGCGGTGTCAGTCCAGGCACCCGCGGTCGCCCGGGCCAGCACCTCTTCGTAGATGAGCAGCCCGACGTTGTAGTCGGGGTGCATGGCCCGACCGGTGAAGTCGCCGTCGCCCAGCGTGTTCTCGTCGCCGCTGGCGTAGCCGGTCTCGAAGACGCCCTCGAGCAGGTCGGACTTGTACCCGGCCCTGGCGACGTAGCTCCAGATGTTGGCCTTCTTCTTGAGCGCGTCGCCGTCGATGCCCTCGACCGCGGCGTCCGGTGCGATGGCCCGGGTGGTCCCCTGGATGGTGAGCGCTTCGCTCTCCAGGTAGATGCCCTTCCACAGCCAGCGCAGGTACAGGTCGTAGATCCAGACCTTGCTGTCGGTCTCGCGCTGGACGCGGTTGACGATGTAGGTGCCGGCGGTCAGGTCGCCCTTGCTGCCCAGCATGTCGATGTCTTCGCCCTTGTAGATGAGGGCATAGACCATCTCCCAGACGTCGTCGTCCTGGTCGGCCCACCAGTCGTCGGCGCGGTCGGTGTCCTGGCGGGTGGTGTCTTCGTTGCTGTGCTCGATGGTGTGGTAGCCGAGGCCGTCGGGGTCGCAGGCGGGGTTGTAGTCGGGATCGCCCTCCTCGATAGCTTCGTTCTGCTGCGTGTCAGCGTTGTACCGCGTCGTGCTGCACTCGTAGCCGAAGTACTGGATGAGCGGGTCTTCCACCAGGCGATCGACCCCGACGGCGAGGAACAGCGGGATGTCGGCCGGTTCCTTGCCGGCGATGGTCTGGGCGATGGCGATGGGCTTGGTCGCGAAGATCACCCGGTCATAGGTCGAGCCGTAGTGGCTCTCCCCGAAGGTGTTGACGAAGCCGTTGCCGTCGTTGGACAGCAGGCCCATGCCCCAATTGCTGGGCTGGCGACCCACACGCATCAGGCCGACGGGGAGGCTGAACTCCATCCAGGCCCGCTTGATCTTGAACACGCTGTCGGCGGTGCCGTCGACGCTGGTGGTCGTGGGATCGCCGGCGAACAGGGCGGTGCTGGAGGCGCTCTGGTTGTCGCCCCAGACCACGTCGTCGAGGACGTCGGTCATCATGAAGAACTTGGCGCGGTCTTCGAAGTTGATCTCCGGCTGCAGACGCAGCCGCTGCACGATCATCCGGGCGTCTTCGTCCTGACCCTGGAAGAATGAGACGTCCTTGTTTCCGAACAGCCCACCGGCGAGGAGCTGGGTCCGCACCCGGTAGTAGCCATCCAGGCTGAAGTCCCAGTTGTCATCGGCGGCGTGGGCGGTCGAGGTGCCGGCCAGCAGAAGGAGCGCAGCAGCGTGCAGCATGGAGTCCTCTTGGAAGCTTGGGCGCGGCCCTGGGACCGCAGGGACGCGGAACACTAGCACAGGTTGTGACTGAAACGAGCACGGGCGCACCCCGCGATCCGCAGGGTGCGCCCGGTGTCGCGATCAGCGCGGCTACTCGACGCAGATGTCAGGGTAGCGCTTGCCGTCTTCGAAGCGCGCGTAGACGTTGCTCACCATGATGCTCTCGGCGAAGACGTAGGCCGTCGTCTTGCCGATGAGCACGTGGTCGTCCAGCGTGGCGTCGTAGGCGTACATCTCGACGTTCCAGGTCCCCTCCGGCACGTTGATGGCCACCCACAGGCCATCATCGGAGGTGTAGGGCTGGTCCCGGTTGGGGAAGCTGTCGATGAAGTACTTGACGACCAGCGAGTCGGGGATGTTGCCGGCGTCGTCGGTGATGACGACCTGCACACCCTCCAGCGGGTCGCCGCCGCAGTCGTTGGCCGTGCCGGCGATGGTGCCCTTGTCGCCGTCGGGGCTGACGCCCAGCAGCGAGGGGATGATCGCGTAGGTGGTCGAGGACACCGAGTTGAAGGTCACGTCCAGCGAGCCACCGTCGGTGTAGGGGTCGATCTGGTTGATCTCGTAGGTGTCGACCGTCGCGCCCTGGGCCGGATCGGTGCTGACCTTGTAGGCGATGGGCTGGCAGGTCTTCCAGGTCGTGGTGGCCGTGCCGTCGGATTCGCTGTTGACTTCGTAGTCCGGCGCGCCCCCGGTGGGGTCGTTGTTCCACCAGAGCTGGACCTTGGCGTCGGCCACGCCGCCGCCGGACTCGAAGTCCTGGACGAAGCCGTAGGCCGAGGTGTCGACCTGGTAGTCGGTGATCACCGTCTGCTGCACCCACTCCGAGCCATCTTCCGGCAGGCAGGAGTCGATGTCACCGACGGGTTCCGAGGTGACGTTGATGAACTCGTCGAAGCGCGCGTCGGTGCCGCCGCTGCCACCGTCGCCGGCGCTACCACCGTCACCGCCAGCGTTGCCCGAGTCACCGGAACCGCCCTTGTCGCCACAGCCCACGAGTGCCAGGGCCAGAGTCATCGCGAAGATCATTGCTCCTCCAGCGGGCCCTGTCCGACGGGGCCACCGCCAGAGCATAGCCTCTCCGACGCGATCACGCTCTGGGCTGCCCGGTTCAATGCCTCACAGCGGCAGCTTCGCGCGCAGATCTCCCTCGTAGAGCGCGGCCAGCTCCTCGGCCAGCGCGGCAGCACGGTCGTCATCGACACCCTCAGGGGGCGTGGGATGCAGCACCACGATCAGGTCGCCGCGCCCCTTCTTGAGCGGGATCCCCTTGCCGCGCAGGCGCAGCTTCTGCCCCGCCTGGGCCCCGGCCGGCACCGACAGCTTCACGTCGCCGTCGAAGGTCGGGACCGTGATCCGCGCCCCGGCCAGCGCTTCCGCGAAGCTGATGGGCACGTCGAGCTCCACGCTGTCGCCGACCCGATGCAGCCCGGCGGGCTCGCTCACCCGCACCGTCAGCCGCAGGTCACCGGGCGGCCCGCCACCCGGCGAGTCGCCCCCCTTGCCGCGCAGGCGGATCGTCTGGCCGTCGTCGACGCCGGGCGGCAGCCGCACCTTGAGCGTCTCCTCCGTCATCACCAAGGTCGCCTGTCCGCCGCCCCCGGCACGGACCGGCCGGCGCAGGGTCAGCGTCACGGGATCGCCGTGGGCCACGTCGAGGAGCGACACCCGCACCTCGGCCTCGATGTCCTGCCCCTTGCGCGGGCCACGGCGCGCGCGGCGACCGAAGATAGAGCCCAGGATGTCCTGCGGATCGCCGCCGCCGAAGCCCTCGAAGCCGCCGAAGCCGCCCGAGAGGTCCGGCCCGCCGCCGCCAAAGCCGCCGAAGCCGCCGCCGGGAAAGCCTCCCCCGCCAAAGCCCCCACCGCCAGCGCGTTGCCAGGCGCGGGCCTTGTCGGCGTCGAACCCCGGCTTGAGCGAGATCTCGCCGAACTCGTCGTACAGCTTGCGGCGATCCTCGTCCCCGAGCACGTCGTAGGCGGCGTTGATCTCCTTGAAGCGCTCGGCGTCGGCGTCGGTCTTCGCGACGTCGGGGTGATGCTTGCGCGCGAGCTTCTTGTACTTCTTGCGGATGTCGGCGGCGCTGGCGTCACGCGACACGCCCAGCACCGCATACGGGTCACGCATGGTGAACCTCCCACGTCGGCAGACATGTAGTCACCGCACCGACCGTCGGAAACGCGCCCACGCAGCGTCCGCTCATGGCGCCCAGTCGATGAGCAGCGCCGCCGTCTCCTCGACCAGGGGCGTGGCCGACGGGCCGATGGAATTGGTCTCTTCGTAGTGATCGCCCGGCGCCTCCTCCAGATAGGGGGCGCTCTGAGACAGCTTGTAGTCGTAGGACGGGATCAGGTAGCCCAGCTCGTCGTTGCCCAGGCCGAGGATCCAGTTCTGCTCGCCCGCCATGCGGTCCTTCAGGTACGGCCCGGCTGGCGCCTGGGACAGGTCCGGAGGGTTGTCGTTGCCCGGGTCGATCAGCTCGTCTTCCGTCGTGTTGACGTGGGAGCCGTCGTAGCCGCCGATGGCGACCTCCGGGGCAAGCTCGCCCGGCACGGTGAGCATGGCCAGCGGGCCCACGCGGACGAGGTCCATGCCCGTCTTGACCTTGGGCTGGTTGTCGTCGTCGATCTCCTGGTCGGGGTCGTAGTCGTAGAGGTCCCGGTCGAAGATGCCGATGAGGAACAGCGCCTGGAAGGCGAAGTTCTCGACAGGGATGAGGAAGCTGGTCGACCGGAAGCTCAGGTCGGGCGCGTCGACGTCCTGACCCTCGTCGAGGGCCTGCAGGGCCAGCCCCCCGACGACGCGGCCCAGCGCATCGGCCTTGTCGAAGTTGTCGCCCGACCAGTCGACACCGTCGTTGTCGGTGACGGTGACGCCCAGCGGCGTCATCAGGCCGCCCACCGTGCCGTTGAGGAAGACGCAGACGCCGCCTGTGCCGGGGTAGCCGGAGCTGCCCTGCTCGACGTACTCACGCAGGTAGTGTGCGAAGTCGCTGGTGATAAGAAGGTTGTCGGAGCCCACCGCTTCGGGGTGGTTGCTCCAGTTGACGAGGGTGGCGATGGTCTGGCCGTCGCCGTCGGCGAGGCGCGCCGCCGACAGCCACTCGTCGATGACGACCGGGTCGCGGCTGTCGCGGACGAGGTTGCGGGTGCCCTTGTCCCCGAAGGGCGCGGCGGTGTCCACACTGCCGAGGCGCAGCGTGGCCGGCTGCAGCCCCGCAACCGCTTCCTCGATGGCGTCGGCCGTGGACTGCACGATGCCGTCCATCCACGCCCGGTCGGTGCCCGGCTGGGTCAACGAGGGGCCCCACTGACCAAGGGTGTCCGGGCCCTCGTGGACGTGGCTGGCGTGGACGACGACGGAGTCGACGCCCAAGCCGCGGGCGGCGACCTCTTCGTCGATGGCCAGCACGTCGTCGTAGAACCAGCCCACGACGTCGAGCGCGACGATGGCCACGGTGGCGTCCCCTTGCCGCAGCACGACCACGCGCGACTGGAGATCGTCGTGCACGCCATTGGCGGCCCGGGCCTGGCCGAAGCCGGCGATCCACATCGCCTGGAAGACGCCGTCGCCCTCCCCCTCGTCGGGGGCGGTCCAGCCCTCGTCCCCCTCGCAGAGCCGGTCGCAGCCGCAGTCGAGGAAGGCGTCCGTCGACGGCTCGTACTTCGCGTCCCCATCCGCGTCCTCCCAGCCCTCGAAGCAGGAAGGCGTGATGACACGGGCAGCGGCGCCGGCCATCAGCTCTCCCTCGGCCGAGGTGCAGCCAGCGTCGCCGGGGCAGACGAGATCCGGCCGCCAGGCCGTGGAGCCGGTGTCGCCCGAGCCGCCGGATGCCCCGGAGTCCGACGAGGGGTCAGCGCCACAGCCGAGGATGAGCACGAGGAATGGGAGCGTGGTCATGTCCGGGCTTCCTCAGAGGCTGGCCATGGCGTAGACGAGGCACATCTCGTCGCCGGTGCCGTCGCCCCAGTGGACGTCGATGGGGGGGCTGTGCGGGTTGTCGGGGTTGCTCGCCGAGTTGTCGTAGACGCACTGCAGCCACAGCTCGTCGCCCAGCTCCACAACGTAGGGATCCTCGAAGAAGTAGAACTGCTGGTAGGCGAAGTCCCAGTCCGGCACGTCGATGAGGCACTGATCGGAACCGTCGCGAAGGAGCCCGGCCGAGATCTGCTTGCCGAGCTTGTGCATGTGAGGTGTGAGCCCCCACAGGCGGAACTGGACATAGTCGTTGACGGTTGAGCCGCCCTCCACGTGATCGCTGGCCCCCGCCGGGATGTCCAGGTCGGCGTCGTAGAAGGGGATCAGGTACAGCTCGGTGACCGGGTCGGCGGCGGTGAACAGCGCCATGGCGGTCTGGTCGGGGCGGCCCGGGTCCTGGGCCGGCGAGTAGTGGATCTGCAGCACGAGCTTGGAGCCGGCGCGCAGGCGCACACCCGTGCCCTCGGGAAAGACCGCGCCGTTCTCCATGCCCGGCACCCAGCCGCCGAGCGTGTTGCTCTCGTCGAATCCCGGCCCCCCGAAGCAAGCGTAGCCGGGACCGGGGTCGGCTTCGTCCAGCGCCACGGATCGGCCGTCCACGTCGTCGTAGAGCAGAACGTGGTGGACAATGGCGGTGTTGCCAGGGATGGCCTGAAAGCTGGTGATGAACACGTCTTCATCGACCCCGGGGTCGACGACGAAGCAGCGATAGTCGTCGCTGAGGTTGTCGTCAGGGGTGTAGGGGTCGGGGATCTGCACCTCGATGTCGCCGTCGATCTCACCCACGGCAGGCAGATCCTGGTCGACGCCAGCCCCCTGTGGAGCGCCGGCGTCGGCCCAGTCGACCAGCAACGTTATCTCGTCGTCGGTCAGCCCGCGGACGTCGCGCAGCGGCAGGCAGTCGGTCGTTGGCGGCCAGGGCGGCATGCGGCCCTGGCTCACGGCCTGGGCCATGGCGTCGGCCCAGACGCTGGCGTCGTCGTAGCCCTGCAAGGACACGGCGATGCCCCCCTCGGCGTGGCAGCCGTAGCAGTTGTCGACGAGCACAGGCTGGACGTCCGCCCAGGTCACGTCGGCCACCGCCGTCGCCCCGCCGTCCGAGGTCCCCGCGGCACCGGAGTCGTCGCCGGCCACGGTGTCCGGATCCGGGCCGCAGGCGAACAGCAGCAGGGACAGCAGGACCACGAAGCCTCCGGGTGGAGCCGGAGGGTAGCAGCAACCGCGCACCTCAGTCGGTCCCCCACGGGCGTGCCGCTACTTGGGGAACAGGATCCGACAGTCGTCCAGGACGTCCTGGGGGTGGATCCCGATGTCGCTGACCTGGTACTCGAGCACCAGCACGCCCTCGGCGTCGAGCACCCGGGTGACCCGGGAGGGCAGCGTCGCCGAGGCCGACTCCACCGCGCCGTAGTACAGCGCCAGGGTCTTGTCGCTGTCGGTCCACAGCTCGAAGCTGAAGCCCTCGTCCTGGGCCCACGCGCTGTTGTCTTCGGGGGAGTCGAAGCCGACGCCCACGATCTGCACGCCCAGCGCGTCAAACTCGGCCTGGAGGTCGCGGTACCCGCAACCCTCCAGCGTTCAGCCGGCGGTCCCGGCCTTGGGATAGAACCACATCACGGTGGGCTGGCCGAGGAGGTCTTCGCGGTCGCGCGCGGCGCCGTCCATGTTGAGGGCCGCGAAGTCCGGGGCCGGCAGCGCCTTGTCGGGGGGAGAGCCGTGGAGCGTCGCGGTCGCGCCACCGTCCGGGGCCGCCCCGTCGGTGGCACCGCCATCGGAGCCGCCGCCGGCGTCGGTGGTGCCGCCGTCGTCGGCGACCCCACCGTCCCCGGCCGCGCCGGTGGTGGAGCCGTCAGAGCCCGCACAGGCGAGCAGCGAACAGAAGAGGAGCGTGTGCATGGCCCCCGATAGCATCGGCGGCCAGCCTGTGACAGATCACCGCGCCTCGACCATGTCGCTGGCGTCTCGCGGCAGCAGCTTGCGGTTGCTGTAGCTGTAGGTCAGCACACCGCTCAGCGAGCTGTAGGCCGTGCCGACGGCCGGCTGATCGCCGTAGTCGTAGATCGAGTCGTCGATGCGCAGGCAGCCACCGACCTCGAACTCGCCGTAGTCGTCGGGGTCATCGGGGTTGCTGTCGGTGACCGACACGTCGTTGACGACGACGAGCATGCTCTCGTAGCGCTCGCCCAGCTTGCCGTCCGTGCCGACATCGCAGGGGTCGGCGGCGATGGGATCCGGCAGGGCGTGGGTGCCGGTCACCGAGAAGACCGGGTCGCTGAGCTCGGAGAGCTCGTAGTACTCCGAGTAGATGCCGGTCACGTCGACGAGGTCGCCGACGGCCACCCCGGGGTCCGACCCGGCGTAGGCGAAGATGCCGCCGTACTCCGACAGATCGGGGTCCTGCAGGAAGGCGCCCACGCCCTCGCGGATGCCGGTGACGACGAGGCCCGTGAGGTTGACGGAGGCCCCCTCGTCGGGATGGTTGGGGTCGTCGGGGTTGCGGAGCGCGTCGACGCCGAAGCTGCAGCCGGCGTCGCCGGGGTTGTACTCGCCCGGGCAGAGGTCACAGGCGTCGTTCTTGCCGTCGCCATCGCAGTCCGGCTGGTCGGGATCGTAGGCGTAGGGGCAGCCATCGCTGTCGTTGGCGACGCCGTCGCCGTCGATGTCCGCCGGGTCGTGGCTGCACTCGGTGGCGCCAGGCACCAGCGGGCAGGGGTCGCAGACATCACCCCAGCCGTCGCCGTCGAGGTCGTCCTGGTCGGGGTTGTACCAGCCGCTGCAGGAGTCGACGTCGTCGGACACGGCGTCGCCGTCCGCGTCGCCCTCCTGGGGTGCCGACAGGTTGCAGCTCGCGTAGCTGTCGTCGCAGTCCCACAGGCCGTGGAGCTGCCCGGCGTACTCGAGGCCCGACGGCATGGTGGTCGCGGCCAGCGCCGCCGACAGGGTGTCGGCCAGCTCGGCCGCCGTCATCGCCTCGGCGCCGCTGGTGCCGGAGACCGCGCAGAGCATCCGCTCGGTGTCGCAGGCGTCCACCAGCTCGCAGCCGCTGGTGTCACCACGCGCGGCCCCGACGAGGTCGCTGTCGCCGTACAGCGCCTGCCCGTCGACGACGACCAGTCGCACGTCGCCGGCGCCGCTCTTCAGCACCGCCTGGTAGGGCTCGGCCGACCAGGTGAAGACGCTGATGTCGGCGCGCATGCCCTCGGCCAGCGTCCCAAGCTCGCCGTCGAGACCGAGGACGCGGGCGGCTTCGCTGGTGATCATGCCGTGCAGGTCGACGTCGCTGAAGGGGTTGCCCCGGGTGCCGAGGTAGTCGACGGCACAGCTCGCTTCGTGCGCCGGGTTCAGCGAGCCCGACCACGTCCAGTCCGGCCCCAGCGCCACCGGAACACCCAGGCGAGCAGCGATGCCGGCGTGGGTCGTGGCGGCGTAGAGGTCGAGGTTGCTGCGGGGCGACCAGATGATGGCCCCACCCTCGACGGCCAGCCGCGCGAGCTGGGAGGTCGTGGCGTCGGTGGCGTGGACGAAGTCGAAGCCCGGCCCGCCCATGCCGATGTCCATCATCCAGTCCATCTCGTCGGCGACCGAGCCCCCGACGCCCTCGGCGACGTGGGCTTCCACCGCGTCGTAGTAGCCGCTCTCGAGATCGTCCTGGAAGCTGGCGCCGTCCCCCTCGTCGAAGCGATCCATCACGCGGGAGGAGGAGTAGTAGAGGTCGTAGTCGGCGAGGTAGTGCTCGGACTCGCCCTCGTCGAGGTTGCGGACCAGGCCCTCGATGCAGGAGCCACCCGTCGACCCGACCGCCGCGGTGGCGCCTCCGACCAGGGCGCGCAGCTCGGCCCAGCGCATGATCTCGCACTCGTAGGTCGACTCGATGTCGTCGTAGGCGGTGCGGTAGTCCCAGTAGTCGCCGTCGCTCTGCCAGTCGTAGCGATCGCTGAACAGGCCGTCGTGCTGCCAGGGCGGGATGACGTTGTACTGGAGGTGGTCGTGGGCGTCGATGAGGCCGGCGCTGACGACGCCCTCGGTGCAGACGAGCTCGGCGTCGGCGGTGTCGCAGGAGGCGCCAGCGCAGGTGATCCCCCCGGTCGCGCGGTCGTAGACCACCGCCCCGGCCGTCGGCCCCTCCGGCAGCAGGATCACGCCGGAGAGGGCCACGAGGTCACCGCTTCCGGCGTGTGGCGTGCACGCTGGCAGGTCGGGCCCGGCCGTCCACGCGAAGCTCTCCGGGGCAGGGGGCTCGCCGTAGTCCGCGCCGCCATCGGCCGACCCGCCATCCTCGCAGTCGGTGCCGCCGTCTCCGCCGCCGTCTCCGCCGCCGCCATCGGCGCCACCGTCGCCAGCGCCACCATCGGGAGCGCCGCCATCAGTCGTGCCGCCGTCCTGGGATCCACCGTCCTGGGCACCGCCGTCACCGCCGCCGCCGTCCGTCGTGGCGCCGCCGTCGGCGCTGCCGGTGTCACCGGGATCGGTGGTGCCGGCCTTGTCGCCGCAGGCAGCCAGCAGGAGGAGGACGAGGGCAGAGGAGGCGGTCATGACGATCCCGCGGCAGGAGGAAGGGTGGATGCAACGGCGGGGCGAGAGACGCAGCGTCGAAGCTGAGGCTGGGAAGGGGCGGCACGGTAGCGCCGGCGGAAGGCCCGGTGGGTGGCGATTGCGCGACAAGCGGGCACCGTCGCTCGGCCGTGCTGGTGGGAGCCACCCCTTGAATTGACGCGTCAACACTGTCGTGAATTCGACACCCGACCTGTCGGCCAGTCGACGGTGTCCGTCACCCCCCTCCTGTATCTGCTGGCACTTGCGCTGGCACGCGACCTGCACATGCCGCCGCCCGACGGTGACAGCGCAGGAGGTCTCCCGTGGCAGTAGTCGTGGCATCCGGCACCATCGAGGGCGTCGAGGGCATCCCCATCGAGGTCGAGGTCGACCTCCAGCACCGGCTCCCGGCCTTCTTGATCGTGGGGCTGCCGAGCATCGCGGTCCGGGAGAGCACGCACCGCGTGCGCTCGGCCATCGCCCAGCTCGGCATGAGCTTTCCGAAGCGACGCGTCGTCTGCAACCTGGCACCCGCCTCGGTCCCCAAGGCCGGTACCGGCTTCGACCTGCCCATCGCCGTCGGCGTGATGGCGGCGTCTGAACAGCTCAGCCTCCAGCGGCTCGACAGGACGGCCTTCTACGGAGAGCTGTCCCTGGAGGGCGAGCTGCGAGGGATCCCGGGGGCCCTGCCGATGGCCCTGATGGCACGCGATCATGGCCTCGACCGCATCATCCTGCCGGCGGACTGCGCCCCCGAAGCCGCCGTCGTCGAGGGCATCGAGGTGCTGTGCGCAGACACGCTGGCCGACGTCGTCGCCTGGCTCGAGGGCGACCGAAGCCTGCGGCGCGCAGAGGGGGTGCGCTGTGTCGACAACGACCGCGTGCCGCTCGACCTGTCCGAGGTCCGCGGGCAGGATCGCGCACGGCGTGCGCTGGAGATCGCCGCGGCCGGCGGCCACAACCTGTTGATGGTCGGGGCGCCGGGCTGCGGCAAGACCATGCTCGCCGCGCGCATGCCCGGCATCCTGCCGCGGCTGCAGCTCGACGAAGCCATCGACATCACCCGGGTCTGGTCGGTGGCCGGAATGCTCAAGGGCGGGCGGGGGCTGGTGACCCACCGCCCCTTCCGCGCGCCGCACCACACGATCTCGCCGGCGGGCATGGTCGGCTCGGCCAAGCTCCGCCCCGGAGAGGTGAGCCTCGCCCACAACGGCGTGCTCTTCCTCGACGAGGTGCCCGAATTCCAGCGGCACGTGCTGGAGCTGCTGCGCGGCCCCCTCGAAGACCGCGCCATCACCGTCAGCCGCGCCGCCGGCACGGTTCGTCTGCCCGCCAGCGTCTCGCTCGTTGCCGCGGCCAACCCCTGCCCCTGCGGCTTCCTGGGCCACCCCACGCGCCCCTGCACCTGTCCACCGCGGGCCATCGACAACTACAAGAACCGCCTGTCGGGGCCGCTGCTCGACCGGGTCGACCTCCAGGTCTGGGTCCAGCCGGTCGACCCCGAACAGCTCAGCCGCGGCGAACCCGGCGAACCCTCCGCGGCCGTGCGCGCCCGGGTCGAAGCGGCCCGCGAGCGCCAGCACGCCCGGTTCAGCGCCCGGCTGACGACCTCTGGTCGCCGCCCCTCCTGCAACGCCGAGCTGCAGGGCGACGACATCCGGGCAGCGGCGGCCCCCACAGCCGCCGCGACGCGCGTGCTCCACGACAGCATGGGCAGCCTGGGCCTCTCCGCGCGCGGCTGGGCCCGGACCCTGAAGGTCGCGCGGACCATCGCCGACCTCGCGGGCGCCGACCAGGTCGACGCGCCCCATGTCCTCGAAGCCACCAGCTACCGCCTGCCCGGCGTCGCGGAGGCGGCGTGAACCCCGGCGACGGCCTGTGCTGGTGGCTGACCGGCCTGGCCCGCGACCTCGCGGTGCAGGGGCTGCCGCCGATGACGGTCGATCAGCTCGACGCAGACGTGCTCCTGGTCGAGGTCGCGCCCGGTGAGCTGGTCCCTGTGGCCCGCCCCCCGGGCCTGGCGCTGCACGAGGGCGACAGGCTCTCCTTCGACCGCCGCGGCCTCCCCATCGTGCAGGACGCGAGCCCCGTCTCCGTGACCCCCGCACCCGTCGCCCTCCCGGCCGAGATCGACCTGACCGTCGACCTGGCCTCGTCCTCCGGGCGCGGCCCTGCGCAGCGCCCGGCACCAGGCTGCGGCGTCGCCGTCGCCTGCTCCTCCATCGCGTCGTCCGCGACGCCCAACCCCCACAGGACATCCCCATGACCACCCTGTCTCCCCAGACCACGGCCGACCTGGACAAGGCCCTGGACCGCATCCACAAGCAGTACGGCGCCAGCGCGATCTGGCGCCTGGGCGACCGGGCCCGCCAGCAGGTCCCCGCCATCTCCAGCGGCTGCCTGGGCCTGGACCTCGCCACCGGCGTGGGCGGCTACCCCCGCGGACGCATCGTCGAGATCTACGGCCCGGAATCCAGCGGCAAGACGACCCTGGCCCTGCACGCCATCGCGAGCTGCCAGGCGGCTGGCGGGATCGCCGCCTTCATCGACGCCGAGCACGCGCTGGACCCGACCTACGCACGGCACCTCGGTGTCGACCTCGACAACCTGCTCGTGTCGCAGCCCGACCACGGAGAACAGGCCCTCGACATCAGCGAGCACCTCGTCGAGAGCGGCTCGGTCGACCTCATCGTGGTCGACAGCGTCGCCGCCCTGGTCCCCCGCGCCGAGCTGGAGGGTGACGTCGGTGACCAGCACGTCGGCCTGCAAGCGCGCATGATGAGCCAGGCCATGCGCAAGCTGACCGGGCCCGCCAAGCGACACGACGTCTGCGTCGTCTTCATCAACCAACTCCGGCAGAAGATCGGCGTGACCTTCGGCAGCGGCGAGGTGACCACCGGGGGCAACGCGCTGAAGTTCTACGCCAGCCTGCGGCTGGACGTCCGGCGCATCGGGCAGGTCAAGCAGGGCGACGTGCGCATCGGCAGCAGGACCCGCGTCCGCGCCGTGAAGAACAAGCTGGCCCCACCCTTCCGGCAGGCCGAATTCGACATCATGTGGGGCACCGGCATCTGCGAAGCCGGCAACCTCCTCGACCTGGCGCTGGACAACGACATCGTGAGCCGCTCGGGGTCCTGGTACAGCCTCGGCGACCGGACGCTTGGCCAGGGGCGGGAAGCGACCCGCCAGCTCCTGCTCGGCGACAAGGACCTCTCCGCCCAGCTCCGCACCCTCGTCGAGGGCGCGCTCGGCCTGTCCCCGCAGGCGGCGCCTGCCGAAGCCTGAACCGGCGGCGCGTCGTCTGCACCTCGCGCCCGCGCTCCCGCCTCGTCCCCGCAGCGCTCCCTCCAAGCAGGCAGCCGGCGCGGACTCGGACCCTCCCGCGCCTGCTGCGGGGGCGAGGCACCACGGGCGCGCTGTCCCAACCCAACCGGCGCTCCGGTCGCGGCTGGCTCGCTGTGCTCAAGCGATGGGGTACATCCAGTGCATCGACAGCGGATCGAGCCCCAGGCGGGGCTCACGCTCCAGCGCCTCCTGCCACCAGGGCAGGGTGCGGTACACCGCCGCCTGGTCCTGAAACAAGGGGCAGTCGACCTCGATGCGCTCGCCGCCAGGCAACGCCACGCGCAACGACAGGCAGTGCAGCCCCAGGCGATCGGCGCCGCGCTGCCGCCAGAAGCGGTTGATCCGGCTGTCGCCGTGGTCGGAGTCCCCGATGATGGGGTGGTGGAGGTCGCGGACGTGCCGTCGGACCTGGTGGTGGCGGCCGGAGTGTGGCGTCACCCGCAGCAGCGAGCAGCGCGGGTCGGGGCAGCGGCCGAGCAGCTCGACCGTCGAGCGGGCGGGCTTGGGGCCGTGCCGGGACGGGATATCCGTGTCGACGACCACGGGATCGTCGTGGGGAAAGCAGCCCCGGACAAAGGCGAGGTAGGTCTTGTGGGCGTCAGTGCTGGCGATGGCCAGGGAGAGCTCGCCGGCGCGGGAGCGCTCCGTCGCCAGCAGCAGGCAGCCGGAGGTGCCGCGATCGAGGCGGTGGGCCAGGTACACGTGCCCGCCGACCTGGTGCCGTACACGCTGCAGCACGGCCGCGACGTGACGCATCCGGGCGTTGCGATGCACGATGACCCGCGGCGGCTTGGCCACGACGATCCAGCCGTCGCCGCGGGAGAGGACGGGAAGCGGCGGGTGGCGGATCGGCTCGCCGGAGTCGTCGACGGGCAGCGGCGGGACCGCTGACGTGCCTCCGGGCGGAGTCGGTCCCGGCGTTGGTGCGACAGGATCGCCTGCCGCGGCAGACGGAACGGAGGGGGTGGCATCGGCGTCGGGATATGGCATGCTCCCGGCATCCTCGCACAGGCGCGCGCCGCGTCGCGTCTCGCCTATGCGTCGCCTCCCCGGGGAGGCCCCCTCCCTCCCCCCGCCTGCGCGCGCGATCCGGCACCACCTGCGCGCCCCCCTGGAGACCTCGATGATCCCCTCGCTTGCGCTGCTCGTCTCGCTGACGGCCTGCTCCGACTACGACCTGCACCGCCCCGACGGCAAGGAAGACGGCGGCGAACCCCAGGACACGGGCACGCCCGCAGCCCCGACCGAAGACCCCGACATCCAGGTGACGCCGACGTCGCTGTACTTCGGCGGCATCCCCAAGGACTGCTCCAGCCCCGCACAGGAGGTCACGATCGAGAACGTCGGCCTGGGCGACCTGGTGGTGGACGAGATCTCGGTCGAGGGCGAGGGCACCAGCGCCTTCGCCGTCTCCGGTGTGATGACGCCCGTGACCCTCTCCACCGGCGAGTCGGTGACAGCCGACGTCGTCTTCTCCCCCAACGCCTGGGTGACCTACACGCCGGCCATCCAGATCGACAGCAACGACCCTGACGAAGCCGTCGTCGACGTCGCGCTGGACGGCTACGGCTCCGAAGACTCGGTCTACGAAGAGAGCTTCGTGCAGGACTACCACGAGCTGCTCGACGTAGTCTGGGTCATCGACAACTCCGGGTCGATGAGCGACAACCTCCGCACGGTCAGCAACAACTTCGCCAGCTTCATCGAAGTCTTCGCCGAGCTGGACACCGACTGGCAGATCGCGGTCATCACCACCGACATGGACGACCCCAACGACTCTGGCCGCGTCCAGGGGCCGATCATCACGCCGGACACGTCCGACCCCATCGGCGAATTCATCAGCCAGGTCGACCAGGGCAGCAGCGGCTCGGCCACCGAAGAGGGCTTCGCAGCGTCCATGGCGGCGCTCTCGGACCCGCTGTTGACCGGCTACAACGCCGGCATCATGCGCGACGAGGCCGCGCTCGCCGTCATCGTCATCAGCGACGAAGACGACAGCTCCAGCACCACGGCCACCTCCTACAACGCCTTCATGGAGGGGCTGAAGGCCGATCCGGAGTGGACGACGTTCTCGGCCATCTGCGAAGACTTCCTGATCAGCTGCTACAAGTACGGCGACGCCGCCGACCTGACCGGCGGCATCGTCGGCGACATCGCCAGCACCGACTACATGACGGTGCTCGACGACATCTCGCGGACCAGCGCCGGGCTGACGGTCAGCTTCGACCTGACCTACGAACCCAGCGACCTCGGCCGCACGGAAGTGCGGGTCGGCACGACGTCGATCGACCAGGACACCGACAACGGCTGGTCCTACGACAGCCGCGACAACGCCATCGTCTTCCACGGCTCCGCGATCCCCGACCCCGGTGAGACGGGGTCGGTCAGCTACCCGATCGCCACCGACTGCGCGGACTGAACGGGGTCCGCCGGGATCGCGCGCGAGAACCTCAGCGGGTCAGCGTCGCGGCCCCGGCCACGGCGAGGTCGTCGGACAGGACGCCGTCCCGGGCGACGATGCGACCACCGACGAGGACGAGGTGCGGGGCGATGCCGATCTCGCGCCCGACGAAGGGGGACCAGCCCGCGGCGGACCGCAGGTCCTCGTCCCGGAGCTTGGTGGTCTCACCCTCGCTGAACAGCAGCATGTCGGCGTCTGCGCCCTCTTCGATCCGTCCCTTGCCCGACAGGCCGAAGATCCGGGCCGGCGCCTCGCTGGACATCTCGACCAGCTTCTCCAGGCCGAGCCGTCCGTGCTTGACCGCGCCAAGCAGCAGGGGGAGGAGGGCTTCCGTGCCCGGCAGGCCGGAGGGGGCGTCCCAGTAGGACCCGCTCTTGTGCGCCTGGGTCAAGGGCACGTGGCCGCTGCTGAACACATCGACCCGGCTGCGCTTGATGGCCGCCCACAGTGCGCGGCGGTCGAGCTCGGGGCGGACGGGCGGATCCGTCTTGAGCAGCGGGCCACCGTTGTCGGCGATGTCCGTGCTCAGGAAGAGGTGATGCGGGGTGACGCCCGCCGTCAGGGGGATGTCGTCGCGGTAGGGATCGAAGAGGTTCAGCTCGAAGGCGGTGGAGAGCTGGTGGATGTGGACCGGCCGATCCGAGCCGCGCACCAGAGCCAGCAGGGCCTTGGCGCCGGCGAGCGCGGCCTTGGTCGTGTGGATGTCGTTGTGGATCGGCGCATCCACGGCCTGCCACTTGCGGCGCTGGCGGGCCACGATGGCGGCGTCTTCCACCAGCACACCCAGCAGGCCGGCGGTGTCGGCGTGGAGCTGGCGGAGGCGGTCGAGGTCCGCGCCGCCGTCACCGACGACGAGGGAGAGGCCGACGGCACGGCCAGCTGCGACGAGCTCGGCGAGCGCGCCGTCGTCGTCACCGCCAGCGACGGCCCAGGCGCCGAAGCTGGCGACCGAGGCAGCGGCGGCGGCGGCGAGATCGGCGTCCACCTGGGCAGGCGAGCCGGGCGCATGGGCCCGGTGCAGCAGCGTGGTCACACCACGCGCGACCGCGGCACGGGACTCCGACGCCCACAGGGCCGCCGGGTCCGCATCGGGAGCGGCGATGGTCACGTCACCGTCGATGACGCCGGGGATCAAGAACTTGCCGATGGCCGACAGCTCCTGGCGGGCCTTGCCCGCAGGGTTGCCCCCGACAAAGGCGACGCGGCCATCTTCGATGGCAACGTCCGCGACGAGGCGGCCACCGGAGTGAACGATGGTGGCGTCTCGAATGATGAGGTCGTACACGCGATGCTCCGCTTGGGCGGGACAGCGGCCAGTGGCCGGGCCGAGCGGCCTCCGCGGGTGGTCTGCGCCCGCGCAACCCTCGCCAGTGGCCGCGAGGGAGGGGCACTGCCCGAGCAGAGCGCCGCTATCAGCAGGCGGGCAGTATCCGGTTTGGGGCGCCGATCAAATGCTGGACGCCGCGCAGACACCCGGGCCACCGCTACCGCCTCGCCGAGGGGTCGGGAGCGTCACCCGTTCCGGACCGCGCTGTGCTACCCCGAGGGCAGACAGGAGGCCCACCCACCATGCACCACGTGCTCCTCGTTGCAGGCCCGCCGCACACCGCCGCGCTCTGGGCCGACGTGGCAGAGCGCCTGCGCGGCCGGGCTGACGCAGATGTGGAAGAGGTGCGCAAAGGGGAGGTGCGCAAAGGGGAGGTGCGCAAAGGGGAGGTGCGCAAAGGGGAGGTGCGCA
>CAZRFD010000012.1:0-57122 GCA_964599085.1 uncultured Enterobacterales bacterium | reverse complement strand
GAGGTGCGCAAAGGGGAGGTGCGCAAAGGGGAGGTGCGCAAAGGGGAGGTGCGCAGCACCGAGCTGCTCAGCACAGAGGGGGTCGAGCCCACGGTGCGCGGCCAGGGCGCATGGCTGGCGGAGCAGCTCGGCGAGGCCGCGGAGGCCCCGGTGCTCGTAGCCCACGGCCTCGCCTGCCCCGCTGCGATCTACGCTGCGGCCCAGGTGCCCGGGTGCCGGCTCGTGCTCTGCAACGGCCCGATCACGCACCTCGACCCCGCCACGCGGGCGCTGGCCCACGCCGCCAGGCTGCCGGCCCTGCTGCCGTCGCTGATCTTCCACCCTGCCGTGGTGGTGCGCTGGCTCTACAGCTCGCTCGGACTGCGACGGGCCGTCCGCAACCCCTACGTCATGGACCGCGACACGGTTGTCGCGATCTGTGCCCCCCTCTTCTCCACCGCCGGGCGTCGCCTCGCGGTCGCGGCGTACCTGCGCAGCCTCCCGGATGCCGTCCGTTCCACGCCGATCTTCGAGGGCCCGACGACGCTGCTGTGGGGCGATGAAGACGCCCTCTACCCTCCGTGGCAGGTCGACGACGCCCGCGCGCTGCTCCCCCGCCTGCGCCACGTCACGGTCCCGGGCGGGCGCTCGCTGCACCCCGTGGAACGTCCCTGGCTGGTCGCCGACGCCATCGCGGATCTGCTCGATCAGGGCTGACCACGACACAGATGTCGCGATCTGACCGATCCGTGCCTCCACCAGCCACACGACGGACACGCTAACGAGCAGTAGCATTCAAACATATCATATACTTACACTAGAAACAAGCAAGCTGGCACGACTCCTGCTTGGACAGGGCCACGGAGATGCTGAACATGGTCCGGCGGGTCCCCCCTGCCGACCTCACCGCAGGGACGCCCGGCCACCGCGCCGGGCGTTTCCAATTGTGGCTGCCGCAGCAGGCCCCTGACCCCAGCCCGGGGCCCGGACAAACCAGACGCCCCCACCTCGACTCGACGTCCCCACCGGATACCGTGGGGCCATGTCCGGATCCCCCTCGCTGGCGACAAGCGTGTCGCCCCTCGACCTCGAAGCCTACCGGCGCGACCTCTGGCCCCGCCAGACGCTGGCCACGATGCGGGGAAGCCCCCCGCCCGCGCCGGCACGTGTCGCCTGGCCTCGGGACGGCGAGGAGGTCCGCGCGGCGCTGTCGCTCGCGGCCGCCGAGGGGCTCTCCGTGGTCCCCTACGGCGCAGGCTCTGGCGTCTGCGGAGGTGCAGCCGGTCGTGAAGGCTCGCTCGTTGTCGACCTCAAGCGGATGGACGCCATCGAAGACCTGGACGTCCACGCGCGCACAGTGCGCGTACAGCCTGGCGTGCTGGGGCAGCACCTCGAGGACTGGCTGGCGCGACGTGGCTGGATGACCGCCCACAGCCCCTCCTCGATCTGGTGCTCGACCGTGGGCGGCTACGTCGCGGCGCGCAGCGCAGGCCAGTTCTCCAGCCGCTACGGAGTCTTCGAGGACATGCTGCTCGCCGCGAGCGCCGAGGCTCCCGCAGGCCACATCGACGCAGGTGCCTGGACCCCGGACGGCGAGGAGGACCTGCTGCCGGTGCTGTGTGGCTCCGAGGGCGGGCTGGCCATCGTCACCGACACGCTGCTCCGCATCGCCCCGCTCCCCGATACCCGCTGGCAGCGCGGCTACGCCTTCGACAACCTCCAGAGCGCCTGGACCGCCATGCGGCGCATCATGCAGGCGGGGCTGTGGCCTTCGGTGCTGCGGCTCTACGATCCGCAGGACACCCGGCTCAACCGCACCACGAGCCGCCGCCCCTCGCAGGAGCCTCGGGGCCCGGGGGTCGTGGCGCAGTTGCGAGACGCCCTGGAAGCAGTGCCCGCCCTGCGACACCAGCTCGCCGCCGTCCCGCTCGCGCTCCCCGGCCTCATCAACCGGGTGGCCGCGGGCCTGGGCCGTGAGGTCGCGCTCATCGTCGGGTTCGAGGGTGGTCAGCGCCTGGTCGATGCGCAGGTCGCGCTGGCGCGCCGCATCCTCGGCGGCGCCCGCGACCTCGGCTCCACCCCCGGCGAGCGCTGGTTCGCCCACCGGCACGCCGTCTCCTACAAGCAGGCGCCCATCTTCGTCGCTGGTGGCTTCGCCGACACCATGGAGGTGGCAGCCACCTGGAGCCGGCTGCCGGAGCTGCACCGCGCCGTCCGCGCCGCCATCGGGCGCCACGCCGTCGTGATGGCGCACTTCAGCCACGCCTACCCCGAGGGCTGCTCGATCTACTTCTCCTTCGCCGGCCGTGGTCGCCTCGATGTGTACGACGCCGTGTGGCGCGACGCGCTGGCGGCGGTGCGCGTGGCCGGCGGAACCGTCACCCACCATCACGGCGTCGGACAGCTCAAGAGCGCCGCGGCGGCCCGCGAGCTGGGGGCGGCGATCGACACCTGGCGAGACCTGAAGCAGCGCTGGGACCCCGACGGCCGCATGAACCCCGGGCGCCCTCTTCCCACAGATCCGGTCGAGCCGCTGCCCGGAGACACGGAGACACCTCCTGAAGGCGAGGGCCCGATCTTCGAACTCGACGAGCTCAGCCTGCTCGCCACCGTGGACCCTCGCGCCGCCCCCAAGGAGCTGGATGCCGCCCTGGCCGAGCGCGGCTTCGGGCTGCGCCTGCGGCCAGATCGCCCGCTCTACCGCTGGCTCCCCGCCCTCCGGCGCACCGCCCTCGATGCCTGGGAGGCCCCGTTCTTCGGCGCGTGGTTCCGCCTCGAAGACGGTCGTAGCGTCCACCTGGGCGTCGCCCCTCGATCCGCGGCCGGGCCGGACCTCCGCCAGGCGCTCATGCGCCGCGCCACACTCGTCGCGGTGCAGCTCCCGGTCCGCCGGCTCGACGCCGACGACGTGGTGATCCGCGTCCCGGCAGAGGCCGGGGATGCCCGCGACGTGCGGCCGACCTGGCGCAAGGACGATCGCTGGGGCTTCAGCGCTGACCTGGAGCAGGTCGCCGTCACTGTCGGCGGCAGCGGCGCTCGCGGGACCTCGCCCCGTCGCCACCCCCAGCGTGCCGAGCCCGCCCTCCCCACCTCTCCCTCCCCCTGAGCCTCCCATGACGGTGCTGCCATGACGGTGCTCCCATGACGGTGCCTGGCCTGGGCGCCTTCGAGACCTGCGCGTGGTGCCCCCGCCTCTGCCGCCACGTGTGTCCGGTGGCGGTCGGCAGCGCCCGCGAGGCCGCCGTGCCATCGAACATGGCCCTGCAGGCTCTGCTCTTCCTGCGCGGCGACGGATCGCTGGCGCTGGCGCAGCAGGCCGCCGCCCTCTGCGTCGGCTGCGATTCCTGCACCGAGCACTGCGACCTGGACCGCCCCCTCGGCCGGCTGCTGCGCGAGCTCGGCACCGCGCTGTCGGCGCCTCCCCCCGCCGAAGCGGTCCGGCAGGTCGAGGGCGACGGACGCTACGTCGCCGTCCTCTCCGACGATCGCGACTGGTCGGCGGCCCTCGCCGCCGTCATCGGCGAGCCGGTCGCGCGCCTGCGCAGCGGTGATCAGCTCGGCGCCCGCCACCTCGACCACCCCCTCGCCGGCCCGGACCACGCTGCCGCCCTGCAATCCGCCTTGGGCGACCGCATCGCCGTGGTCACAGATCACCGCAGCCTGCGGGCCGCGACACGGGCCGGCCTCCGCGCCGTCCACCTCGTCGAGCTGGTCCGCGTCGAGGCGGGGGGGCCGGTGCACCACCCCTGCCAGGGCCCGCGCCTGGCGGGCGACCCGGCCCCCGACGCCCTGCGGTGCTGCGGCGCCTGCGCCGACCTGGGCAGCACCCACCCTTCGATCGCCCGCGACCTCGCCGTCGATCAAGCGCGTCGCCTGGCCCGCCACGCAGGGGGCGTGCCGGTCCGCAGCCCCGACAGCGTCTGCGCGGGGGCGCTCTCCGCCGCAGGCCTCGAGGTCATCGATCCCATCGATGCCCTGCTGGCCTCCCCCGCCTGAGGAGCACCGTGGCCTTCGTGAGATACGAGCGGGTCCCCCGCCAGATGAACGCCGATGCCTACGCCAGCTCGGTCAACAAGTCCGAACCCATCTGCCTGATCGTCAACCCCCGTGCCGGCGCCGGCCGCGCCGGCGCGCGGCTGGGACGCCTGGAGCGTGCGGCCCGGCGGGCCTTCGAGCACGTCGAGATCCGCCTGACGGAAGCCCCGGGCCACGCGACCGCGCTGGCACGCGAGGCGGTGGACGAGGGCTTCGGCATCGTCGCGGCTGTGGGTGGCGATGGCACCTGTCACGAGGTGGTGGCCGGCATGGTGGTCAACGGCCGAGCGCGCAGCAACCGCTGCGCCTTCACCACGATCCCCTTCGGCACAGGCTCTGACCTGATGAAGAGCCTGGAGATTCCGCGCAACCTCAGCGAAGCGCTGTGGGTCGCCGCCACGGGCATCACCCTGCCGACGGATGTGGGGCTGGCGCGACTCCACGGAGCGGACGGGGATCGAGAGGAGCTGTTCATCAACGTCGCGGGCTTCGGCGCGAACGGCGAGGTCGTCCGCCGCGCGAACGCGATGGACAAGCGCATGGGGGGCCGCGCCACCTTCCTGTTGGCCACCGTACGCACCACACTGTCCTACGAGACCCCGTCCTTCTCGCTGCAATGGACCGACGCCGACGATCGCTTCCACCAGTGGAGCGGGTCGGCGTTGGGCTGCTTCATCGCCAACGGCGCATGGTGCGGCGGCGGGATGTGGGTCGGCCGCGGCGGCAGCATGCAGGACGGAGTCTTCGATGTAACCGTGCTGCCACCCGCGACAATCGGCCGCCAGCTCGTCGACGCGCGACGGCTGTACGACGGCCACCTCGATCGGGTGCCGGGTGTCCTCCGCTTCCAGACCCGTCGCCTCCAGGTGAGCCCCACGCCCGGCGCCCGCCTCCCCGTCGACCTCGATGGGGAGGAGCACAACGACGAGCCGTCGAGCTTCGAGCTGCTCCCCGCCGCCCTGCAGGTCCGGGGGGGATGGATCAGCAATCCGGTTCGCGGGGACCGAGGCCGACAGTTCGGTTGATTTGCAATATTCACATTATTATGGTTTTTTACCCGTTGCGCACCTGCGAAAATTCCAAGGCCGGTGCGTGATAGGTGTCGCCACCGGTGAGAAACCGAGGTATTACCGTGACGCGGTCGACGACAGGGTTCGCCCTGACTCCCCCGACACGCACCTGCAAGCCCCACAACAAGACGGTACTCAAAATTCTCAAAAAGATCGGATCCCGATCGTGAGGAGAAGACATGAACAAGGCTGACCTGACCGCCTCCCTCGCCGACGAAGCCGGCATCCCCAAGGTCCGCGCGGCGCAGTACATCAACATCGTCTTCGGCACCATCCACGATGCTCTCGTGCGCGGTGAGAAGGTCACGATCTCCGACTTCGGCACCTTCAAGGTCCAGCACCGCAGCGGCTTCACCGGCCACAACCCCAAGAACGGCCGGCCCATGGACGTCTCCGCGGTGAAGATCCCCGGCTTCCGCGCCGGCAAGGGCCTCAAGGAAGCGCTGAACGCCTGAGCGTCCCGCGACCGAGAGAGAAGGCGGAGGAACATCGTTCCTCCGCCTTTCTTGTAGATGGCTGGGACGCGCGACCGGAGGTTCCTGTCGACCATGATCATCATCACGGTCGCGCGTTCCGCGGACGCGTAGCGACCGCCGCGGGGGTGCGCCGAAGGCGCAAGGGGGTCGCGAGACCCCCTCCATGGACACCGCTGGTACCGGAGGCCCCGGGTTCGCGAGGACAGCCACCGTGACGGCAAAGGCTGCTCGGTCGGAACCTGGGGCCGCAGGTGCCAGCCGGCCCTTGACGGTCCGGGGCAGGCCACTAAGATCCGACCGCTCGACACGAGCCCCAGACCGGCACACGCGTGGCCGTCGACGCAGCGACGTCGAGAAGGGTACCCACCCACGCGGCTGCCTCCTGGCAGTCGCCAGGAGATGACACGAAGATGAACTCGCTCCTGCATGCGCAGTCCGAGGAGGCCGACCCACGGGTCCTGCTCGCGGCCAAGGCCAACCTCCCCAGCCGCTTCGGTGACTTCCAGGTCTACGGCTTCGAAGCCGATGGCGACGGCAAGGAGCATGCGGTCATCGCCCGCGGCGACCTCGAGGGGGCCGTGGACCTCCCCGTGCGGATCCACAGCGAATGCTTCACCGGCGACGTCATGGGCAGCCTGCGCTGCGACTGCCGGCAGCAGCTCGAGGCGGCCCTGCAGTACGTCGCCAGCCAGGAGCGGGGGGCTGTGGTCTACCTGCGCCAGGAGGGCCGCGGCATCGGCCTGGTCAACAAGATCCGGGCCTACGCGCTGCAGGAGGAGGGCCTGGACACGGTGGAAGCCAACCACGCCCTGGGCTTCCCCGACGATCTCCGGCGCTACGACGTGGCCGCCGACATGCTGCAGCAGCTCGGCGTGCGCAGCGTGCGCCTGATCACGAACAACCCGCGCAAGCTGCAGGGGCTGATCCGCCACGGCATCGAGGTCACGGGACGCATCCCGCACATCATGCCGGCGACGGAACACAACGCCTTCTACCTGGCGACCAAGCGCGACAAGTCCGGTCACCTGCTCTGACGGCGCAGCGGCGCGGCAGCCGCCGTTGACATGACATGCGCCTGACAGCTACAACGTGGTGTCCGTAGACGCCTCTCTGGCGCCAGTCCACGACGGAGACGCCGATGTCGCGATCGCTCGCCCTCCTGCTCCCCGGCGTCCTGCTGGCCGCCTGCGGGGGTGACTCCGGAGACAACAGCCAGAACGCCAGCCTGTACCCGGCCGCGGAACTCTCGGCCGACAGCCTGGACTTCGGCGACATCTCCTGGGGGGACGAGGTCACGCAGCGCGTCTACCTGACCAACGCTGGCGACTACCCCATGGGCGTGGGCGAGATCACCCTGGGTGAGGGTGAGATGGAAGACAACTTCCGTCTGGTCGCCGACTTCGACCTGGTCGAGTGCCCGGAAGGCACCGGCGACACCACCGGCGACACCGGCGCGGGCTCCGCGCGCCTGGCCGTGCTGGCCCCTCCCCCGGGGGCCGACACCGGCGACTACTACGCCGACGGTGGAGCCACCGACTCCGGCCACAGCGGCGTCGGCACCGGCTCGCGCATCCTCGGCCCCGGCTGCAAGCTCCCCATCGACGTGACGCTGACGCCGTCGCGGGTCGGGGAGATCGTCGGCTCGGTCCGCATCGAGACCGTCGACGAGGTCCTCGAAGAGGACAGCGACGCCGAGCAGACCTACTGGGCGGACCCCGACAACAGCTACCTCGTCGTGCTGCTCGACGGCAACGGCGCGAAGGGCGCCCCCAACATCTTCGTCACCCCACGTGCCATGAACTTCGGCACGGTGTGGGAGGGCGAGTCCAGCTCCATCCTCGTCGACGTGCTCAACACCGGTGACGGCGACCTCGTCCTCGACGAACCCTACCTCGACGACTCCTGCGACCCGGGCTTCTCCATCGACTGGGGCTACGGCCAGGACTTCGTGCTGACGGGTGGCAGCCTCACCGGCATCGAAGCGACGTTCTCGCCGACCTCGGACAACGACGTCGCCTGCACCCTGTGGGTCAAGTCCGACGATCCCGATGAACCCTTCATCGACATCCCAATGCAGGGCAACGTCGGCAACGACCCCGCAGAGTGCCAACCCACCGTCAACCTGATCTCCCCACACATCGGCTACCAGCACCTGACCAGCGATGATCTGCCCCTGGCCTTCGAGGTCTCCGACTGCAACGAGCCGGCGACCAACCTGACGGTCCAGGTGCGCAGCGGCGTGCTGAGCGTCGACGACCCGATCCTGATCGACAGCTTCCACCCTTCCGACGAGTCCGGCTACATCCAGACGTCGATCCCACGCAAGCTGCTGGGCGCGGGAACGGACACCATCATCGTCCGCGTGCAGGACAGCGCCGGCAACCGGACCGACGCCACCACGACCGTGCTGTACCGGTCCAGCTACCCGCCCAGCGACGACGACGGCGACGGCTTCGGCGAAGTCAAGGGTGAGAGCGCCATCGACTGCGACGACACCGACCCCTACACCTACCCGATGGCGGCGGAACGCTACGACGGCGCCGACAACGACTGCGACGACACCATCGACGAGGGCACGGCGGGCTACGACGACGACGGGGACGGCTACAGCGAAGCCGACGGCGACTGTGCCGACGACGACGACGCCAGCCACCCGGGCGCCGCTGAAGAACCCGACTACCGGGACAACGACTGCGACGGCCAGATCGACGAGAACACGACGCTCGCCGACGACGACGACGATGGCTTCTCTGAAGCCGAGGGCGACTGCGACGACGGTGACGCCGAGATCAACCCCCGCGCCATCGAGTACTGCGACGGCATCGACAACGACTGCAACGGCATCAGCGACGAACGCGACGGCTGCGTCGACCTGGTCAGCGACCCCATCCTCGTGGGCGGCATCCGCGTCGACAAGACGGCGATCGCGCTGGGTGAAACGGTGAACCTGACCGCCTGGGCCTTCGACTCCGACGGTGATCCCGTCACCTTCGCCTGGCAGCAAGACCCGGTGTTGACCAGCCGCGGCTTCGTGGCCATCGACCAGCCGGGTGCGGTCAGCCCGACCTTCACCGCCCCCGCGGCCTTCCCCGACGACCGCACCGAGTCCGAGACCTACACGATCACGCTGCGGGTCAGCGACCCCAGCCTGGGCGTGGACTACGACGACGTGGACATCACGGTGTACGCCGAACCGGTTGCGCTCAGCGACGCTCCGGCGGCCCCTGTCGACGGCGGTAAGTCCGGCTGCGGCAAGAACAGCGCGGCGGCGGTGGTGCTGCCGGGGCTGCTCAGCCTGCTCGCCCTGGCCGGGCGCCGACGCGAAGACGACTGAACCACTACGGCCGCTGCGGCTCCGTCAGCTGACCCGGCGCACGCGCGCCAACGCGGCAGCCACGGCGGTGTCTGCCCGCAGCACCGTCGGCCCCAGGCTGTCGCGGCGGAAGCCGGCGTCGACGGCCAGTGACAGCTCCGCCGGTGCCAGGCCGCCCTCCGGCCCCAGCAGCAGCGCGCAGGGGCAAGCGGGTGCCGGCTCCTGGGGAGAGGAGGGAGCGTAGACCCGGCGGTCGAGCTGTGCGGGCAGCCCGGAGAGGGCTTCGGCCAGGCCAACCAGCGGCCGCACGTCGGGCAGATCGGCGCGGCCGCACTGGGCGGCAGCCCCGGCCGCGATGCGCTGCCAGCGCGGGCCGCGATCCCCACGGGCCACGGAGCGCTCCGCCAGCACGGGCTGGATGGTCGTGGCGCCGAGCTCGGTGGCCATCCGCATGATCGTGTCCATGGCCGCGTGCTTGCCGAGCCCCACCAGCAGCACCAGAGAGGGCAGCCCGACCTGCTCGATGTCATCGAGCTGTCGCAGCTCGGCGATGCCGTCCCGCACGCCCATCAGCTCGGCGCGCGCCTGGCGGCCGCGACCGTCGAAGAGCACCACGGCTTCGCCTGGCGCGATGCCCGTGACCCGGAGCAGGTGGTGGGACACCGCCGAGTCCAAGAGCAGCACATCGCCCGGCGCCCCCAGGTCGGGCGCGAGGAAGCGCCTCACCGGCCGTCCGCCGGGCGGGCGACGAGGTGGACCCAGTCGCCCTCGATCGTGCGCTCCGTCACCACCAGGCCGTGCGCGGCCAGCGCGTCTTCCACAAGATGGGCGCGGTCGGCGAGGATCCCCGCGAGCGCGAGGTGCGAGCGCACGAGGCGGGCGAGGTCCGGCACGAGCTGGACGAGCACCTCGGCGTAGATGTTGGCCACGACCAGGTCGAAGACTCCCTGCACCTCGGCGAGCGGGGTCAGGGCGAAGGTGGCGTCCAGGCCGTTGCGCGCGGCGTTGTCGACACCCGCCTGGATCGCCTCGGGCTCGATGTCGATGCCGTGGGCGGTCATCCCGCGGCTTGCGGCGAGCAGCGCCACGACGCCCGAGCCCGAGCCCACATCGAGGCAGCGACCGCCGGGGCGGCCGTGGGCCAGCACCGCCCGGAGGCACGCCATCGTGGTGGGGTGCTCGCCTGTGCCGAAGGCCATGCCGGGATCGATGATGAGGTCCCCGTCGCGAGCCAGCCACGGAGGAGCGACCGCGTGGTCCGCGTCGATCTCCACCCGCTGGAAGGCACTGCGCCAGGTGCTGGCCCAGTCTTCATCCTCAACGCGCCGCCACCGCGCAGCCGAAGCCCCGGCATCGAGCAGCGCACGCTCCAGCCCGGACCAGCGTCGCTCGAAGCCCTCGGCGTCCAACCACGTCCGCAACACCGCCACGGGCGGCGGGGGCGGCAGCGGGCCGGTGTCCCAGGGCTGCCGCGGCGGCGGCGCTTCCCCGGGTCGGTAGTCCTCCTGCAGGCCGGCGGCGCCGGCGTCGACCAGCACCGAGGACGCGGCGTCGATGCCCGTCCGCGCGACCTCGACCTCGACCTCGGCCCAGGACGCCACGGCGCTCAGCGCCCGTCAGGGCGGCGGGCGGGAACCGCGGGCAGCTCGGTTCCGGCGGCGTGCGCCCGCACGAGCAGCTCCGCGCCCTCGGGGCCGGCGGTCATCTCGACCCACTGGTTGTCGTGCGTGCCCTGCATGAACAGCGTCGGCGTGCCGTGCACCCCCACGGACATGGCCGCCTGGATGTCTTCGAGGATGGCCTTGTCGGTCGCCGGGTCGTCCATGCACGCGGCGTAGGCGGCCTTGTCCATGCCGACCTGGCCCGCCATGAAGTCCAGCCCGTCGCGGTCCAGATCCGCCTGGTTGAGGAACATCACGTGGGCAAGGTCCCAGAACTTCCCCTGCTGGCGCGCACACTCACCGGCCTTGGCGGCGCCGCAGGCGAACTGGTGGCGGTCGCCGCTGACCTGTGGGTTGCAGATCCCACTGAGCGGGTAGTTCTTGTAGAGCACCTTGATGTTGGGGTTCCGCTCCACCAGGTCGGGCATCATCGGCGTGACGGCTGCACAGGCCGGGCACTGGAAGTCCGCAAATTCGACGATGGTGTAGGGCGCGTTGGGGTCGCCGAGCACGGGTTCCGAGCCGTCGAGCTCAAGCGGGCCCTCGGTCTGTTCCATGAGCTGGGCGTAGGCCGAGCTGTCGCCCCCGGCGACGGCCGCGCTGGTGTCGGCGACCGCACCGCCCTTCTGGGCGTTGTACCAGGCCATCACACCGACGAAGACCACGAGCCCGGTGGTGAGCATGGCACCCAGCGATCCATCGTCCTTGCTCGAGAAGGCCGCCGCCAGGCCCTCCGGATCGCGGCTGAGCCAGCCGCCCACGAGGATCAAGGTGTTGACGCCGTACAGCGAGATGCAGAACAGGCACCATGCCCCGAGCTGCACCGATGCCCAGGCCAGGAACAGCGAGTACAGCACGGCGAGCGCACCGCCGACCAGCACCAGCGAGCCAGCGCGCGCGTAGCGTTCCGCCTTCGCAAGCGACAGCAGGCTGACCGCCAGCACGGCCGCGTAGAAGCCGGTGCCGAGGAAGGCGATGGGGATGCCGAACAGCGAGGAATACTCGCTGCGGTTGACCCGATCGCAGTCGAAGGTGGCGTTGACCGAGCACAGCGAGCTGCCGGCGTCGGCGAGGTGCTGCGCGCCCAGGTACAGCGACACCGCCACACCCATGAGCGCTGCGACCGCCAGGCCGAGCCGGCGGTCCTTCCACATCAACGCGGCGCTGACGAGCCAGCCCGTCAGGATGCCGCCGAGGAGCAGGGGCAGTGAACCTTCCATGCCGGGCGGATTACCCCACGTCCTCCCGAAGAGCAAAGGGGGGTGGCCCACCAGGGCCCGCCGCGCTTGACGCGTCGACCGGCTCGAGCACCTTGCCGAGCACCGCCGGCACCTCGCCGGCCTCCAGGGGACGCCCGAACAGGAAACCCTGGCCATAGGTCGCGCCCAGGTCCAGCAGCATCTCGAGCTGCTCGATGGACTCCACCCCCTCGGCCACCGCCGGCCGGTCGATGCTGTGGCTGAGCAACAGGATCGCGCGCAGGAAGTCCGCGCCTCGCTCGTGCCCGCCGCTGACGAAGCCGCGATCGATCTTGAAGGCGTCCAGGTCGAGCTGCAGGAGGTTGGCCAGCGACGACCAGCCCGTGCCGAAGTCGTCCATCAGCAGGCGTACGCCGAGCGCCCGCAGGCCCGTGAGGCCCCGGTCGGCGTTGTGCCCCTCGATGATCGAGGTCTCGGTGATCTCGACACCGAGCTGCCGGGGCGGCACGCCGTGGTCGGCGAGGGCGTCGGCCACCTGCTGGACGAGGCTGTCGTCGGCCAGCTGGCGCGGGGAGATGTTGATCGTCAGGTAGAAGTCGTCGCCGGCCGTGCCGCGCCAGTGGTCCAGCCGACGGCAGGCTTCCTCGATCACCCACGCGCCGATGGACAGGATGCGGCCGGTCTCTTCGGCGATCGGAACGAACTCCGCGGGCGAGACCTCTCCCCAGGCGGGGTGCTGCCAGCGCAGCAGGGACTCGAAGCCGACCACGCGGCGCGTCCGGAGGTCGACGATGGGCTGGTACACGAGGCGGAGCTGGGCGAGCTCGGCGGCGCGCTGCAGCTCGTGCTCGACCTGCATCCGACGGACCACCTGCCGGTGGATGCGGTGGTCGAAGAGCATGTGCCGGGCGCGCCCGCCTTCCTTGGCCCGGTACATGGCCACGTCGGCGTCCCGCAGGATGTCTTCTGCGCTGGCGTGGCGACGAGCGCTCATCGCCACGCCGATGCTCGCGGAGGTCAGCACCTCCCGACCATCCAGGAGGAAGGGCCGGCGGAGCATGTCCCCGACCCGCCCGGCGACGAGGGCGGCTTCCGCTGGGTCGGACATGCCGCCCAGCAGGATGGCGAATTCATCACCGCCGAGCCGGCCGACCATGTCCTGGTCGCGGAAGATCGAGAGCAGCCGATCGGCCACCGCCTTGAGCAGCAGGTCGCCGACGCCGTGCCCCATGCTGTCGTTGACCGCCTTGAAGCGGTCCAGATCGATGTAGAGCAGGGCGAATTCGTCACCGACCCGCGCCAGCGCTTCGTCGAGGGCCCCGACGAAGCAGCTGCGGTTGGGCAGCCCGGTGAGCCCGTCCCGGTTGGAGGCGTCCAGCAGGCGACGCTCCCAGTCCAATCGCTGCGTCACGTCACGGACGATGGAGACGACGCCCGAGGGCTCGCCCCGATCGTCGAACAGTGGCGTGTCGAACCACTCGCAGAGCACCTCGCCCCCGTCCTGGCGCTGGTTGCGCGCGATGTGGTGCTGACCACCACCGCCGGAGAGGAGCTGGGCGACGATGGCCTCGACGCCGGCCCGCTCCGCTTCTGGCAGGAGGTCGCGGATGCTCAGGCGGCCGATGGCTTCGGCTCGCGTCCACCCGAAGATGCGCTCGGCCGTGGTGTTCCACTCGACGGCTCGCCAGCCCTCGTCCCACTCGATGCAGGCCAGGGGAAGCCGCTCACGCTGGAATTCGAGGCGCCGGACAGCGCTACGCAGATCGTCGGCTTCATGCCCGAGGCGCTCCAGCTCGGCAGCGGTGGCGTCGCTGCGCTGCGAGGCTTCGTCCAGGTCGCCGAGCACCCGGTCCAGCGTCACGACCAGCGCCTGCAGTGGTGCTTGCTGGCTGTCCAGCCAGGCGTCGTTGACGTCACCGAAGTGCTGCGCCAGCAGCGCTGCCAGCCGAGGGTGCATGGGCCCTTCCGCCCCCCGAGCCTACCATATCGGCCGGGGCGGGCTGCCCGCCGTGGACCGAAGAAGCCCACCACGACGGCGTCAGCGTCGCAGCGCCCGCTGCACCTCGCGCTTCGTGTCGCGTTCCTTGATCGCCTGCCGCTTGTCGTGCAGCTTGCGGCCACGGGCCAGACCGATCTCCAGCTTGGCCCAGGGCCCCTGGAAGTACAGCAGCAAGGGCACCGCGGTCAGGCCCTTCTCCTGCACCTTGCGCGACCAGCGACCGAGCTGATCGCGCGACAGCAGCAGCTTGCGGGGGCGCCGAGGTTCGTGGTTGTTGTAGGGGCCGGCCTGGGGGTACTGCGGGATGTGAGCGTCCAGGAGGAAGGCTTCGCCATTCTCGAAGCGGACGTAGGCTTCGGCGATGTTGCCCTTCCCGTCGCGCAGCGACTTGGTCTCGCTGCCGGTCAGCACCAGCCCGGCCTCGACGCGGTCGAGGATGTCGTACTCGTGCCGTGCCTTGCGGTTCTCGGCGATCACGCGGCGGGCCTTGCCCTTGCCGCCGGTGCTGTCCTTGCCAGCCATGGCGTCTCCAGGTGGCGGCCCTAACCCCACCCGCGTCCCGATCGAGGGTCCGGGAGGCGTTGCTTGGACCCCAGACGCCCCACTTTGATCCACTTTCAGGACAGCACATCCATAAGTACCTGAAAACTGGTAACCGTGCCCTACTCAGCCTGAACCGCTCCCACCGCGCAGCTGGCTTCGCGCCGAGGCCGCTACGGGCGCCGGCTCCGCCGGTGGCCGCGCCCGATGTTCCACGCCGCCTCAGGGTGCCTGGACATCCATCGAGACCGTGTTCTGAAGCCATCAACCCGTCGACGTCCCGCGATCGCTCCGCCGCCCGGGGAGCCGCGGTGGCACGTGCCCCGGGGCCGCGTGCAGACCGCGAACCATGTTTCGCGCACTTAGGCGAAATCCGAAGAAAATGGGTTGTAAAGTGGGGCGTGGTGGGTCAAGGTGGATCACGGTGGAACGGCTGGGAGGAGAGCCCCACCCACAGGCGCGGCGCATGCAGTACGACGAGTTCCATTGCCAGCTCACCATGGACAAGAAGGGTCGCATCACCCTTCCGTCCCCGCTGCGCCAGGCGCTCGCCGACAAGAAGATCTCCTCGCTGGTCGCGGTCGCGAACCAGGGCAAGCGCGGCGGGCTCTCGTTCTTCTCCCCCGACGACTACCGCGCCGTCGTTCGGGGCCGCGTCCGGGGCAAGGACCCCTTCGCCCGCAGCACCACGGTCTACCTCCGCGCCATCGACAGCACCTCGCAGTCGGTCTCCATCGACGCCAACGGCCGGGTGCTGATCCCGCCGATGCTGCGCAAGCTCGCGGGGCTGGAGCGGGACGTCGTCGCCTTCTCGTCGATGGACTGGTTCGAGGTCTGGGACAGCGGCCGGTGGGACGCCGCCTTCGAAGCCGCGATGGAGCTGTGGGACGAGCAGATGGGGGGCGACGGCCTCTCCTCGCTGCCCGCCGCACCCGCGGAAGAGGAGGAAGCGTGACGTGGCAGAGCGCCCCTTCCATCACCTCAGCGTGCTGCTCGACGCGGTGTTGCAGCAGCTCGCCGTGCGTCCGGGCGGCCGCTATCTCGACGGCACCCTCGGCGGCGGCGGCCACACCGCGGCCATCCTGGACGCGAGCGGACCCGACGGTAGCGTCCTGGGGCTCGACCAGGATCTCGACGCCATCGACGCCGCCACGGCGCGCAACGCCGCCTTCGGCGAGCGCTTCGAGGCACGCCACGGCCGCTTCGGCGACATGGCCCGGCTCGCCGCGGACCGCGCGCCCTTCGACGGGATCCTCCTGGACATCGGCGTGTCCAGCCCCCAGCTCGACCGGCCGGATCGGGGCTTCTCCCTGCAGGCGGACGGGCCGCTGGACATGCGGATGGACCGCAGCACCGGCGAGACAGCATCCGCGCTGCTCGACCGCATCGATCTCGACGGGCTCGTCCGCATCCTCCGCGAATACGGCGAGGAGCCGCGCGCTCGCCGCATCGCCCGCGCGATCCTGGCCGGCCGTCCCTGGACCAGCACGCTGGCCCTCGCAGACGCCGTCGCCCGCGCCTCCGGCTACCGCAACAGCCGCATCCACCCCGCCACCCGCAGCTTCCAGGCGCTGCGCATCGCCGTCAACGACGAGCTCGGCGAGCTGGAGCGTGCCCTCGACGCGGCCCCGGCGTTGCTCGGACCGGGCGGGAGGCTCGCGGTGATCACCTTCCACTCCCTCGAAGACCGCATCGTCAAGCACCGCTTCCGCACCCTCGCCGGGGTCGGTGCCCCCCGGGACGCCTTCGGCAACCCGATGACGCCTCCAGGCTTCCGCCTCGTCACGCGTCGCGGCATCGCCGGCCGGGACGCCGACCCGACCAACCCCCGGGCCCGCTCCGCCCGCCTCCGCGTCATCGAGCGCACCGCCGTGGACGTCACCGCCGCGGACGTCACCGCCGCGAACTTCGCCGCCCCGGACGACTGACCCACACCTTCCCACCGCCCCCCCCCGCTGCCTCCCCGCTGACCCCTCCGGCCCATGTCTCCTCCCTCCTCCCGCTTCGCTGTCAGCACCTCCGCCATCACGCGCGGACTGACCACCGCCTGGTCCCGATCCGCCAGCGTCGTCCAGAGCCTCGCCGAGCGCACCGCCACCGGGCGCCGCGCGCCGGCGCGTCTGGCCGGCCTGGACGCCCACCACAGCGGCCACGTCGAGGTCAACCGGCTGGGACGATTCCTCGCGGCTCTCGCCTTTGTGGCGGCATGCCTGCTGGTCAGCACCTGGTCGCGCATCGACCTGCGCCGTACCTCGCTGCAGCTCCACCAGGCCGAAGAAGCCTTCGACGCCTCCCGAGCCGAGCACGCCCGGCTGCGGATGGAGCTCGCGTCGCTGCAGGCCCCCGCCCAGCTCGACGCCGTCGCGACCGACCTGACCCTGGAGCCCGCCACCTCCGTCGTGAAGGTGCCCGCGAACTGAACCCCACCCGTCGCCACGCACCTCCTCCCCCCCTTCGCTGACGACCCCCCTCCCCTCCTCCTCCTCCTCGAAGCAAGCAGCCGTGCCTCCCACCCGCCGATCCCCTCCCACCAGGCGCACCGACCGCGGTGCGCGTCCGCCGCGACGCCCCCAGGTCGTCGACCGGCTGGCGCTGCGTCCCGGCGTGGAGCGGGAAGCCGACGGCGTGATCCGCGCTCGGTCCACCGCCCGCGTCGTGGTGCTCGGCCTCCTGGTGGGGCTCGGCTACACGGGGCTGGTCGCCAGGGCGTCGACCCTGATGCTGCTGCCCGACGACCGCATCGAGCAGAAGGCGGCCGGCCAGTTCGAGGAGGCCGTGGTCGAGCGCGGGCGCCGAGGCGACATCGTGGACCGCAACGGCACCATCATTGCCGCCACCGTCGACCTGCAGGCGCTTCACGTCGACCCCAGCCTGCTGTCCGACGACGGCCGCCGTCGGCTGGCCGAGACCCTCGCCCCACAGCTCGGCCAGGATGCCGACGCGCTCTACCGGCGGCTGACCCGTCCCGGCCGGCGCGACGTCCGCCTCGCGCGGGCGCTCCAGCCCGCCGAGGCCGCCGCGCTGCGCGCCCCCTTCGCCGAAGATCGCGAGGTCCGCAGCGCCCTCTTCCTGCGCCGCGACCGGCGCCGCCTGTACCCGGGCCGCGAAGACGCCGCCGCCCTCCTCGGCGTGGTCGGCCAGCTCGACAACGGCCTCGCGGGGCTCGAGCGGACACTCGACAGCGAGCTGCGTGGCGACACGCTGAAGTACGTGCAGTGGCGGGACCGCAAGGGTCGCCGCATCACCATCGACCGGCCCGAGGCCCAGCCCGGCCACGACGTGATGCTCACCATCGACCACCGCATCCAGCACGTCACCGAGCAGGCCCTCGCCAAGGCGAGCGAGAACACCGGCGCGGCGGCCGCCCACGCCGTCGTGGTCGACGTCAAGACCGGCGAGATCCTGGCCATGGCCAGCGTGCCGGGGATCAACCCCAACGACCAGGCGAACCTGGACATCTCCCGGCTCAAGAACCGTGCCGCCATGGACGCCGTCGAGCCCGGCAGCGTCTTCAAGCCGTTCACGGTCTCCGCCACCCTCGAGTACGGGGTGATGGACACCGACGACCTCATCGACTGCGAGAAGGGGGCGTGGCGCATCGGCCGGAAGACGATCCGCGACGAGCACCACCTCGGCATGTCGACGCTGGGCGACATCATCAAGTACTCGTCGAACATCTGCGCGGCGAAGCTGGCGCTGGCGCTCGGCCCCGAACGCGAGCTGGGCACCCTGTCCGACTTCGGCTTCGGCCGGTCGACGGGGCTGGGGATCCCCGGCGAGACCCGCGGCCTGCTGCGCAAGCCCGACGGGATCCGCAAGATCGAGCTGGCCACCACCGGCTACGGCTACGGCGCCAGCGCGTCGGCGGTGCAGCTCGCAGCCGCCGCCGCCACGCTCGGCAACGGTGGCGTCCGGATGCAGCCGATGCTGGTGAAGGAGATCCGCGACCGCCACGGCGACCTGGTCTCCCGCACCGAGCCCACCGTCGACCGCCGGGTCGTGTCGGAAGAGACCGCGCGCGCCGTCGTCGACATGATGGTGGCGGTGACCGAGAAGGGCGGCACCGGCACGAAGGCGGCGGTCCCGGGCTACCGGGTCGCAGGTAAGACCGGAACAGCCAAGAAGCTCGTCGACGGCGTGTACTCGGCGACCGAACGCGTCGGGAGCTGGATCGGGATCATCCCGGCCGACGATCCCGTGCTCGCCATCGCCGTGATGGTCGACGGCCCGACGATCGGCCCGCGCTTCGGTGGCTGGACCGCCGGCCCCGCGTTCAAGGACATCGCCACGGACGCCATGCGCATCCTTGGCGTGCCGCCCGACCCGGCCCTGCTGGCCGACGCCACCGACGAGGCCGGTCACGAGACCGCGGATCGGACCGCCGACACCGCGGCCCGTCCCGACGCCTCCTCCGACCCCGACCTCGCCCTCACCTGGGCCGAGGACGGCCGCCTGGTCGCCCCCGACATGGCCGGCCTCTCCATGCGCCAGGCGCTGGTCACCCTGCAGGGTGCTGGCCTTGCCATGCGGGTCGAGGGCAGCGGCCGCGTCAGCGAACAGGTCCCGCCCGCCGGCACCCCCCTCTCTCCCGGTGATCCCGTGCGGCTCGTGCTGCGCTGACACCACCCCCGCTCTCCGCTCTTTTCCAGCTCACACGACTCGGCGCCGCCGCCCTGCCTCGCGCCCCGCGAGATCCGGACGGCCTGCGGTGCAGGCACCCTCGCACGTGTCGGCACCCACCCGGAGTCCCCGGACCCGGCGATCCCTCCCTGCGATCCTCCTCCCCTCAAGAGCCGCGCCTCCTTGGCCTCGACCCTCCGCGGGTCCCGCCCCGGGCATCCTCGCCCACCCGGCTCGTCGCATCCTCGCCCCGTCCCGCTCCAACCTGCTGAAGCCGCTCCCTGCCACCCTGTTGATGGGGCCGCCCACCTCGCACCCGGGCATCCCTCCCTTCCACGAGCCGGGCGGCGGCGCCGTGTTCGTCTGATCTTCCACCCGCTGCACCCGCGGCGGGTGGAGGCGGAGCACTCCACGCTCCGTTTCCCCCGCGCCCCCCTTCCCAGAGGGGCCACCCGTCCCGCCTGTCTCCATCCAGCACGCTGACCCGGGAGGAGCGCCTCCCCCCGCAAAGGGGGAGGCACCTCCCCCCTCCTCCCGGGCCCGCACCCCCTGGCTGGGGTAGAGTCACCCATGCACTCCGAGTCCGCATGACCCTCGACGACCTCGTCAAGAGCCTCGAGCTCGTCGGGGCCACCGGAAGCCTCGACCGGCCGATCGAGCGGGTCACGCACGACTCTCGCGACGCAGGCCCCGACGACGTCTTCGTCGCCATCCGCGGCCAGAAGCTCGACGGTCGCAGCTTCGTCCCCGGCCTGCGCGTCGCCGCCGTCATCGCCGACGCCCCGGTGGAAGCCGACCCGGGAGTGGCCATCCTGCGCGTGCCGGACGCCCGCAAGGCCATGGCCCGCACCGCCGCCTTCCTTGCCGGCTTCCCCTCCCGCGATCTGCCCGTCATCGGCATCACCGGCACCAACGGCAAGACCACCGTCACCTGGATGCTCGAGAGCATCGCCCGCGCTGCCGACCGGACCGCCGGCGTCATCGGCACCACCGGACACCGCATCGCCGGCCAGTCACTGCCGGCCACGCACACCACGCCCGAAGCACCGGTGCTCCAGGATCTCCTCGCCCGGATGCGCGACGCCGGCTGCGCCCTCGCGGCGGTCGAGATCAGCAGCATCGGGCTGGACCAGCACCGGGTCGACGACATCGAGCTGGCCACCGGGGTCTTCACCAGCTTCAGCCAGGACCACCTCGACTTCCACCTGACCATGGAAGCCTACCTGGCCGCCAAGCTGCGCATGTTCTCGGACCTGCTGCGCCCGGACGGGACCGCCGTCGTCGCCGGCGCCGACCCCGTCGCCCAGGACATCGTCGACGCCGCTGGCCGGCGACAGGTGTGGCGCTACGGCCGCAAGGAGCACTTCGACATCGCGGCCCTCGACGTGAAGACCGACGACCAGGGCAGCCACTGCCGCGTCATCACCCCGGCTGGGGCCGGACGCCTGCATCTGCCGATGCCGGGGCTGTACAACCTGGACAACGCGCTGGGTGCCCTCGGCGCTGCCCTGTCCGTCGGCATCCCCTTCGACGCCGCCCTCGACGGGCTTCAGACCCTGCCCGCGGTCCCGGGCCGCATGGAACGGGTCCCCGACCCCACCGGCGATCGGGTCGTCGTGGTCGACTACGCCCACACGCCCGACGCGCTGGCCCGCGCCCTGAGCGCAGCCCGGAAGCTCGCCCCGGGGCGGCTGCACGTGGTCTTCGGCTGCGGCGGTGACCGGGACCAGGCGAAGCGGCCGGCCATGGGGCACGTCGCGAGCATGGGCGCCGACCGGATCTGGCTGACGTCGGACAACCCCCGCCAGGAAGACCCCGACCGCATCCTCGCCGAGATCCAGGCCGGCACCGCCGCTGCCGCGCCGGGCTCGGTCGATGTCGAGGTGGACCGCCGGACCGCCATCACCAGGGCACTGCAGGACGCAGAGCCCGGCGACGTGGTGCTCATCGCCGGAAAGGGGCACGAGACCACCCAGACCATCGGCGACACGGTCCGCGCCTTCGACGACCGGGTCGTGGCCGCCGAGCTGCTCGCGCAGGCCGCCGGAGGGGACGGAGGGCCACCGACATGATCCTCCGCGACGAAGACATCGCCGCCGGGACCGGCGGCGAGCTGGTTCGTCATGGGCCGCCCGGTCCGGTCGCCATCGACTCGCGCCGCCTCCAGCCCGGGCAGTGGTTCCTCGCGCTGTCGGGCGACCGCTTCGACGGGCATGACTTCCTCCCCCACGCCCAGGCCGCGGGCTGCGCCGGAGCCATCGCCCGGCAGGTGCCGGAGGGCTGGGACCGCGGCTTCGTCCGGGTGGACGACGGGCTCCTGGCGCTGCAGGCCCTGGCGAGCTGGGTGCGCACGGGCTTCCGCGGCACCGTCGTGGGCATCACCGGGTCCGCGGGCAAGACGACCACGCGGGCCATGACCGCGCTCGTGTTGGGCGCCGGAGACGCAGACGCGCACGCGGTGGTCCACGCCACCGAGGGCAACCTCAACAACCACATCGGCGTGCCCTTGACCATCCTGTCGGCCCCCGTCGACGCCGACCTGTGGGTGATCGAGATGGGGATGAACCACGCCGGCGAGATCGACCTGCTACAGCGGATCGCTCGGCCCGACGTGCGGCTGATCACGAACGTCGGCGCCGCCCACCTCGAGGGGCTCGGCGACCTCGCCGGCGTCGCCCGGGCCAAGGGCGAGCTGTTCGCCGGGGCCCGTCCCGGCGACACCTGCTGCGTCAACGCCGACGATGCCCACATCGCCGCGCTGCCGGTGCCCGACGGGGTCCGCGTGCTCTCCTTCGGCCGTCCTCGCGCCCACGGCATCGACGAATCGTCGACACCGCTCGACGTGCGGTTGACGGACGCCTTCGTCGACCCGGGCACCCTGGCCACCCGCTTCCGGGTCGAGGTGCAGGGAGGCGGCGTGATCCTCGGCCAGGTCGACAGCCCCGGCCTGCACCTCGCCGACGACGCCTGCGCCGCCATCGCCGTCGGCGTCGCGCTCCACATCGACACCGACCTCATCGCCCGCCGCCTGGCCCGCTACCAGCCCGTGGGCATGCGGCTGCGGGTCGAGGAGGGGCCGCGCGGCAGCCGCGTCATCAACGACGCCTACAACGCCAACCCGCTGTCCACCACGGCGGCGCTCGACACGCTGGCCGCGGTCGCCGGCCGGCGGAGGGTCGCCCTGCTGGGCGACATGCTCGAGCTCGGCAGCACCGAAGCCCAAGCCCATCAGGACGTCATCCGCCACGCGCTCGGCTGCGGCATCGATCTGCTCGGGCTCGCCGGCCCCCGCTACCTCCAGGCCGCTCGTAGCCTCGGCCTGCGTTGTCGCGATGACCTGCTGCTGGCCGACGACGCCACCGTTCTGGGCCGCCTGGTCGCCCCGCAGATCGCCGAGGGCGACGTGATCCTCGCCAAGGGCAGCCGCGGCATGGCCATGGAACGGGCCTTGCAATCCCTGCGCGCGGCCGCCTCGGAGCCCTGAGCAGGCTACCCTCTCCTCCTCTCCACCGGCCGCATCTCCTCCCTCCTCGCGGCCGGTCCCCTCCTCCTCTGAAATCCTCGCAAGCGCGCCCGCGCGACGGCCCCATGCTCTACCACCTGCTGGTCCCGCTCAGCGACGAGCACCAGTTCTTCAACCTCTTCCGGTACATCAGCTTCCGGACGGCGTGGGGACTGCTCACCGCCCTGGCCCTCTGCTACCAGGCCTACCCCCCGTTCATCCGCTGGATGCAGAAGCAGCGGATGCAACAGATCATCCGTGAAGACGGCCCCGAGTCCCACCGCCTGACCAAGGTCGGCACGCCGACGATGGGCGGCGCTGTGATGCTCGGCGGCGTGACCATCAGCACGCTGCTGTGGGCGCGCCTGGACCAGCCCGTCGTCTGGATGACGCTGGCCATCCTGCTCGCACACGGCGCCATCGGCTTCATCGACGACTGGAAGAAGGTCATGCAGCAGTCCAGCGACGGCCTCGCCGGTCGCTGGAAGCTGGTCGGGCAGTTCGGCTCGGGCGCCGTCGTCCTGGGCGCGGCCTACGCCACCGGCGTGCTCGCCCCCGATCTGCACTTCCCCTTCTTCAAGGAAGCCACGATCCACTTCGACGAGCTGCTGACGGGCGCCCCCTGGCTCGGCTGGCTGTACGTGTTCTTCGGGATGTTCGTCATCAGCAGCTTCAGCAACGCCGTCAACCTCACCGACGGGCTGGACGGGCTGGCCATCGGCCCCGTGATCACCAGTGCGCTGACCCTGGCCGTCCTCGCCTACGTCGCCGGCAACACCAACCTGTCGAGCTACCTGCTGCTGCCCCACATCGAGGGTGCCGGCGAGCTGACCATCTTCGCGGCCGCCGTCGTCGGTGCCGGCCTGGCGTTTCTGTGGTTCAACGCCTACCCGGCGTCCATCTTCATGGGGGACGTCGGCAGCCTCGCGCTGGGCGGAGCGCTGGGTGTGATGGCGGTGATCACCAAGCACGAGATCCTGCTGGCGCTGGTGGGCGGCGTCTTCGTGCTGGAGAACCTCAGCGTGCTCATCCAGGTGGTCAGCTTCAAGACGCGGGGCAAGCGGGTGTTCAAGATGGCCCCGCTGCACCACCACTACGAGAAGCTCGGGTGGAGCGAACCCAAGATCATCGTGCGCTTCTGGATCATCAGCGCGCTGCTGGCGCTGGTGGCGCTCACCACGCTGAAGCTGCGGTGATGGTGATGACGACGCCCCGGGCGATGGATCTGTCTGGCAAGCAGGTGCTGGTCGTGGGGATGGCGCGGTCGGGCCGCGCGGCCGCCGCGCTGGCCCGCGACCTGGGCGCGCGCGTCACGACCACGGACCTGCGCGCCGACCTTCCCCCGGTCGACGGCTGCAGGGCGGTCCACGGCCACCACGACGAAGCCGACTTTGTCGGGGCCGACCGCATCATCGTCTCACCGGGCGTGCCGGCGCGAGCGCCCCTGCTGCAAGCCGCGGGGCGCGCGGGCGTGCCCGTCGTCGGAGAGCTCGGCTTTGCGGCCAGCCTGCTGGCCGACCTGCCCACCCTCTGCGTCACCGGCACCAACGGCAAGTCCAGCACCTGCCACTTCCTGGGCCAGCTCCTCGACGCCGCGGGTCACCGTCCCTTCATCGGCGGCAACTTCGGCGTGCCGCTCAGCGAGCTGGCCCGCAGGCGCCTCACCGACGACCGCTCCGACATCGACGTCCTGGTGCTCGAGGTCAGCAGCTACCAGCTCGAGCTGCCCGGTGCGCTCCGCCCGACGGCCGCCACGGTGCTCAACCTGACCCCTGATCACCTCGGCCGTCACGGCGACATGGCCGGCTACGCGGCCGCGAAGCGTGTCCTGCTGGAGCGCTGCACGGGGACGGCCTGGCTGCCTCGCACGCTCTTCGCCATGGCCGAGGGCCTCCAGGCAGAGGTCCGCTGGCTCGACGGCCACCCCGGCGTGGAAGAAGACGTCGACCGGCTCGTCTTCGCCGGCACGGACGACGACGGCGCCCTGTCCCTCGCCCCCCTCGCAGTGCCCGGCGCCCACAACCGCGCCAACGTGGCCGCGGCATGCGCGCTCGCCCTGAGCGTCGGCCTGCGCCGGGACCAGCTCCGCCTCGACACCCTCAGCCCCCTGGCCCACCGCCTGGAGACGGTGGCGGTCGTCGACGGCGTGCGCTGGGTCAACGACAGCAAGGCCACCAACGTCGAGGCGGCCCAGGCCGGCATCCGGGCCCTGCCCGACGCACGGCTGGTCCTGCTCGGGGGAGAGGGCAAGGCCGGCGCCGACTACGCCGCCCTGCGGACCGACCTCGCGGGTCGCGAGGTGATCGCCTTCGGCGCCAGCGGCCCCGAGATCCACGCCGCCCTGGGTGGCCACCAGGCCACGACCCTGTCGTCGGCCGTCGCGCTGGCCCGCGGCCTCGCGCGACCCGGCGACGCGGTGCTGCTGTCCCCCGCCTGCGCCAGCTTTGACGAATTCACCGACTTCGAGCACCGAGGACGCGCCTTTGCCGACCTCGTCCAGGCCCTCTCGGCCACCGCGGCCCCGGAGCGCACATGAACCGCCGCACCGACTTCTGGCTGATCAGCATCGTGGGCGCCCTGGTCATCATCGGCCTCGTGATGGTGTACTCGGCGTCGGCGGTCGTCGCCGGCGAGACCGCCAGCGATCCGACCTACTTCCTCAAGCGGCAGGCAGCGGCCGTCGCGCTCGGCGTGGCGCTCTGCGCGGTGACCGCGCTGACCCCGCTGGCGACCATGCGGCGCTGGCGGCTGGCGGCCTACGTCGCCTGTCTGGTCGCGCTGGTCTTCTGCTTCGTCCCCGGCGTCCAGTACCGGGCCAACGGCGCGGCCCGGTGGCTCGGCTTCGGCAGCCTCCACCTGCAGCCCAGCGAGTTCACCAAGGTGGTCGTGCTCGTGCTCCTCGCCGACTTCCTCGACCGCTGGCGGGGCTACATCGGCGACCCCAAGGTGCTGCTGCGCGCGGTCCTCATCCCCGTGCCGGCCCTCCTCCTCATCCTGCCGCAGCCCGACTTTGGCACGACCGCCATCCTCGCGGGGCTGTCCGGCCTGATGCTGTTCGTCGCCGGCATGCGGGCCCGGCACATCGGGGTGCTCGTCGGCGTCGCGGCGGCGGTCGGCATCCCGGTCATGCTGGCCGAGCAGTACCGCATGAAGCGGCTCACCAGCTTCCTGGACCCCTGGGCGGTCAGCGCGGGCGATGGCTACCACACCATCCAGAGCTGGGTGGCCATGCACAGCGGGGGATTCTGGGGCCAGGGGCTCGGCAACAGCATGGCCAAGCTCTACTTCCTGCCAGAACCCTGGACCGACTACATCGGCGCGGTCATCGGCGAAGAGCTGGGGCTGGCCGCCATCCTGCTCATCGTCGCGCTGTTCACCGGCCTGGTGTGGCGCGGCCTGAGCATCGCGCGGAACGCCCGCGACCCCTTCGGCATGTTCCTGGCGGCGACGCTGACGGCGATGATCGGGCTCAACGCCTTCTTCAACCTCGCCGTCATCATGGGCATGGTGCCCCCCAAGGGGCTGGTGCTGCCCTTCATCAGCTACGGGGCCAGCGCCATGCTCGCCAACCTGTGGGCCGTGGGCATCCTGCTGGCGATCTCGGCCGAGGCCGAAGCCGGCCCGGCCGCCCTGGGACGCTCGCCGACCGAGGGCTGGCCCCTGCGCCACGAGCTGGCGACCAGCGGCGGGCGTCGGAACGGCCGCGGCGAGGCGACGGCAGGAGGACACTGATGTTTCGCGAGAAGGTCCAGCACATCCACATGGTGGGCATCGGCGGCACAGGCATGTGCGGCATCGCCGAGGTGCTGCTCACCCAGGGCTTCAAGGTCACCGGCTCGGACATGCGGGAGAGCGCCACCGTGCAGCGCCTGCGTGGACTCGGCGGTGAGATCAGCGTCGGCCATGCCGCACACAATGTCGAAGGTGCCGACGTCGTGGTGAAGTCCACGGCCATCCCGGCCCACAACGTCGAGGTGCAGGCCGCAGACGCCGCCCACATCCCCGTGATCCCCCGCGCCGAGATGCTCGCCGAGCTGATGCGCATGAAGTACGGCCTCGCCGTGGCCGGCAGCCACGGCAAGACGACCACGACCAGCATGCTGGCGGCCTGCCTGGGCACCGCCGGGCTCGACCCCACCATCGTCATCGGCGGCAGGCTGGACAGCATCGGCAGCACGGCCCGCCTGGGTGCGGGCGAACACCTCGTGGCCGAAGCCGACGAGAGCGACGGCAGCTTCATGCTGCTCGCCCCGACGGTCGCCGTCGTCACCAGCATCGACCCGGAACACCTCGATCACTGGGGCGACCTCGACGCGCTGCTGGACGGATTCGCGGCCTTCGCCAGCAAGGTGCCCTTCTACGGCTTCGCCGCGCTCTGCCTCGACCACCCCAACGTCCAGGCCATCCTTCCGCGTATCCGCCGCCGGATCATCACCTATGGCCTGGGCGCCCAGGCCGAGGTCCGGGGCATCGACATCCGGCCCGACGGCGTCCAGACGCGCTTCTCCGTCGTGCGCCACGGCGAAGCGCTGGGGGACCTGAACCTGTCGATGCCAGGGCGGCACAACGTGCTGAACGCCCTGGCGGCCACCGCGGTGGCGCTCGAGCTGGGGATCGACTTCGCGACGGTGGCCCGGGCGCTGGACGGCTTCACGGGAGTGGACCGGCGGTTCAGCATCCGCGCCGAGCTGGTTCCGCCCCAGGGCGGCGACGCCGTCACCATCATCGACGACTACGGCCACCACCCCGCCGAGATCCAGGCCACGCTGACCGCAGCGGCCGAAGCCTGGCCCCACCGCCGGGTGATCGCCGTCTTCCAGCCGCACCGCTACACGCGGGTGCGCGACCTCTTCGACGACTTCGCGCGCAGCTTCAACCAGGCCGGCCAGGTCATCGTCGCCCCCATCTACCGGGCTGGAGAACAGCCCATCGAGGGCATCGACAGCGCCCACCTCGCCGCCGCTCTCGGCGAGCACGGCCACCGCGCCGTCGTCGCCGTCGACAGCCTGGACGCCGCCCTGCAGAGCGTGCTCGACCGGGTCCAGCCCGGCGACGTGGTGCTCACGCTCGGGGCTGGCGACGTCAACCGGATCTGCGTCGACACCGCCGCCGCCCTGCGGGCGCGGGGCTTCCGGGCCGCGGAGCATGGCTGATCCCACCGCCGGTCTGGACCCGCGGCGGCTCGATCCCGACGCCGTCCTCGACGCCCTCGCCGCCGAGCTCGACGCGCTGCCGGGCGTGGCGGCCCGTCGCCGCGAGCCCATCGCCGCCCACCTCTCCCTGCGCTGCGGGGGCCCCGCCGAGATCTGGGCAGAAGTCGACGACGCCACCGCACTCCGTGCCGCGCTGAAGGCGACGCGAGCCGCACGCAAGAGCTGGCAGATCTGCTGGCCCTTCGAGGACCGCATCGTCAAGGAAGGCGGCCTCTCGGGGGTGGTGGTACGCCCCGGCCGGGGCTTCGAGGGCGTCGAGCGGCGACCCGCCGACGGCGACGGTCCCGACCGACTGGTCCTGGGTGCCGCCACGCCCTGGGCCGCCTGCGCGGCGATCCACGACGCAAGCGCTCCCGGCCCCGCCGACGTGCTGCGCACCTGGCCCGGAACACCGGGCGCCACCATCCGGTCCGGCGCCGTCGGCATGCTCGAGGGCCTGGTCTGCGGCCTGACCTGGCTGAAGGGCCGCCGGACCGAGCGGGTCGCGGTCGCCTTCGGCGCAGCCCCCGACCCCATCCCCGGTACGGCCGTGCTGGCCTCGGTCGAGGTGCCCCTGCGCTTCCCGCCCGGCAGCCGCGTCGTCCGCGACCGCCAGGCCCCACCGCCGCTGGGCACGCTCTTCGACGATCCCGAGGGCATCCCCCTGCGGCCCCACCTGCTGGCCGCCGGTCTCGTCGGCGCCCGCCTCCGTTCCTGGCGCATGGCGCGCGCCGAGCCCGGCACCCTGGTCAACCTCGGCGGCGGCGACGCCCGCACAGCCCTGCTCTTCGCCAAGGGCATGGCCGACCACCTCCGCAGGTCGCGCGGCATCGAGCCCGCCATCCGCCTGCAACCCCAGGGGGTCGACGGCCCCCGCCCCCGCTGACCCACAGAGAGGACCCCACCATGCCCCTGTCCCTCCACCCGCCGCTGCGTACCACCGGCCAGGGCCGCGTCGGCGTGCTCATGGGCGGCCTGTCGACCGAGCGCGAGGTCTCGCTGAAGTCCGGGCGGGCCGTGCTCGCCGCCCTGCAGGCCCGCGGCTGGGACGCCGTCGGCATCGACGTCGGCACCGACCTGCCCGCCCGCCTGCTCTCCGAGGGCGTCGAGCTGTGCTGGGTGGCACTGCACGGCGCCATCGGCGAGGACGGCTGCGTCCAGGGCCTGCTCGAGCTGATGCGCATCCCCTACACCGGCAGCCCCGTCCGAGGGTCGGCCGTCGGCATGGACAAGATCGCCACCAAGCGCGCCCTGCGCGGGCTTGGACTGCACCTCCCGGCGGACCGGAGCTGGCATCCGGGCGTGGACGAAGCCCCCTCCGCCACCGAGCTTCCGCTCGTGGTCAAGGTGCCCGAGGGCGGCAGCACCATCGGCACCTGGGTCTGCCACGACGGCGGCCAGCTCGAAGCCGCCCTGGTCGAGGGAGGGCGCAGCGCCGACCGGCTCCTCGTCGAGCAGTTCGTGTCCGGCGAGGAGATCACGGTGGCGGTGCTCGACGGCAACGCGCTGCCCGTCATCGCGATCCGCCCCCACAGCGGCTTCTTCGACTTCGAGGCCAAGTACACCAAGGGCCAGACCGACTACCTGGTGCCGGCCCCCATCGACCCCGATGTCGCCGCCGAAGCCCGCGCCCACGCGGTCCTCGCCTACGACACGCTGGGCCTGGCCGGCGTGGCGCGCGCCGACTTCATCGTCGACGACGCCGGCCGCCCCTGGTTCCTCGAGATCAACACCAGCCCGGGGATGACGGCCACCAGCCTCTCCCCGATGGCAGCGGGGGCCGTCGGCATCGACTTCGAAGACCTCGTCGACCACCTCGCCCGGACCGCCCGCCTCCACGTCCGGCTGGACTGACAACTCCCGCCGACCTGGCCGCGGGGTGAGCGCAGCCACCCGCGGCGAAAACCCGCAACTCTTGCCTTGTCAAGGCTTGTCGCACTCGGTAGAGTCCCCCTACGCCAACGGCCCGCCCCGTCTCAGTGGTCGCCCGGCGCCCCACTCCAGCGGCGGAGGGCCCCACCCTCCCCTGCGACCCCTCCCCCCCGCCATCCCCTGGCACCTCGTCCCGGCTCCATCCCTCCCGCCGAGACACGCAGCACCGCCTCCCCGGCGCCCCCTCCCCCCTGCAGTCCTCCCGCTCCGCGTCCCCCGCCCCGCGCCTTCGGCGCATCGCACCCGCTGCCGCTCCCATGTACTCGAAGCTCAACGAGCGCCCGTCGCTGACCGCCCGCGCCCTGCGCGTCGTCGGTGCTGGGGTCGTGGGTGGCGTGCTGGTCACGGTCGCCGGGCTCGGCGTGCACCACGTGGTGACGGACGCCGACTTCCACCTCCAGCAGGTCGAGATCGTGGGCAACCACCGGGCGAACACCACCCAGCTCCGCCACCTCGCCGACGTGCCCCGTGACGCACACATCGCCACCGTCGACCTCGCCGCCGTCCGCCGCGGGGTCGAACGCCACCCCTGGGTCCGCGACGCCGCTGTCCGCCGCGGCTTCCCGGCCAGCATCGTCGTCGAGGTCACCGAGCACGAACCCGAGCTGCTCCTCGCACTCGACCGGCTGTGGTACCTCGACGCCGACGGCCACCCGATCAAGCAGGCCGACGCCGCCGACCTCGACTACCCGGTCATCACGGGCATGTCCCAGGCGCTGGCGGATGCGCGCCCCGATCTCGCTGCCGCCATCGTCGAGGGCGCCCTGCGTGTCCTGGCGACCTGCGACGGCAGCCCCATCGACCCCGCCCGGGTCAGCGAGATCCACTACGACAGCCTGTCCGGCTACGCCCTCGTCCTGACCAACGGCACCCGCCTGCTGCTGGGGACCGACGACCCCGCACCGGCGATGGACCGCCTCTCGCGCATGGTCGCCGCCGGACTCGACCTCAGCGATCCCCAGAAGATCGATCTCGTCGTGGAGACCGTCGCCATCGCCACCCCGCTGCCCCCCATCGGTCCCTGACGACCGCCCCGCCCGCGGCAGCCCTCCCCCCGCCACCCCCCTCTCCCCACTTCCACTCCCCCTCGAAGCTCCACTTTCGAAGCCCCATTCGAACCCGCGGCCCGCGGTCACAGGGCACCCCCGGAGGACTTCCATGATCGACCTCGTCGAGAACGAGCTGGCGAAGGCGCAGATCCGCGTCATCGGCGTCGGCGGCGGCGGCGGCAACGCCGTGAACAACATGATCAGCAGCGGCATGACCGGCGTCGAGTTCGTCGTCGTCAACACCGACGCCCAGGACCTGGACCGGTCCCTGGCGCCGCGTCGCTTCCAGCTCGGCACCCAGCTCACCAAGGGCCTGGGCGCGGGCGCCAACCCCGAGGTCGGCAAGGAGGCCGCGCTCGAAGACCGGGATCGCCTCGCCGAGCTGGTCGTGGGCTGCGACATGGTCTTCATCACGGCCGGCATGGGCGGCGGCACCGGCACCGGAGCGGCGCCGGTCATCGCCCAGGTCGCCAAGGAGATCGGGGCGCTCACGGTCGCGGTCGTCACCCGTCCCTTCCATTTCGAGGGGCGGCGTCGGCGCAAGCAGGCCGAGGAGGGCATCGAGTCCCTCCGCCAGAGCGTCGACACGCTCATCACGATCCCCAACCAGCGCCTGATCAGCATGGCGACCGAGCGCACCACGATGCGCGACGCCTTCCAGATGGCCGACATGGTGCTCTACCAGGCCTGCAAGGGGGTCTCCGACCTCATCAACTTCCAGGGCATCGTCAACGTCGACTTCGCCGACGTGCGCACGATCATGGCCAACAAGGGCCTGGCGCTCATGGGCGTGGGCACCGGGTCGGGCCCGCACAAGACGGTCGAGGCCGCCCAGCAGGCCATCAACAGCCCGCTGCTCGACGACGTCAGCATCGCCGGTGCCACCAGCGTGCTCATCAACATCACGGGCAACTCCGATCTCACGATGTACGAGATCAACGAAGCGTCCACGATGATCCAGGAAGAAGCCCACGAAGACGCCAACGTCATCTGGGGCTGGGTCATCGACGACACGATGCAGGAGGAAGCCCGCGTCACCGTCATCGCCACCGGCTTCGAAGAGCAGCAGATGCACGCCGCTCCGCCGGTCGAGCGCGCCCTGCAGCAGGCCGTCGGCAACGGCCGCCCGGGCACCGGCTGGCGCAACAACAGCGGCCGCGGTGGCAGCTCGATGGTGTCCGGTCTGGACCCCAATGACTACGACATCCCCACCTTCTTCAAGAACGGCGGCTGATCGGGCCGCTGTCACAGTGACATCCTCACTGTGACCACCTGACAGTGTCGGGTCGCCAGCCCCTCCCGCTGGTGGCCACAAGAACCGAACCCCCGCTGGCGTCCTCCGGTGCCGGCGTGGGGGAGGTGTACCCGAATCCTGGCGGGGAAACCTGCCGGGTGCGCAGCCTGGAGCCCCGTCCGCCAGGAAGCGTTGCTGAAGCTGGAGTGGAGCGGTTCGCAAGCACGGCGGACCGTCAGCAGAAGCTCTGAATCGATGGAGACAGAGAGACGGGTCGTGCCCCTCGGCGGCCGCTTCCTCCCCGGGAGCGGCCGCCCTTCGGTTCGGGGGCAAGAGATTGGAGCAGAGGGAACCCGCGGGCGCGCTATCCTCTGCCGGTGCTACTCCTCGCCCTGCTCGCCTGCGACCCCGGACCTGCACCGCAGGTCCGCGACAGCGGTCCGAGAGACTCCGGACCAGGGCTGACCGCGGACGGGGGCGGCGTCTTCGACGGGGGCAGCGTCGACGGTGGCAGCGACGTCGATGGCGGCAGCGGTGGAGATGGCGGGGACACCGGGCCGGCCTCACTGGCGGGGCGCGTCCGGATCACCGAGCTGATGGCCGCCAACGACGGCTCCGTCCTCGATGCAGACGGCGACAGCTCCGACTGGCTGGAGATCTACAACCCCGGGCCCGACCGCGTAGAGCTGGCCGGCTGGGGCGTGAGCGATGACGTCGACGACCCCTTCAAGGAGGTCCTCCCCACACTGTCCCTGCTGCCCGGCGAGTACCGGGTGCTGTGGGCGTCGGGCAAGGCGGCCTCGGCGGACCCCAGCGAGCTGCACCTGGGATTCGCGCTGGATGCCGACGGCGAGGAGGTCGTGCTCACCGCGCCGAGTGGCGAGCAGGTCGACGCCGTCTCCTTCGGCCCGCAGCGAGACGACATCTCCTATGGGCTGTCGCAGGTGACCGTCGACACCGTCCTGGTCGACGCCGGCAGCGTCGCCCGCCTGTCGGTGCAGGAGCAGGGGGGCTGGACAGAGTCGAGCTTCGATGACAGCGCGTGGACGGAGGTGACGTTGCCCATCGGCTACGACACCGCCGCGTCCGAGTCAGAGGTCGACAACCTGGCACTGTTCTCCGCCACCAGCCAGTCCACCGACGGCTACGGACGGACCGGCGCCCAGGCCGTCGACGACGAGTGGAGCACCTTCTCTCACACGGGCGACGGCGACCTCGACCCGGGGTGGGAGGTGGACCTCGGACTGTCGAGCTGGATCAGCGGCATCGAGATCCTGAACCGGCTGGACTGCTGTGCAGAGCGCCTCTACAACATCACAGCCGAGGTGTTGGACGAGGAGGGCGCGGTCGCGTGGACCTCGGAGCTGCTCAACCCGGTCGACGAGGGCGCCACACCGACTTCGCCCGGCAAGACGCTGGACGCGGGGCTGGACCACGGCGTCGCCGGGCGCTTCGTCCGGATCTCGAAGCACGCGGTGAACGGTGCCGGCAGCAGCGAGTGGCTGTCGCTGGCCGAGGTGCAGGTGTGGGGCGCCCCCGGACAGCCCTACAGCAGCCGCATCAACTCGGACATCGAAGCCTTGATGGTCGGTGAGTACGACACGGCGTGGCTCCGGGTGGCGCTGCCGCCAGCGGGCGCCGATCGCCTCACCCTGGAGCTCGACGTCGACGACGGCGCGGTGGCCTGGCTCGGAGAAGAGGTGGCCCGCCTCAACGTCGGTCCCACGGGCGTGGTCGCGGCGCCTCGTGACGCGGGGACGGCGGTGCAGCTCTCCCTGGACCCCGTGCTGCTGGACGCTGGCGTGCTCGCCGTCGAGGTGCACAACATCGCAGCCGACGACGACGACCTGCTGCTGGACCCGCGCCTCGTCGCCACCGACATCGACACCGCGGGCCCGGCCTGGTTCGACCAGCCGACCCCGGGCGCGCCCAACAGCATCGGGAGCCAGGGCTTCGTGTCCCCTCCCACCGTCGACGTCGACCGGGGCTTCGCCGAGCACTCCTTCTCGGTGACGGTCTCCAGCGACACGCCGGGCGCGACCCTCGTGTTCACGCTGGACGGCTCCGTGCCGAGCCTAAACAACGGCACGCTCATCTCCCCCGCCTCCACCGAGGAGGCGCCGCAGACCACCGTCGACATCACCACCACCGCCACGCTGCGGGCCGCCGCCTTCCGGGACGGCTGGGGCGACAGCGACGTCGAGACCTGGACCTGGCTCTTCCTCGACGACGTGATCCGACAACCGGCCGCGCCCGAGGGCTTCCCGGCGACCTGGGACGGCGCGGCCCAGGACCCGGTCGCCGGCGACTACGAGATGGATCCCGATGTCGTCGACGATCCCGCGTACACCGCCGATCTCCTGGCCGGGCTGCGCGAGATCCCGAGCCTGTCCATCGTGATGCCGCCCGAAGATCTGTTCGGTGACGACGGCATCTATGTCAACAGCACGCAGCGGGGCGATGACTGGGAGCGCGCCGGCAGCGTGGAGCTGATCCTGCCCGACGGGAGCACCGGCTTCGCCGAGACCTGCGGCGTGCGCATCCACGGCTATGGCTGGCGCCCGCACAGTGCGAGCATGAAGCACTCCCTGCGCCTGGAGTTCCGCAACGAGTACGGTGCATCGAAGCTGGAGTACCCGCTCTTCCCCCTCGCCCCGGTCGATCGCTTCGACAGCATCGTGCTGCGTGCCCAGGGCAGCCGCTCCTGGCAGGACTTCCGAGACCCCGAACAGGCCCTCTACATCCGCGACGCCTGGGCACGCGACACCGCCTACGACTTGGGCAAGTCCGAGGGGCACGCGACCTATGTGCACCTCTACCTCAACGGTCTGTACTGGGGACTGTACATGCCCGTCGAGCGCCCGGACGCCGACTTCGCGGCCGAGCGCTTCGGCGGTGACGACTCCGAGTGGGACGCCATCAACCGGCGCACCTCGACCAACGAGGCCATCGACGGTGACCTGGACGCCTACAACGACATGCTGGCCCTGAGCGACGCGGGCCTCGACCCCGAGGACCTCTATGTGCAGATCCAGGACTGGCTGGACCTGGACGATCTCATCGACTACATGCTCATCCATCAGTACACTGTCAACATGGATGGACCGGAGATCTTCGAATCCAACAACATGCGGGGGGCACGCCAACGCGAGGCGGGTGCGCAATTCCGCTTCTTCCTGTGGGACATGGAGTACAGCATCTGGGAGCCGACGGACGACTACAACATCGACGTGGACGTCAGCGGCTCGATCTCCCACGTCTACGCGGCGCTGCGCCAGAGCGAGAGCTTCCGAGCGCGCTACGCGGCGCGCGCGGCCAGCGTCCTCGAAGGGGAGGGCGCGCTGACCCCCGCCGCAAGCCTGGCGCGCTTCGACACAAGGGCCGACGAGATCGAGAACGCCGTCGTCGCCGAGTCTGCCCGCTGGGGCGACACCGACCGGGCGCTTCCGTACACCCGGGACGTCGAGTGGGCCGAGGAGCGCCGTCGCCTGACCGAGGAGTTCTTCCCGCAGCGGACCGCCGTGCTGATCGAGCAGCTCCGGGCGGCGGGACTGTACGAGTAGAGTCGCGAGGGCTCAGAAGAACTTGTAGACGAAGGGCGCGCTGTCGGCGGGCAGCAGCAGGAAGGTCACCACCAGCACGATGACCAGGATGAGGACGGGGAGCCAGACGCCACCGGGGAGGGAGCTGCGGCCGGCGGGGGTGACGGGTTCGGTGCTCATGCGGCAGCCTTGGAGGGAAGGAGGAAGCGGCGGGCGACGGACCACGCCAGGGCGCCGGCGATGAGGCCCCAGGACGCGCCCAGGAAGACGTGGAAGCCGGTGATGCGGGTCGCGGCCCACACGCCACCGATCGCTGCGAGCGTGGCCAGCACCGTGTCGAACCAGACGGGAAAGGCGCTCTCGCGCACGACAGGCGCCAGCGCGGGCTGCTGGACCGGTCGCTCGGCGCGATGGCGCCCGAAGCGAAGCGCCTTGACCGGGCACACGTCGACACAGACCATGCAGCGGATGCACTCCGGATCGCCGACGGCACCCAGCCGCTGGATCTCGCTGGCGACAGAGACTCCCATCGGACAGGCTGCCGAGCACACATCGCAGCCGATGCAGTGTCCCTTCTGGTGGACTCGAGGCACCCAGGGGAGGCGCTCGAAGAGCTGGAAGAACAGGGCGAAGGGACAGACGAGGCGGCAGAAGGCCCGACGCCCGAACAGTGCCGTCAGGACGAAGGTGATGCTCGCGAAGTAGAAGATGGAGGCCAGCACGGTCTGGGGGATGTCGCCGGTCCAGGGCTCGACCGCGCCGAGGTCCCAGTAGGCGGTCGAGAGTCCGACACGCTTCCAGGTGTAGAGCACCGGCAGCAGGTAGGGGACGAAGATGAACAGGCGCACCCAGCGGGCGCGTGTGTGGACGAGGGTGGGGCGGAAGCCGATGCGGCGGTAGACCGCTTCGGTGAAGTCCTGGAAGGCGGAGAGCTTGCAGGCGTAGCCACAGAACAGGCGGCCGGTGAACAGCAGCCCGACCAGCAGCGCGAGACAGAACACCGCGGCCATGTTGAAGTGGCCGACCGCCAGCGAGGTGAAGCCGGAAAAGGACAGCTTGCCAAAGCGGTGCCAGCCAAGCACGTACCAGGACGCCATGTGCAGCGTCAGCCCGAGGACGAGAGCGCCCAGGATGAGCTTGCGGGTCCGGTCGAGGCGGCCGGGGATGCGGCGGCGCGGCACGCGGCGAGGCAGGGGGTCCACGGTGTTCGCCCCGGGGCGAGGCGCGGGAGCGGCGGCGTTCACTGTCCACCTCCGAACCACAGCCACAGCAGCACGAAGGCGACGCAGCCCCAGCCGACCAGCAGCGGCGTGACCCAGGGGCTGCCCGCGCGGCTGGCCGGGTGTTCAGGAGCAAGCGGCGGCTCGACCCGGTCGGCGTCGGCCAGGTACAGCAGGGCGTCGCGGTCCAGGTGGAGCAGAGCCGCCCGGTCGTCGGCGCTCAGCTCGACGTCGGCAGCGTCCAACCAGGGACCGGGTGCGGCGAAGAAGCGATCGGCCTCGGCAGGCTCGCTGGCGAGGCGCTGAAGGATGTCGGAGACGGCGGGTTCCATCGGGTACTCCTCGACTGTCGCAGACTGGCATCAATAGACCTTGAGGTCCGCGACAGTCTGTCGCACCGGTCGCGAGAGGATCCTGGGGCGCCGCGCAGGCGGCGGCGGGGGCGCGGAGGTGGGGTCGCGAGCGGGGTTCTGCGGCGGCCCGTGCGCAGGCGGGGGCGGGGGCGGGCAGGGGTGCTGCGGCGGCCCGTGCGCAGGTGGAGGCGGGGGCGGTCAGGGGGGCTGCGGCGGCCGGGGTGCGGCGGGGGCGCCGGAGGCCCCCAGGACCCAAGGCCGCTCGATCCGCGGGGCGTGCCGCGGTCACGGCCAGCGGCGCGGGTCTGCTACCATTGCCGCTGCATTGCGCCGGAGGAAGCATGTGGTTGCTGCTGACTGCCTGCCTGATCAACGACACCCTGTACGCCGAGCGCCGCGCCGAGCTGCTCGACCAGGACAGCGACGGCCACATCAGCGCCGAGTACCCCGAAGAGGGCGGCGACGACTGCGACGACCACGACGCCAACGTCCACCCCGGGCAGGACGAGATCCCCTATGACGGCGTCGACAACGACTGCGACGAGGGCACCCCCGACGACGACCTCGACGGCGACGGCCACGGCATCGAGACAGACTGTGACGACGGGGACGACGCCATCAACCCCGACGCCACAGAGATCTGCGATGGCATCGACAACGACTGCGACGGCGTCGACTCCTGCCTTCCCCAGGGCACGATCGACGTCGTCGACGCCCCCCTCAGCCTGCGGCTCGACGTCGACGAAGACACCGTCACCGGCGCCAACCTCAGCTTCCTCGACTTCGACGGCGACGGGCTCGACGACGTCCTCATCGCCAGCCCACTCGCCGGCGACATGGCGGGCCGCATCGATCTCGTCAACGGCCTCGGGGGTCTCGACCCGGGCGGCCACGACATCGACCAGGTCGCCACCCTCACCGTGCTCGGCGACGGAGGGCCCGGCCTGCTCGGCGGGAACCTCGCCCAGGCCTGCGACGTCGACGGCGACGGCTTCGACGACATCGTCACTTCGGCCAACGGCGACGGCGACGGCGTGGTCTACGCCTTCGCCGGCGGTCCGCTGGGGGCGAGCGGAACCATCGACCTGACCGGGGCGGAGTGGAGCCTGTGGAGTGAGGGCGCCGGCGGCTACTTCGGAACCGGACTCGCCTGCGGACGGCTCAACGACGATGTGGCGGCGGACTTTGTGGTGGGGGAGTACCAGAGCGCAGGGGGCAATACCTGGCTGTTTGGTGGCAACGGCGGCGATGAGCCGCCCGCACGCTCTACCGCCGACGCCGACCTCGTCATCGAGTTGGGCAGCGTGGGTGGGGCCTGGCTTGGCCGCAGCGCGCTGCCCCTGGGAGATCTGGATGGAGACGGCACGCGGGAGTTGGCCGTGGCTGCTCCTTGGTGCGACGCCGGACCTGGGTGTGTGTGGATCGAGAGCGACGCCGGCCGGTTCATTGGAACCGGAACGACCGAGTCACTGACCACCGACGACCTCGACGCGCTCATCCGGGCCAGCGACCACATCGGCTTCGGCACCACCATCCGCCACGCCGGCGACATCGACGGCGACGGCCTGGCGGACCTGTTGATCAGCAGCAGGGACGATGACTATGGGGCGTACGGGGCCTGGCTCTTCACCGCCTTCTCCACCCCCGACACCTGGTCCCGCACCACCGACGACGCCGTCGCACGCTGGGACCTCGTCTATGCCGGCGACCAGCTCTCGGCGGAGTGCGACGCCGGCAGCGACGTCGACGGCGACGGCCACGCCGACATCCTCATCGGCGAGCAGGGCGCCGACCTCGGCGCGGCCATGGGCGGCGCCGCCCTGCTGTACCTCGGCGGCCCCGACCTCCAGGGCAGCTACACCGACGCCGATGCCTTCGCCTCGCTCATCTCGACGACCGCCGGCGGCCGCGCGGGTGCCGCCGTGGCCATGGCCCCCGACGCCAACGGCGATGGCTTCGCCGACATCGCCGTGGGCGTGCCCGCGCTCGGCCAGCCCGGCGGCGGCGTGGCAGTCTGGTGGGGTGGACCCCGCATCGGAGACTGACGGCCCCCACGGCAAGGCGCCCCCGCCCAACTGGTTCGGGCCCGCCACATGATGAACACGGACCGGCACGGTGACGCCGCGCGTCTGTTGACCGCGGTCCTCGGGACCCCGGCGCTCCGGCAAGCGGATCCCGCCGACCTGCTGCGCGCCCGCGCCGAGACCTGGCTGAGCCTGGGAATGGAGCGCCGCGCCTGGGCGGACCTGGATCAACTGTCGACACTGCGCCCGGACGACCTGTGGGCGCGCCTGCAGCGCCAGCGACTGCTGGGTCGGCACGGCGACGCCGAGGGCCCGCTCTCCCAGGTCCTCGCCATTGCCCGAACGCATCCCCAGCTCGCCCTGGCCTGGCAGGTCGCCGAGGAGCTGTCCGGCGACGCCCCCCGGCTCGGCCTCCACGCCGAGATCGCCATCGGACGTGCGCGTTCCGCTCCAGCCGATGTCGCAGCGACCCTGCGTGCCGCGCCGCTCCTGGTCCAGCGTGGGGAGCACGACGAAGCCCTGGCGCTCATCGCGCGGTGCGAGCAGGGCAACCCGACGGCCGATCCGCGCCTCCAGTTCGCCCGAGCCAAGGTCCTGTTCGATGCCCGACGAACCGTGGCACTCCACGAGGTGTTGGACCGGCTGACGCCGCGAGACGCCGAGACCGCAACCTGGCTGTCCGCCGCCTGGCTGCGCTGCGGCCAGCCGGAACGGGCCCTCCGGACGCTGCGGTCACTCCAGGCCTCCCCACCCACAGGCCAGGACTGCGCGTGGAGGCTGGCCAGCGTGCAGCTCGCCTGCCGCCTCGGCCAACTCGACGACGCCGAGCGGATCATCGCCGAGCGCCCGGTCGCAGGACTCGACGATGCGCTACTCGTCGCGCTCGCCGCCCGGCAGGACTGGCCGGCCATCGCCCGGCTCAGCGCGGAACCCTGGAGCTTGCCCTGCAGCCAGGTGCTCGTCGCCGAGGCTCTGCGGCGCGCCAGCGCTGGCAAGGACGAAGTACGGCGCCGCCTCGAACGGGCGCACAGCGCGTCCACGGTCGCCTCACCCACCCTGCTGCTGAACCGGCTGGTGGTCGAGCCCATGGACTACCTGGCCGACGCCTGCTGCGATGCTTTCGGCCCGATGCTGGACGGCGACCCGCCGCCCCCCGGCAGAGAGCGCATCACCTGGCTCCGCGCGCGCGCCGACGGCCTGCTGGACCGGCTCGCCGGCGTCCGCGACGACGTGCTGTGCTGGTTTGACGACGCGGGAGCGGTGCACGTGCACTGGCCCCGCCCCGACCTCCGCGGGACACTCGCGAGCCTTCGCCAGTCGCTGACGGCGCTCGGGATGGAGGGGACGATCGCCCGGTATGACGCGCTGGAGAGGGAGTGGGGGCACAACCCCTACCTGGACACGTATCGAGCAGAAGTCCGGCTCTGGGCCGGAGACACAGCGCCTGCGAGACGTGACCTCGATCACGCCCTCGAACTCGCTCCAAAAACCCGCTGGGCGTACGTGGGGCATGCGGTGTGCAGCGTCCTGTCCGGTCGGCCGGCAGATGCTCTGGCGACCTTGGAGACCGCACAAGTCGACATCGGCCGCCTCCCCACCGCGGTACCCATCCGCTCCGAAGCCCTCCTCCGCCTGGGCCAATACGCGAAGGCAGAGGAGCTGGCCGTCGCCGCCCTCCGCCACCGCCCCTCCCGCGTATCCTCCTGGCTGATCCTCGCCGCGGCTCGGCTCGCCAGCGGTCGGGACGCCGCAGACATCCTCGCGGCCTTCGCCCACCACTACCCCGACCTGTGGTCGATCTCCGAAGGCCCCGACACCGCCAGCCGCATCGACGCCGCGCTGCTCCACATGCGGGGCAACCGCGGCTCCGGCATCATCACCTGGTACGACCCGCGCGGTTGGTGGATGGCGCGGCAGGCCGTCGCCTTGCTCGACCCGCCATAGAGGCGTTGCCTGGAGCACACACCCCGTTCAAGGCAACGGCCACTCCTCCACAGCCGGCAGCACCGGCAGGTCATCCGCCGGCAGGCGGGCCACGTGCCGGCGGCTGCGCTCGGGCAGGTCGATGGCGGCGGCGAAGGCGTCCAGCGCCTGGCGCCACGCGACGGGGTTGATGCCCGCCAGCTCCGTCGGTGCGTCGGCCAGCCGCTTCCGGGCCTTGTCCCACTGACCCCAGGCGCCGCGCGGGTTTCCTCGGCGCAGGTGCTCCAGCGCGACGGCACCGTGCAACAGGCCCTGCAGCCAGTGCTTGTAGGGTGGCGCGGCGTCCCGCCAGGCAAGCTCGAGCGCTTCATGGGCCTCGAACCACTCACGCGCGCGGATGAGGGCGATGCCCTCCAGGACCCGCGGGTCCGGAGGCGCGGAGGGAGGGGGCTGCCGACCGCGGTCAGCCAATGAGCCAGCCTCCATCCAGCGCGATGACCTGCCCGGTGGTGTAGCTGGACTCGTCGCTGAGCAGGGTGAGCACCATGCCGGCGATCTCGTCGGGCTGAGCGTGGCGGCCGAGCGCGGTACGCTCGTTGTACTGGGCGAGGATGTCCTCGTTGCCGAGCAGCATGCCGGAGAGCCGGGTCTCGACGAGCCCCGGCGCGATGGCGTTGACCCGGATGCCGGCGCCGCCCCACTCCATCGCCAGGGTCTTCGTCAGCGAGATGAGCGCGGCCTTGGTCATGCCGTAGATGCCCTGGAAGGGCGCCGCCCGGAAGCCGAAGATGGAGCTGATGTTGACGATTGCCCCCGGCTGTTCGGCGGCGATGAGCCGCAGGGCGGCCTGCCGCGACAGCTCGAAGGGGCCCCGCAGGTTGACGTCGAAGGTCTTGTCCCAGGCGGCCGCATCGGCCCCGAGCATGGGGCCGAAGTAGGGGTTGGTGCCCGCATTGTTGACGAGGGCATCCACGACGAGGCCCGCGCCATCGAGCCGCTCGAACAAGGCCGCGATGTCGTGGGCATGCCCGACGTGGCAGGGCTCGACCCGCAGGTAGGCTTCCGGCAGGCGCGCCAGGATGCGGTCCCTCGCGGCGACCAGCCCCGGCTCCTTGCGACTGCTCAGCACGACCGTCGCCCCGGCGGCGGCGAGGCTGGTGGCGATGGCTTCCCCGATGCCACGGCTGGCGCCGGTGACGAGGGCCGTGCGGCCCTCCATGCGGGTGCTCTTCTCCAGCTTGGATGACATGGAACCTCCTGCAGCCATGGCTATCGCCCGCGCCCTGCCGCGGCCGTCGGGCAGCGACGCTCTCCGGACAGGCCAGCGCGCCCCCAACCTGATAGGCGGCGGCCATGCCTACCCACACCGACATCCAGTTCACCCCCGACCTGCAACCCTTCGCCGACCTGCCCCAGGTGGTGGTCATCGGCCGCAAGCAGCGGCTCGAGGATCCCCGGCTGCGCGACGCCGTGGGCGTCGACGAAGCGACCTGGGCCGGGATGCTCGAAGACTGCGACCCCGGCGACAGCGGCGCCAGCGTCGAGACCCGCATCGGTGCACGGCAGGTCATCATGGGCGCCCTGCCCGACGAGTGCTCGCGCCACAACAGTCCGTCCCGCGCGTGGGCGATTCCGTCCCTGGTCGAGACCATCGCCGGCAAGAAGGACGCCGGCGTGATCCTCGCCTTGGAGAGCGGTGAGATGGCGCTGGCCAGCGCCCTGGCCGTCGCCCGCGGGCTGCCGCTCTTCGACCAGCACTCCGGCGAGCAGACCACCCGCACCGTGACCCTCGCCGCCATCGGCCCCGACGGCCCGCCCGAAGAGCTGCGGGCCCCCGCCGCCCTCGACGGCGTCCGCCTGGCCGGCCGGCTCTTCGACACCCCGACGGCGGAACTGCACACCGACGCCTTCGTGGAAGAAGCCCGCGCCGTGGCCGAAGAAGTCGGCGCCAGCGTCACGGTCATCCGCGGCGAAGCGCTCCGCGACGGCGGCTTCGGCGGGCTCTGGAACGTCGGCAAGGCCGCCGAACACCCGCCGGCCCTCGTCGCCCTGGTCCATGACCCCGACGGCGCCGAGAAGACCGTGGCCTGGGTCGGCAAGGGCATGGTCTACGACACCGGCGGTCTCAGCCTCAAGGTCGGCGGCCACATGGCCACCATGAAGGGCGACATGGGCGGCGCCGCTGGCGTGCTCGGCGGGTTCAAGGCCGCGGTGCTGGCCGGCTTCCCCCACAAGCTGGTCGCCATCCTCTGCCTGGCGGAAAACGCCGTCGGCCCGAAGAGCTACCGCCCCGACGACATCATCACCTGCTACTCGGGCAAGACGGTCGAGATCAACAACACCGACGCCGAGGGTCGCCTCGTCCTCGCCGACGGTGTCGCCTGGGCCTGCGCCGAACACAAGCCCGACGTGCTGGTCGACATGGCCACGCTGACGGGCGCGGCCCTCATCTCCACCGGCAAGACCCACGCCGGCGTCTACAGCAACGACGAAGAGCTGGAGAAGATGGCGGTCGAGTGCGGCCGGCGGGTCGGCGAACCCGTGCACCCCTTCGTCTACGCGCCCGAGCTGTTCCGCAAGGAGTTCAAGAGCAAGGTCGCCGACATGAAGAACTCGGTGAAGGACCGCATGAACGCCCAGAGCTCCTGCGCGGGGCAGTTCGTCGGCAACCACCTCCCCGAAGACAACCCGCCGCGCTGGCTGCACGTCGACATCGCCGGACCGGCCTGGACCGGCAACGACCGCGGCTCGGGCTTCGGCGTCGGGCTGCTGCTGGAGCTGGCCACCGCGCTGAGCTGATCAAGGCGTCGCGGCCGTTGGCCCCACCTGGGCCGCTGTCAGCCGTGACTACTGGTGGGACTGGAGCTTCTGGCCCTCGGTCTCGATCTGGCTCGCGTCCACCGTCATGGCCGGCCGCGGCACGACCACTTCGCCGTTGCCAAGCTCATAGGTGCCGAGCAGCCAGGACTGCACCAGTCCTTCAAGGCCGCCGTCGCGGTTGAGCATCCGCGTACCGTGCCCGGCCCCCTGCAGTGCTTCGAAGTGGACCTGGCCCTGCGCGCGCTCCAGCAGGAGCCCCGAGGCGTGGCTGCTGGTCGTGTCCTCTTCGCTCGCGACGATGAGCAGCGGCCGGTTGCCGTACTCCTTGAGCGCCGGCGGCGTCGTGATGCCCTTGTAGTTCAGCCCGGGCGAGAGCAGGACCACGTTGACGACATCGGCGTTGGCGGCACCCGCCTGCAGGCAGAGGTTGGCACCGATGCTGGCGCCGACGCAGGAGATCTCCGACACACCGTGATCCCGGAGCCACGCCGCCGCGGCGTTGACGTCGTGGAGCATGTTCTGGAAGTCGGTCGGGCTCAGTTCCTGCCCGGCCATGGCGCTGCTTCCGTGACCGCGGAGATCGACCGCGATGGTGTTCAGGCCGCTGCGCGCCAGCTTACCGGCGAACATGTCCCAGTCACCGGCGTTGCGGTCGAGCATGTGGACGAGGACCACCCCCCGCGAAGACCCGTCGGCGGACTCCGTGCGGGCGTGCAGCTTCACGCCGTCCGAGGTGGTCAGCGAGACATCCTGGGCGGCGAGCGCTGCACCGGCGACGAGCATCAAGATCATGGAGGCTTCCTGGTGGGAGGGGCGGGGGGCTCGGGCGGATCGACACGAGCGGCGCGGAGTGTACCCGACACCCAGGCTGTTGACGGCTCGGGCTTGTCGCGTCTCTCAACGCAGCAGCGCGCCGAGGTCTTCCACCAGGCGGTCGAGGTCCAGGTCGTAGGCCCGGGCCGCCTCGGCCAGGGTCTCGTCGAAGCGCACGGCGCAGCCGTCGCAGCCCGGCAGATCGTGGCGGGCGAAGACGGCAGCGGCGCCCGGGTGGCGGCGCCAGGCCTGATCGACGGTCATGGCGGCGGAGAACGGCATCGATCGCAAGGCCTGGGCCTGGCGGGCGCGGCCGAGCTCTGCGCGGCCACGATCGACGTCGACCTGCAGCCGGTCCACGCGGGACCCCAACTGCGCGAGGTCGTCGTCGAGCTGCTGCAGGGTGGTCCGCCGCGGCGCCAGCGCGTCCTCCACGACCCGGCGCAGCAGCCCCTGCAGGCGGCGACGCGCGGCGTGGGGCAGGAGGGGGCTCACCGCGCGAAGATAGCCCATCGCCCTGCCCGATCGAGCCATCGAGATGCCCGACAGGATCGGGTTTGACAGCCCTGAGCCACGCGATAAAGCCCTTGGGCTCCGGCGCCAGGGAAGCCACTCCGACCCCGCAGCCTCGTGCTGCCATCGGGGGGCTCCGTGACCGACGAGCAGCTCTTTGACCGGGCAGGAATGACTCCTTCCGAGGACACGCGGTTCATGTCCGAAGCCCTCGCGCTCGCGCGGGCGGCGGCCGACATGAATGAAGTCCCGATCGGTGCGGTCGTCGTCCGCGACGGCCAGATCATCGGGGCAGCGCACAACCGCCGTGAAGTCGACCACGACCCCACGGCGCATGCCGAGCTCCTGGCGATCCGCCAGGCCGCCCAGCAGATCGGCGACTGGCGTCTCGAGGGCTGCGCCCTCTACGTGACGCTGGAACCCTGCGCCATGTGCGCAGGAGCGATGGTGCTGGCCCGCTTGGACCGCTGCATCTACGGGTGCAGCGATCCCAAGGGGGGCTTCTTGGGCACGCTCGGGGACCTCCACGACCACCCAGCGCTGAACCATCGGTTCGACGTGCAACCGGGGGTCTGTGGGGAAGAGGCGGCCGAGCTGCTCCGCAGCTTCTTCCGCCGCCTCCGGTCCAGGAAGGGGTAGCACCAGCGCGCAGGCTCGCACCTGCACGCCGGTCTGGCGGGCGCACGCCCGCGTTCCGAAAGGACTGCGGAGAGGTGGCCGAGTGGTCGAAGGCGGCGGATTCGAAATCCGCTGTAGGCGTTCGTCTACCGTGGGTTCGAATCCCACCCTCTCCGCCACCCTTCCTGTCCCCTTGGAGAGTCTCCTGCGTGGCCCGGGCCTCGGCGCGGCTCCACGCAGGGTGCTGGAGAGGTGACCGAGTGGTTTAAGGTGCACGACTGGAAATCGTGTGTGTGGGGAAACTTGCACCGAGGGTTCGAATCCCTCCCTCTCCGCCACTTGCACCCGGTCGACGCGGCCTTTGTTGTCGCGACCGGGCGCCAGCCCGCCTGCGGCGGGCGCCCTCGCGACCAGCGGTGATGGTCGGGGCCCGGTGACTGCGGATCCGTGAACCCCGCCAGGTCCGGAAGGAAGCAACGGTGTCGGTCCCCGTAGGGCATCGGACACCCCGGCCATCACCCCTGGTCGCGAGGCGATAGTCTGCCCGCGAGGCCCTCCCTCCGCGGGGGTCCCCCCGGAGTGAGCCGTGAGCTACGTGGCCATCGCCCGAAAGTGGCGCCCGCTGTCCTTCGAACAGATCGCGGGTCAGGGCCACGTCACGCGGACGCTGTCCAACGCCATCCGCCTCGGGCGGATCCACCACGCCTTCCTGTTCACGGGGGCTCGCGGCGTGGGCAAGACCACCGCCGCCCGGACCCTGGCGCGCTGCCTGTCCTGCGAGACCGACGGCCCCCGCCCCGATCCCTGCGGCGAGTGCCCGAGCTGCAAGGAGATCCTGGCCGGCAGCAGCCCCGACGTCATCGAGATCGACGGCGCCTCCAACAACAGCGTCGACGACGTCCGCGACCTGCGCGAGTCCGTGCGCTACCTGCCGCAGCGCAGCCGCTACAAGGTCTACATCGTGGACGAGGTCCACATGCTGAGCAAGGGCGCCTTCAACGCCCTGCTCAAGACCCTCGAAGAGCCACCTCCGCACGTCGTGTTCATCTTCGCGACGACCGAACCGCAGAAGATCCCCGACACCATCCTGTCACGGGTGCAGCGCTTCGACTTCAAGCGCATCCCGCTCCAGGTCGTCAGCGACTACCTCGCCAACATCTGCGAAGCCGAGTCCGTCCGGATTCCTGCCGACGCGCTGCGCCTCATCGCGCGCGCGGGAGAGGGCTCGATGCGCGACAGCCAGAGCCTGCTCGACCAGGTGATCAGCTTCGCCGGCAACGACGTATCCACCGACCAGGTCGCCGAGATCCTCGGCCTCGTCGACCGCAAGCTGCTCTACGACATGCTCGAGGGCATGCTGCGCGGACAAGCCGACCGCTGCCTCGACGCCATCGACCAGGTCTACGGCTACGGCTACGATCTGTCGGAATTCACCGCAGACATGCTGGAACTGCTCCGCAACGCCACCCTCGTCGGGCTGTCGAAGTCGTCGCGCCGCTACGTCGACGTCCCCGACGACGAAGCGCACCGCCTCGGCGAGCTTGCGGCCGATGTCGCGCCAGAGGTGCTCGTCCGCTCCTTCGAGGTGATGCTCGACGTCCACGAACAGGTGTCCCGCGCGCCACGCCCGCGGCTCGTGCTCGAGATGGCCGTGGCGCGCCTCGTGATGATCCGCCCGGCGCGGCCCCTCGACCAGATCGTCCACCAGCTCGCCGACATGGAGCGCCGCCTCCGCCACGGCGGCTCTCAGGCGCGACCGCGCGACAACCGGCACAGTCGCTCGTCGGGCGGTGCACCACCGCCGCGTGACGACGACGAACCTCACCCGGCCCCGGGCGCGCCCCTCGCCCAGACCTCCCCGTCGCCGGTCACCGGGCAGGCGGCCCACAGCGCGCCCCCACCCACCCGGGGCTCGCTGGCGCTGGCCCCGCCACCGCCAGCGGACGATGATCTGCCTCCGCTGCCCGAACCCGACGGCAGCGACCTGCGGCCCTCGTCGGAACCTCGACGAGCGCCAGCCGCCCCGCCGCCCGTCGCCCCATCCTCCATCAACCCGCCGCAGACAACCTCGCCGCGATCCGCTCCCCCGCACCCACCCACAGCATCGGCGGCACCGGGCAGCTCCACCTCCGCGCCACCGCGCCTGCCGCCTGAAGCGACCGACGAACAGCGCTTCCACGTCCTGCGACAGTGGCTGCGGGACGGCGGCCTGGGCTTCGACCTCTTTGCCAAGGACGCGGTCTTCATCGCCGCCCGCCCGCCGGAACTCCACCTCGGCTTCCGCAAGCTCTTTCAGGCCCGACAGGCGCGCCGCAAGGCCAACCACGACCACCTGCGCGACGGTGTGCGCCGTTGCTTTCCCGGCTGCACGACCGTCGTCGTCGAGGTGATCGAGGGGGGCTCCGGGCCGCTCAGCCTGCGCGAAGCCGACAAGGAAGCCCTCGCCGCGCGCGTCGTAGAGCTGCAGGCCGAACTGACGACGAACCCCCTGGCGGCTCGCCTCCGCACGGTGCTGGGCGCGACCCTCGACGACGTCCGCCCCGACGCCCAGGTCCGCGCCGCCGCGCCCGAGGGTCTCGCCGAGCTGCTGGACGACAACCTCCCCGACGAGCAGGCCGAAGAATGACCACCCGCGACCCGCTGGCCCTCGCTGTCTCCCAGCTCTCGCGCTTTCCCGGCATCGGCGAGCGCACGGCGACCCGCCTTGCCTACTGGCTGCTGCGCCAGCCGCCGGAAGTCGCCGACGAGATCGCCGCTGGCATCCGCCAGCTCCGCCAGCAGATGCAGCGCTGCTCCCGCTGTCAGAACCTGGGCGCCACGGACCCCTGCCGGATCTGCGCCGATCCGGCACGTGACACGGCCATCGTCTGCGTCGTCGAGCGCCCCCAGGATGTCGGCGCCATCGAAGCCTCCGGCGCCCACCACGGCCGCTACCACGTCCTCGACGGCGCCATCTCGCCGCTCGACGGCGTCGGTCCCGACGATCTCCGCATCAGCCAGCTCCTCACCCGGGTGGAACAGGGCGAGATCCGGGAGGTGGTGGTGGCCACCGACCCCGACGTCGAGGGCGACGCCACCGCGCTCTACCTCGCGGCCATCCTCAAGCCGCTGGGCGTGCGGGTCACCCGCCTGGCGCACGGGATCTCCGTCGGCACCGAGATCGAGTACGCCGACCGCAGCAGCGTGGCGCGGGCCCTGGAGAACCGCCGCGAGATGTAGGGCGATCCGCACCGGTGACAGCCGGCGCTCCCCTACAACGAAGCCCCGGCCGAGGCCGGGGCTCGAAACCCGGAGCAGCAGGCTTCAGTCGTCCCGGCTCACGAGCTGGGCCTTGAGGAGGTCGCGGTTCATCTGGCCGATGACGTCGAGGCTGACACCCTTGGGACAGGAGGCTTCGCACTCACCGTGGTTGGTGCAGTAGCCGAAGCCCTCGGCATCCATCTGCCGGGTCATGGCCTGCACGCGATCGTAGCGTTCGACCTGGCCCTGCGGCAGCAGGCCGAGGTGTGTGATCTTGGCGCCGGTGAACAGCATGGCGGCACCGTTGGGGCAGCTCGCCACGCAGGCACCGCAGCCGATGCAGGCCGCCGCGTCGAAGGCGAGATCCGACTTCTCCTTGTTGATCGGCGTGGCGTTGGCGTCCTGCGGCGAGCCCGTCCGCACGGAGATGTAGCCGCCCGCCTGCACGATCCGATCGAAGGCGCTGCGGTCCACCATGAGGTCCTTGACGACCGGGAAGGCCGACGACCGCCACGGCTCCAGGGTCAACTCGTCGCCGTCCTTGAAGCTGCGCATGTGGAGCTGGCAGACCGTCGTCTCGTCCTGGCCACCGTGGGCGAGGCCGTTGACCATGAAGCCGCAGCAGCCGCAGACGCCCTCGCGACAGTCGTGCTCGAAGACGATGGCTTCCTTGCCCTCTGCTTCGAGCTTGGCGTTCACGACATCGAGCATCTCGAGGAAGCTCATGTCTTCGGAGATGTCCGAGGCCAGGAAGGTCTCGAAGCGACCGGCATCGGAGGGGCCCTTCTGGCGCCAGACGTGGAGCGTGATGTTCACGGCAACCTTCCTTACTTGTAGCTGCGCTGGGTCAGCTTGACGTACCGGAATTCGAGCGGTTCCTTGTGCAGGGTGGGCCGCTGTCCGACACCGTTGAACTGCCAGGCTGCGACGTAGCTGAAGTTCTCGTCGTCGCGCTTGGCTTCGCCTTCTTCGGTCTGGTGTTCCACGCGGAAGTGGCCACCACAGGACTCTTCTCGGTTGAGCGCGTCGAGGGCCAGCACTTCCGCGAACTCGAGGAAGTCCGCGACGCGGCCCGCCCGTTCGAGCACCTGGTTCAGGTCACCGCGACTGCCCGGCACGCTGACGTTCTCCCAGAACTCGGCGCGGATCTCGGGGATGCGCTGGAGCAGACTCTCGAGCCCGGCCTTGTCCCGTGCCATGCCGCACTTGTTCCACAGCTCGAGGCCCAGCTCGCGGTGGAAGCTGTCGACGGTGCGCTTGCCCTTGATGGATAGCAGCTTGTCGAGCTTGCCCGTGACCTGTTCTTCGGCTTCCTTGAACTCACCCCAGTCGGTGCTGTTCTTCCGCGGTCCGACGGTACCGAGGTAGTGGCCGATGGTGTAGGGCAGGACGAAGTACCCGTCCGAGAGCCCCTGCATCAGCGCGCTGGCGCCGAGCCGGTTGGAGCCATGATCGCTGAAGTTGGCTTCGCCGATGACGAACAGACCCGGCAGGTTGCTCTGCAGGTTGTAGTCAACCCACAGCCCGCCCATGGCGTAGTGCGGTGCCGGGAAGATGCGCATCGGCACTTCGTAGGGCGACTCGCCCGTGATGCGCTGGTACATCTCGAACAGGTTGCCGTAGCGTTCCCGGACCGTCTGTTCGCCCAGGCGGCCGATGGCCTCGGCGAAGTCGAGGTAGACGCCGTTGCCCTCGTACGCCACGCCCTGCCCGGCGTCGCACGCCTTCTTCGCGGCCCGGCTGGCCACGTCGCGCGGCACGAGGTTGCCGAAGGTCGGGTAGCGACGCTCCAGGTAGTAGTCCCGGTCGGACTCGGGGATGTCGTTCGGGCGCCGCCCGACCCGTCCGGCCGCGGCGTCCCAGGCGTCTTCCTTCTTCTTGGGGACCCAGACACGGCCGTCGTTGCGCAGCGACTCGCTCATCAGGGTGAGCTTGCTCTGGTGGCCACCGCTGACGGGGATGCAGGTCGGGTGGATCTGCGTGTAGCAGGGGTTCGCGAAGAAGGCGCCGCGCTTGCTGGCCCGCCAGGTGGCCGTCACGTTGCTGCCCATCGCGTTGGTCGACAGGAAGAAGACGTTGACGTAACCGCCGCTGGCCAGCACGACCGCGTCGGCAGCCCAGCGCTCGATCTTGCCGGTCACGAGGTGCCGCGTGACGATGCCGCGTGCGTGCCCGTCGTGCACGACGAGGTCGAGCATCTCGGTGCGTGGGAACTGCTTGACCGTTCCCGCGTGAACCTGCCGGGCCAGCGCCTGGTAGGCGCCGAGCAGGAGCTGCTGCCCGGTGGCACCGCGCGCGTAGAAGGTGCGGCTGACCAGCGCCCCGCCGAACGATCGGTTCGCCAGCAGGCCCCCGTACTCGCGGCCAAAGGGCACACCCTGGGCCACGGCCTGGTCGATGATGTTGTTGCTGACCTGGGCCAGGCGGTAGACGTTCTCTTCGCGAGCCCGAAAGTCGCCGCCCTTCACCGTGTCGTAGAATAAGCGGTAGACGCTGTCGCCGTCGCCCTGGTAGTTCTTGGCGGCGTTGATGCCGCCCTGTGCGGCGATGGAGTGGGCGCGGCGGGCGCTGTCCTGGAAGCAGAAGTTCAGGACGTTGTAGCCGAGCTCGCCCATGGTCGCGGCGGCCGATGCGCCCGCCAGGCCAGTGCCGACGACGATGACGGTGTACTTGCGCTTGTTCGCCGGGTTTACGACCTTGATGTCGAACCTGTGGCGATCCCACGCGGTCTCGATGTCGCCACCGGGTGCATTGCTGTGGAGGATCATTGCTGCGGTCTCCTCAGCCACCGACCAGGCCGGTCAGGACTGCGAGCGGGATGGAGCAGTTGCCCACGACGATGATGACGGCCATGCCCGTCGCGAAGGCGCGCGCCAGCTTGTCGTAGCGGGGGTTCGACAGGCCCAGCGTGCGGAACATGCTGTAGGCACCGTGGCCCAGGTGCATGCCGAGCAGCAGCATGGCGAACACGTAGATGCCGGCGATGAGCGGCTGCGCGAAGCCCTTGACGACATTGTCGTAGACGTCGCAGTCCAGGCTGCCCGCCACCGTCCGGCAGTGCTCGATGGTCGTCGTCACCGCCGAGTCGCCGATGCCCACCGTCTGGAAGCCGATGGTGTAGTGGAGCAGGTGGTAGATGACGAAGAGCAGGATGATGGGGCCGCTGATGCGCATCGTGCGCGACGCGTAGGTCGACGCCCGCGAGGTGTAGCGCTTGTAGCCCTTGGGGCGCGCTGCCTTGGCGCGGAGAAACAGCGTGAGCGCCGACCAGATGTGGGCGACCAGCAGGAAGAGCAGGGTCAGCCGCGCCATCCACAGCAGCAGCATCTCGCTCTTCAGCAGCTCACCGTAGTGATCGAGGGTCGACTCGCCCAGGTAGATCTGGAGGTTGCCGACCATGTGCGCCGTCACGAAGCCGAACAGCGCCAGGCCGGACAAGGCCATGACGATCTTCAGCCCGATCGAGCTCTTGAGGAACCGCGAGAACCAGCTCATCTCATCTCCGCCGTCTGGATCGGCTCGGGACGCCCCGGTTCGGGACACGCCGTTTTGAACACCAGGGTTCGGGACGCCAGGGTTCGGGACGCCCGACTATGGCAGCGAGGGGGGGACGGCAAGGCACGACACAGGCCTCGCGCCGGGATTGCTCCATGAGTCTGCTTGATGCGGGTCACCACCGGGGTGCAGCGCCCGACACCTGACTCGGCGCGCACTGTCTCAGAGATGACCGTCGCTGGCAAGGGAAATGTGCTCACCGATCCATGAGCCAGGCTAATGGAACGCCGTGCTCCCCTCCCTCGACGCCCTGCTCACCTTCGACGCCGCGGCTCGGCTCTCCAGCTTCTCCGCTGCGGCGCGCGAGCTGCACGTCACTCAGGGCGCGGTCAGCCACCGGATCCGCGGTCTCGAAGAGCAGCTCGGGGTGCGCCTCTTCGACCGTACCGGCCGCCGCGTGGAGCTGACGGTCGAGGGGCGCGTCCTGGCGGCCGCCGTCGCCGACGCGCTGGAGCACCTCCGGGACGGGCTGGACCGGCTCTCCTCGCTGCAACGCGATCAGCAGCTCATGGTGAGCTGCTCTCCCTCCTTCGCGATCCGCTGGCTCGTGCCGCACCTGCCCCAGCTCCGACAGCAGCACCCCGACCTCGACGTCCGCATCAGCGCCGACGACCGCATCGTCCAGCCCGGCCGCGCCGGCATCGACGTCTGCATCCGCTACGGCCCCGGTGGCTCCTCGATCGGCGACGAGCTTCGCCTCGGCGTGGAGCAGGTCACGCCCGTGTGCAGCCCGCGCCTGCTCGAGGGCCCTCCGCCCCTGCGCAGCCCCGCGGATCTCGCCCACCAGGTGCTGCTGCACGACGACGTCCTGGGCAGCCACCCCGGACGCGTCGGCTGGACCCGCTGGCTCGCTGCGGCTGGCGCCGACACCGTCGACCCCCGCCCCGGCCCACGCTTCAGCCACGCCCACATGGCCATCGAAGCCGCCATCGCCGGCCAGGGTGTCGCCCTGGCGCGCGGCATCCTCGTCTCCCGCGACCTCGCCGAGGGGCGCCTGGTGGCACCCTTCGACGTCTCGGTGCCGTCCGGCCTGGCCTACTGGATCGTCACCCCCGCCGGACAGCCGCCTCGTCCGGCGGTCGCCGCCTTCCGCGACTGGCTGGTCAAGGCGGTCGCCGCTCGCTGATCGATGGCTCAGCGTGCGACGCTCACCAGGGCACGGTCGATCGTCCGGCTGTTGCCGTCGGTGTCGGTGGCGACGATCTCGACGAGGTGCGGGCAGCCGCTGCCGTCGTCGACTGCGCTCAGGTCGATCTGCCCCACAAAGCCCCCGGCGTCCCCGGCCGGGTATCCCGGCCACGCCACCGCCACGTCGGGACGGGAGGAACCGTAGGTCAGCGCCTGCTCCGCCGACTCGTCGAGCCTGGCCACGACCGAGGCGACGCCCCGGTTGTCGAGCGCCCACCCGCTCACGTCCACGCGCCCGGTGGCGCTGTCACCGTCCGCCGGAGTGTCCAGCACGCCGAATGGCGCCGCGTCGGCCATCACCGCCGCCGCTTCGCCGGCGATGGTGTCGAAGGAGCCGATGATCAGGTAGGCGCGGGCGTTGACGGTGCCGTAGGCCGGGATGCCGAAGGAGAACAAGGCACGCACGTTGTTGAACGGCAGGTCGCGGTTCTGCCAGCCCTGGAAGTCGACGACGCCGTTTTCGTAGAGGATGCCGACCCCGTAGTCGCCAGCATCGTCCTGCAGCGTGACCCAGGGGTCGGGGCTCGTGACGTTCTCATAGTAGAAGCCGTCGTTTCCGGGGGTGTCGATGCTGACCTCGGTGCCGTCCGAGAGCAGCAGGCGCCACAGGTCGGGGCCCCCCACGCCGTTGCTGGTGTAGACCGTCGGCATCTCCTGGTAGGTGGCGGCGTGGTCGAGCCCCCCAAGCTCGGTGAGGGTGGTGCGCAGCTCGACGACGTGGGTGCGGGCGAAGCGCAGCGTCTGTTGCACCTCGACATCGCTGCGCAGAGATGAGGTCGAGGGATCGTCGCAGCCGTCGTTGCTGCAGGTGGTCGACTCCCAGTCCGGGTTCCAGAACAGCGGCGTGGTCACGAGCTGCAGGCCGCCCTCCGACAGCTCGGTGATCGCGTCCACGCCGGATCCGTTGTTGCAGCGGTTGCCGCCCTGGACCGGGTTCCACCCCAGGTAGGTGATCGACTCCGGACAGGGGGTCGGGAATGACTGGCAGGACGCATTCCAGGCACAGCCCTGCATCGCTCGATCGGGGTCGTAGAACGCGACCTGGACCTCTCGGCCGGTGTCGTTGGCGTCGATGGTGTTGGTGGAGTTGACCCCGGCGCTGCCATCGGTCAGACCGAAGAAGACGATGCTGCCCCCCCAGTCCTGGCGGACCCCGATCTTGAGGTACTCCGTCTCGTCGTAGAGGTAGCTGTCGGTGTAGCCGTCGATCCCTGTGTGCTCGACCCTGCCGGAGACGTTGGTCGACAGGGAGCGATCGTCGGGCTGGTCGGCGCTGCTGTAGGGGCAGTCGATCGAGGAGCCTCCGTCACCGCCACCGTCCGCCGTGCCTCCCCCGTCGCGACCGCCGCCGTCGGCACCCCCTCCGTCCGGGGAGGCACCGCCATCGCCACCGCCATCCATCGCGGCGCCATCCGACCCGGCGGGGCCGGCGCTGTCCCCGGCCGGCGAAGCGGACTCGGGCGGGGTGTCGTCCGAGAAGTGACCCAGGGAGCAGGCCGCGAGGAGCAACGCGATCGTCATGCCCCGATCCTACCCCCGGGGGCTACAGCTCGAACACACCGGTCGCGTCCAGCGACGCGCCCAGGGTCCACGAAAAGCCAAGGTGGGCCGTGTCCGGGACGCGCCCCTGCAGCAGGAAGCCCTTGGCGTAGACCGAGGCCGACAGCCACCGGGCCAGCGGCAGGGCCAGCTTCGTCTCTCCCTCAGCCTTGAACCGCAGATCGCTGTCGTCGGCGTCCACCGTGTCGGCAAAGAGCTGCGCGTCGAGCGCGCTCTTCCAGCTCGCGAAGCCCACACTGACGGAGGTCTCGACCTCGGCCTTGCCACCCCACTCCGTCGGCTTGGCGCTGTCGGAGAGGTCGCGATTGACGAAGGCACCGACGCGCAAGGTGTCGAGCAGCCCCGTCGAGCCCGCCGCGAGGCCCGCGGCCAGCGACAGATCCTGCTGTCGGGGGTTGGCGACCCCGGCATCGTCGACGGTGGGCGACAGCTCGGTGTCGTAGAGCAGCTCGCTGTAGGGAGACCACGGCGGCAGGCCACCGCGCGGGAAGGACCAGGCGGGCACCTCGACCGAGGTCGACAGGCGGATGTCGTCGGCTGTCTCGCTGCGCTCCGCGTCGCCGGTGCGGGTCTCGGCGTAGCTCTGGCGGTAGCGCAGGTCCCAGGCCGCGCCGGCGTCCGAGTACTCCAGCGCCAGGTCGGCGTCGCCGCTCAGCGTGGTGCTCGACGGGCTGGTCGCCAGCGTCTCCGGGACGTTGGCGAAGGCGTCGTCGTTGGTTCCGGTGAAGCGGTCGACCGAGAACTCGATCCCGCGGAGACGGAGCAGCCACAGCCCCGGGGTCGCACCCGGTGCGTCCTCCAGGAAGGCGCGCACCGCCGCATCACCGTCCTCGGCACCCGCTCGGATCCCCCGCAGCGTCTGCAGCACCGCCGCCCGCAGGGTCAGCTGGTGGCCCTTCTGACCGCGCAGCACCGTCATCGGCGCCGGGTCCAGCGGCCCGGTCGCCGCCACACCCTGCAGGATGTCGCCCAGCGGTGTCGCCTGGAGCGTGCGATCCGTGGTCACGAGGCGGTAGGTCCGCCCGCTCTCGATGGACCGGCCCCGCGCCTTGCCCGTGCTCGCCGCGCCACAGCCCACGGGAACGACGCCGTAGGACTTGTCGAGCACCTTTGCGAAGCTGGACCCTGGGATCTTGTGTACCTGGACCACGTCGAGGGCGGCGAGCTGGTCCACTGCGAGCAGCTCCGTGAGCGCCCCCGGCACGCGGACCGGTGCATCCAGCTCGCGCAGGAGGACGGCGTCGGCATCGGTGCCAGCGGCCAGGGTGGTGCAGATCATCTCCGACCAGGCGGCCGGGTCCCAGGCCGCGGCGGGATCGTCGGGGTCCACCGCCGGGATGAGGGGGCTGTCCAAGCGGGGGTACTCGTCGGCGCGGACCGCGAGGATGCGCGCGCTGATGTCGGGGTCCGCCGGCAGATCCTGCTGGACGAGCCGCGGCGTGGCCGCCACCCCCACGAGGTGATGATCGGCGTCGAAGCGCAGGTCCACGCTGGCCAGGCCGTCCAGCGACAGGGTGAGGGGCGCGCCCTTGCGTTCCGGCGGGAGCTGGCGGAGCGTCACCTCCCGCTGCTCCACCCGGAGGGTGGCGAAGGAGGGGTCCCCGGCCAGAAGATCGGCGCCCCGAAGCTGCCGGCGGATCTGCGCAAGCAGCTCGCCGCTGCCGGTGGTCAGGACGACCACAGCGTCGGGGGGCTCCTCGGCCGCGTACAGGCGGTCGATGACAGCCTGCGTCGCCGCGATGGGGTCGGTGATCTCCACCCCCTCGTCGGCAAGCTGGGGGATCCACAGCGCCAGATCCGGGTCGATGACCCCGACGAAGGCCACGCGGATCCGGCCGACCGCGCTGTCCCGCTCCACCACGACGTGGTCGGGCAGCTCCAGGTCGTCCGGCGCGTCCCAGTTGCTGGCGATGTAGGGCAGGTCACGGTCGCCCTGCTCGTCGTGCCACTTG
>CAZRFD010000011.1:0-89145 GCA_964599085.1 uncultured Enterobacterales bacterium | reverse complement strand
GGCCGCACCGAAGCGGGCCCACCGCTACCTCGGCGCCGTCACGCACATGTTCGGCACGGCCCGCATGGGCTCCGACCCCGACCGCAACGTCGTCCGGCCCGACTTCCGCCACCATCACATCGAGGGGCTCTACGTGGCCGACTCGAGCGTGTTTCCCACAAACATCGGCGTGAACCCCCAGATCGCCATCATGGCGATGGCGACGCTCTGCGGACGGGAGGTGGCGGCGTGATCACCCTGACAGACCTGATGGCCATGAACCGCGCACAGCTCCACGCGGTGCTGCTCGCTGGCCACCCCCTCGACCCCGACGCCCTGGCGGGCCACCAATACCTCGGCGTGGACCTGAGCCTGCCGGGCTGGGCGCGCAAGCTGCTGTGGCACAGCTTCCGCAAGACCTTCGTCCGCGACGGCGACGTCGTGCGCGGTTGGAACGTCCGGATGGAACAGCGCGGGATCGACGGGCCCCAACAACCCCTCCGCGGCCGCCACGGCCCGATCACCTTCGGCCACTACCGCATCGCGTCGGCGACCGAGGGCATGTTCCCCGGCGGCTACCAGGGCACGCACTACCTGGACTACGGCAACGCCCACAACAGCTTCTTCGACCTCGCCCGGCTGGGCTGCACCCCCCTGGTCGCGGTCAACGCGGGAAGCCAGGACCTGCTGCTCGGCTGGGAGGTCTTCAAGCTCGGACCGGTCATGCTGCCCCTGCCGCTGTACTGGGCGCTTCGCCGCGAAGGCCCCCTCGACGACGTGGTCGCGCCGCCCCGCGCCCCGCAGGGCTGAGGCTGGCCGGAGCCAGGCGACGTAGCAACGCCGCGCGATCCACGTGGCGTCAGGGACGGGCGCTTCCCGCCGGTGCCTGCCACTGTCGCAGGCTCCGAGCGAAGTGCCGGCTCACCGGATCGTCGTGGCGCTCGACAAAGCGCGCGAAGGTGTCGAAGTCGATGCAGCGCCCCTGACCCGACCGGAGCTGGACGTAGATGACCTCGACGTCAAACTCGCTGTCGCCGACCAGCACCTCGATGTCCTGCTGGCGAGCACGGAGGCCCTGCCGGGGCTTGGGGTAGACAAAGCGCAGCAGGTCCGCGGGGAGCCGGACGAGGCCGTGGTGGGCCAGCTCCGCAAGCAGGTGGGCGTACTTCTGGTGGGCGGAGCTTGCGCGCGCGATGTCGGCGATACCGCCGACGATGGCACGGAAGCCAACATCGCGAGCCCTCTCCAGGTAGTGGTCCTGCGCCGCGCGTCGAGACCCGGCGTCGGTCTTCAGCTCCACGAAGAAGGCCCGACTCCGGTCCCGGGCGAGCAGGCAGTAGTCCACCTTCACGGACTTGCTGGTCGGGTGCTCGGGCCAGATGAGGTCGCGCTTGATGGGGAGCTCGGGGATCAGCCGGTCCGACACGGGGACGCCGGTCAGTTCCGCGACCACGTCCGCCAGGTAGACCGAGAAGAAGATGTCCGCGCGACGCTCGAGCTGCCAGGCCGGGAGGTGGCGCCATCGGTCCATGTGCGAGAAGACGGTGTCGAGCGGGTGCATCGGTTCACAGCTTGACGCAGACGTTGCGCAGCTCGGTGTAGAAGTCGAGCGAGTAGTGCCCGCCCTCTCGGCCGATCCCCGACCGACCGACGCCGCCGAAGGGGGTGCGCAGGTCGCGGAGGAACCACTCGTTGACCCAGACGATGCCGGCGCGGAGCTGCCGGGCGACCCGGTGGGCGCGACGCAGATCGGTCGTGGCGATGGTGGCGGCGAGACCGTAGTCGGTGGCGTTGGCCAGGGCGATGGCTTCGTCTTCGTCGTCGAAGGGCCGGACGTGGGTGCAGGGGCCGAAGATCTCTTCGCGGATGACGGCGGAGTCTTCCGACAGCCCGGTCCAGACGGTGGGCTGGATCCAGCTCCCGCCGGCGAGCTCTGCGGGCACGTCGGGGATACCCCCGCCGGCATGCACGGTGGCGCCGTCGTGGACGGCGCGCTGGTAGTAGGAGAGGACCTTGTCGCGGTGTTGGCGGCTGATGAGCGGTCCCATGTCGATGTCGGCATCGGGGGGCCCCAGGCGCAGGGCACGCGCCCCGGCGGCGAGCCGGTCGACGAATTCATCGAACACCGGGCGCTGCACGTAGAGGCGTTCCGTGCCCAGGCAGACCTGGCCGCAGTTGGCGAAGCAGGACCGCAGGGCGACGGACACGGCTTCGTCCAGATCGCTGTCCGCGAAGACGAGGCCGGCGTTCTTGCCGCCGAGTTCGAAGCTGACATCGGCGATGCGATCGGCGCAGGCCTTCATGATCTCCGCGCCGGTGCGGGTCTCGCCGGTGAAGGTGACCGCGTCGACGTCGGGATGCCGCGTGAGGTACTCGCCGGCGCTGTCGGGGCCGAAGCCGTGGACGACGTTGAAGACGCCCGGCGGCACGCCGACCTCGGCCATGACCTTGCCGAGCAGCATGGTGGTCGCGGGCGTCTCTTCGGAGGGCTTGACGACGACGGTGTTTCCGCAGGCCAGGGCCGGCCCGACCTTCCAGGTCATGAGCAGCAGGGGCAGGTTCCAGGGGCAGATGACGCCGATGACGCCCTTGGGAACGCGGACGGTGTAGTTGAGCGCCCCCCGGCCGTCGGCTGTGTCGGTGGCGAAGCTCTCGGCCGGGACGTTGTGCACCACGTCGGCGAAGATCTCGAAGTTGGCCGCACCGCGCGGGATGTCGATCCGGCGGGCGAGGCTGCGGGGCTTGCCGGTGTCGGCACACTCCGCGTCCAGGAACTCGTCGAAGCGGGCGTTGATGCCGGCGGCCACGCGGCGCAGCAGGTCGAGGCGTTCATTGACCGACATCCGCCCCCAGGGTCCGCCCAGCGCACGGCGGGCGGCCCGGCAGGCGGCGTCGACCTCAGCCTCTCCGGCTTCGTGGACGACGGCGATCTGTCGACCGGTGCTGGGGTCGCGATCGGGGAAGCTCCGCCCGGTCGCGCCGGCCGTCAGCGCGCCGTCGATGAAGTGCCTGAGCTGTCGCATGGGGACTCCTGTCGCGTCACCCAGGCGTATCACCCGAGCGTGGCCCCGGGCCTCCGGCAGCGCGGGGCTCCGGCGCACGCCAGGACCACGCCGCCCGCCATGGCCGCAGCAGACCGGCGGACATAGACTGCCGCCATGTCCGAGACCCCTCCCCTCGAAGAGCTGATCGACTTCCCCGCGGTGTTCGTGTTTCGCGCCATGGGCGACGCCGGCGACGACTTCGCCGATCGCTGCGTCGCGGCGGTCCGCGACGCGCTGGGGCGCGACCCGGAGGGCGTCGAGACCCGCCCCAGCAAGGGCAACCGCTTCCTCGCCGTGCGGGTGGGCGCGCTGGTGCTGGAGCCCGCCGACATCCACGCCGCCTATGCGGCGCTGAAGGCGGTCGAGGGCGTGCGCCTGGTGTTGTGACCGGGCTGCCCGGTCAGCGACAGTCGCCCCACTCCGCCGAGCCGTTGGGGGTCTCCCACAAGCGGATCCCAACGACCTGCACCCCCGTGTCCGCCAGCAACTCGGCGGCCACCCGCGCCAGCTCCAGCACGATGGTCTCGGCCGTGGGGGGCGCGTCGAGCCAGTACACCGGGCGCCCCAGGCGCTGGTTGGCGTCGGCGATCGGACCGGCTTCGGGATCGTCCCGCATCAGGATGGCGGTGTGATCCCAGCGCTCGTCGATCCAGCCGCCGACCCGCTCCTTGATGACGCCGAAGTCGATCACCCGGCCGCGGTCGTCGAGCGCGTCCGCGCGACACCGGATCTCGGCGGCGTAGCGGTGGCCGTGGAAGGCGCGGCACTTGCTCTCGTGCCGCGGGATCCGGTGCATGCTGTCCCACTCCAGGCGGCGGGTACAGGTGACCGCGGCGGTGTTCGATGGGGAGCTGTTCGCGGGGGGAGCCTTGGCCATGGCGGTGTCCTCGACGGGATGCGGCCGTAGCGGGCCCGGCGGGATGACGCTACCCTGCGCCGGTCCCCGGAGTCGCCCCATGATCCTGCTCGCCCTTGCGCTGTCCCTCGCCTGCTCGACCACGCCGCCCGCGACAGACTCCGGCGTGACGTCGGGAGACGGCGGCACCAACGCGGACGGTGGCGCCGACGGAGGCGCGGCCGGCGACGGCGGAGCCAGCGGGGACGGCGGCAGCACCCTCGACGACGCGCCGACCTGGTACCAGGACGTGGCCCCCATCGTCGGCGCCCGCTGCTCGGGCTGCCACGTGCGCGGCGGCATCGCCTTCGACCTGATGGACGTCGACACGTCGACGGCGCTGGCCGGCTCGATGGCCGCGGCCGTCGAAAACGGCACGATGCCCCCCTGGGACGCGGGCGAGACCCCGGACTGCGCGCCGGAGCGCGTCTTCGCCGACGACCCGCGCCCCACGCCCGAGGAACAGTCGATCCTGCGGGACTGGGCCGACGCGGGTGCACCCCTCGGCGACGCAGACGCCCCCGCCAACGTCCCCACGCCCGAGACCGACTCCCTCGATCCCGTCGACGACACCCTGCTGGCGCAGACGCCCTGGGTCATCGAGGGCCCCGACGACCAGTTCATGTGCTTCACGGTGGACCCCGGCAACGCCTTCGACATGTGGCTGTCCGGCATCGAGTTCCTCCAGGGCGACCCCACCGTCGACCACCACGCCCTCGTGTACCTCGACCCGCGCGGCGAGTCCGTGATGAAGGCGGGCGAAGATGGCTGGTACGAGTGCTTCGGCGGGCCGGGCATCGCCGAGACCGAGATGATCGCCGCCTGGGCACCGGGTGCCCCGCCCGCCCGCGCGCCCGAGGGCACCGGGATCCTGGTGCCTGGACGCTCGCGCCTGGTCGTGCAGATGCACTTCCATCCCACCGCCGACGCCCACGTCGACCAGAGCGGCGTGGCGCTGCAGTGGCTGGACGCCGAGCCGACCGGCACCTACCACATCAGCCTGCTCGGCAACGCCGGCAGCGCCAACCAGGGCCTGATGGCCGGTCCCAACGACGACGGCGACCCCGAGTTCCGCATCCCCGCCGACGTACCCGACCACACCGAGACGATGTACTACGACCTGCCGACGAACATGTCGGACATCTCCGTCGTCGGCGTCGGCACCCACATGCACTACATCGGCGCCGCCGGCGAGGTCTGGGTGGAGCGCAGCACGCCCGACGAGGGGGAGTCGTCGGAGGAGTGCATGGTGGCCGTGCCCACCTACGACTACGAGTGGCAGCGGCTCTACCTCTACGACGACGACCTCGAGCACACGCTGAAGCTGTCGGGCGGGGACCGCATCGTCGTGCGCTGCACCTACGACAACACGACGGCCCACGAGGGCACGCGCACCGCGCTCGAAGACGCCGGCCTGGACGCGCCGGTGGATGTCTACCTGGGGGACGAGACCCTCGACGAGATGTGCCTCGCCGTGATCTCCTGGGTGAACTGAGAAGCGCCTCGCCGGATACCACGCACGACCACACGGGCCCTCGCCCCTCGGATATCGTGCCGGCCGCAGCTCACCCCCCGCAGGAGCGTCGCAGGTGTCCGCCCGCAGTCCAGGCTCGCCCCTCCGCCGCCTCGCCATGGGGCTGCTCGTTGCGACGCTGGCGCTGGCGGGCTTCGAGGGAGCGCTGCAGCTCACCGGCTTCGCGACCCGCGTGCGCCTGCGCCCCGCGCCGGCCGGCGCCGACGTCCAGCGAGTCTTCCTGGCCGTCGGCGACTCCGTCACCCAGGGGATCCCCTACCCGGAGGGCTACCCGTCGGCGCTCCGGCGCATGCCCGAGGTCCAGGCGGCCGGCATGGAGGTGGTCCGCCTCGCCTACGGCGGAAAGGGCTGGCACCACCTCGAAGCCGCCGTGCGCCAGTGGCTGGTCGACAACCCCTCCGCCCACGACATCGCGATGCTCGTGATCGCCGGCCACAACGACTGCGGCTACCTCGCCGGCCCCGGTGGCGGCGCCCCCCCTGCGCTGGCATCCGAGGTGGACCCGCTGCGCAGGGCACTCGGCCACCTCGCGACCTACCGCCTGCTCGTCCAGCTCGTGGCCCGGGCCAGCGGCCAGCGAGCCAGCGACGACTACGGCGACGTCGCGCCGCCACGGCTGCGCGGAGACAGCGGCGCCCACTGCCGGCGCCAGGCCGAAGCCGGCACGACCCGCTTCCAGGAGCTGGCGGTAGAGCACGACATCCAGCTCATCCTCGGCACCTACCCCAGCCCGATCGACGTCCGGTCCCACCTCTCCCGGCTCAACGTCGAGGTCAACCAGCTCAACCGCGAGCTGGCCCAGGCGCGGGGCATCCCCGTCCTGGAGCTGTCGGCCTGCACCCACGCCCAGGCCGACGACACCATGTTCCAGCCCGACGGCGTGCACCTGACGAAGGAGGGCTACCAGCAGCTCGCCGGCTGCATCGCCGATGGCTTGGGGCTACGCTGAGCCCCTGCTGACCACCGGACGCCCCCATGCCCATCTACGAGTACCGCTGCGACGACTGTGGCGCCATCATCGAGGTCTTCCAGCAACCCGGCGACCCCTCGCCGCGGCTCTGCGGCTACCGCTGCAAGCTGGATGCGGCCCACGACGACGAGGGGCTGCGGGGCATGGGTGCGCTGAACCGCAAGCTGGCAGTCCCTGGCGGCCTGATCTCTCGCACGATCCGCAAGGACGCCCCCTCCCTTGCTGACGCCCAGCGCGCCGGATTCTCGACCTGGGTCAACGAGGGCGGCAAGCTGGTGCGCGCCACAGGCGACGCCGGCCCCAAGGTGGTGAAGGCCGACGACCACTCCTGACCGCGCGCCAGCGGCGTACGGATCGGGTACGACTGTCGTCCGTCCCCACGACCGGCGGAGGAGACATGACGCTCATCACCCTGGCCATGGCCCTGGCCTGCACCGACAAGGGGACCGCCGACTCCGGCGGCCCGGTGGTCATCGACGACACCGGCACCACCGAGACGGTCGGCCCCTGTGGCCCGTGGACGGCGTTCTGGCAGGTCGACGCAAAGTGGAGCTGGCAGATCGACGAGGCGTACACCAAGGAGACGGAGATCAGCGGCGCCTGGCTGGCCGAGGTCGACAAGACCGAGACCTTCCAGGGCGTGAAGGTCTACGTCTACCGCGAAGACATCAGCCTCAACGTCCCCGGCCACGAGCGCTGGGACGACCAGTTCGAGTACCGCTTCATCTGCAACGAAGACGGCGTCTCCCTGCTGCAGTGGGAAGGGCTGTACGACCACAGCACGGCGACCCGCGACGACCAGGCCTTCTGGTCGGCGCAGTTCGACGAGGCACAGCTCCTGTGGCCCTACGACATCGCCGTCGGCGACACCTGGGGCTTCGACCAGAGCTTCAACCTGTCGACCAGCGGCGGCGAGACCACCCGCCCGCTGACGGTGACCATGGCGGCCGTCGACGAAACGACGGTGACCGTGCCCGCTGGCAGCTTCGACGTGCTGAAGATCGAGTCGATGTGGAGCAGCGACCCGCGCCACGCCTACGAAGAGTGGTCGACCACCAGCTACATCGCCCGCAACGTGGGAGAGGTGAAGATCGACGGCTACGCCAACCTCACGTCCTGGGAACCGGGGCAGCAGCAGTAGCGGGGCCGGCCCACAGCAGCGGCAGCGGGTCGTCGGGCAGCTCGCTGTCGTAGTCGCCCTCGAACTCGGCGACGACCGCACGGATCCGGGCGGTGGCCTCCATCGCCGCCGACAGCGGGCCCCAGAAGGGCGGCCGCTGCACCCGGGCCACGGCGTCGCAGCCGATGCGGACCGCGGCGGCTTCCCACTCGCTGTCGTCGATGGGGGCGAGGGGGTCAGCGGGCAGCCGATCGTAGTACTGCCGGAAGCCGCCGGTGGGCCCGAAGAACTCGCGGAGGCCCCAGCGCTGCCCCAGCCAGGCCTGCAGGCGGAGGCAGCCGTGCTCGCGGACGTCGATCTCGTCCCAGAGGGGGAAGCCCCAGTCGCGCTCGTGCCAGGAGTCGACGCCGTTGGTGACCCAGTGGCAGAGCTCGTGCAGCACCATCTGGGCGGTGCAGTCGTCGGCGTCGAGGTCGTCGCGCGTGGACAGCGCCAGCAGGCCCTGGCCATCGGTCATGCTGAAGATGGCCGGGTCGCGCCGCAGGTGCATGCCGAAGCGGCGCACAGTCGCGAGCCAGACGACGTCGAGCGGATCGACGTAGCGGCGCGCCACCGGGCGCTGCCAGGTGTCGTCGTGCAGGTCGGGCGGCACCCGCAAGCGGTGGACGTCTTCGAGGTCGCGCGGGTCGGCCTGGGCGTCGGGGTAGCGGGCGGTGGGGTCGAAGTGCTGCGCCATGGCGACGGCTCCCTCCTTGCTCGGCAGTTAGCCGGTCGACCCGTGCCCCATCCAGTCGCCAACCCCCTGTGGCCGCCCGAGCGCCCCGCCGCACGCGAGGCACCACCCGGCACCACGTGCGGGGGCTGTACCTGGCGCTACGTCCCCGAGCGCGGCCCCTCCATCCCCCGCTGCCACCGGCATCCCGACGCGACGGCGATCCGCGACGACTGGCCCGCCTGCCCGGCCTTCGGGGCGTCGCTGTCGTGCAGTGCCTGCGGCGCTTGCTGCCGCGAGGCCTACCACTGCGTGGAGGTCGGACGCCACGAAGCCTTCGCGCGGCTCCACGGCGAGCTGCTGGTGGAGGACTTCGGCCAGCTCCAGCTCCCGCGGCCCGGTGGCCGCTGCGTCTGCCTCGACGGCGAGCTGCCCGACCTGTCCTGCCGGGTGTACGCCGACCGCCCGCGGAGCTGCCGCGACTTTCCCGTGGGCGGCCGGAGCTGCGTCGAGGCGCGACGCCGCGTCGGGCTGACGCCATGACGCGTCACAGCGGGTCCGACTTGCGGTAGGGTGCGCCGGGTCGGGCGAGCGAAGCGCGCGCGCCCGGCTTCCGCTCCGAGCGGGAGGACACATGGATCGCGAGTTCTGGTTGGCTCGCTGGGAAGAAGGCGGCATCGGCTTCCACCGCGGCGAGGTGCATCCCGACCTGCGCACCTTCCTCGACCAGTGGCTGGATGAAGCCCACCACTGCGTGCTGGTGCCCCTCTGCGGCAAGTCCGTCGACATCTCCTTCCTGGCCGGCCGCGGCCACGAGACGGCCGGTGTCGAGATCGCCGCCAAGGCGGTGGCCGCCTTCCACGAAGAGCAGCGCCTCCGCCCCTTCGTCGACGAAGACGAGGGTTTCAAGGTCCACACCAGCCCCGGCATCACGATCTACGAGGGCGACTTCTTCGACCTGTCCGAAGACATCGCCGGCACCTTTGACCGGGTCTGGGACCGGGCGGCGCTGGTCGCGCTCTCCGAAGCGCGGCGGCCGGCCTACGTCGCCAAGCTGCGCGAGCTGCTGCGCCCCGGGGCGAAGATCCTGCTGAACACCTACCTCTACGACCAGAGCCGCATGGACGGGCCGCCGTGGAGCGTCAGCCCCGACGAGGTCCGCGCCCTGTGGTCGGATGCCGACGTGCAGGTCCTCCAGGAACACGACGCCATCGACGAGATCCACTTCCGCGAGCTGGGCTTCGAGTCGTGGATCGTGACGACCTGGCTGATCACGCTGCCCGGCTGAGCCGTCCGGGCTGCCGGATCACAGCTTCACGCAGCTCTTCAGCCCGACGTTGCAGGTCAAGGTGACCGTCCCTCCAGCGACGACGTCGACCGAGAGGCTGTCGTTGACGGTGCCGTCGGGGAAGGTCGCGCGGACCTTGTAGCGGCCTGCGGGCAGGCGACCGGGGGGGTGGCTGCCGCTGCCGTCCACCAGGACCACCTTGAGCCCGGCCGCGGCGCGCAGCAGCCGGACGTTGCCCGACCCGGAGCTGGCCGACGCACCGGTCCCGGTGCTTGTCGCGCCGGAGGCGGAGGAGGGGCCCGTCGAGGGAGAGGTCGTGGAGGTGGCGCCAGTCGAAGAGGATCCCGACGAGCTGGACCCCGACGAGGTGGCGGGCGACGATGCCGGGGTCGACGGAGCATCGGTCGTCGAGGAGGACGCCGCGCCGCCGGTGGTCGAGGAGGAGGGCGCCGCGCTGGCGGTCGAGCTTCCCGAGGTCGAGCTGCCCGCGGTCGAGCGCGCTGCGGTCTGGCTGGAGGAGCCGGAGGCTTCCGTCGACCGACCCGCGTCGCTTGCCGCAGCGGGCGCAGCGTCGGCGGTGCCAGGGTCGGCGGTGCCGGGGTCGGCGGTGCCGGGGTCGGCCGCATCGTCCACCACCCCGGCGGCGTCTGCGTCGTCGACGAGTTCGGCGTCGTCGACGCCATCCATGAACCACGGCTCTGCCGCCGGGTCCGCCACCGCAGGTGCCTGGGCAACGTCGCCGTCGAGGGCTGCACCGAGCTCGTCGAGCGCGTCGGCCTGGCCGTCGCCCGCAGCAGGCGCATCGCTGCCAGGCTGCACCGCCGCCGACGCCGGGACCGGACCGGCGTCGGGCCACAGGGTCGTGCCGATCACGAAGCCGCCCCCAACCACGACGATCAAGGCCGTGCCCGCCGCTGCGGCGACCACCCGGCCCCGACCGGAGCCGCGCGGCCGGGCCGGCGCAGCCGGCACCTCTTCGGCCACGCTGTCGGTCACGCCGCCCGAGACGCCGCCCTGCTCGACGAGGGTCGCCCCGGAGAGATCGTCTTCGATGGCTTCCCGCGCCTCCAGCAGATCGGGGACCTGTTCCTCGGCCCACTCCGACAGCCACGGCGCCCCGAAGCCCGGGCGCAGGGTGCGGCAGGCCCGCTCCAGCTCGCGCGCGGTCGGGCGGGCGTCGGGGTCGTAGAGCAGGCACTCGGCGATGAGACGGTAGAGGTCTTCGCTGGGGAGCTGGTCCCAGAGCTTGCCCAGCGCTTCGCGCAGGCGGGCGTCGTGACGTTCCCGGCTGGCGGAGGTGCGCCCCAGGGGTTCGCCCATGACCAGCTCGTAGAGCACGGCCCCCAGCGCGTAGATGTCCCCCTTGTGGTCGTCGATGCCGTCGAGGCGTTCGGGCGACATGTAGTTGAGGGAGCCGAAGTACACCGACTGCGTGTGGGCTTCACGATCGGCAAAGTCCGCCCGGGCAACGCCGAAGTCGAGGACCTTCACCTCTCCGGCGGCTGTGAGCTGGATGTTGCCCGGCTTGATGTCCCGGTGCAGCAGGCGCAGCGACCCCGGCGACACGCCCGAGGTGCTGCGGTCCATGCTCATCTCGTAGGCGTAGTGGAGGGCGTTGGCGACCTCCTGCACGATCTCCAGGGCCACGCCCGGCGGGACCTTGTGGCGCGCCGCGAGGAGCTGCTTGAGGTCGACCCCCTCGACGAATTCCATGACGACGGTCCAGCGCCCGCCGAGCAGGTGGAGCCCGTCGACCTGGACGATGGCGCGGTGGCGCAACATGCCGAGCACGCGGGCTTCGTCGCGCAGCCGCTCGGCCACCCCGGCGGCTTCCGGCGCGTCTGGATTCAGCACCTTCAAGGCGACTTCCTTGCGGAAGCCGCTCGGTCCCACCAGCTCGGCCCGGTAGACGGTCCCGAAGCCCCCGCGGCCCACGGCTTCGATCACCCGGTAGCGGCGAACCTCGGTTTCCATCGACAGGACAGCTCCCACGGTGCCGCGAGCTGTCGAGACTTCGCAGCACCCGCAGCGCGATCGGCACGGTGCCAGCCCGCAGCGTAGCAGACGTGAAGCTCCATCGAGGCGCCAACGGCACCAGCGGCGACGTCGAGGACAGGCGGCGGAGGCGGTCGGGTACGATGCGCACCCCCGAGGTCTGTCGATGCTCCTCCTCGCCGGCCTGCTGGCCTGCACCGCCACGACCCCACCGCCACCGCCGCCGGACGAGGATCCGGTGGCGCTGCTGCCGCTGGTCGATCCCTTCATCGGCACCGGCGGGCTCGGCTTCAGCGTCGGCAACGCCTACCCGGGCGCAACCGTGCCCATGGGGCTGGTCAAGGTGAGCCCGGACACCGCCGACGCCGCTGGCACCGCCCCCGGCTACCACCACGGCGGCGGCTACCACTACGACGACGTCTACATCCAGGGCTTCTCGCACCTGCACATGTACGCCATCGGCGTCACCGACTACGCCGCGGTCGCGGTCATGCCGGTCGACCGCGGCGACGGTCCGGGGATCCGGCCCGAACAAGCGCTGGAGCCCGGCTACCGGGCGTCCTTCGACCACGACCACGAAGACGCCCGCCCGGGCTGGTACGCCGTCGACCTGCATGACCCCGACGTCCAGGTGGAGCTGACGGCGACGGCGCACACAGCGCTGCACCGCTACCGCTTCGCCGACACGGTGCAGGGACCGACCGTCATCGTCGATCTCGGCCACGCCCTGGGGTCGGGCATCACGCGCGGCGCCTGGGTCGACATCGACCCGGGCAGCGGCACCATCCAGGGAGAGCTGGTCGTCGACGGCGAGCTGACCCGGCCGTTCAGCGTGTGGTTCGTCGCGGTGCCGGACCGGGCGCCCACGGGGCACGGCACGTGGACGGGCGTCGAGGGCGACGACGGCGCCGACAGCAGCGGGATCACGCTCGTGGACGGCGCGACCTCGGCCGCACGGGAGACGAACCTCGACGACGACGCCCCCCACGTGCGGGTCGGCGGCTGGCTGGCCTACCCCCAGGGGACGGAGGAGGTCCGGCTCAAGGTGGCGCTGAGCACCGTGGACCTCGACGGCGCCTGGCAGAACCTCGACGCAGAGGCCACGACCTGGGAGCTGGAGAGCGTCGCCGACGACGCCTGGGCACAGTGGGAGGACGCGCTGTCGCCCATGCGCGTCTGGGGGGGCAGCGACAGCGACCGGGTCGAGCTGGCCACCGCGCTGTACCACTGCCTGCAGATGCCGACGCTGTACAGCGACGTCGACTGGCGCTATCGGGGCTTCGACGGTGAGATCCACGTTGCCGGCCACGGCTACCACACCGACTACAGCCTGTGGGACACCTACCGGACGCTGCACCCGCTGTTCACCCTGCTTTGGCCCGAACGCCACCACGACCTGCTGGCGAGCTTTGCGCGGATGGTGCAGGACGGCGGCAACCTGCCCCGCTGGGCGGCGGCCACCTACGACTCCGGGTCGATGATCGGCACGCCGGCGAACATCGTGTGGGCCGAGGCCTGGCGCAAGGGGATCCGCGACTGGGGAGAGGACATCGTCGCGCCGCGCGCCGTCGACGTCGCGCTGGGGCGCGTCTCGCCGGACTACGGCGGTCGCCCCGACCCCGACTACCTCTCGACCTATGGCTACATCCCCGCCGACAAGAACGGCACCTCGGTGTCCTGGACGCAGGAACTGGCGATCAGCGACTACGCCCTGGCCGAGGTCGCCGAAGACTTCGGCATGGGCGCCGATGCCGCCGAGCTGCGCCGGCGCAGCCACGCCTGGCGCAAGCTCTACAACCCCGACACCGGCTGGATCCAGGGGCGACTGTCGGACGGCAGCTTCCAGGAGCTGTCCAGCCCCGAAGCCTGGGACGATGTCTACGCAGAGGGCAACGCCCGCCAGTACCTGTGGCTGGCGCCCCACGAACCCGAAGCGCTCTTCGACGTGCTCGGCGGCGATCAGGTGGCGCTGGAACGGCTGACCGAGATGATGGAGCAGACGGCCATCGAAGAAGCCGACCGGCTCGAAGCCGTGCCGAACTCCTGGTACTGGCACGGCAACGAACCGAGCCTGCACATCCCGTGGATGTTCGCCCTCGCGGGCCGACCGGACCTGAGCCGGGTGTGGGTGCGCTGGGTGATGGATACCTACTACAGCACCGAAGCCAACGGGATCACCGGCAACGACGACGCCGGCACCAGCTCGGCGTGGTTCGTCTGGTCGGCCATGGGGCTGTACCCACTGGCGGGTAGCGAGCGCTACGTGCTGGGCCTGCCGGCCTTCGAGCGGATCGAGTTCGATCACCAGGGCGGGGTGTTCACGATCACCTCGGACGTGGACCCGCAGGCGGGTGACCAGCCGGTGGAGATCTCGCTGGACGGCGAGGCCTGGCCCGCGCCCCACCTCTCCCACGCCTGGCTGCGGCCGGGCGGATGGCTGCACTTCGGAGCCGGCGGGTGACGAGTGCCACACAGCGGGAGGGGGTCGGAGAGTGCGGCTCTCCGCGACGGCAGAGCCTGTGGCGACAGCTCCGGGCGCTGCTGGTGATGGTGCACGTCGTAGCCGTCATGCTCGCGGCCATTCCGGCGCCCGAGGGGGGCATGAACCGGGCCGCCTGGAAGGACCCGACCGTCCAGGACGAGCTGAACAGCTGGGCGGCGCGGCTGAGAGCAGCGGGCCTGGACCTGAGCGACGAGGAGTTCCAGGCGGGCCTGTGGAGCCTCGGCACCCGCTACAGCGCAGCCCGCAAGCTCGTCCTCCGGCCGCTGCAGCCCTACTACCGCTTCCTCGGCACCAACCAGAGCTGGCGGATGTTCGTCGCTCCGCACCGCTACCCCGCGCGCCTGCACATCGACATCGAGGAGGGTGGCCGGTGGCGACCGGTCTATGTCGCCCGTTCACCGGAGTATCGCTGGCTCGCCCGACAGCTCGATGACGATCGCATGCGGGCCGCCCTGTTCCGCTATGCCTGGCCGGCCTTTGCGAAGGGCTGGCGGAGCTTCTCGGCCTGGGTGGCCACCCGGGCGGCCACCGACTTCCCCGACGCCCAGCGGGTGCGCCTGCGCTACGACAAGCGCCGCACCCCCTCTCCCGTCGAAGCCCAGGCCGGACAACAGCCGCCCGGGCAGTGGATCCGGACGCGGATCATCGAGCTGGAGCCGCTGCGCGCGCACGCAGCGGGTGACACGGCGTCCACGGGGCCGACCCCGTGAGCCGCTGGTCGGCCTGGGTCCGCCTGCTGCAAGAGCAGGAGCGCGGCACGAGCCTCGCCCTGGTGCGCATCGCCGTCGGCTTGAGCCTGCTGTCGACGATGGGCCTGGCCATCGGCCACGACGTGGTCGATCTCATCTGGGTCGACCGGGCCTTCGGCGGCTACCGCGACCTGGGCACGGGAACGCCCCTGGTGGCGCTGCTCGGGGGCCCCTCGCCCACCGTCGTCCACCTGCTGGTGGCCGCGACCAGCCTGTCCGGCCTGGCGCTGACCATGGGGCTGGGCGCACGCCTCGCCGCGTTCTGTGGCCTGCAGGGGCTGCTTGCGCTGACCTGGCTGAACGGCCACGCCGGCGGCTCCTACGACGACCTGCTGAGCAACGCGCTGTGGCTGTTGGTGCTCGCCCGATCCGACGCCACCTGGTCGCTGTCCTGCCGGCTGCGCACCGGCCGCTGGAGCAGCGCCGCGCTGGTCTCGTCCTGGCCGCGCTGGCTGATGGTGCTGCAGCTCGTCGTGATGTACGCCAGCACCGGTGCCCAGAAGCTGTCGGCGCACTGGGTCCCCGGCGGCGACCTGTCGGCGCTGTACTACATCCTGCAGCAGCCGAGCTGGCAGCGCTTCGACATGCAGGGCGTCGCGGCCTGGTTCCCGCTGACCCAGGCGATGACGCTGTTGACCTGGATCTGGGAGGTCAGCGCTCCGCTGGTGCTGCTGGGGGCGTGGGCGCGCCGGCCGCTGCCACCCGGCACACCTCCTGGGCTCGGACGGCGGCTGCTGCGGCGCGCCGACCCCCGCGTCTTCCTGGTCGGTGTGGGCCTGCCCATGCACCTGGGCACGCTGTTGCTGCTGGAGGTCGGGCCCTTCTCCCTCATCAGCTTGAGCTTCTACCTGGCACTGTGGCACCCCGACGAGCTGGCGCGGGCTGCTGCATCGCTCAGGCGTCGGCGTCGTCGGAGAGCCGCCCCGCGGCCACGGCCAGCGCCAGCCAGCCCACCAGGAAGCCGAGCCCGCCCAGAGGCGTGACAGCCCCCAGCCAGCGCTGGCCGGTCAGTGCCATCGTCCACAAGCTCCCGCTGAACAGCAGGACGCCCGCCGCGAACCCGACGCCGGCCACGCGGAGCGCTGCGACCGGGCGCCGCATGCTCAACGCGCCGACCAGCACCAGGGCGACGCCGTGGACCAGTGCATACCGCGAGCCTGTCGCGAAGACGTCGAGCAGGTGGGCGTCGATGCGACCGGTCAGGGCGTGCGCACCGAATGCGCCGGCTGCTACGCCCAGAAAACCCGCTATGCTTCCAAGACGGACCCAGGTCTTCTCCATGTGCTTGCTCCCTTGCTGCGATGACTGTCGCGTGGCCCGTCGGCCAGCGGTCTGGATTGCGGGACATCTTGTGATAGCCTGCTGCCCGAAAGACGCTGATGGGCGTCTCGTTCGCGGCGAACGTTTGACCGATGAATCGAGCTTCGAGCTCGAGGAGTGATGCTGTGCCCACGACCGACTCGACGGATCTGGGGCGGGCCTTCGAAGACACCGGCAAGGCCCTGCTCGACGTCCACACCCAGCTCGCCCAGCAGCTCGCGAGCGCGGCCAAGGACCCCTGGCTGGAGCTCCAGGCCCGCGAAACCATCGACAAGCTGTCGGCCCGTCGGGACGCACTGCTGCTGGCCTGGGCACGTCAGGCCCTGAGCTGGAAGGTCCGCGGCGGCGACGTGCAGCTCTCCGGCGAAGCGGGCGAAGCCCCGACGCCTCCACCGGCGCCGCCCCTGACGACGACCTTGTCGGACAGCTCGGACGACGGTCCGGTCGTGATCACCCGCAGCCGGCCGATCCGTCGGGTCGTGCACGTGGGCTCCGACACCGACAGCGAGCGGCAGAGCCGCACCTCGGCCCGCCAGGAAGCGATGCGCGACCTGGACCACGAACGCTTCACCGAGCTGCTGCGCTTGCTCGGCGAGCCGACGACTCCGCTGGATACGCGCGAGCGGGTGCGCGATGAGCTGTCGCGCCTGACGTCCGGCACCTCGAACGCCCGCCTCGACGAGTGGGCGAGCTTCCCCAAGCCGGTCCAGAAGAGCCTGGTCGGCATGGTGGTGGCCCGGGCCCGGCACCTCCAGGACGAGATCGGTGACGACCTGATCCCCATGGAGCTGACCGGTGACCTCGACCGCCTGTTCTCGACCATGACCGGCTACAGCAAGCGCGAACAGCCGGGCTTCGTGTTCGGGCTGCAGCGCCACCACCACCCGATGGGCGTGACCTGGCTGGCAGACTCGCGCCGGTGGTGGACGGACCTCATCGACTTCCTCCCGGAACCGTCCGTGCTGAGCCCGGAACGGGCACTGGCCGAGCTGCGTCGGCGGATCTCCGCAGACGTCGACGAAGAGAACATCCTCGCCCAGGTCGCCGTGGCGCTCGAGGCCGGCCTGCCGCCGGACGACCCACGGCTCGTGACGGTGACCATCCCGCTGCTCGACGCGCTGAAGGCAGAAGCCCGCTTCAAGCACCTGCGCAAGGCCATCCGGGACACCATGACGCGGGACGAGGAAGCCGACGCCGAGCTCGCTGACCCCGACACGGCGCTGCCCCAGGACTGGCCCTACGAAGGCGACATCGAGGGGCGCAACGTCGCCATCGTGGGCGGACCCGTGCCCGAAGCGGCACGCAAGCGCCTCGACGAGATCTTCCGCTGGGCGAAGGCCGACTGGGTGGACGACCATCACCCCCGGGCGCTGGAGAAGGTCGCCGAGCGCGTACGCGACGGGGACATCGACGTGGTCATCGTGCTGCGCCACTTCGTCGGCGTCGACGCCGACCGGGTCCTGATCCCCATGTGCGACAAGGAAGACGTGCCGGTCGCCGACGTCCACGACAGCTACGGCTTCACCGCGATCCGTGAAGCGCTCGAGGAAGTCCTCGTCGACATGGTCGACGTCGAAGACGAGTAGCCGACGCTGCCACCTGCGCCGCGCTGGCGCAGGGCCGCGCCCCCGATCGCCTTGGCGCCCGATGCGGTGTGGCGGCCTTGGCCGACTGCGGGCCTACTGCAGGGTGAGGGTGACGGGGCCGCTGTCGGCCGTCACCGGACCGATCATGTCGGTCTTGGGTGCCCCCTCTTCCTTGGTCATCGCGTTGCCGTCCAGGTCCACGCGGGCCTGGAGCCAGACCTGGTCCGGCCAGGCGTTGCCGCCCATGACCATGTCGCTGTCGGAGATGGAAAACTCCAGCGGCAGCTCGGACGCCGACTTGCGGAGCGCGGCCAGCGGCGGCCCCGCTGCCACCTGCGAGGGGCGGGCGTAGATGAAGACCAGCGCATCCGGCGGCACGGTGGAGCCGTCGGCGACGGCGACCGAGCCCGTCACGCGCACCTGGGGAGGCGGCGCCGAGAGCTCGCCGATGAGGCTGGCGGCGAGCCGTCGGTCGGTCGAGTCCTTGGACAGCTCCAGGACCTTCTCGAAGGCAGCCTTCGACGCGTCGTTGTTGCCACGCTGCATCTCCAGCACACCGCGCCAGAGCCAGGCGGTGGCGAGCTGGGGATCAGCGGCCTGCGCCTGGTCCAGCGTCGACTCTGCGCGGTCGAGGTAGCCGATGGAGATCATCAGCGCGGCCAGGCTGGACTGGATCCGCGGGTCCCGCGGGGCCACCTTGCGCCCCGCGTCGACGTACTTCATGCCGGCGTCGAGCTGGCCCCGGCGGATGGCGTCGTGGGCCAGCATGACCGCGGCGTCGACGTCGGTCGGATCCGCGGCGAGGCGCGCTTCGGCGTCGGCGAGCTCTGAAGACTGAGCGCTCATGCCGCCGCCGCCCGTCATGCTGCCGCCCTCCGAGCGGGTTCCGCTGGACTTCGTCAGCGTCACGCCGAGGAGCACGAAGAAGGCCACGACACCGACGGTCCAGCCCAGGCGCCGGGCCAGGGCCCCACCGCTGCCGGCGGGCGCTCCCGGAGCGGCGCTCGCCGCCTGCGAGGCTGCGGCAGGAGCAGCCGCATCGAGCGCTGCCGTCGGCGGAGGAGCGAGTCGCGCAGCATCGAGGTCCCGCAGGGTCGCCGCGGCCTTGTCGAGGGTGCGCTTCCAGCGTTCGTCGAAGTCCGCAGCCGACATCTTGCTGCGATCGGCTTCCAGCGAGCGAAGCTGCTCGACCAGACTCTGCTTGCGGGCCAGCAGGTCCTCGATCGACAGCCCCGACACCGCACCCGCCTCGTCGCGTGGACGGGCGCGGAGCGCGACGATGAAGCCGGCCACGAGGCCGGTCAGCACGACGACGAGGGGGGGGCCCCAGACGTCCCAGGTCATGGCCGCCCTCCCTGAGCCGACAGGCCCAGCTCGGCGAGGATGCGCTGGCGGTAGGGTTCCAGGTCATCGGCCGGCACCGGCGCGGCGACAGCCGCATCCTCCGGTTCGATCTCTTCTTCGGCGCGCGTGCGGACGAGGAACCAGATCCCGCCCACGCCGGCGAGCAGGAACCCGATCGGCGCGAGGTACACCAGCCAGTGGCGTCCCTGTTCGGGTGGGGCCAGCAGGATCCACACGCCGTAGCGGTCGACGAAGTAGTCGTCGATCTGCTGGCCGTCGTAGCCCATCGCCACCAGCTCACGGACGCGGTGCTTCATGGTGCGGGCGCCGTCGGCCGGCGAGTCGGCCACCGAGAGTCCCTGGCAGACCGGGCAGCGCAGGCCCTTCGAGATCTGCTCGGTGAGCTGGTCGATGGCGTCTTCCGTGGGGGGTGGCGGACCGGCGGGGGGTTCGTCGAGTCCCACCGGGGCGTCCGCCGCGGAGGCGTCCGCCGCGGGAGCGCCTGTGGAAGCCGTGGCGGGCGCGGCGCCCTCCTGGGCGGACGCGTCAGCGGCCCACATCCACAGCAGCGTGGTCAGCAGCAGCGTCTTCACAGCACGGCCTCCAGCACGGCCAGGAACTCGTCCGGATCCACCGGGCCGACGAACTTCTTGACGATCTGACCGTCGCGGTCGATCACGTAGGTCTCCGGCACGCCCGCGACGCCGTAGTCGATGGCCACCCGCCCACCGGAATCGATCAACGTCGGGTAGTTCTTGCCGTAGCGGGCCAGGAAGCCCTTCCCCTTGGCCGGTTCATCGTTGTAGAGCACGCCGAGGAAGGTCACGCCCTTGGGGATGTAGGACTTCGACACCTGCACCAGCCAGGGGTGCTCTTCGGCACAGGGGATGCACCAGCTCGCGTAGAAGTTGAGGACCACGGGCTGCCCACGCAGCTCGGAGAGGTCGAAGTGGCCCTCGTCGTCCATCGCATCCAGCGAGAACTGTGGTGCGGGCTTGTGTTCCATGGTCACCGGCAGCGCCCGCGGGTCCTTTCCGAAGCCCAGGGCGAGCACCAGCACGAGCGGCACGACGACGAGCGCGCCAGCCAGCAGCACCTTCCAGTTCACTTTGCCGCCCCCGTGGAAGCTTCCGAGCCCGATGGGCTGGGGGCCGGACCGCCCGCGGACGGCCGACGCGAGACGGCCGCCAGCCGGCGACGTGTCGGCCAGACCGCCATGATCGTGCCGAGCGCCATGACCCCACCGCCGAACCAGATCCACCAGATCATGGGTTCCACGATGACCTGCAGCGAGACCGTTCCGGCGTTGGTGTCCACCTGCACCAGGGACAGGTACAGGTCTTCCGCCGGCACCGAGCGTACGGCCGGGGTGGGGATCGGGTTGGGCATGCGCCCGTAGTGGTTCATGGCCGGGTGCAGCTCTCCCAGCGAGCGGTCGCCCTTGGCCACGTGGAAGTTCGCCTGTTCCAGGCTGCGGTTCGACTCCCGGACCGTCTCGGCACCCAGGTAGGTGAGCGTGTAGCCGCCGTGGTCCAGCGACTGCCCCTCCATGAGGGTGAATTCCTTCTGGCTGCGCCAGCCGGAGCTGGCGGCGACACCGACGGCCACGATGACGACGCCGAGGTGGACGATGTAGCCACCGGTGCGTCTGCGGGTGCGGACCGCCGCCGTGAGCAGGGCGCCCACCGGGTTGCCGCCCTTGCTGCGCCAGCGCGCGAGGCCGGGCGCGGCCATCTCCTGCAGCGTGACGACGAGCGCGAAGGCCGAGACCCCGAAGGTCGCGACGGGCCAGGCTTCATGCAGGCCCGCGGCCCAGGCGCCGACGACGGTCACGACGCCGGCCACCGCCGGCGGGATGAAGCGCTTGACGATGGTCTGCGACGACGCCCGCCCCCAGGGGAGCGCCGGGCCCACGCCCATCAGGAAGACGATGAGGAAGCCCAGCGGCACGCCCCAGCGGTCGAAGTAGGGTTCGCCCACGCTGATCTTCTCGCCGCTGACGGCTTCGTTGATCAGCGGCCAGGTCGTGCCCAGCAGCACCGTGAAGGTGAAGGCGGCGAACGCGAGGTTCTGTGCGAGGAACCAGGTGTCACGCGAGTTCGGGCCGGCGAGGCCCTCTTCCGGGGCGCTGAGCACGTCGACGCGGGCCGCGAGCAGGATCACCGTGAAGCAGAGGCTGAGCGCGAGGAAGCCGAGGAAGACCGGCCCGATCGGCGTCTGCGTGAAGCTGTGCACCGAGTTGAACACGCCGGAGCGCGTCATGAAGGTGCCGAGGATGGTCAGCAGGAAGCTGGCCATGAGCAATGTCAGGGTCCAGCCCTTGAGTTGGTCCTTCCGCTCCATCAGCATCGCCGAGTGCAGGAAGGCCGTGACCGTGAGCCAGGGCAGGAAGCTTGCGTTCTCGACCGGGTCCCAGGCCCAGTAGCCACCCCAGCCGAGCACTTCGTAGCTCCACCAGCCGCCGAGGATGATGCCGGCCGTCAGGAAGCCGAAGGGCACGAGCGCCGCCGTGCGCAGCGCGCGGCTCCAGGACGGGGTGATGCTGCCGCGCAGCAAGGCAGCCACACCCATCCCGAAGGGCACCGACATGCCGACGTAGCCGAGGTACAGGCTCGGCGGGTGGATCACCATCAGGATGTGGTTCTGCAGGAGCGGGTTCGGTCCCGGACCGTCGGCAGGGGCCGGATCCATCAGCGTGAAGGGGTTGGCGATGCCGGCGACCAGGAAGCAGAAGAAGACGCCGACGATGAGCGTGAAGCCCAGGGCGTAGCTGCTGTGGTCGGGAAAGCGCTTGCGCGTGAACCAAGCGAGCCCGGCGGTGTACAGCCCCTGGACGAAGGCCCACAGCAGGATGGAGCCCTCCAGGCTGGACCACAGGCTGACGATGGTCACCCAGGTGGGCGACGAGAGGCTGCCGACCTTGGCGACGTAGCTGACGCTGAAGTCGTGGGTCAGCAGCGCGTACTCCATCAACCCGGTGGCGATGGTGATGGCGGCGAAGAAGGTCCAGGCCATGGTGCGGGCCCAGCGTTCCGCTTCCGCGCTGCGCCGCGCTCCCCCATAGATGCCTGCCACAGCACCCACGGCGCAGGCCGCGAGCGCGACGAGGACGGCCGAGCGGCCCAGCAGAGAGATCACAGCTCTTCCACGGTGGCGTAGAGTTCCTTGGCGCTCACGCCTTCCTTGGGCGCCCGGTACTCGTTGGAGTGCTTGACCATGACCTTGTCGGCGCGGAAGGTGCCGTCCTTGGTCATCGTGCCCTCGACGACGACGCCGATGCCCTCACGGAACATCTGCGGCGGGGCCGACTGGGCGTGGACGACCAGCGGGGTCTGGGTGTCTTCCACACCATCGCCCACCGTGAAGCTGAGCGACTGGCTGTCCGGCTGCCAGTCGACGGAGCCCTTCTGGACGACGCCGCCCAGGCGGATGGTCGCCCCGACGGCCTTGTCGGCGTTCTCGTGGACCTGGGAGGGCGTCCAGTAGTAGACGAGGTTCTCGCCGATGCCACCGGCCGAGATCACGGCCAGCGCCCCGCCCGCGACCACGAGGGCCACCACGAGGAAGATGCGACGCTTGGCTTGCGGGGTCATGGTCGCCTCTCAGGAATTGGGGTCGGACGCGGCGTCGAGGTCCGCCAGGGCCGCGGGGCGGGACCCGCGCAGCACGACGACGGCGTAGGCCAGCAGGACGCCCCACGAGATGCCGTACACGGCGATCACGTAGCTCCAGCCACCCTGGATCATCCCGTTCATGGCGCGCTCCTGGGGCTCAGCGGGAGCCCTGCTCGAGGTTGAGGGGTGTCGGTGCGTCGGGCAGGTCCGGGGCGCGCTCTTCAGAGGCGAGCCGGGCCATCTCGCTGCGCCAACGCGCGATGACGAGGCCGATGGAGAGCAGCAGGATCCCGAAGGCCGCCACGCGCAGCGGCAGGACCATCATCTGGTCGACGGTCTTGGGAGTGGACTGGGTCTGGTGCAGGGAGTTCCACCACCGCACGCTCATGTAGACGATGGGCACGTCGACGAAGGCCACGATGGTGGCGACGGCGGTCGCCATCTGGCGGCGCGCCGGCTGATCGATGAGGCGTCGCAGCAGCAGCACGACCCCAAAGGCCGCCCCGAGCACGGCCGACGTGGTCAGGCGCGGGTCCCAGGTCCAGAACACGCCCCAGGTGGGCTTCGCCCAGAGGCTGCCCTGGACCAGCAGCAGCAGGGTCAGGACGGTGCCCACCTCGACCGAGGCCGCCGTCCAGGCGTCCCACTTGCGCTTGCCGGTCCACATCGACGCCACCGCGGCACCGAAGCCGAAGAAGAACACCAGCATGGCGTTCCAGGCGGTGGGCACGTGCACGTAGAGGATCCGGCCGACGTTGCCCATCATCGCTTCGGCGGGGGCGACGAAGAGGCCGATGGCGTGGCCGATGGCCATGGTCACGAAGCCGAGCCCGATGAGCGCGGCCGCGGTCGAGTAGCTGCGGGGAGTCACGGCATGGTCCGGGGAGAGGCGTGGTCCCTAACGACGCCCAACGGGCAGGGCACCTGCCCCCCGAGCGTGGAGGGTCGCCGCATGACGGAGATCAGGTCTCGACGACGCGCTCGAAGAGCACGCCGCAGAGGCTCCAGTAGATGAGGTCGAAGCACAGCAACAGCGTCAGCCAGCTCCCGAGCTGGCCCATGGGGTCTCCCTGCATGACCAGGCTGGTCGCCTTCACCGCAGCCAGCAGCGCCGGCACGATGAGCGGGAAGAGCAGCAGCGGCAGGAGGATCTGGCGGCCCGCCACCCGGGCGGTGAGTGCTGCGTAGAAGGTGCCGGGTGCGGCGATCCCGGCAGCGCCAAGGAACACCACCAGCACCATCGGCAGCATGCTCTCCGTGATGACCGCGCCGGTGATGGCCAGATCCAGAGGCAGCGCCACACAGGCGACCAGCACCAGCAGCCCGGTGTTGGCCAAGGCCTTGCCATAGAAGATGGCCGGGGCCGGCACCGGCGCCAGCAGCAGCGCTTCGAGGGCACCCGTCTCCGTCTCGAGCTGCAGCGAGCGGGCGAGCAGCAGCGTGCTGGCCAGGAGCAGGGCCAGCCACAGGTAGCCACCGGCGTGGCGGGCCAGCAGGGTGCTGTCAGGCCCCACCGCGAACGAGAACAGCAGGATCACCACGACCGAGAAGCCGAGCAGCGCGACGAGCTGGGCCCGGGCCCGCCACTCGACCAGCAGGTCCTTGGCGACCAGCGACACCACCGAGCGGGCGACGTTCATGCGGCCCCCACGTCCGTCCGGGCCGACTCTTCCTGGACCTTGCGCCAGGCTTCCCAGGCCCGGTCGGCCGGCCCGCTCCACCGCATCAGGCCCTGGTCCAGGAGCACCGCGCGCGTGCACACCGCGGCCGCGCGTTCGACCTGGTGGCTGGCGATGATGACGGTGCCCGTGCGGCTGCGGATGAAGGCCGAGACGTCGGCACAGCCCGCCGGGTCCAGTGCGGCGTAGGGTTCGTCGAGCAGCACGAGGTCGGGGGCTTCGACTTCGAGGGCAGCGAGCTGCAGCCGCTTGCGCATGCCCGCGCTGTACGTCCGGATGGGCTCGGCCCGATCGTCGAGGCCCACCCGCGCCAGCAGCTCGCCGACATGGGCCTTGCCGTCCCCAGCGATGCGCGCCCGGAAGGCCAGGTTGTCCCGCGCCGAGAGGTCTTCGTAGAGACCGTGGGCGTGCCGCACGATGCCGACCCGCCGCCGGATGTCGGCCCGGTTCTGGGCCGGGTCCATCCCGAACATGCGGAGCTGCCCGCGGGTCGCCGGCATCAGGGTGGCGAGGATGGTCAGCAGCGTGCTCTTGCCGCTGCCGTTGGCACCGAGGAGCAGGATCCGCTCCCCCTCTTCCACAGTCAGGTCGAGCCGGGCCAGCGCCCACCGGCGTCCAAAGCGCCGGCAGAGATCACGGGTCTCGATCACGGGGGTCGGGGACATGCTGCCGCTGTAATCGACCGGGACGCCGCTGGTGGTGCAGATCTGCCGCAGGGGATCCGAAAAGCCTGCCCTCCTACAGCGCCACCTGCACCGCCACCCCGAGGCGATCGATGGTTCCCCCATAGGTTCCGTTGCCGTGGGGGTAGTTGTAGCGGTCCTCGGGGCGGAGCGATGGGTCGACGCTCATCGAGAAGGCGCTGTCGGTGACCCGCCGCGGGCGGAGAAAGTAGTGGGACCAGGACACGCCGACCTGGAGCTGGTCGACGATGCGTGCCGCAAACAGCCCCCCCAAGGTCACCGTGTCGGTGTCGAAGTTGTTGGCGAGCAGGGCCTGATCGGGGACGGCGGCCTTGTCGTAGAGCAGCCGCCCGCCCATCGTGTAGCGGTCCTGCACGGTGCCCTTGACGTCCAGGCCCAGCCAGAAGCTGTCCTCGTTGTCCCGGGCCCAGGCCTGGGTGCGCTCGACCAGGGCCACGGTGTCGTCGGGCACGTCGGGGTTCTCTTCGGCGATGCGGTCGATGACGATGTCGTAGTCGCGCAGCACGTGCCAGTAGACGATCCCCCCCATGCCCTCGATGAACAGGCCCGGCGTCGGCTGCCCCTGGATCGAAAAGTTCCACCGCCCCGGCAGGTCGTAGCTGACCGTCGCCACGCCCGTCATGGTCGTGTCGCAGAGCCCCTTGGCTTCGGCCCCGAAGCGCCCCAGGGTGTCGGTCTGCGGCGGACAGGAGAAGTCCATCGTCAGCGGGCCCTGGTTGTCGACGTGGAAGCCGGCGACGTGGGTCACCGACAGGACCACTTCTTCGATGGGCTTCGCGCGGACGCCGGCCGCCCAGGTCACGGCCATGTCCGTGAGGTTGTCGAAGTCAAGCGTCGCGGCGTAGTCGGGGTCTTCGAGGTCGGCGTCGGTGTAGCCGGGGTCCTGCCCGGTGGCGGCGATCTCGTCGGCCAGATCCGGCATCAGCTCGTTGTCGACGACCGCCGCCCACGACGACTGCATCACGTGGACCGCCGCACCCAGCGCCACCATGTCCCCCAGCTCGTAGCCACCACCGGCCATCAGGGCGACGGCCTTCACCTCGCCGTCGCGGAGGTGGTAGCGGACGGGCCCGGCTTCGGGATCCTGGTGGCCCCCACGGACGAATGGCAAGCCGAGGCCGATCCCCAGGCCGAGCCCCTCGACGCCAAGGTCGGTGGCGATGCCCGCGTAGGGAACCAGCCCGGACAGCTTGATGCGGTCGGTGCCGCCGTGGGGATCGTCGCGCTCGATGTCGACGGTGGCGAAGGTCGGCGCCCCCTCCAGCGTGATGCGCGTCCCCTCCCCTCCTGCCAGGCCCGCCGGGTTCCACCACAGCGCCGTGCCGTCGGTGGCCGCCGGCGTGCCCCACGGGCCCCCGACCTCCAGCGAGTCCAGGCTGGCGGCGGCGGCGTCCCCTGCCCACGACAGCATCAACACGACAGCGGCGCCGCGAGCGGGCGCCCGGAATCCGGACATGTCGCCCCCCTCAGCGCAGGTTGGCGGTGATCGCCGTGTGCACACCCGTCGAGGCGCGGCCGATGTCCACGGACTGCAGCTCGAGCCCGTCGATGCTCGGGATCGGGAAGGAGAGGTTGCCGAGCAGCGCCAGCATCACGTCGATGGGCAGCATCTCTTCGACAAGCTGGGTGACCGCTTCGTTGCTGGCGCCCCAGTCGCTCTCGCGCACCATCAGGGTCAGCGCGACCTCGCCCAGATCCAGCGCCACCTCGCCGTCGGCGTAGGACAGGTCCACCCCGGCCGCCATGGCCGCGGCGATCTGCAGGTGCGTGCCGAACTCGCCGTCGGGGGTGTCGATGTCGACGATCAGCTCGGCGGCCTGGGCTTCCAGCCCGTCGGCGCCCTGGACAAGGACCGGGGGGAGCTTCGCGCTGACGGCGATGGTCCCCTGGGTGGCATGCAGCGGCGTGAGCAGGAAGGGGTCGAGGCTGCCGTCGTCCGTCGACATGATCAGCTCGAGGAGGCCCGCCGACCAGGCTTCATACAGCATGCGGTTCATCAGGTTGTCGGAGATGTCGGCCGCCAGGTCGGCGTCGTGGTCGACATAGGGCGAAGCGTCGCCGGCCGAGAGCACGCCCTGCCCCGACATGCCGATGTCGGGCATCTCGACGTCGAGGTCGAGGCCGATCTCGATGCCCGACCCGTCGGTGTCGACCCACGAAAACTCGGCACCTGCCGTGAGCGCCGTCGACAGCAGCTCGGTCGAGAAGGTCAGGTCCAGTCCCGAGAGGGCATCGCCAAGATAGGCCGGCACCATCTCGTCGATCATGGCAAGCACCTGTTCTTCGATGGTCGCCTGCAGGGTGTCGACCAGGATGTACGCTTCGATGTCGCCCGGCAGCAGCGACGTGTCGTAGCCGAAGTTGACCAGGTTGATGCTCAGGTCGCTGACGTCGGCCGTCAGCTTGCCGTTGTCCGCGCCGAGCGTCAGCGTCCCCGAGAAGTCGGCGGAGTCCGCCCACATCGTGACGTCGCTGTCGAAGTCGATGCCGACGACCTGGCCGGTGGCCTGGGCGTCCACGAAGAGGTCCGGCAGGCTGCCGGCGAGCACCACCCGGCCGTTGCCCGGGGTCGCCGAGAGCTGGATGGGACCGAAGCTGATGGAGTCGAGGTCGGCGGCGATCTCGACCGCGTCCCAGCCGAGGATGCCGTAGCTGTCTTTGTAGATGGGGTTGAGCCCGGACAGCGAGTCGTTGATCAGCGAGGGCTCGATCATGTCGCCCACCATCGACAGCAGCTTGTCGATGCCACCCTGGTTGAGCCGCATGATGGCGGCGTCGGCGACGGCACCGCTGGGGCTGTCGAAGTCGCCGGCGAGGACGCCGTTGCGGGCGTAGAGGGTGTCACCGTCCATGGTCAGGGCCCGCACCTCGACGACGTTGACGCCCCGCACCAGGTCGACCTGGCCCGAGAAGGCGCCGCTGTCGTCCAACGTGGCGTCGACCCCCTCGACGCGCACCGCGCGGCAGTCTTCGGAGGTACCAGCCACCGGCGTGGTGCCCGCCGGCAGCCACGACGCCGGTGCGGGCGAGGTGACGGTCAGCGAGGGCTGCAGCGCGTCGACGGTGTCGGCTTCGGTCGGTTCCTTCTTGCAGGCGCTGCCGAGGACGACGAGGCCGAGCGCAACAGGGGCGAGGAGGGCGAGGGTGCGGTGCATGATCTTCCCCGGTTGGGGTGGAGCGCGTCGTCCGCCACGATCCCGACGAGGACCGGTCGGGGAGGGCGCATCGCGCGCCGCGCGTAGTGGCGAGATGCGCCAGGGTACCGGCGGATCCCCCAATGTCCAGCGGGCCCTCGACCTCGTCACGCCGGTTTTTCATAGGCCGCGGCAGGCGTCCGCATATCGGCCGATAGGCGCGCCTACTTGCCCGCGAGCTCTGCGTCGGCCACGTCAGCCCGCCCCAGCGCCGACGCACCGACGGCCGCCCCCCGCGGCCAGGGCAGCAGGGCCAGGGGGACGCCGCAGGCCAGGGCGATGGAGGCGCTCACGCCAGGGTTGTCGACCACGGTCAGCGCCAGTCCGAGGTGGACGATGAGTGCCACGCCCGCGCTGGCCAGGGCAGCACCCGGCGACAGCCTGCCCCGAGAAAACAGCCCCGCGAGCAGCGGACCGGCGCTGGCCACCACGAGCCCGTAGACCCCGAGCTGGCCGAGGATCAGCACGAGATCCGGCGGGCTGAGCGCGAAGACCGCGGTGGCCACCGCCAGCGCCCCGAGCACCGCCCGCGACAGCCAGACCGCGCGTCGGTCCGAGCCGACCTGCCCCGCCGTGAGCAGGTCCTGGGCGAGCGTCGCCGAGATCGCAACCAGCAGGCCATCCAGGGTCGACATGCTGGCGGCCAGGATGGCCACGCTGACCAGCGCCCCGAGCGGTTCCCAGGGGAAGGCGGCGGCAAGCCAGGCGGCCATCGCCTGGTCCTGCGGGACCGGCACGGCGAGGTCGAGCCGGGCGTAGACCCCCGCGAAGAGCACCAGGCTGAACACGGCGAAGCAGACCACGCCGATGCCCACGGTGAGCAGCAGCGCGCGGCGTCCCTCGACGTAGAGGGCCTTTGTGAGCAGGTGCGGCTGGGTGGAGAGCGCCAGCCCCATGACGAAGGGGACCAGCCAGACCTGCAGCGGCGTCGAGAACAGCACGCTGTCCGGCGCTGTCCAGCCGGTGTCCACCAGCGTCCGCAGCACCGCGCCGTCCACCCAGTGGCCCGCCCCGGCCGAGAACACCAGCACCGCGACCGCCAGCATGACGACCGCCTGCATGGAGTTGGTGAGCGCGTGCGCCCACGCGCCACCGAGCGCTGTGTAGCCGAAGACGAAGGCCACCGTGCCGACCACGGCGACGGCGTAGGGGACACCCAGCGCCTGTTGCATGACGTAGCCGCAGCCGACGGTGATCAGCACGAGGTAGGCGAGGTTGAGCAGGACGAGGCCTGCGAAGCTACGCTGCAGCGCAACACTGCCATAACGCTGCCCGAGCCACTGGGGGATGGTCAGGGCCGCGACCTGCTTGCCCATGCGCTGGAAGGGCGGCGCGAGCACCAGCAGCCCCAGCGCGATGCCGGCGATGAGCGGGAGCGTGAAGCCCACCAGCGCGGCGAGACCGTCGGCATAGACGAAGCCCGGCATGATGACGAAGACCGAGCTGGAGGCGAGGCAGGCCCCCAGCGTCAGGCCGGCCAGCCAGGGGCTCATCCGCCCGCCACCGACCGCGAAGCCGGCCGCCCCCTTGCTGGCCCGCCCCCCCTGCCAGGCCAGGGCGGCGGTCACCGCCAGGTACAGCATGAAGAAGGCGTAGTGCCAGGGGTGCGTGCTGACGAGTTCGACGAGGGTGCGCGTCATGGCCGTGCCGTTTCCGGGGGGTCCGAGAGACGCACAGCATAGCGGCGACTATTGCGCTGCGTCAACCGGAAATGTTGCAGGCGCACACGTCTCACGCAACCACAGCACTCAATCCTCGCACAACGACCTCCTGAGCTGGCAGCTCATCGACGCCGCAGCACAGCATCGCGCGGTCGCGAGAGGTGCAGCCCCTTCCGCCATCCGATAGCGCTCTGCTGGCGTCGGCCGTGAACGCTCCCTTCCCCGGGCGCACCATGCTGCCGGCGTGCCACCGGTCCCGGTGGCCACGGCTCACCGCCTCTCCTCCCCCGGAGCGTCCATGATCGCCACCGTCAGCCTCGGGCTGGCCCTGCTGCTGCCCGCGGCCCGGGCCGCCGACCCGGCTCCCCTGCCCGACCAGCCGACCGTCGACATCCCCTTCGACAAGTACGAGCTCGACAACGGCCTCGACGTCATCCTGGCCGAAGACCACAGCGTGCCCTTCGTGCAGGTCAACATCTGGTACGACGTGGGCAGCAAGGACGAGGTCCCCGGGCGCACCGGCTTCGCGCACCTCTTCGAGCACCTGATGTTCCAGGGCTCGGCGCACATGGACGACGACTACTTCGTGCCCCTGCAGCCCATCGGCGCGCAGGTCAACGGCACGACCAACTTCGACCGGACCAACTTCTTCGAGGGCGTGCCCAGCGAGTACCTGCCCCTGGCCCTGTGGCTGGAGTCGGACCGCATGGGCTGGCTGCTGGACGCCTTCGACCAGGGCAAGCTCGACGAGCAGCGCGAAGTCGTCCGCAACGAGCGTCGCCAGCGCTACGAGAACCGCCCCTACGGCGAAGTCTGGGTGTGGCTCTACGAGAACATCTTCCCCGAAGACCACCCCTACCATGTGCCCACCATCGGCCGGCACGAAGACCTGGAAGCCGCCACGGTGGACGACGTCTCGGCCTTCTTCCGCACCTGGTACCTGCCCAACAACGCCAGCCTGGTGATCAGCGGCGACTTCGACCCCGATGAAGCCCGGATGCTGGTCGACCGCTACTTCGGCGACATCCCCGCGGGCGCCCAGCCGGAACCCGTGCGGCACGTCGACCTGCCGGCGGGCTGGTTGTCGACGGAGAAGGTCGTCGAGAAGACCGACGACGTGCCCCATGCCAAGGTGTGGCTGGCCTGGATCACCCCGGCCCTCTACGAAGACGGCGACGCCGCCCTCGACGTGCTCAGCAGTGTGCTCAGCGACGGCAAGGAGAGCCGCCTGTACAGTCGCCTCGTCCACGACGAACAGATCGCCAAGGACGTGTCGGCCTACCAGGTCAGCAGCCGCATCCAGAGCGTCTACATGATCGAGGCGACCGCCGCCGAGGGGCACACCACCGACGAGCTGGTGGACTCCATCGACGCCGTTCTTGCCGACCTGCGCGACGAGGGACCCAGCCGCCAGGAGGTCGAGGTCGCCAAGGTCAACTGGCAGGTCCGCTTCTTCCAGGGTCTGCAGACCATCGCCCGCAAGGCCGACATGCTGAACTCCTACAACACCGTGACCGGTGACCCGGGCTACATCGGGCAAGACCTGCAGCGCTACCTCGACGTCGACGCCGACGCGGTCCAGGGCGCTGTCTCCACCTGGCTCGGCGAGGGTCGCCTCGTCCTGCACGTCCGCCCCGAGGGAGGTGAGCAGTGACCCGCAGCACCACCATCGCGCTGTCGCTGAACGCCGCAATCCTGGCCGGCTGTGGCGAGAAGACCCCGCCCCAGGCCGCCGCCGCCGTCGACTACCACGCGACGATGCCGGATCCGCTGGCTCCCCGCGACTTCCAGCTCCCCGACCCCGTCCGCGGCGAGCTGAGCAACGGGATCCCCGTCGTCGTGGTCGAGAACCACGAGGTCCCGCTGTTCTACGTCCAGGTGGCGCTGCGCCCCGGGGGCTGGACCGATCCCGCCGACCGGGCCGGTCTGGCCAGCGTCACCATGGACATGCTCAACGAGGGTGCCGCCGGCATGTCGGCCGCCGAGATCAGCAGCGCCGCACGGCGCATGGGCTCGTCGGTGTCGGCCGGCGCCTCCCTCGACGGCGCCACGGTCGGCGCGTCGGGCCTGTCCGACAAGCTGCCCGGCACCCTCGACCTGCTCGCCAAGGTCGCCCTGCAGCCGGACTTCCCCGATGCCGACTGGGAGCTGATGCGCAAGAAGCGCCTGCAGGCGCTGCAGGCCGCTCGCCAGGACCCCAACAACATCGCCAACCGGGTGTGGGCCCGCCTGGGCTACGGCGACAGCTACGCCGGCCACCTGGACAGCGAAGCGTCCTACAACGCCATCGACACCGCCCAGATGCGCGCCTGGTACGACGCCTTCGTCGTGCCCGCCAACGCCATGATCCTGGTCGGCGGAGACACGACGCTGGCCGAGATCCAGCCCCTGCTCGAAGAGCGCTTCGGTTCGTGGGACGCCGAGGGCACGCCCCTGCCAGCACAGCCCGCCGCCGATGCCCTGCCGGCCCAGCCCGACACCACCATCTTCCTGGTGGACAAGCCCGGCGCGGCCCAGTCGGTGCTGCGGGTCGGTGGCTTCGTCGGCAGCCAGCTCGACAGCGACCACGACGCCTTCACCCTCGGCAATATGGCCGTCGGAGGGCAGTTCACCGCGCGCATCAACATGAACCTGCGCGAAGACAAGAGCTGGACCTACGGCGCCCGCTCGTGGACCATCGACAACTACCTGCCCGGCCGCTGGCAGGTGGGCACCAGCGTGTTCACGCCCACGACCGCCGACGCCGTCTCGGAGATCATGCGCGAGCTGACGGAGTCCCTGGGCGACCGGCCCGTCACCCAGGAAGAGCTGGACAACGGCCGCGGCTACCTGCTCGGCACCTGGCCGCTGCGCTTCGAGAACCCCGGCACCCTGCTCGGGGAGACCGTGTCCATGTGGCGCTACGGCCTGCCCGACGACTGGATCACCGGCTCTCCGGATCGCATGCGGGCCGTCACCCTCGACCAGGCCCGGGCGGCCTGGGCCGCCCACGTCGACCCGGCCCACCTCTCCATCCTCGTGGTCGGCGACGCCGCCACGGTGCAGGAGCCGCTGCAAGCGCTGGGCTACCCGGTGCAGATGCTCGATGCCGAGGGTGCACCCGTCGACGCCGAGTAGGTGCAGGGGGCCGGCGCCCGTGCCCGGCCCGGCCCCGCCCCGCCGGTCGGCCCGACGCTGCGCGGTCTCGCCCGGCGCGGCCCGACCCGCAGCGGATTACGAGGGTCGGGTCGGAGGTCACCCATGGGAATCGAGAGCAAGTCCATCTGGATGGACGGCGAATTCGTCCCCTTCGCCGACGCGAAGGTGCACCTGCTGTCCCACACCTTGCACTACGGGCTCGGTGTGTTCGAGGGGATCCGCAGCTACCGTCAGCCCGGTGGCGGCGGCGGGGTCTTCAAGCTGGACGAGCACGTTCGGCGACTGGTGGACAGCGCCAAGATGTGCCGGATGGAGCTGCCCTACAGCTTCGAGGAGATCCGCGCCGCCTGCCTGCAGACGCTGAGCCACAACGGCTTCGACGAAGCCTACATCCGCCCCATCGTCTTCCTGGGCATGGGGGCCATGGGGCTGGGCGCCCGGACCAACCCGGTCCACGTGGCCGTGGCGACCTGGGAGTGGGGCGCCTACCTGGGCGACGAGGGCCTGCGCAACGGCATCCGCGTGGCGACCAGCACGTTTACCCGCCACCACGTCAACGCCAACCTGCAGCGCGCCAAGGTCATCGGCCACTACGTCAACTCGATCCTCGCCCGCTACGAAGCCAACGACAACGGCTTCGACGAAGCGATCATGCTCGACCAGATGGGCTGGGTGGCCGAGGGTACGGGCGAAAACCTCTTCGTCATCCGCGACGGCGTCATCAAGACCCCGCCGGTCGTCAACATCCTCGCCGGCATCACCCGGCGCACGGCCATCGAGATCCTCAAGCAGGAGGGGCTCGAGGTCCGCGAGATGCCCTTCGGCCGGGACGCGCTCTACGTCGCCGACGAAATCTTCATGACGGGAACGGCCGCCGAGATCACCCCGATCCGGGAGGTCGACCGCCGCGAGGTGGGGCCGCCGGGGCAGATCACGCGCCGGGTCCAAGAAGTCTACGCCGCCGGTGTCCGCGGCGAGATCGACTGGATGCGGCCGTTCATCACCCGGTACTGACAGGGAGCGTCCGTGTCGGTGCTCCTACTGCTGTCACTGGTGGCCTGCACACACGGCGCCGCCCCAGGCGGCGGTGACCCGACCACCGACGGCGCGGCGACGACCGACGGGGGCAGCGACACCGCCGGCACCTGGACCCTGACGGTGGAGGGCGGCTTCGGCGGCGGCACCTATGCAGAGGGCGCTCCGGTACAGGTCTGGGCCGACGTGGATCCCCACGCCGCCGTGGTGACCGGCTGGACCGGCGACGCCTCGCTCCTCGACCAGCCCGTCGACTGGAACAGCGGGCTGACGATGCCAGCCCGGGACATCACGCTGTCGCCGACCCTGCGCACCGTGCCCTTCGACATCGAGACCCGCACGGGCACGCTCGCGGGCGGCACGCGAAGCTGGAGCCAGGTGAGCCCGCGCCATCCGCGGGGCATCGTGATCTTCTTCCACGGCGCCCGCTACAGCCGCGCCGAGCTGACCGACGCCGCAGCGACCTCGGTCGGGATGCGCCTCGTCGACGCCGGCTACGCGGTCGTGGCCCTGGACTCCTCGGCCGCCGCCAGCAGCGGTGCGGGCGGCTGGAACCCGTCGGAGTCGAGCACGGACATGGACGCCGTGCGTGACCTGGTCTCGCTGTTGCGGGCCGAGCTCGGCGACCTGCCCGTCTACGCCTGGGGCATGTCCAGCGGCGGGCAGTTCGCCCACGCCGTCGGGCGGTACCTGCCGGCGGACGGCGTGCTGGCGTCCTGCGCGCCGGGCTCCAAGGACATCGCCGCCACCACCACGGCCCCGACCGCCTGGTTCATGGCCGGCGCCGACACCACCTTCCCCTCCGGCGCCGACGACGCGCGGGCCTACGCCAAGCAGCTCCAGGGCCGCGGGCTGCAGGCCCTGGTCCTCGAACACCCGCCGACCCCGCTCTACGACGAACGCTTCACGCGGGTACCCGGCGTGGACACCGCCAGCTCGGCGCTGATCGCGGCCTGGATCCGTGCGCAGGGCTACGTCGACGCCAACGGCCGCTGGCAGGTCAGCGGCGGAACGGTCAGCAGCGCCCTGGACCTGCCCGACCTCGACCCGGCGACGGTGACCGCGATCGGCGCCGAGATCGAGATCATGGCCGCCGACCACGAACTGTACGACGACTACAGCGCCGAGATGGTCGACTTCCTCGACGGACTCTCCCGCTGATCAGACCCGGGCGCCCAGGCGCGCCCAGCTCCCGCGGCGGTACACGAAGACGCCGAGGATGGCCTTGCCCACAAAGCCCAGGGGGAAGGCCACCCAGATCCCGAAGGCGCCGAGCCCCAGCGGGAAGCCGAGGACGAAGGACAGCGGGATCTGGAAGACGAGGGTCACCAGCGCGTTGATCGACAGCGACAGGCGCGTGGCGCCGCTGCCCTGGAACAGGCCGACGAGCGCGATGTAGACGCCGACGACCGGCATGCAGGAGCCCAGCAGGCGGATCCAGGTCAGGCAGTAGGCGCCCAGCTCACCGGCCGGATCGACGTCGAAGAGGCCGACGATGCCATGGGCGCCGAACACGATGATGGCCGCCAGCGACGACATCACGACGACGCTCATGGCCATGCCGGCACGCAGGACCGATCGGGCCCGCCCGGCGTCGTCCGCCCCCAGCGCCTGGCCGACGAGCGCGCCGATGGCCTGGGAGATGCTCATCCCCGGCACGAAGGCCAGCGCCTGGATGCGCAGGCCCATGCCGTGGGCGGCGACCGCGAGCGGATCGACGCGGCCGAGCATGCCGACGATGGAGAGGAAGGCGGCGTTGAGCACGACCATGTCGAGCGCGGCCGGCGCCCCGATGCGCAGCAGGTCGCGGACGTGCCCGGGGTCGACCCGGACCGGGAGCAGGCGGAGGCGCAGCGCGGGCTCCACCCCGCTATCCAGCACCAGCCACAGGCAGATCACCGAGAACACCTGCGACAGCCCGGTGCCCAGCGCAGCGCCCTGTACCCCGAGGGCCGGAAAGCCCCAGTGCCCGAGGATGAAGCCGTAGTTCAGGAGGAAGTTGAGCAGGTTGGCGAAGGCCGACACCACGAAGGGCAGCAGGGTGTTCCCAACGCCACGCAGCACCGCGGCCAGCAGGATGGTCAGGTAGTAGAAGGCGCTGAACATCAGCATGGGCCGCAGGTAGGACAGCCCCGCTGCCAGGTCCGCCCCGTCGGCGCCCAGCAGGCGCAGCAGGGGGGACGCCAACAGGTTGCCGACGACGGCCGTCAGCACGCCGAGCGTCACGGTGACCGTCGCCGACTGCGAGACCACGTGGGCCACGCGCCGGGGGTCGCCGGCGCCGTGGGCGCGGGCCACGAAGGCGACGCTGCCGACGGTCACCCCGATCATGGCGACCATCAGCAGGAACACGATCTGCGTGGCGAAGCCGAGCCCGGTCAGCGCCACGCCGGCGTCAGGGAGGCGTCCGACCATGGCCGTGTCCACCGCCAGCGCCAGCACGGTCAGCACGTTCAAGCCGACCACCGGCCAGGCCAGCGAGAAGAGCTGCGAGAAGATCGAGCGCTGCGAGATCGGGCGGGGGCGGTTCACGGGGCGGGGCATAGCCGGCCGCCGGTGTCACCGCTGCGATCACCTGGCGAGCAGCTCTGCTGATAGCCTGTGGACCAAGAGCATCGGAGACATCGTGGTCCAACTCCTCCCCCTGGTCGTCATGCTTGCCTGCACCGGGCGCGCCCCCTACGAGGGCGATGACCCGGGCGAGTGCTCGGACGGCGCCGACAACGACCGGGACGGCTGGTTCGACTGCGACGACAGCGACGACAGCGACTGCACGAACAGCCCGGACTGCGTCGGGGATGGCGGTGGCGCCGACGGGGGTGCCACAGACGATGGCGGCGCCGACGGCGGGAGCACCGGCGATGGCGGGGCGGACGGCGGCAGCGCCGGCGATGGCGGGGCGGACGGCGGGGGCGCCGGCGATGGCGGGGCGGACGGCGGGGGCGCCGGCGATGGCGGCGCCGATGGGGGTACCACGGGCGATGGTGGGGCCGAGACCACCGTCTGGTCACCGGCCCCCGGCACGACCTGGCAGTGGCAGCTCACCGGCCGGGTGGACACCTCGGTGGACGCGCAGATGTACGACATCGACCTGTTCGACGTCCCCACCACCACCATCGACGCCCTGCACGCCAAGGGACGCGTGGTGATCTGCTACTTCTCGGCCGGCTCCTATGAAGACTGGCGTCCCGACGCCGGCGACTTCGATCCCGATGTGATCGGCGATCCCCTGGAGGGGTGGAAGGGAGAGAACTGGCTGGACATCCGCGCCGACTCGGTCCGCGACATCATGAAGGCGCGGCTGGATCTGGCGGTCACCAAGGGGTGTGACGGCGTCGAGCCGGACAACGTCGACGGCTACACCAACGCCACGGGTCTTCCACTGACCCGCGCCGACCAGCTCGACTACCTGGCCTTCCTCTCTGAAGAGGGGCACGACCGCGGACTATCGGTGGGGTTGAAGAACCTCCCCGAAGACGCCGCCACGGTCGTGGGATCCTTCGACTGGTCCCTCGACGAGGAGTGCCTCGTCTACGACGAGTGCACGGGACTGCGTGTGTTCATCGACGCCGGCAAGGCGGTCTTCCACACCGAGTACGTCGACGATCGCTCCGAGGGGAGCGCCCGCCTCGACGAGGTCTGCGGCGATCCCACGATCACGGGCTTCTCCACGCTGATCAAGACCTGGGACCTGGACGCCTGGGCACTGCGCTGCGACTGACCGGGGGGCTGGCGACTCCCTTGCGCCCGCAGCACGCCCCGGCGTCGGTCGCGGTGCGCAGGCTACCGCCACCTCACCGAGAGGCGCGCGTCGGGGGGCGCCCGCAACCAGGCGTCCGCCGCCGACTCTGGCGAGAACACGCTGTCGAGGAAGGCCGTCGTGACGGCCCCCGCCAGCAGCCGCCCGTCGGCGGCGGGCAGGTAGGTGAAGGACTCGCCGCCCTCCTGGCGCGTGTCCTCCCCACAGCCGGGCATGAAGTCGTCGACGATGCCGCAGAGGTCGCTGACCGACCAGTGGCCGGCGTCGGCCAGCTCGACAAGCCAGGCCGGGCCGGCCACCTCGTCGAAGTTGCCGGCCATCAGGGTGTTGCCCAGGGTGCCGACGCTGTGGTCCTCGGCGAGGACGAGGAACAGGGTGGGCTCGACGATCTCAGCGGCGTCGGTGTCGCCGAGCACACCGGTGTCCACCGGGGCCCCCATGAACGCGCCGGCGGCCGGGGCCGAGGCGGTACCGCGACGCTCGGCCAGCAGGGCGCCCGCGGTGACCGAGCCGAAGCTGTGGCCCACCACCGCGACCCGGGCAGGATCCACATCGACGTCCAGGGCCCCGGCCAGTCCGGCGTCGAGCACGCGGCCGAGATCGGCCACGCGCAGGTCCAGCGTGTCGCCGTCGACGCCGAGGGCGTCCCCGGCCAGCTCGTCGAACAAGGTGTTGCCGTCGTGATCGGGCGCCGCCACCGCGTAGCCGTGGCTGGCCAGCAGCTCGGCCACCGAGAGCCCGCTGAACCGGGTGCAGGTGTGGCAGTGGGAGTAGACGACGAGGGGCAAGGGGCCGTCGACGGCCACGGTCGCGTCGGGCAGCGCCGCCGAGCTGCGCGTCGGGCAGTCGGTCGGTGCCGCGGCCAGGAGCTTGCTGTAGGTGGCCCGGTCGCCCGGGTCGACCACCAGCTCTTCGATGGGCTGGCCATCCCCGGCGGCGGTGGCCGGGAACCACAGCTCGACCGTCAGCGGCCGCGCGTCGTCGGCCAGCACCAGGGTCCGCCGCCCCACGGCGTAGGCGCCGGGGGAGAGGTAGTCGACGGCGGTCAGCGTGCCCGAGTCGTCGCCCGTGTCGGGGACGTCGGGGCCGGTCGCGCCGGTGCATGCCAGGAACATGGGAAGGAGCAGCATCGCGGCAGCGTAGCGCAGCGCACACATCGGTCAGTGGACGCCGACGCCGCGATGCCTAGCTTTGGGGCATCCAGGGAGGAGTTCACCATGCACCTGCCCACCATCATGCTCCGCTCCGTCGTGGTCGCCGCCGCGCTGTGCGCCTTGCCCGCAGCCGGCACGGAGATCTCCGCCGCCGAGACATCCGCCGCTGAGACATCGACCACTGACACATCCGCCGCTGTGACCGTCGACAAGGCCACGACCTCGACCAGCGATGTCGAGAAGACCGCGCGCAAGAAGCCGAAGAAGAAGAAGAAGGCGAGCGCCTCCGCGGCCACGCCCGCGGGCCCCGATGCGCGCCCCGCTCCCCAGCCCACGGCCTCCCCTCGCCAGCCCTCCCCGGTCGAGCCCCGCGCCACCGCGCAACCGCGCCTGCGCCCTCCGGATCGGACCGCCGCCAGCGGCGCCCCGGAGCGCGACCGCGCGCAGTCGGCGGCCGCCGCCCGCCGGGCCAGCGCCGCACACCGCCCCGCGCTGACCCACGCCACACGCCCCTACCGGGGCCACGTCGCGGCCCACAGCCGCCCCTGGCAGACCCACGACCACCGCTACGGCCGTCCCCACTGGCGCTACCTGCGGCTCAACCCCCACGCCCACCACGCCCCGCCCGGGCCCTGGTTCTACCGGCCCTGGTACAGCCACTGGTGGCTGCACCCCTACTGGCGCTACACCCACGCGACGATCGTCCTGGTGGACTTCGACTTCATCGTGCACCCCTGGGCGTCGTGGTGGGTGCCGCCGGCACGCCCCGGCTGGGTTTGGGTCCCCGGCTACTGGGCCCACGGCCACTGGATCCCCGGCCACTGGCAGCCGAGCGTCCGCCCGCCGGTCCGCCACGGCGTGACCTACATCTACGTCCCCGGCTGGTGGCTCGGTGACCTCTACGTCGAGGGCTACTGGCGCCCCGCCACCCGCGACGACGGCGACTGGGTCTGGGTGGACGGCTACTACCTCGACGACGGCACCTGGGTCCCCGGCTACTGGCGACCCGCCGGCTACGCGCCCGAGGGCTACGTCTGGGTCCCGGGCTTCTTCGACGGCGAGACCTGGGTCGGCGGCTTCTGGCGCCCCGAGTACTACCCGGGCTTCGTCTGGGTGCCCGGCAGCTTCGACGACGACGGGCTCTACCACGCCGGCTACTGGGAGCCCCTGGAAGACCGCCCGGGCGAGATCTGGATCCCGGGCTGGTTCGACGGGACGCAGTGGATCCCCGGCTACTGGGTGCCGCAGGCCGATTACGAGGCCGCGGATCCCGACGCCTGGATGCCCGACGAGGGCGCCGAGGACGGCTGGGAGGACGGCGACACGCCAACCATCGACGAGCCGGCCCTGCCCCTGGCGCTGCCGGTGGAGGTCCCCGACTCCGACTAGTACGCGCGACCGGTAGTTCCTCCCGACCATGCATGCCATCTTGTTCGCGCGTACTGCGGACGCGTTGCGGCCGCCGCGGGGGTGCGCCGAAGGCGCAAGGGGGTCGCGAGACCCCCTCAAACGACACTGATAGTACCGGAGGCCCCAGGTTCCGGAGGGCAACCCCAGCGAGAGCCAGAGCTACCAGGTAGGAACTTGGGGCCGCAGGTACTAGCGTGGACAGGCGCGCTCAGCGCCCCGAGGTCGTGGGGCGCGCGGGAGTCCGCGCCCCCTCGACCAGCCGCAGCTCGGCCGGGCCGAGGTCCCAGACGATGAGGTCGCCGTCGTGCCATGGCGCGCCCAGCAGCCGCCGCAGTTCGTCGTCCGAGGGCTTCGAGAAGGCCGCCAGCTCGCGGGGCAGCAACACGTAGTGGAAGCCGGCGGCCCGCAGCCGCTCCGCCAGCTCCGCGGGGTGGCGACGGGCGTCGTCGAGGATGTGGCGGGCGACGTGTTCGTGGGGCTGGACGTCGCGGAGGATGCCGGTCGTGGGCCGGCGGTGGAAGAGGGCGCGCAGCACGCTGGCCTGGCCCATGTGGCCATCGGTGGGCCCCTGGATGGGAAGCTCCAGCACGGCGCCGTCGGCGGCCATGACGTCGGGCGCCAGGCCATGGCCCGCCGGGGGGGCCATCGCCTGCAGCACGTCACGATCGGCGACCGGCTCGACCCGCAGTGGCCAGCGCGGCATGGTGTCCCGCACGCTGTCGGCGACGTGCGCCGCGGCCAGCAGCCAGGCCGCGAGCACCACCTGGCGCGACCTGCGCAGCCCCGACAGCCCCGCCGCCAGCATCACCACGACCCCCAGCTCGGCGAGGACGGCGTAGCGGAAGTACAGCCCGCCGCGCCGCGTCGGGTACCCGAGCAGCTCCAGCAGGCGGACCGGGGTCGACAGGACCTGGCCCGTGCTGCCCAGGTAGCGGCCGTCGAAGGCCAGCCAGGGCCCCAGCGACAGCAGCCCCCCCCCGAGGAGCAGTGACAGGCCCACCACGCGGCCGCGCCCCGCCCTGCGCCGCAGCCCGAGCGCCAGCGCCACCACCACCAGCGGCAGGCCGAGGTAGCTGACGTGGGTGGGCTGAAAGGGCGACAGCGTCTCCGGTCCGCCCCCGAGCAGCAGGCTGTCGGGGGTCGCGACCGGCGGCGGCGAGGGCAGCGCCTGCCCCGGGTAGGCGGCGTCGGCCACCCGAGGTGCCGGGTTGACCAGGGAGTCGGTGCCGCCCGCGGCCCCGCCGCCGTAGTAGGCCGCCACCGGCAGCATCCCGACGAACAGCGCCCCCAGCAGCAACGCCGGGGCCACCAGGGCCCGGGGCAGCCGTGCCCGCCGGCGCCAGGCGAAGGCGGCGGCCCAGCCCGCGGCGACGAGCGGCAGGGCCAGGGTGTAATAGGGGCTCGACAGGCCGCCGAGAAGCCCGACGGCAGCCGCCCCCAGCGCCCACGCGGGACGGGCGGGGCGGTCTGCGTCCAGGGGGCAGCAGCCATCGGCCGCCAGCAGCCAGGCCGGCAGCACCCAGGTCTGGGTGTTGCTGATCTCGCCCATGCCCAGCGTGGACAGCGCCGTCGGCGAGCAGGCCCAGGCCGTCGCCAGCGCCGCCCGCAGCCACGGCGACGCCGAGGTCAGGCGCCCGAGCACCGCGTAGCAGAAGAGCCCGGTGCCGCTGAAGACCAGCAGGTGGGTCAGCGTGCCGGCAGCCAGCGGCGACAGCAGCAGCCGCAGCGGCGCGTAGAGCAGCAGCGCCGCGCCGCCCACTGCGCGCAGATCCCGGGCGACGGGGTAGCCGGCTTCGGCCGTCGGCTGGACCAGCGCCGACCACTCACCCCGCAGCAGGTGCCGGAAGACCTCGTCCATGACCCAGACGTGGCTGTCGCCCCAGGCCGTCACCATGTGGGCATGGCCGAGCTGCGGCAGCAGCGGCCAGGTCAGGGCCACGACCACCAGGAGGGGGGCGAGGCCAGCGAGCAGGACGGGGAGGTGACGGCGCACGGTGCGCAGCGTAGCGCCCGCGCGCCCGCCTACTGCTGGCCGCCCGCTGAGCCGCCGGTGTTGGCTGCGCCATTGGCCGGCGGGCGCCCGTTGCCCGACAGGCGGTGGACCGCTTCTTCAGCCTCGATGATGATCATGCGGGCGTTCTGGCCGGTCTGCCGGATGATCGCGATGACGTTGTCGACGTCTTCTTCACGAGCGGTCAGGCAGCCAATGCTGGCGAAGCGGTTGCCGTTGTCCTTCGTCTCGGTGAAGCCAGGGTGCCACCAGGTCACGGTGCCGTAGTCGCCCACGCCGTTGAGCGTCTGCCGGTTGGCGTCCCGCCCACCGCGGCGCGAGGTGCTTCGCTGCCGGCTGGCCGTGGCTTCCGTGTCGCTGATCGTCCGATCATGGTTCGTGTCCCGGTCCACGGGCACCGTGCCCAGGTTCCACCAGCTCGGCGTCGCCGAGGCGCCCCACTCCGTGGGGTCGCTGCGCAGGCCCAGGGACTGCCGGCCGTGGTACTGCCCGCGGGGTTCCAGGGTGTAGCTCTCCCCGTCGTGGGTCGGGCGGACGCTTCCTACGTCACCACCACCCCGGCCGTCGGCGTTGGGTGAGGCCCCCGACGTCGCCTGGTAGGCATGGGTCGCGCCAGAGAAGGTCCACACGCCCTTTCCATCCTGCGCCTGCAGGATCATCACGTAGGTGTCGTCGTAGGCGTTGATGTCCTTGACCTGGTGGGTGGCCCCCGCGAACTCCATCACACCCCGGATGCCGATCACCAGTGGCTCACCGGCCTGCGGTGCATGCCCGAAGAGGGCGGCGAGGTGCGCGTAGTGGTCAAACTGCTGGTCGATGGTCGCGCCAGCCGGCGGCCACAGGGCGGACGCGTCCACCTCTCCGGCGTCGACGCTGTTGTAGTAGGACTCGATGAGCCGCCGCGTGTTGCGCCCCACGATCCCGTCCGGGGTCCCCGCGCTCTCACGGCGGTAGAAGTTCTGCTGGAACTCCGCGATGCGGTTGACCGCCTCTGCGTTGTAGTCCGGTCGAGAGGGCAGTCGGAAGGCGCCGAGGATCCCGGGGAGATCACCCAGGGCATGGGCGTTGTTCCGTTCGATGGCGTGCTGGATCTGTCGTGAGTTGAGGATGCCGTAGCTCTGCTCGCCGAACAGTCGCTCCATTCGCGCGGCGTTGCCGCGCCCGGAGCCAGTCTGCGGCGTCGACACCGCCGGGCCCGACGAAGCCGGAGCCTGGGTCGGGGACTGGGTTCTTGACCAACCGCTCATCGAGGACCTCCTGCGGGCGCCGCCCCCAAGTGTGCGCTGCAACCGTCGCAGGACTCAAGCCCGTGACGGTGAATTCCGTGCCACAGTCGATGCGGCTCACCCCTCCAGACGCCCCCGGAGCAGCGCCACCTGGCGCAGCACCTCGCTCCACGCCGTGCCCCCGCGGCTGGTCCGGCGCTCGGCGGCAGCCACGGGATCCAGCCAGGCCAGCGCATCGTCCGAGAACATGGGGTGGGCTTCCTGCAGCTCGTCGAAGGTGAGCGAGGAGAGATCCCGGCCGCGCTCCTCGCAGCGCTTCACCAGCCCGCCGGCGACGTGGTGCGCCTGGCGGAAGGGCACGCCCTTGCTGGCGAGGTAGTCGGCCAGCTCGGTCGTCAGCAGGAAGTCGCCCGTCAGCTCGGGTCCCGGCAGGATCTCCAGCTCGGCCCAGCAGCCGGTCATCACGCGGACGCAGGCGCGGGTCGTGCCGACGGCGTCGAACAGCGGCGGCCGGTCCTCCTGCAGGTCGCGGTTGTAGGCCAGGGGCAGGGCCTTGACGAGGGTGAGCAGGGCCTGGACCGCCCCGAACACCCGCCCCGCCTTGCCGCGCACCAGCTCGGCGGCGTCGGGGTTGCGCTTCTGCGGCATGATCGAGCTGCCCGTGCTCCAGGCATCCGACAGGCGGACGCGCCGGAACTCCGGCGTGCTCCACAGTACCAGCTCCTCGGCCATACGGGAGAGGTGGGCCATGGCGATGGCGCAGGTGCTGGCGGCCTCGACGAGGTGATCGCGGGCGGCGACGGCGTCCATGGCGTTGTCGACGACGCCCGCGAAGCCCAGGAGGCCCGCGCTGTGCAGCCGGTCGATGGGGTGGGGGGTGCCGGCCATGGCCGCGGCCCCCAGCGGGCTGAGGTTGACCCGCTTGCGGCAGTCGGCGATGCGCTCCCGGTCCCGCGACAGCGCCCAGGCGTGCGCGAGGAGCTGGTGTCCCAGCCAGATGGGCTGACCGCGCTGCAGGTGGGTGCAGCCCGGCACGAGGGTCCTTCCGTCGGCCTCGACGCGGTCGAGCAGCACGCCGATCAGCGCCGCCAGCTCGCAGTCGAGGAGATCGAGGCGCCCCCGCAGCCAGAGCCGCACGTCGGTGGCGACCTGGTCGTTGCGGCTGCGCGCCGTGTGCAGCTTGCCGGCGACGTCGCCGATGTGATGGTGCAGCCGGCTCTCGACGGCCATGTGGACGTCTTCCAGCTCGATGCCGGGCCGCCAGCCGCCGCGCCCCTGCTCGGACTGCGCCAGCTCCTCGGCCACCAGGTCGAGGCCGCGGTGGATCTCGGCCACCTCGGCGTCGCTGAGCAGCCCGACCGAGCCCAGCATCGTGCTGTGGGCCCGGCTGCCCTCGATGTCCTCGCGCCACATCTGCAGGTCGGTGCCGAGGCTCTCGCCGAAGCGGAGCATCTCCTCGGCGGGGCCCCCGCTGAACCGCCCGTCCCAGAGGGCCACTCAGGCCCCCTTCGCGGTGTTCGTCCCGGCCGTGCTCGACGGGTCACCGGCGACATCGCCCTCTTCCCCGATGTGCTGCAGCTCGGGGATGGCGGCTTCCGTGTTGCGGCGGACCTTGGCCACCGTCTGGTACGACAGCGCGTAGAGGTCGATGAAGCCCTTGGCTGCCGCGCGATCGAAGGTGTCGCCGTGGCTGTAGGTGGCGAGCCCCTCGTCGTAGAGGCTGTAGGGGCTGCGGCGACCGGTGATGCGGGCCAGACCGGCGCTCACCCGGATGCGGACGTCGCCGGTGACGGGGCGCTGGGTGTGGTCGATGAATGCCTGCAGGGCGTCCCGCAGCGGACCGAACCACACGCCGTCGTAGATGATGTTGGCGAAGTCCTGGCTGACCTTGCGCTTGTAGTTGAAGGTCGTCCGGTCCAGCGTGATCCGCTCCAGCTCGGTGTGGGCCATGTGGATCAGCGTCGCACCCGGCGCTTCGTAGACCTCGCGGGACTTCAGCCCTACCACCCGGTTCTCGACCATGTCGATGCGGCCGACGCCGAAGGTGCCGGCCAGGTCGTTGAGGTAGGTGATCAGCTCGACGCCACCCATGGCCCGGCCGTCGATGGCCACCGGCACCCCCTGCTCAAAGGAGATCACCAGGCCCACGCTGCCCTTGGGCGCGTGGCTGGGGTCCTTCGTCATGATCCAGGCATCCGCCGGCGGCTCCGTCCAGAGATCCTCCATCTCGCCGCACTCGATGGCGCATCCCCACAGGTTGTGGTCGATGCTGTAGGGCTTGGCCTTGGTGATGGGGATGGGGATCCCTCGCTCGATGGCGTAGTCGACCTCGGCCTCCCGGGTGAACAGCTCCCACTCCCGCAGCGGGGCCACGATGCCGAGCTGCGGCGCCAGCGACTTGCTGGTGACCTCGAAGCGGACCTGGTCGTTGCCCTTGCCCGTGCAGCCATGCGCGATGGCGTCGGCGCCGTGCTCCAGCGCCACCTCGACCAGCCTCTGGGCCAGCAGCGGGCGGCCGAGGGCTGTGTGCAGCGGGTACTGGCCCTCGTAGACCGCGCCGGCCTTGACCGCCGGCCAGATGAACTCGGCGACGAAGCGCTCCCGCAGGTCGTCGACGACGGCGTCGACGGCACCCGTGTTCAGCGCCTTCTGGCGGATCCCCGAGAGGTCCTCGCCCTGGCCGAGGTCGCCGGTGTAGGTCACGATCTCGGCGCCGTAGTGCTCCTTGAGCCAGGGCACCATGACGCTGGTGTCGAGCCCGCCGGAGTAGGCGCACACGATCTTCTTGTAGGTCTTGCTGGACATGGAATCCTCTGAATGCGGCGTCAGGCGGCGGCGTCAGGAGGTGGCGTCAGGAGGTGGCGTCAGGAGGTGGCGTCAGCAGGTGGCGTCAGGAGGCGGCGCGTCAGGCAGCCCCACCGTCGACGAGCCCCTGCACGAAGGCGGCGAGATCCTCGCAGCGTCCGGGGTCCGAGGGCGCGATGAACACGGTGTCGTCCCCGGCCACCGTGCCCATGATGAGCGGGTTGCCGAGGGCGTCGAGGAAGCCGGCCACGCCCTCCGCGCGACCGGTCAGGGTCTTGAGCACGACGAGCTGGCCGTTGTGGCGCACCTCGAGGATCTCCATCCCGATGACCTCGCGCAGCGCCCGGAGGTAGCGGGAGCGCTGGTCGAGCTCGTAGCGGGGGCCGTCGGGGCCGCGACTCCGCACGACGCCCATGTCGCGGAGGTCGCGCGACAGGGTGGCCTGGGTGCAGCGGATCCCCTCGTCGAGCAGCAGCCGCGCCAGCTCGTCCTGGGACGCCACGGAGTGGCGCTGGAGGAGCCGGCGGATGGCGGCGCGGCGGTTGCGGCGATCGGTGGTCACGGGGAGGCTTGCTCGCGGTCAGGCCCTCGCAGCGCGCGGGGCCCGGCAGCGGCGGCCTATACAATCACCTGCATGTTCATGCAAGGCACGACCTGCGACGTCGTGGCCGCAGGCCCGACCACCGTCGCTCAAGCGGTGCGGCGTTCCTGGAGGATGCGCGAGATCTCCGGGTAGACGCGGTAGTGGGTGATCACCTCGCCAAAGGTGTTCTTCCACTGCCGGACCCGTTCTCGGGACACGCCGAATTCGTCGGCGATGGCCTGCCCGCTCTCTCCGGCTGCCAGCGCGTCGAGCAGCCGGCGGAAGCGTGTCCGCCCGTAGGTCCGAATGAAGTTGCGCGCAACGCGCTGGCGTGTCTTCGCCGGGGTCGTCGCCATGGTGTCTCCCTTCCTGAGGTGTGCGCCGGGGGCTGCGGGGCAGACCCGGATCGCGTTCCACGATCCAGTGTTCCCCATTTCCATTGACGTGTCAAACCCTCTGGCTGCTCCGAGGCTGCCGGTTGTCGTCGACAAGACAGTTGGTGACGCGATCTCCGCAATTCGCGCCATCACGGATGCCGCGCCGCCGCCCGCGGCGCGCGCGGCGGCCGTGGAACGTCGCGAGCGCCCGAGCAGGCCGGCGAGAAGGGGGTGGAGGGCGTCGCGCCGCCACCCGAGAGGAGGTAAGCGGGCGCCACGCACACCCCTGCAGCGCAGGCCACGTGTCCGCCAGACACCCAGGACTCAATCGGTGCCCCACCTCCGCAAGACCCGCATCGTCGCCACCATCGGCCCCGCCAGCCGTGAACCGGCCATGCTCACCGAGCTGCTCCGCGCCGGTGTCGACGTGTGCCGGGTCAACTGCTCCCACGCCACGGCCGACTCGATCCGCTCCGACGTGGCGCGCATCCGGCGCGCGAGCGCCCAGCTCGGCCGTCCGGTCGCAATCCTCCTCGACCTGCAGGGGCCCAAGATCCGCACGGGCGGCGGTGAGTCCGTCCGCCTGCGGCGCGGCGACACGCTGACCGTGGTCATGGACCAGGACCAGCAAGCCATCACGCACGAGGGGGGCGCCACGGTGGGGACGACCTGGCCCTCCCTGGCGTCGGATGTGCGGGTCGGAGAGCGGGTCCTGTTCGCCGACGGCGCGCTGTCCGGCCAGGTGGCCGCGGTCCGCGACATGCCCGAGGGCGAGCCCGACGAGGTGGACATCCGCATCATCGACGGCGGAGAGCTGGGCGCGCGCAAGGGGATCAACCTCCCCGACACCGACGTGCGCGCCCCGGCGCTCACGGCCAAGGACCGCGCCGACCTCGCCGTGGGGGTCGAAGCGGGCGCCGACTACGTGGCCATCAGCTTCGTCCGCAGCGCCGCCGACGTCGTCCAGCTCCGCGACCTGCTGACCTCCCTCGGGGCCGCCGACACACCGATCATCGCCAAGATCGAGAAGCCCCACGCCGTCGACGCCATCGACGGGATCCTGGCGCACGCCGACGGCATCATGGTGGCACGGGGCGACCTCGGCGTGGAGACGCCCCTGGAGAAGGTCCCCGTCGTCCAGAAGGAGCTGATCGCCGCCGCGAACCGGGCCCACCGCCTCGTGATCACGGCGACGCAGATGCTCGACAGCATGGAGCGCAACCCGCGCCCCACCCGGGCCGAGGTGACCGACGTCGCCAACGCCATCGTCGACGGCACCGACGCCGTCATGCTGTCGGGAGAGACGGCCACCGGGCGCTACCCCCTGCGCGCGGTCGAGGTGATGGACCGCATCGCGCGGTCGGTGGAGGGCACCAGCTTCATGCCGGTGCCGGACCTCGATCAGCAAGCCCAGGGTGAAGGCGGCCGCGGGACGGTGACCCGGGCCGCCTGCTACGCGGTCCGCGACCAGCCGCGGCCGCTGATGGTGTTCACCTGGAGCGGCAAGACCGCGATCATGGCGTCCAAGAGCCGGCCGCCCCAGCCCATCTTCGCCTTCACCCCCGACCCCCGGGTCTGTGACCGCCTGTCGATGGTGTGGGGTGTGCTGCCCCTGACCATCCAGAAGCTGCACACCTTCGACGAGCTGATCGCCGCAGCGGAACGCGCGCTGCTGGATCGCGGCCTGATGGCGCAAGGCGAGCAGGTGGTTGTGGTCGCCGGGGATGCCCCCATCCGCGGTGGGAACACGCTGATGAAGGTCGAGACCGTCGACGGCCGCAGCGGCGGGAGCTGAGGGGCAGGTGCTGAGCGGCGGGAGCTGAGCGGCGTCCGAGCGACCCGCCGCAGCGTCGCGACGCTCAGCCCCCGGTGATCGCCGGCCCCGCGACGGGTGTGCCGAGGTCGACGACGGCCTGGTCGACGATGACGCTGATCTTGCGGCGGCCCTTGGGGTCGGTCGGGTCGACCTGCTTGACGCGCCGCTTGATCCAGGCCGCGGCCCCGTCGGCGGCGGCCGGGGTCATGTCGAAGACCTTGACGTTCTCGACCCACTGGCCGGGAGGCCAGGCGGTCGGGGCGGCCATGCCGGCGGCCTTCATGACCAGCTCGCGGTTGTAGGGGCCCGTCGTGGACTGCCGGCCGTCGGTGCCGTGCACGCTGAAGACCACGTCGGGTACGGCCTGGACTGGCGACTCGTTGCGGATGCTGTAGTGCACGACCAACGCCTGGACGCCGTCCTTGCCGAAGGCCCGGCGTTCGTCGATGTTCTTGATGTAGGGCAGCTTCGTCTCTGGCGTGGCCAGCTCGACGCGGTCGACCCGGAAGCTGAAGTCGCCGACCCGCACGGCGTCGCCCACGCCGGCCGCCGGGCAGTCGACCCCCGGGTTCTCGGACTCGGCGTAGGTGGCCAGTGACGACGCGTAGGCGCCGACGTCGGCGCCGCCGAGGGGGACCAGGGAGCCCCCACAGGCCAGGGCGAGGGCGAGGGAGGCCGCCGCGACGGGCCGCAGCAGACGGAGTGCAGGCATGCAGCAATCCCCTTGGCCGGGCGAGGGCAAGGCGGAGCCCGGCAGCGGGGCGAGGCTACCAGATGCAGCCACCCCTCAGACGCGGGCGTGCACCCCGACCTCGCCGTCGATGGGTAGGACGATGGGGCGGGCGCCGGCCTGGCGGATCTCGTCGACGAAGCCCGGCAGATCGACACCGGGCAGCAGCGCGGGCTCGACCTCGTAGGGGGTCGTGAACAGGTCCCAGTGGCAGGCGACGATGACCCGCGGGTTGAACAGCTCCATGGCTTCGACGACGTAGCGGGGGCGGTAGCGGCGGCCGATGGCGCACAGGCACAGGATGTCGATGCCCCGGCTGCGCACCTGGTGGGCCTCGTCCAGCGCCAGCAGCTCGTCGCGGAGGAAGTCCGCGGAGTCGACGTGGGCCATGCGCACGCCCCCAAGCTCGACGTACCAGTTGAGCACCTGGCCGTGGCGCAGCTCGGAGACGCGCGGCGGCCACGAGGGCGGCGCGGTGATGTCGCCGGCCAGCGTCACCCGGTTGAAGTAGACCCGGCCGTGGCGGCTGGGCAGGCCCCGGACGAAGCCGGGACCCGAGGCGATGTCCTCCTGGCCCAGGGTCACACGCACCTGCTCGTCCGGCAGGCCGGCGGCGCGGGCGACGTGGGCGAGGGCGGGGCTGCCGATGAGGCGGGCCCCCGTGTGGCGGCACAGCGCCGGCGCGTCGAGGACGTGGTCGAAGTGCGTGTGGCCGACGAGCACGTCGTCGGCGTGGGGCAGCACCCGGCGGATCCGGGCTTCGTCGGGGCGCAGGCGACCAAACAGGGTCCGGAGCACACCGGGCCGGGACACGAAGGGGTCGACGACCACCGTGTGCTGGCCGGAACGCAGCTCGAAGCCTGCGGTGCCCAGGTAGCGCATGCGTAGGTCGCAGTCGGACTCGACCGGGTCGCGGTGGTACAGGGCCGGGTCGAGGCGGCGCAGCATGGTCAGCGGCCCTCCGCGTTGTCGGCGGTGCAGGGTTCATCGCCGCACGGGTGCTCGACCACGCCCGGGTCGTCGCGATCCAGGAAGCGCGCGGTCTGCGTCATGGTGGTCGCCCAGGTGCGGGGCGTGCCGTGGGCGCCGCTGACATCGGCCGGGCGGTTGACCATGTCCGGGACGCCGAGCTGCGGGTCGAACTGCGCGAGTGCGGGTCCCGTGAGCGGACCGGACGCGCTGGCGACGCCCTGCGGGTCGGTCACTGCGGGCTGCAGCAGGGTGGCCCCCACACCGCGCACCAGCAGCTCGGTGGTGATGTTGGGGACCTGTTCATCGCCGATGCTCTCCTGCCAGAGCACGCTGCGGTCGGCGAGGTCGTCGACGACGCAGGCGGGGTCTGCTTCGTCCCAGAAGAGCTGGCTGGCGGCGTAGAGGAGCTGCCGGTGGCGGGGGCTGGCCACGCCGTAGCGGACGAGGGTCTCGAACTGCGGCCAGTTGCTGGAGCGCTCCAGCATGGTCGACCAGGAGCTGCCGCCGACGTGGAGGACGGCGTGGGGCAGCTCGCGGTCCACGGCCATCAGCGAGGCACCCTCGATGCCACCCAGCGAGATGCCGTAGTACCGGAAGCTGACACCGTCGGGCAGCCCCTCGAACAGCGGATCGTCGAGAAGGTCCCCCTCGGCCAGCAGGCGGTGCAGGGCGACGTTGTTGGCGACCGCCTGGGCGAGCTTGTCGGTGAGCTCGGGGATGCGACCGAAGTCGCTGCCGACGGCGATGGCGGTCGGCAGGTCGGTATAGGTGAGCCCCCGCCAGGTCGTGGCGACGAGGATGGCCCCGGCCTGGTCGGCGAGGGCCACGACGGCGGAGCTGTCGTCCGGGTCGGCGAGGTAGTCCGAGGGGCGGCTGAAGATGCCGTGGCCGAAGATCCAGACGGGCACGGTGCCGGGCGCCGCGTCGCGCACGCTGTCGGGGATGTGGACGAACAGCTCGGCGTCCGCGGTGCCGGCGGCCACGGGCAGGCCAGCATCGAGGGAGAAGGCCACATCGTCGACGAGAAAGCTGTCGACGACGAAGCTGCCCTGGGCCTGCTTCCAGGTCCCCGGCGGGAGGGTGTCGCCGGCGTCGCTGTCCTGGACGCTGTCGATGCGGTAGCTCTGCGGGACCGAGACGGCGTCGACGACGTGGTCCAACAGGCTCCGGCCGCCGCAGTCCACCGGGAAGTCCACGGCGAAGACGAGGTCCTGCACGCCGAGGTCCTCCAGCACGGCTGCCAGCTCGACATAGTGGTCGACCCAGGCATCCAGCCCATCCCCGGGGCGCCCCGCCATCAGGTCCCGGTACCAGGCCGGCCCGCCAAAAGCGCTGCCGTCATCCTGGCGCACCGCAGCCGTGAGCGCGACGGCGTAGCGGTGCCCCCCGGTCATGGGCATCAGCGGGCGGACGAGCAGCGTGGGCACTTCGTCGTCGCAGGCTTCGTCCCCCTCCCCCTCCGGCGCGTCGCAGAAGGCGTCCAGCTCGGCGAAGGCCGGCCAGCGCGCGCCGCTGCTCAGGTCCCAGAGCTGCACGCTGCCCTCGTCGTCGAGCTGATCGGGGGAGGGCAGGCTGGTGGGATCCAGCCGGACCTCGGGGTCGATGACGGTGGTCTGCACCGGGCTGAAGCCCGAGAAGCCGCGCAGGCGGGCCGCCGGGAAGGGGGTCCCGCCCTCGACCATGGGCATGGTTTCGGGCAGGTCGAGGTTGCCGGCGTCGTCGAGCAGGTGGGCGCTCGGAAAGGGGAGGAGCGCGGGCTTTTCGGCCCCGCCGCCGACGGCGCCCGAGTCGCCCGGGCTCCCGTCGCCGGGTGTGCAGGCCAGGACGAGGGCGAGTACCAGCACGGCTGCTCCAGGCGATCACCACGGAGCCGGCGGGATCGCGAGACCAATCTACCCTGATGTTGCAGACGGAACCCGTAGCGAGCGGCCATAGGCGGTCTCCCCGGTGGGTTCTGCCGCAGGTCGACTGACGAAGGCGTAGTCGACCTACGGTGAGGAGGGCGAACAAGGCAGGGCCCGCCGGGGAACATGGATATGGCCGCGCAGTAGGGGGACGGCTGCAACATCAGGGTCTATTCCGTGCCGCGCGCACCCGACGGCAGCAGCCCAGGGCCGAAGCGGGCCAGCACCCGGGCGCGTGCGTCGGCGGGGGCGTCTCCGGCGGCGAGGCGCTCGTCCAGCAAGGTCGCCGCCTGCACCCAGCGCGCCGCGGCCTCGGCGTCGCTGGCGACGCTGGCCCAGGGCCCGCTCCGGGTGTTCTCCAGCTCCAGCCATGCGCTGTCGCGCCCGTCGGTCGCCGCCACCAGCGCGCCCTTGGGCGGCAGCGGATCCGGCAGATCGTCGCCGAGCCGGTCCGAGAGCCAGCCCCTCTCGCACTGCCAGGTCGTCGCCCCGAGGCCCGCCCCCCGCTGGGTGAGCTGGGTGCGCGCGATGACCACCCGCGTCGCCCCGAACAGCTCGAGCACCGGCCGCAGGGCGGTCGGCGCGGGCAGGTCGACCTGCCGGCGACCCAGCATCGGCCGGGCATCCACCAGGGTGCAGTCGGCGAGCACTTCGTGGAGGAGCGCTGTGTCCACGGTGGCGTCCGTCCGGGCGGCGACGATGACCTGGTCGACGACCGGGTGGTCCAGCGACAACCCCGACCAGTCGTCGGCGTCGGGCTCCGGCGCGGCCACCAGCTCGCTCAGCCAGGTCCGGTCGCCCAGCCGCAAGGCGGCGTCACGTGCCGCCCGCAGCCACTGCTCGTCCGCCGGATCCGCACTGCTCCGGAGCAGAACGGCCCCGGCCTCGGGATGGAGCAGCCGGTTGGACAGCGCATCGCCGAGGTCGCGGTCGAGGGTCCGGTCCTGCCCCTGAAAGGCCGACGCGGCGCGCGCCGCCGCCGAGATCGCGTCCAGGTCGTCGCCGGCCAGCGCCGTGCGCAGCGTTTCGTGGGCGGCAGCCAGCTCCGGCGCCGGCCCCGCCGGGGCGACAACGCCTGCATCGTCGCCAGGGCGCTCGCCACAGGCCAGCAACATCAGCAACATCCACCACACGGGGAGCCCTCCTGTGACGCGATGGGCCGTCGTCCTGCCCGTCCAGGGATAGCATCCCGGCCCGCGTCATGCCCCGAAGCTGCGACCGCCAGGCACCGCATGAACCGATCGCCACTGCACGAGTACCGCACCCACGCCTGGGAGCGCATCGGCGCGCCGGGACGGTGGCTGTTCACCTGCGAGCACGCCTCCCCGCGCGTGCCGGCCCCCCTGCGCACCACGGCCTCGGACCGCGCCTGGCTGCAGACCCACTGGGGCTACGACATCGGCGCCCGCACGGCGACCCGCCAGCTCGTCCGCGACCTGGGCGGCGCGGCGGTCCTCTCCCGCTTCTCGCGGCTGGTCGTCGACGCCAACCGCCCGCCGGAGCACCCCGACCTGGTCCGCCAGGAGATCGAGGGGACGCCGCTGTCCTTCAACCAGCACCTCGCCGACATCGAGGTGCACCGCCGCCTGCTCGTCTACTTCCACGCCTACCACACCGAAGTCGATCACTCGCTGGCCCTGGCCTGCCGCACCGGGCCGACGACGCTGGTGTCGGTCCACAGCTTCACGCCGATCTGGAACCTCCACGTCCGCCCTATGGACGTCGGCGTGCTCTTCGACCGCGACGAGGCCCAGGCACGCGCTCTGGCCGGTCACATCGCCGCGACGGGGCTCCGGGTCGCGCTGAACGAGCCCTACAGCGGCCGCGACGGGCTCATCTACGCGGCGGACCGCCACGGCCGGGCACACGGTGTCGACCATGTCGAGCTGGAGCTGAACCAGGCCCTGGTCAGCACGCCGTGGCGCGCCCGCCAGCTCGCCCGCTCGCTGGCCCGCTGCCTGGCGCAGACCTGGCCCTGATCAACCGGCGCTGATCAAGGGGTGGCGTCCGACGGCGACCGCCCGCTGTCGGCCTCGATCTCGTCGAGCAGGGCGAGGAGGGCGGCTTCGTCGAGCTCTCCACGGCCGAAGGCGGCATAGGCAGCATCGACGCGGTCCAGGAGCAGGCGAGCAGCGAGGCGTCGGGCGTGGGCGCCGCGCACGAGGGCGTCGATGCGCCCGCGGGCGTCCGGTCCGGGGTCGGGAACGCGGACCGGCGAGAGGTCACCGACACGGATGCGCGGTCGGGTCTGGCCACCGGCACCCTGGAGCTGCTGGCGTACGCAGGCGGCCCGCGCAGCGGTGAGCACGAAGCCCGCGTCTGCCCGCGGCACCAGCCGCAGCCACTCCGCCGACCCGCACAGCGCTCCGTCGAGCTCGCGCCGCGGTCGCGTCGCAATGGCCACGTTGTTGAGTGCGGGCCGGATGCGCGCGAACAGCAGGTCCCCCTCGTCGAAGCTCGCCTTGTTGCCCCGGAAGTCGGCCCCCGACCGGCGTCGCGCCCGGGTCACCTCACCGGTGGTCTTGTCGACATCGGCCAGATCGATCTCGGTCCAGCGCTCGTCCGGATCCTCGGCGGGCTGGACGATGCGTGGCCGGTAGTCTGCCAGCTCCAGCAGCCGCACCGTGGGGACGCCGGCGGCGATCCCGCTGGTGCCGAGCAGCACGTCGGGGTCCCAGCCGGACTCGTCGGCGTCGAAGCGCCGCCAGGTGCCGTCGCGCCAGCGCAGGCGCAGCTCGGTCAGCTCGTCGGGCTGCGTGGGATGGAAGCTGCGGCGCGTCGGGTCGTACCCGGGGTTGTCGACGGTGGCGGCGGCCCAGGGGCGCAGCCGTGCCGGCTTGCGCTGCAGGCAGAGCACGCAGGCGCGGGCGCCGGTGCCGCCGAAGGGGCGGAACACCCCCTCGGGAAGTGAGACGACGGCGAGGCGGACGAAGCGCTCGGAGAGCCAGGCGCGCACCCGCGCAGACCGCGCGCTGGAGACGATGGTCTGGGGCACCAGCGCGCACAGCCGCCCCCCGGGTCGGAGCGCTCTGTGCGCCGCCTCCAGGAACAGCTCGTCGCTGCCCACCTGGGTCCTGCCCTGGCCGAGGCTCGCGCGGCCCAGCGCGACGGCGTCACCGAGCTCGACCGAGAAGGGCGGGTTGGCGAGGACGACATCCCAGCGATCGTCTTCATCAAAGACGCCGCCGCTGAACAGGTCGGGAGCGCGGAACAGGTCGGCGCCGCGCACCGCCCGCGGGTCGGCGCCGTGCAGCTTGAGGTTGAGGCGGCAGAGTCCCACCAGCTCGGGATCCACCTCGATGCCGTCGACGTCGGCGCCGCGGGCATGCGCCGCGACCAGGAAGCTGCCCGAGCCGCAGGTCGGGTCGAGCACCCGCTCCCCCGCGCGCAGGCCGACCAGGTCCGCCATGAGCTCGACGAGCGGCCGCGGCGTGAAGAACTGCCCGTGCCGGGCCTTGAACACCTCGGGGAAGAAGCGCTCGTAGGCCAGGCCGAACAGGTCCAGCTCGCCGGTCAGGGGCAGCCGGTCGAGACCGGCTTCCGGCGGCGCGTCGGGACCATCGAGCCACAGGTGCTCGGGCAGGCCCAGCCGCGCGGCGAGGTGCCGACACAGCGCCGCGAAGGCCGCCCGGCCGCTCAAGCCGAAGCCGCGCAGCCGCTGCTCGGCCTCGCTCAACTCGCGGGCGAAGGTGGCTGCCGACATCTGCACACCATCCTGCCGCTGTGGCCGAGAGAGCGACGCTCAGCGGATGCGGACCATGCACTCCGCGGGGATGATGTGCTCCTGGACGTGGGGCCGCATCACCCAGTAGCCGTGCGCCGCCACGAATTCGGCGCCCAACTCCAGCACCAGGCCCTTCATGCGGTCGAAGGTCGTGCCCGGCCGCGTCTCGTACACGCAGAACAGGGCGACCTTCTTCTCGTCGAGGTCTTCGAGATCCTCGATGAACTTCGTCAGGGCCGGGGTCGGGCCCACACCCTTGACGCCGGCACCGAAGACCGGCGTGCCGATGACCAGACCCGCGTAGGGAGCGATGTCGATGGGACCGTCGTCGATGCGGTGCACGTCGACGAGGAATGCCCGCTGTTCGAGCATCTCCTTCATGCGAGGCACAATCTTCCCGCAGTAGCCGCGGGTGTCGTCGATCAGGATCAGCAGGCGGAGGGGACGGAACGGCATGGCCTGCGGGGCCTATCCCCAGCACACCAGCGGGTCCACCCCGTGACCGCCAGAGCGGCGACCCGGGGTCCCGGCGCTGCAAAGCCTGGGTCAAAGCAGGCGCAGCCCCACCGGGTCGCCTTGACCCCCCGGAGAGGGTCACGGTAAGCACGGTTGGTTCCAAGAGCACCCTTGTGCGCCTCGCGGCGCTCAGCAGCGGGAGATCTTCATGGCGCGATGGCTGGTGACGCAGGGTGACCGGCAGTTCACGGTCCAGGATCTGGGCGAGCTCCAGCAGCTCGCTCGTGACGGCAAGCTCGGCGCAGGCGACATGGTCCAGCCGCCGGGTGCCTCGGACTGGCTGTACGCCTCCGAGCTGCCGGAGCTGGCCTCCGAGCTGCAGCAGGGCGGGGGCGCCCACGACTTCTACGACGACGATCTCCCCCGCCCCAACCGCACGCCGCTCATCATCGGCGTGCTGGCCGTGCTGTTGATGGTCGCGGGCTATGGCTTCTTCTTCTTTGCCCAGAAGGTACCTGAAGCCCAGCACCTCGACCTGTTCGGCGAGGGTGGACTCCAGCTCACCGAGATGCTGGTCACGGCCGATCCGGCTCCGCTGCGCTCCCAGCCCGACGGCAGCTCGGCCGGCTCCGTGCCCAAGGACAGCAAGGTGCAGCTCATCGCCAAGCGGGGCGAGTGGTACCAGATCGAGCACGACGGCAAGCAGGGCTGGGTCAAGGTCGACGAGGTGGTTCCGGCGTACTTCTTCGCCGACAAGGAGACCCGTCAGGACTACGACCCGATCTACAACCCCGACCGCTACATCTTCGTCAAGAACGCAAGCTGGATGCAGCTCCCCGACCAGCGCCGCGACAACATCACGGTGTTCCAGCTCATGCTGGCGGACAAGAGCAAGTTCGACATGACCGACATCATCCTGCTGGCGACGATCAAGGACAAGAACGGCAACGTCCTGGAGACGAAGGAAGTCCCGCTGGAGGGCACGGTCGTCGCCTACGGCGACACCATGGTGGGCACGCTGGCGCCGGCCGACGACGACCCCGAGGGTGAACCCCGCCTGATGACGGAGAGCAGCTTCGCCGAGCTGGCAAAGGACGATGAAGACCTGCAGCTCCGCTGGTCGCCCGGCATCGAAGTGCAGCTCTCCACGCAGGGCTTCGTCGAAGCCAACATCGACATGCTGCAGGTCCGCGCGGTGCCCAAGCAGATCTGACGCCCCCATCGGCGCCCGCCCCCCGCTCGCAGACCCCGCGGCCCCTGGTCGCGGGGTCCGTTCGTCCGGGGGAGCAGGTGGCCGACGGCGGCGCTATCCTGCAGCACACGGTCGGCACGGCGCGGGCCGATGGTCGTCCGAGTTGCTTGCTTCACTGCGCCAATATCAACCGATCATTGTCCCATAGCAACGCCATGCGCCCCGCCGTGCGTGCCGCATTGTGACATCTCGCGACAACTCCATCCGGCGACCCCCCTGACGGCCGTCTACCTTCCGCGCAGGTGCGCTGCTGGTGGAGATCATCGCGTGACCGGAACCCTTCGCTTCCTTCCCCTGACCCTCGTGCTGGCCTGCGGCAGCGCCGTCGATCTGCGTCCGCCCCACGGTGGCCAGCACCTCGGCGACACGGGAGCGAGCGGCAGCGCCACGGACACCGGCGGCGACGCTGGGAGTGTGGGCCTCGAAGACGACGGCGGCGGCCCCGGCGGTGGGACGGACTGCACCCTCGACGACCTGCGCTGGGACGCCGGCGTGCGCCGCGAGGGTGCTTCACGCGACGACCCCGACGCCGACCAGATCGACAGCGACGACGTCGTGGTCGCGGTCGGCTCGGTGAGCAACCCCTGCGACGAACCCGTCGTGATCGACGAACCCGACTCCTGCCTGGTCCGCGGCTTCGACCTCGTAGACGTCGAGTCGGGCGAGGGCGGCTACCAGCAGCTCGACTGCTACGAGAGCACCCGCCAGACAGAGCTTGCCAGCGGCGAGGTCGCCGAGACGGCGCTGGACTGGGGTCAGCTCGCCCCCGGCGACTACCTGCTGACCGCGCACTTCTCGGTCGAGGGCCGCACCGCGACGACGACCTTCATCGTCCGCTGAGGCGCGGGCACCGAACGCGACACCCCCCGCCCGTGCCGTTGCCGGCCACCCAGGCGGGGGCGTCAGTGGGCGGCGAGCTGCGCCCGCCAGCGGCTGTCAGACGCCTCCCCAGGCGGCGAGGCTGAGCAGGCTGTCCCGCGCCGCGTCGATGAGCGAGCCCGGCACCAGCCCGAAGACCAGCACCGCGACCGCGGCGAAGCCCAGCGCGCCCAGGGCGGCCGGGTTGAGCTGCAGCTCGACCTTGTCGTCCGGCACGGGGTGCATGTACATCACCACGATGGGGCGCAGGTAGTAGTAGATGCCGATGGCGCCGCCGATGGCACCGACCACCGCGATGCTGGTGGCCCCGCCCTCGATGGCGGCGGCGAACAGGTAGAACTTGCCGACGAAGCCCATGGTGGGCGGCACGCCGGCCAGCGACAGCAGGCAGATGCTCAGCGCGATGGCGATGAGCGGGTGCCGGTCCGCGAGGCCGCCCAGCCGGCTGATGCGGGTGTCCTCGATCCCGTCGCGCGTGAAGAAGGACAGCACGGCGAAGGCGCCCACCGTCATCACGGTGTAGGCCAGCAGGTAGAAGAGGATCCCGCCCAGCCGCGGGTTGGCGGCGAGACCACCGGCCGGAGCACCGACCAGGGCCATGAGCAGGTACCCGGCGTGGCCGATGGAGCTGAAGGCGAGCATGCGCTTCAGGTCGTCCTGGATCAGCGCGCCCACGTTGCCCATCAGGATCGTGGCGGCCGCGATCAGCCACAGCGCGGTGTGGAATTCCATGCTCTGGCCGAGCAGCGCGACGAGCAGCACCCGGGACAGGGCGGCGAAGGCCGCGGCCTTCACACCCGTCGCCATGAAGGCCGTCACCGGGGTCGGAGCGCCCTGGTAGACGTCGGGGGTCCACATGTGGAAGGGCGCAGCGGCGACCTTGAAGCCGAAGCCCGTCAGCAAGAGTGCAACGCCGACACCGAGCAGCGGGTTGCCGGCGATGCCGTTGCCCTCGATAGCGAACCACTGTGCGACGGCCGAGATCCGGGTGGTGCCGATGCCGCCGTACACGAAGGCGATGCCCATCAGCAGGAAGCCGGACGCAAAGGCCCCCATCACGAAGTACTTCAGTGCAGCTTCCGCCGACGCCAGCTCACCGCGGTTGACCCCGCACAGCACGTAGACGCCCAGGCTCATCACCTCGAGCGAGATGAACAGCAGGATCAGGTCGTTGGCCGAGCCCATCAGCATCATGCCGAAGGCCACGAACAGGACCAGGGGGTTGAACTCCGGCACGTCGACGTCGATGCGCCGGAGGAAGTCGTGGCTGATGAGCAGGGCGCCCGCGGCAGCGAGCAGCACGATGAAGTTGAGGAAGAAGCCGAACTGGTCCACCGCGAGCGAGCCGGCGAAGGCTTCACGCGGGGCGTCCACCGCCTGCATGTTGAGCAGGTTCAGCACCCCCGCCGTCGCCAGGCCCATGAGGCTGACGCCCAGCGAGATGCCGGCGTTGCGCTGCTTGAACATCACGTCGTGCACCAGCACGAGCAGCGCGAAGACGAAGACCGCGATCTCCGGCCCGATGAAGTTCAGTTCCCCGGGATCGAACATCACCGCTCACCTCCGTGGGCACCGTCAACCGCGCCGGCGCCGGCGCCGGCGTGGTCGCTGACCGCGAGCAGGTCGACTTCGCCGTTGACCTGCTGCAGGACCCGATCGACCGACGGCTCCATCACGTGCAGCAGCGGTCGCGGGTACAGGCCCATGGCGAAGATCAGGACGAGGATGGGGGCCAGGTAGAGGGCTTCGCGACCCGTCAGGTCGGTCAGTTCTTTGTTGGCCTGGTTGGTCAGCGGGCCGAAGATGACGCGCTGGACCATCCAGAGCATGTAGACCGCGCCGAAGATGACACCCGAGGTACCGACCACCGTAGCGACCGGGTGGGTGTGGAAGGAGCCGAGCAGCGACAGGGCTTCGCCGATGAAGCCGTTGAGACCGGGCAGGCCGATGCTGCTGAAGGTCACGATGAGCATCACAACCGAGAACTTCGGCACCGCCGTCGCCAGCCCGCCGTACTCGGCGATGGCGCGGGTGTGCCGCCGTTCGTAGATCACGCCGACCAGCAGGAAGAGCGCGCCCGTCGACAGGCCGTGGTTCAGCATCTGGTAGACCGACCCGGACACGCCCTCGGTGTTCAAGGCGAACAGGCCGAGCATGACGACGCCCATGTGGCTGACAGAGCTGTAGGCGACCAGCTTCTTGATGTCGTCCTGCACCATGGCGACCAGCGCCCCGTACACGATGCCGATGGCCGCGAGCCCGGCGATGACGGGACCCAGCTCGTGGGTGGCCTGGGGGAACAGCGGCATGGCGTAGCGCAGGAAGCCGAAGGTCCCGAGCTTCAGCAGGACGCCGGCGAGGATGACCGAGCCCCCGGTGGGCGCCTGGACGTGGGCGTCCGGAAGCCAGGTGTGGACCGGGAACATCGGCACCTTGATGGCGAAGGCCAGCGCAAACGCGATGAACAGCCAGAATTCCGTGCGGTACGGGAGGGCGACGTTGTAGAGGTCGATGACGTTGGCCGACCAGAAGCCCTGCTGGGCGTGGTGGAAGAAGTACAGCGCCAGGATGGCGACCAGCATCAGCAGGCTGCCGACCACCGTGTAGATGAAGAACTTGACGGCGGCGTAGATGCGCTTGGGTCCGCCCCAGATCCCGATGATGAAGTACATCGGGATGAGCATCAGCTCCCAGAACACGTAGAACAGGAAGGTGTCCAGCGCCACGAAGGCCCCGAGCATGCCCGTCTCCAGCACGAGCATGAAGCCCATGTACTGGCTGACCTTCTTGTCCACGGAGCTGAAGCTGCTGTAGATCACGATGGGCGTGAGCAGCGTCGTCAGCAGGACGAGCAGCAGCGCGATGCCGTCGATACCGACCATGTAGGAGATGCCGAGGTCAGCGATCCAGGGGTACGGCCCCTCGACCAGCTGCATGGTCTCCCAGCCCTGCAGGCCGGTGCCCGCCGGGTCGTACATGAACCACAGCGGGATCGACACCACGAAGGTGAGCACGGCCGTGCCGAGCGCCAGCCACCGCCCGGTGGCGGCCGGACTGGCGAAGACGACCAGCGCGCCCACCAGGGGCAGGAAGGTGATCAGGCTCAGGAGGTGGTCCATCTCAGCTCCCCACCGCGAACGCGAGGATCAACAGGGCGGCCCCGGATGCCAGCGCCAGCGCGTAGACCTGCACCCTGCCGACCTGCACCCGCTGGCCATAGGCCCGGCTGGCACCCGACAGGAAGCGGGCGGTGCCGTTGACGGCGCCGTCGATGATGAGCGCGTCGACGATGGCCCACAGCACCTGGCGGCTACCCAGCAGCAGCGGCTTGATGAGCGTGAACTCGTAGAGCTCGTCAACCCACCACTTGTTCTGACTGCCGGCGATGGCGAAGTCCGGGATGAAGTGCTCGAGCTGGTGCTTGATCTCGGGGTTCTTCATCAGCATCTGCCAGGCGGCGTAGATGGTGGCGAAGACGACGCCGATGGTCAGCGCCATGATCCGCAGCTCGAGGTGCTCAGGCGCCGCGTCGAAGCTCATGTGGGCGTCTTCGAAGACAGGCTCGAGGAAGTGATGCAGCCAGCCCGTCATGCTGCCGGCGTGCAGCCAGTGCGGCAGGTTCAGCAGTCCGCCGAGGAGCGACAGCAGGGCCAACACCGCCAACGGACCCCACATCAGCGGTGACACCTCGTGCGGTTCGTGGCCGTGGTCGTGACCGTGGTCGTCGTCGTGACCGTGCCCCCCGCCCCTGAACTCGCCGAAGAAGGTCATGAAGACCAGGCGGCTCATGTAGAAGGCGGTGAGGATCGCTGTGACGAAGCCGATGCCCCAGAGGATCTTGGGCAGCGGCACGGTCGGGCCGAACAGCGCCACCTGCGCAGGGTCGGCCGCGAAGGTCAGCCAGAGGATCTCGTCCTTGCTGAAGAAGCCCGAGAAGCCGGGGAAGCCGATGATCGCCAGCCAGGCGATGATCATCGTCCACCCGGTGATCTTCATCTTGCCGAGCAGCCCGCCCATGTGCCGCATGTCCTGTTCGTGGTGCATGGCGTGGATGACCGCACCGGCGCCCAGGAAGAGCAGCGCCTTGAAGAAGGCGTGGGTGATGACGTGGAAGAAGCCGGCCGTGAAGGCGCCTACTCCCACGCCCAGGAACATGTAGCCGAGCTGGCTGACCGTGCTGTAGGCCAGCACCTTCTTGATGTCGTTCTGGCTGACGGCGATGGTCGCCGCCAGGAACGCCGTGAGCGCCCCGATGGTCGCCACCACCCCCATGGCCACCGGCGCCATGGCGAACAGGAAGTTGAGGCGGCAGATCAGGTAGATCCCGCTGGTCACCATGGTGGCCGCGTGGATGAGAGCCGAGACCGGCGTGGGACCGGCCATGGCGTCGGGCAGCCAGACGAACAGCGGGATCTGCGCGCTCTTGCCGGTGGCGCCGCCGAAGAGCAGCAGGCAGATGGCCGTGACCAGGGTGCCGCCGTGACCACCGACCAGGTCGGGGTGGGCACCCAGGACTTCCTGCAGCTCGGCGAACTGCAGCGTGGCGTGGTCTCCCAGCGACCAGAACAGCAGGAAGAGGCCCAGCAGGAAGCTGAAGTCACCGACCCGGTTGGTGATGAAGGCCTTCTTGCCGGCCTTCGCGAAGTCGGTGTTGGTGTACCAGAAGCCGATGAGCAGGTAGCTGCACAGGCCGACCCCTTCCCAGCCGACGAACATGACGAAGAAGTTGTCGCCCATGATCAGCAGCAACATGCTGAACACGAACAGGTTCAGATACGTGAAGAAGCGCCAGGTGCTGTTGGCGTCCGCCGGGTCATCCATGTAGCCGATGCTGTACAAGTGGATGAGCGAGCCGACGCCCGTCACCACGCACATCATCACGGCTGTCAGCGGATCGGCCAGGAAGGCGATGTCGACGTCGACGCCGCCCACCTCGATCCAGCTGTAGAGCACGGTGTGGAGCGGTTCCAGCTCTCCGTGCCCACCCACCAGGGTGAACAGGGTCCAGAACGACAGGACGGCGGAGAGTCCCACCATCGCGGTGGCGATGCTGCCCGCGACGACGCGGTTCGCCTTGCGGTTGAGCAGCGTGAGCAGGATCACGCCGAGCAGCGGGAAGCCAGGAACGAGGCTCAGGAGCGCGGGATTCACGGTTCAGCCCCTCAGCAGGTCGAAGGTCTCGAGATCGACGGAGGCCTTGTGCCGGAAGAGCAACAGGACCAGCGCCAGGCCCACGGCCGCTTCCGCGGCCGCGACGGCCATCACGAAGATGGCGAAGGCGTGGCCGTCGACCTGTCCCAGGTGCCGGGCGAAGCCAACGAAGGCGAGGTTCACGCCGTTGAGCATCAGCTCGATGCTCATCAGCACGATGAGGATGTTGCGGCGGGTCAAGACGCCCGTGACGCCGAGAGCGAACAACAGGGCGCTCGTGAAGAGCACCGGGTACAGCCCGACCTGTTCCATCAGATCTCCCGCTTGGCGAGCACGACCGCGCCGACCATCGCGACGGTCAGCAGCGCCGACGCGACCTCGAAGGGCAGCAGGTAGGTGCCGTCGAAGATGATCGTGCCGACCTGCTCGATGGTGCCGAAGTCTCTGGCGGCCGGCCCCATGTCGACGAGGCGGAGCGCGTCGAGGGAGACGACCAGCCCCATGCCGACCAGCCCGGCCACCGCCAGGCCGACGAGGCCGCGCGGGGCGAGATCCGGCAGCTCCCGGGAGTCGTTGCCCCGCAGGTTGAGCAGCATGATCACGAAGACGAAGAGCACCATGATGGCGCCCGCGTAGACGAGCACCTGCGTCACGGCGACGAAGTGGGCCCCGAGCAGCGCATAGAGCGCGGCCAGGAAGAAGAAGGTGACCACCAGCGAGACCGCGGAGGCGATCGGGTTGCGTCGGGTGATCACCGCCAGACCGGAGAGCACCGTCGCAATCGCGAGCAGGTAGAAGATGACCGCTTGCAGCATCTGCAGCCTCGGGGTCTGCACCAGGAAGTGGCCGAGGGGATCGACCGGGTCTTCGTCGCCATGCCCATCACGGCGGTGCGGGATGGCAGCCCCCCCGATGGGGGCTCGAAGACCTCCTGGAGCGTCCGTAGGAGCCGTGGGGAACGAGCCGCGGGCTATCCGGTGACCCCGCCCGCCGCAACAGCGCACTCCCGAGGGGCGGGATGGGGTGATGATCCGCTCCACCACTACGTCATCGCCACACTGATGGCTTCGAGGCAGCGGCGCGCCGACGCAGGACACGGGTGCGGCGGACTTGCAGGCCGTGCGGTGACACGGGTAGGAGGGAAGGCCGACAGTTCCGCCCGGTCCCGTGAGCAACGAGCGGCCGAGCCCCACTCCCGACCGAACCTCCCGCTTCGGAGCCCGTGATGAACCTTCGCCCCCTCCTCCTTGCCGCCGCGCTCCTCGGCGGCTGCGCGACCGCCGACCAGGTCGACCAGCTCAACCAGCGCATCGACGAGCTCGAGAAGAAGGTGGACGCCCAGGCTGCCGCAGGCGCCAAGGCCGCCCCCGCCGCCAAGGCCGCCAAGGGCGGTGCCGACTCCGAGAAGGAGAGCGCCGGCGACGCCCTGCTCAAGGAAGTGGCGGAAGCCATGCGCGCCGGTGACTTCGACACCGCCAAGACCAAGATGGCGAGCCTGGAGAAGGACTACGGCGACACGCTGGCCTACCGCAAGGCCCGCAAGCTCAACGCCGAGCTGCAGGTCATCGGCAAGGACGCGCCGCCGGAGTGGAAGATCGAGAAGTGGTACCAGGGCGAGGGCGACATCGCGCTGGACAACCAGGGCACGACGCTGGTCGTCTTCTGGGAGTCGTGGTGCCCGCACTGCCAGCGCGAGGTGCCCAAGCTCGAAGCCACCTTCGAGAGCCTCGGCCCGCAGGGCCTGAAGATGATCGGCCTGACCAAGGTGACCAAGTCGTCGACGGACGAGAAGGTCGAGGAGTTCATCAAGGACAAGGGCGTCAAGTACCCGATCGCCAAGGAAGACGGCGCGCTGTCGTCCTACTTCAACGTCAGCGGCATCCCGGCCGCGGCCGTCGTCAAGGACGGCAAGATCGTGTGGCGGGGCCACCCGGCCCGTCTCGACGAAGACAAGCTGAAGTCCTGGCTCTGAGCCCGGACATCGGCATGGCGGCCGGGTCTTCGGACCCGGCCGTCGTCGTTGGTGGAGCACGGGGCGTGGGCTGTGCCCGGCGGACGAGTGGCGCCGAGCAGTAGGCTCCGGGACGTGACGCCTCGCCCAGCAGCCCCTCGCACGACCGGACGCGTCGGCCCCGTCGCCGTCGGTGTGAGCACTGCGCTCGTCTTCTGGCTGCTCCAGGAGCTGCTGTTGATGCAGCCCCTGCTGGTCGAGCTGGACCCCGAGGAGCTGTACAACGCCGCCCACGGCGAAGCGGTGCACGCCCTGGGCGCGGCCGCGCTGATGCCCCTGCAGTACCGCCCCTTCTGCGGCGGCTGCACGCTGGATGCGGGGCTGTACGCCACCCTGCTGGCGGGCCTGCCCCCGAGCCTGCACACCTGGAAGCTGGTCCCCATGGGCCTCGGCGCCCTCGCCCTGGGCAGCCTCGCCGCCGCGCTGTGGCTGCGCCAGGGTCGCGCCGCCGGCCTGGCCATCCTGCTGCTGGCGATCGCCACGCCGCCTTCCTGGGCGCGGCTCGGGCTCGTGGCCTGGGGCAACCACTACGAAGCCAGCGCCCTCGTCCTGATGGCACTGGCCGCGGCGGTCTGGGCCGACGCCCGCAACCGCCACTGGATCGTCGTGGGTCTGCTCCTCGGTGCAGGCTGCTGGGTCGGGCTGTCGGCGGCCTTCGCCGCCGTCGCTGTCGTGGCCTTCCTGGCCCTGGAGCGGCGCGGGCGAGCCGCCACCTGGCTGCTCCCCGGCCTGGCCCTGGGCCTGGCACCAGCGCTGCTGCGGTGGGGTCTGACGGGAGAGAGCCCCATCTCCACCATCTACGAGGCCGGCGAGAGCGTCCCGGCCCTGTCACGCATCCCGGCCAAGGCGGCCACCCTGCTGCCGCCGCGGCAGCTCGCCGGCTTGATCGGCGTGCGGCACGCACTCCTGGGTCCCGTCGCGGGAATCACCACGGCCGCGTCGACGGTGACCGCGGCTGCCCTGAGCCTGCGCCGGTCCGGGCTTCGTCGCCTGCCCGCCATCCTCGCCGCCACCTGGCTCGCTGTGTACCTCGTGGTGCGCTTCCAGATCTCGGTGGCACCACCGGGCGTCGTCCCGACCGCCGGCGACGTGCGCTACGCCGCCCCCGTGGTCATCGTCAGCGCCGTGCTGGTAGCCACGGTGGCGGCGACGAGCTGGACCGAGGGCCGCCGCCTCCCGGCGATCGCGCTGGCGCTGCCCTGGCTGCTGTCCGGCCTCGGCCTGCGTGCGCAGGCGCTCACCGCGCCCTTTCCCGTGGCCGCGGCCGAAGAGATGCGGGCCGCCGACTTCGAGTACTTCCGGGAACAGGCGAGCTGGGCCATGCCCGCGGGCCTCCGTCGCGCCGCCGCCGGCTCTTCCGACCCACGTCTGGTCGCGGTCGCGGCCTACGCCACGGGCCGCGACGACCTCCTCGCCGCCGCAGCCCACCCCGAACAGCTCGACCACGCCAGACCCCTGCCTCCCCCGGCCGGCGCCAGCAACGCGTGGGCCGAGGGGGTCGCCGCCGCCCTCACCGACCGCGTCGACCCTGACGCCGATGGCGACCGTGCCTCACTGCTGCGGGCCAACGCGCTCCTCGACGAGCTGTCCGTGGACTGGCCCGCCGCGCTGCAACAGTCCGCCCGACGCGCCATCTGTTGGCGTCGCGTGGACGGCGGCGCAGCCGACGCGACCATGGCTGGGGCCGGCGATGAGGAGGGCCTGCGCCACCTGCTCGATGCCGCGGCGCGCCCGAAGGGCGACACCACGACGGCCTGGCGCTCCGCGCTGGCCTGGTGTGCCGGCCGTCGCTGGGGACGCGATCGTGCCCCGCGCTGGCAACCGACGATGCTGCAGGTTCCGACGGGTGCGCTCACGGAAGCCGCCGATGAGACCGCCTTCGCGGCCGGCCTGGGCCGGGCGCTGGGCGAAGCCTGGGGCCCCGCTGCAACCGACGTGACACCCCGATGGAACCACCTTCCGAGCAAGGAGGCGTACCGTTCGGGGGTTGACGAGGGCAGCAGTCGGCGGTGGTTGGCGACCACCCGGTGATGATGCGACTGCGCTCCACCCGCTTCCATGGCGCGCTATGGCTCCAATCCTCACCATCGACGAGGACTGCAGATGCCACGGCTCCCCCTCCTCCTGCTGGTCTCCGCCCTGCCCCTCGGCTGCAAGAAGTCCAGTGACTTCGACCTCAGCGGCATCTGGCGCTTCGAGGTGCAGGTCACGACCATCGCCGACGATGCCTGCGATGACCGCGTCCTGCACAACCTCGTCGACGCCTACGAAGAAGACGACACCGGCGACACCGGCACCTCCGGCTGGATCGAGGACAGCAGCGCGAGCGCGTCCCCATGGACTGGCCTGGGGCGCTTCGTCGCGGACGGGGACCGCATGCTCCTGGAGATCAGCGGCATGATGCTCGTCCAGGAAGAGGCCGTCCAGACGGGGAACACCTCGTTCTCGTGGGAGCGCTCCGAGAGCGAGAGCGACACGACCAGCCACCCCAGCGGCTACATCTACAGCTCCGAGCGGGAACAGAGCGCGCTGACCCGCATCCAGGTGTTGCTGCCCAACGAGACCCAACTCAAGGACGCCGACCGCAGCGGTGTGCCGCCCACCTTGACGGGGTCCTGGGACGAAGAGAGCGCGACGACGCTGTCGTGGGAGGAAGCCGACCTGTGGCCTGAAGAGCTGGGGATCGGCGACGTCGGCTCCATCCCGCTGGGCTCGTACCTGACGCGCCTCGACTCCCTGGGCTACGTCGTGCCCGCCAGCAACACCCGCACGGACAGCGACTGCACGGACACCACCTGCGTCCTCTCGGTGAACACCGCGTGCGCGTGGTCCTGGGAGCTGACCGCCACCCTCACCGACATGCAGGCCGACGACGTCGGCTGGGACGATCTGCAGTGGCCATCGGGACTCTGACCCGGGCTGGGAGGGGCGTTGCCAGGGCTTGCTGACGGCGAGCCCCAGACCCTGGCTGATGGGCGCTACCGCCTGGAAGCCGAGCTGGGCACCGGCGCGACCGCGACGGTATGGAGGGCGACCGACACCCTCCTGGGCGTCTCGCGGGCGGTCAAGCTGCTCAGCCGACGGGCGGCCAACAGCGAGTCGCTCCGCCGTCGGCTGCTGGCCGAGGCGCGGGCCATGGCGCGCCTGGAGCACCCCAACGTGCTGCGGGTGCTCGACATCGCGGCTGAACAGGACCGCGACTACGTCGTCATGCCCCTGGCGTCCGCCGGCAGCGTCGCCGACTACGTGGACAGCCACGGTCCCCTGCCGCCGGACCTCGCGCTGACCTGGATGGTCCAGGTGCTCTCGGCCCTGCACCTCGCGCACGCCCACGGCATCGTGCACCGCGACGTCAAGCCACAGAACATCCTCATCGGCGACGACGGCACCGCCCTGCTGGCCGACTTCGGCATCGCGCTGCTGGCCGAAGATCAGCTCCGCGGCACCCGCACCGGCGTGGCCATGGGATCGCTGGCCTTCATGGCGCCCGAGCAACGCATCGACGCCCGATCGGTCACCCCGGCGGCGGACATCTACGCCGCGGGCACGACCCTCTACAACCTGCTGACGGCCGCCAACCCGGTCGACCTCTTCACCGCCGACGCCGACTCTCCGCGCTTCCTCGGCGTCCCCCCCGACATCGCCGCCGCCATCCGGCGTGCCGTGACCTATGCGCCCGGCGACCGCTTCCCCGACGCCCGCGCCATGGCGCTGCACCTCAACGCGCTGCTCGACGACGCCTCCAAGGTGCCCATCGCCCCGCCCCCGGATGCGCCGAGGCTCCCGGGGTGGGAGACCACCGCGCGGCGCACCGGCCCGACTCCTCCCAAGGACGTCCGCCCGCCCGACAAGTCGCTGACCACCGCGCTGACCTTCCTGCTGGACGACGACACCGGTGAGCCGCTGGTGTTCGGCGGTACCGAAGAAACCATCCCCTCGCTGGACACGGCCTTCGAACCCGCAGCCCCGCGCGGCGGTGAGGGTCAGCAGCGCCCCCCGTCGGTGACGCTGGTGGCCACGACCGATCCGGCAGCGGAAGCGGAGGAGGGGCGGCAGTCTCCTCGCGCATGGGCCGTGCTGCTGGCGGCCGTGGCGCTCACAGGGGCGGTCGCTGTGAGCGTCGGGGTGTCGCGATACGGAAGCCATGACATCGACAGCGTCCCCACCGGCACGCTCGACGCGGAGGCCGCCAGTCAGGACGCCCCAGCCGAGGCAGCCAAGGACCCGCTCGCCGGTGCGGACGACTCCGCCGACGCTCTGGCGACGGCAGCGATCGCAGAACGCGCCACGGCGGGTGGTGACACACCATCCGTCCCGACGATCACCCCGGCCGCGCGCGACGAAGCGCCGGCGGCGGCACCTGATGCCACCGGCAGCACCCGGGGCGCCACCCAGGACACCGACCAAGCGACCATGCTCACTGCGTCAGGAGCCCCGGAAGCCGCCCCCGAGGACACCACCGGCTCCACCGCCGGCGACCCCGACAGCCCCGTCGGCACCTGGGCCGGCAATCTCGGTGCCAGCAGCGCCCTGCTCAGCATCGAGCTGGCCGGCGACGGCCTCGTCGGCACTCTGAAGACGACCAACCCGATCACCGGCGGCAGCGTCACCGTGCCCGTCACCGGCCACTACCGCCCCGGCAGTCGCCAGGTCGAGATCGACGAGGAGCGCGGAGCCGACGCCGACCCGAATGCAGGTCGCTACGTGGTTTCACTGTCGGACGACGGCGCACGCCTGTCGGGTCGCTTCCAGGCGTACGCCGGCAGTCGTAGCTTTCGCGTCGAGCTTTCCCGGACTTCGCCATGATCCTGCTGCTCGCCTTGCTGGCCGCACCTGCGGCAGCCCTGGAACCCACCGCCGACCTGCACGTGCTGGGCTCGCTGAGCACCGCCGGCCAGGACGTCGTCACCGGCGTCGCGACCGGCGGAGCCGCGGGGCTGGTGCTGACCGGTCCCCTGGATGTCGAGCTGTCCCTGGATGCCGGCGTCTCCACCGCCGAGTCCATCATGCTCGCCGCGACACCGCAGCTCCGTCTGTGGCTGACCCCGCGGCAGGGTCGCGCCGGCGCGCTGTCGCTGAGCGCGGGCGGTGGACTGTGGGTGGCCCCCGATGCCGGCCCCGTGCTGACGCCGGGGATCGCGTGGGACCTGCCCGGCAAGAAGAGCTTCGTGCCCCGACTGCAGGTCCGGGCCCTCGTCGATCCCGGCGATGGCCACAGCGCCGTGACCCTGGGCCTGGGTGTGGCGGGTCCGCACCGACGGGCGACGCCCCCGCCGGAACCGGTGGCCGTGACGCCGCCGCCTGAACCCGAACCCTACGTCTGGTACCCGCACCCGGTCAGCTCCTGCGTGTTGAGCCCCCAGATCGAGGCGACCGCCGGTGCCGTCGGCGCAAGCGGCGACACCCCGACGGAGGCCGCGACAGGCACGGCAGACACCGGCACAGCCAGCGGCGCCCTCCCCGCCCAGCCGCAACCGCTGGACCTGGCAGCGCTGTTGGAGCCGTCCGGCGGCGGCCTCGTGATCGTCGCGTCTCCCGGTGACGAGGTCCTCGTGTCCGGCCACCTCGTCCCGGTCGGGCCCGACGGCGTCGTGGTGATGGCCACCGACGCCGGCCCCCAGGTCGTGGACATCACCGGCGCGGGGCGGGCCCGCAGCATCAAGCCCTCCATCGCCGACGCCCACGCCACCTGGGTCCGTGCCCCATCCTACGCCGGCGATCACCTGCTGCACTTCGCCGCTGGCTCGGCCGAGCTGGACGAGGATGAGCGCGCCCGCGCAGCAGCCATCGCCGCCCGCGCCGGCGGCTGGCGCTTCCAGCTCGTGGGGGCGTACTCCCCCGAAGGAACCGTCGCCGCCAACCAGCGCCTGGCCAGCGACCGCGCGGACGCCACGCGCGCAGCGCTCGTCGCCGCCGGCCTGCCCGCCGACCGCATCACCGTCGCCCCGCCAGAACCCGGCGACCTCGACGCACGCATCGAAGACCAGCGGGTCTGCCGGGTGGTCCCGCTGCCGCCGGAGGTGTCGCCATGATCCCCACCACCGCGCTCACGCTGGTCATGGCCCTGTCCGCGCGGGCCGCCGACCCGGCCCCGGGAGCGCTCCCCGCCGCCGACGACGCCACCTTCGCCGACGCCGCCGTGCTGATCGGACTGACGGGCTCCGGCGTCGTGACCGTGGCCGGACAGGACCCGGTCCGGCTGGAGCGCTGCGCGACGCTGCCGCTGGGCGCGACCGTGTGCACCGACGCCGGCAGCTTCGCCACGCTGCGCCTGGCCCCGACGCCGGACGCCCTCGGCGCCGAAGACGTCGTGATGCTGCCTGGGACCTGCGTCAACATCGAAGCGGCGACCGCCGGCCGGCGGCAGCTCGCCATCGAGCAGGGCAGCGTCAGCGTCGCCCCCCACGACGGCGGGTCGAGCACGCTCGCCATCCGGTCGGGCGAGGGCGTGACCGAGGGCGGGGAGGGCGGCTTTCGCGTGACGCTGGAGGACACCGCGACACGCACCGAGGCCGTGTTCGGGGCCGTCACCCTCACGGGAGAGGGCGGGGCGCTGGACCTCGCCGCTGGCAAGGGCAGCCGGCTGCGGCCCGACGCTCCACCGGACCCGCCCACCGACCTGCTCGTCGCCGAGACCCTCACCCTCCCCACGCCCGACACGCCCCTGCGGCGGCCCGACTTCTCGTGGGAAGCGGTGCCCTACGCCACCGGCTACCGTGTCGAGCTGGCCGCGAACGCCGAATTCACCGACATCGTCGAAGCCATCGATCTCGCCGACGCCTTCTGGTTCCCCGACCTGCTGTTCTCCCCCACCCGCATCCCAGGCCTGTGGTGGCGCATCGCCGCCTACGACCGCTTCGGCTTCCTGGGCGTGCCGACCGATGCCTGGCGCATCAACCTGCCCGGGGGCGTCGGGGGCTGACCGCGCCAGGTGGCCGGCGCGTTCACTCCCGCCACTGCACCTCGGGCACGGATCCCCACCAGCGGCCGCGCAGCTCCGGTTCGCCGCCCCCCTCCCGGTCGATGTCGACGGGGCCGAAGGGGGTCGGGAGGCGACGCGCCGAGACGACGCCGGGGTGCACCCGCAGGCCGGTCCCGGAGGCGCGCACGCGCTCGGCGGCGAGCAGGGTGAACAGGGCGGCGGAGAGCAGGTCGTCGCCCTCTCCCAGGGCCCCGCGCGAGGGGTGACGCGCCGTCGGCAGCGCCCCGGTGCCGCTCGCCAGGGCGCCGACGAGGTCAACGGCGTCGGTGCCGGGCTCGACGCGCTCGCGGCAGGCGGCGAAGAGCGCCGTAGCCGCGACGTGGGCGCCGCCCCGCAGCAGGACCCCGCCCCCGTGCCAGGCCTGGTCCGCGAGAAGGTCGAGGGTCGGCCGGACGCCTCGGTGCTGCGCGGGAAGCACGCCGAGCCAGACGGCCGCCAGCATGGCCGCCGAGCTGCCGTCCGGCGCGCGGTCGCGATCGCTCCGCCAGGGGCCGGCTCCGAGGGTGTCGTCGAGCGCCTCGCAGGCCTCGGCTCCGGCGAGCGCCCAGCGCTGCAGGTCGTCGCCCTGGATCCCGAGCCCGCGATCGCGCAGGGCCGAGGCCGCACCGACGAGCGCCGCAGCCCGCCACATCGCGGTCCAGCGGCGGCTGCCCCGACTGCCGAAGATCCCGAAGCCCCCGGGCTCAGGGCGCTGGTCCACGAGGGCGTCGACCAGCCGGCTCCAGCCCCGCCTGGATGCCTGGGCGACGGTCCGCGCGTCGGTCCAGCGCAAGAACTCGGCGGCCGCCCACGCCAGCACCGCCCCGGTCTCCGGAGCGTCGGCATCGGGGAGGCTGCCGTCACGTCGTACCCGCGCCAGCGCCGCTGCGATGCGCTGCCCGCCGCGCCGCGAGAAGCCCAGCCGCGCGAGGGCCAGGGCGGCGAGCACGCCACCCAGGTCGACCGAGGCGGGCGCGATGAGCAGCCGCATGCGCGCGGCCTCCAGCACGGCCTGCCGGCTGCGGAGCTGCAGCTCGCAGCCCGACCGGAGCAGTCCCTGGCGGTCGGCCTGCGCGCCGCCCCAGAGCGATCGTCCCGTCGTGCGGACCAGCGAGGGCGCGATGCCCTTGGGCGGAGCCACGATGACCAGGCGGGAAAACGGCGATCCTGGCGCGGCCTCGCCACGGTACAGCTCGAGCGCGCGGGCCAGCCCCACGGGGCAGCGACGGTCGACGGGGCCGAGCCGTCGGGTCGGGCCGCCCGGCCCGTCGCCGGTCAGCCGCGTCCAGGGATCGGCTTCGCCGTGCACCGCGCAGAGCAGCTCGTCCCCTCGCTCGGCGACGGCGAGCACGGGGTGACCATCGGCAACCCACAGGCCGTCCGCGGTCCGCTCCAGGTGGAAGATCGGCGCGACGCCCTCGAAGGTGGCCGGACGGATGGCGAAGCCGAGCCGCACGGGCCGGTCGCCGCCCTCTTCGACCGTGACCCGCGCGTGCAGGGCCAGGGCGACCCGCCCCTCCAGCACCACCGGGAAGTGCGTCAGCTCCAGGCCGAGCCCGTCCCGCAACACGTGCGTGGAGACGGACACGAAGTTGAGCCCGCGCTGCTGCCGGTCCGTCGGCCAGGCCGCGCGGACCCCCATCGCGGGGCGCCCGGGCCCCCGCACCGTCCAGATGTGCTGCGCATCTCCGAACCACACCGTGACGGCGGGGCCATCGCCGACGCCGCACCAGCCGGCCGGGTCCACCCACGCCAGCCGATCGTGGCCGGGCAGGCCGAGCAGCGTCCGGTCGCGGGCGACCAGCAGCGGATGCAGCCCCAGCGGCGGCAGGAAGGCGGGATCGGCAGGGTCGAGCTGCCGGCTCAGCCCCCAGGGCCACGGGCAGGGGTCCAGCTCCTGGAGCACCCGCGCGGTCAGGACCGCGCGTGGCAGGCGGCTGGCCCCACCGTGCAGCAGGTCGACGTCCGGCATGCGCCCGTAGAGGGCCGTCAGCGCACGCGCGCAGGTCGCGGCCTCTTCCACCTGCCGCGGCTGCACCGCCCGGCGGATCCGTGAGAGGCCGGGGATCCGCCTCACGCGTCCTCCTCGACCTGGGCTGGCTCGTCACGCCAGCGGCGGCTCCGGGCGACCTCCTGTTCGTAGGCCAGCACCTCCCGCGTCGTCCGGTCCTCGGACCAGGACAGCAGGCCAGCCATGCGCACGGCGACAGCTTCGCTGGCACCGAGCCCCTGGTCGTGGTCGCGGAAGAAGAGCTGGGTGCGCCGGATGAGCACGTCGCGCACGGTCTCGGCGAGCTCCTCCTCTACCGCGAAGTCGACCTGGGCCATGATCTCCGGCCGGCCGGGCACCAGGCGGGCGGCCAGCGCCTGGTCCGCGGACGCCAGGGCCGCGACGTCGAGCCCCCGCATGCCGTAGGTGTCGGCGAGCAGCCGCGCCGTGTCGGGCTCGACCCGGCCACCGCCGGCTTGCAGGACCCGGTCGGCCACGGCCGCGTGGTCGTCATCCGCCGGCCAGCCCACCGCCCCCGGCAGGGGCTCGGTCGCGGTGCGCGCCTGACGCAGATCGGTCCGCCCGTGTCCGGTGAGCATCAGCATGCCCAGTGCCTTGTCGACGACCTCCTCGGCCATCTTGCGGTAGGTCGTCAGCTTGCCGCCGGCGATGGTGATCAGGCCGTCGGGATCGACGCGGATGTCGTGCTCCCGCGACACGCTGGACTCGCCGCCGGCCCCCTCTTCCGAGATGAGCGGGCGCACGCCGGCCCAGGTCGCGATGATGTCGTCCTCGGTGAGCGAGGCCCCCGGGAAGTAGTCGTTGCTGGCCTCGATGAGGTAGCGCACGTCGGCTCGGTCGGCGCAGACCTCGGCCGGGTCGTCGGTGAAGTCGGTGTCCGTCGTCCCGATGTAGGTGCGGTCGCCCCAGGGGATGGCGAAGAGCACGCGCCCATCCTTGGGATGGAAGCAGACGATCGCGTGCTGCACGGGCAGGCGCTCGGCGTCGACGACCACGTGGATCCCCTTGGTGGGGCGCAGCCGCGCTTCCCCGCCGCCGCTGGCCAGCGAGCGCGTCCGGTCCGACCAGGGGCCGGTGGCGTTGATGACGGAGTGGGCGCGCACCTCCAGCTCTCGCCGCGAGATCTCGTCGTGCACCCGCGCGCCGATGATCCGGCCGTCGCCGTCCCGCACGAAGCCCAGCACCTTGCACCAGGTCGCCACGGTGGCGCCCGCCTTTGCGGCGTCCAGTGCGCTCTCCAGGGTCAGGCGGGCGTCGTCGGTCGAGCAGTCGTAGAACAGCGGCGCCCCCCGCAGCCCGTCCTGTTTGAGCATCGGCAGCTCCTTGGCGATCTGCTTGCGCGACAGGTTGCGGTGGATCTTGGGGGAGCGGAAGAGCGACAGGCCGTCGTAGACCCACATGCCAACGTTCACCGTGAACACGCCCCGACGGCTGTGCTTGAAGACCGGGAAGACGAAGCTGAGGGGGTTGACCAGGTGGGGGGCGATCTCCATGAGGACGCGGCGCTCGGTGACCGCCTCGAAGACCAGGGAGAACTCGTACTGCTCGAGGTAGCGCAGCCCCCCGTGCACCAGCTTGCTCGACCGGCTGCTGGTGCCGAAGGCGAGGTCGTTCATCTCGACGAGGGCGACGCGCAGGCCCCGGCGCGCGGCGTCACGGGCCGCCCCGCTGCCGGTGATGCCGCCGCCGACGATGAGCAGGTCGAAGGGCTTGTTCCGGCTGGCCTCGAGCTGGTGGATCATCTCTTCGCGGCGGGGCATGGCTGGGTCCTGGGAGCGGGGTCCTGGAGAGGGGGTCCTGGGAGGGGCGGGCCTGGCGAGGAGCGGCGCGGCCGATGGGCCGGTCCGCGGCCCGTGTGGGTCAGCGTGTGGCGGTCAGCTCGCAGGTCGGGCCCTGCATGGACAGGCTGTCCTGGCCATCCCAGGTCCACGTGAGCTGGTCGTCGAAGCAGTCTTCCTGGAACAGGTATCCGTCGAGATACACGACGCAGTCGTCCACGATGCTGTCGAGATCCTGGCGGCCGGCCGCCCGGGTCTTCTCCAGATCGACGGCCCACGACAGCACCATGTCCCCCCGGACGGTGGCCGTCTGGTAGTCGCCGGTGGCCTGCAGCTCGCCGAGCCACTCACCGCCGCGGTCAGGGGAGAGCACGACCGTGGCATCGCCCGTGATCGACGCAGCGCGATCGAGGCAGAGCAGGGAGCCCGTCCAGGTCCCCGACAGCCCGCGACACGCGGTGAGCGACAGCAGCAGGGCGAGGGACGAACGAGGCACGAGCAGTCATGCCCCATTCGCCGCGGCGGCGCAACGCGCGCCGCCGAGGGACGATAAGCGGGACACCTGGAAGGTCCCAGCAGGAGGCAGCGATGACCGCAGGCACGGACGCACCCATCGACCCGTCACGCTTCCAGCACCTCAAGGTGCAGCTCGCCGACCCCGCCGGCGACGCCCTGCCCCAAGGGAGCGTGGTCGAGGTCGAGCTCGACCACGGACGCGCCAACGAGATGGGCAGGGCCCAGCTCGACGAGTGGGAAGCGCTGACCCACGCCCTGGAGACCGGGCCGGCCCGGGTCCTCGTCACCTGGAGCCGCCGGCGCTCGCGCCGCGGCACGCCCATCTTCATCGCGGGTGCCAACGTGACGGAGCGGGTCGACTGGGACGACGAGCAGGTCCGGCGACACGTCCGCCACCAGCGCAAGCTGCTGGCCCGCCTGCGGCGGGCGCCGGTCTTCCACGTCGTGGTGGTCGACGGGGTGGCGCTCGGCTGGGGCACCGAGTTCATGCTGACGGCGGACTACCGCATCGCCGGACCGGGGGCCTCCTTCGGCCTGCCCGAGACGGGGCTGGGCATCCTGCCCGGGGCTGGGGGCACCAGCGAGCTGTGGAGCCTGATCGGCGTCGGCCAGGCGCTTCGCCTGGGCATGACCGGCGAACGGGTCGGCCAGAAGGAAGCCTGGCGCATCGGACTGGTGCAGGAGCGCTGCGACAGCCTCGACGCCGGCCTGGAGCGCGCCCGGGCGCTGGCGGCCATGGTGGCGCGGCGCTCCCCCACGGCGGTGGCCGCCTTCAAGCGCGGCGTGCTCGCCAGCGTCGGCGAGAACGCGCAGGACCGCACCGAGTTCGAAGCCCGCGCCTACGAGCGCTGCCTGGAACACGGTGACGCCGCCGTCGGACGGCATAACTTCAAGGCCCTCACCGCGGGCGAGGTGATCGCCTGGCCGCCGCGCTCCCGCGAGTGAGGCACGCGCCGCGTCACCGCGCACCCTGCCGCATCGGCGGGCCGCTGCTGCTCGTCCTGGCGGGCTGCGCACAGGCACCCACCCGCTTCGAGGAGTGCGCAGCCCTCTCCGACGTGACCGCGCGGGAGGACTGCCGGCTCGACTTCGCGCGCCAGCTCCTCGACGACCCTGGCGCGCTGCAGGCCGCCATCGACTCGGTCGAGCCGGCGGACAGCCGGGACCTGCTGCTGCTGCGGCTGGCGGTCGCCGAGCCTGCCCGGGCCGGCTGGCTGTGCACCCGCGTGCAGGGGGCGGGCGCGCAGGAGAAGTGCCGGCAGGTGCTCGGCCGCCCGCACCTGTCGACGACCCCCCAGGCCCCCCGCCCGCAACAGCCGGTCGCGCCGTGATCCTGGCGTTCGTCGTGGCCTTGCTGGGATGCGCAGCCGACGACGCCGTCCCCAATGTCGGCGCCCCCGACCCGGTCGCCCGGGCGCTGGCGGACTGGCCGGACTCCCCCGTCGCCCTGGCGCAGGCCTGCCGCGACGAGCCCTTCGCCCAGCTGCAGACCACCTGCTGGATCCAGGCCGCCGCTGGGCTGGCGGCCGCCGGGGACGCAGACGCCGCCAGCGCCGTCTGCGACGGGCTGGATGCCGGGACCTGGCAGGAGGAGTGTCGCTTCCGCGTGGGCGAGGAGCTGGCCGCCGCCGGTGTGATCGCGGCCGCCGTCGCCTCCTGTGGCCAGGCGGGCTGGTTCGCACGGCGCTGCGTCACCCACGCAGCCTGGCGGATGCGCATTCACGACCCTCCGCCCCCCGCGGCGGGTGCGGCGCCTCTCCGCTCCGCGCTCTCCGAGCTGCTCGACCAGGTCGAGGCCGGGCTGTCTCGCCACGACGACCCGGGCGTGGCCGGAGAGGGTCGCGACGTCTTCCTGGCCGCGTGGGGGCGCGCCGTGTACCGCGGCACAGGCGACGCCGATCCGGGCCCCGCACGCGGCATCGACGAGGCCGCCCCCGCCCTGCGGACGGGCTGGGCGACCGAGGCCGCTCGCCTGCTGGGCCCGGCGCTGCCCGACGATCCCGTCGGCGTGCTGCTCGATGCCTGGACCCAGGGACAGCCGATCCGCGGGGCGGCCGACCCTGACCCGCCGCCAGAACGCACCCCGCCCCTCGCCCTCGGCCCCCACGACGACGGCCTGCCCCACCTGCCGCTGTACGGCGGCGGGCTGCGCCTCGTGGGCGAGACCGAAGACGAAGACGCGCTCATCGCGATCCTCCACGCGCTCTACGGCCGCGCGGAGACGGGGCCGGACCTGTACGCGCCGGGCTTCGACGACCCCCGGCCGCGCGTCCGCTGGACCGCCGCCACGCTGGCGCTGCTCGCGGCCGGAGACGACGACGCCCTGCGGCAGCGGCTGGCGGGCCACGCCGATCCGGTGCTGCGCTGGTTGGCCGACCGGTCGCACTCCCCCGCCAGGTCCCCTCGAGGCCGGGCCGGAGGCCCCCCCTCCCCTGCACCCCCTCCCCCCCCGGACGAGTCGACGCCGGGCTAACGATGCCCGATGCGCATCGTCTCCGTCGGCACCGCCCTGCCCCCCCACGCCTACGACCAGCAGCAGCTCATCGACGCGATCGAGCGCTACTGGTCGGCGCGGCACTTCAACGCCGCGCGGGTTCGGCGCTTCCACGAAGCCGTCGCCGTGGGCACCCGCCACCTCGCGCTGCCGCTCGATGCCTACCCGGAGCTGGATGGCTTCGGCGCCAGCAACGACGCCTGGATCCGGGTCGGCCTGGACATCGCCGCCGCCGCGCTCTCCCGCGCGCTGGCCGCTGCCGGGCTCGCTCCGACCGATGTCGACGCCATCTTCCTCGTCAGCGTCACCGGGATCGCGACGCCTTCGCTGGATGCCCGACTCGTCAACCGGCTGGGCCTGCGGCCCGATGTCGTCCGCGTGCCGATCTTCGGTCTCGGCTGCGTCGCCGGGACCGCCGGCGTGGCCCGCCTCGGCGACTGGCTGAAGGCCTGGCCCGACAAGGTCGCCGTGCTGCTGAGCGTCGAGCTCTGCTCGCTGACGCTGCAGCGGAAGGACATCAGCGTCCCCAACCTGATCGCCAGCGGACTCTTCGGCGACGGGGCCGCGGCCGTCGTCGGGGTCGGCGACCAGCATCCCCTCGCCGAGACCGCCCCTCCGGCACCTGCTGACGCCCCTGGGGCGCCGCCCTCGCTGCCCGGGACCGCGGCCGCGGGTGGGCCCCAGGTCGTGGCCTGGCGCAGCCGCTTCTACCCGGACACCGAGGAGGTCATGGGCTGGGACATCGGCGACGACGGCTTCCGCATCGTGCTGTCGGCGGAGGTCCCCGCCGTGGTCGAGCGCCACCTGGGGGCGGACGTCGACGCCTTCCTCGCCGCCGAGGGCCTGCGGCGCGCCGACATCGGCAGCTACGTCTGCCACCCCGGCGGCCCCCGCGTCCTCCACGCCATCCAGGACACCCTCGGCCTGACCCGCGACGACCTCGCCATGACCTGGGACAGCCTGGCCGAGGTGGGCAACCTGTCGAGCGCCAGCGTGCTGTTCGTCCTGGCGCGCACCCTGCGGGTGCGGCGGCCCGCGGCCGGCAGCCTCGGCCTGATGACGGCCATGGGACCCGGCTTCTGCTCCGAGCTGGTGCTGCTTCGGTGGTGAGCGCCGATGCTTCGATGCTCGCATTCTCCGCGCTGATCGGGCTGACCGCCCTGGAGCGCGTCGCCGAGCTGCGGCTGTCGATGCGCAACGCCGCCTGGGCCCGAGCGCGGGGCGGTGTCGAGCACGGCCGCGGGCACTACCCGGCGATGGTCCTGCTCCACACGGGCCTGCTGGTGTCCGCCGTCGCCGAGGTCTGGCTGCTCCACCGCCCATGGCTGCCCGCGCTCGGCCTGCCCATGCTCGGGGTCGCCGTGCTCTGCCAGGCGCTGCGATGGTGGTGCATCCACAGCCTGGGCCCGCGCTGGAACACGCGCGTCCTCGTCGTCCCGGGGCTGGCACCGGTGCGCGACCGTGGACCCTATCGCCTGCTGCGGCATCCAAACTACGCGGTCGTCGTCACCGAGGGCGTCGCCCTGCCCCTGATCCACACCGCCTGGATCACCGCTGCGAGCTTCACCATCCTCAACGCGCTCCTCCTCTCGGTCCGCATCCGCACCGAGGAGCGCGCCCTCCGGACCGCGGCGAGTTCCCGCGCCGATCCGACCAGCCAAGCCTGACAAGCTCGCATCGAGCGGCTACACCATGGGCCCCAGGGTTGGAGCGTCGATGTCGCCAGCAGAGATCCGCAGCGCCGTGATCGAGATCGCACGGCAGGAGCTGGGTCTCGTCGACGGCCTGCCGGAACAGGATCTCTCGGCGCACCTGGACAGCGTGCAGAAGCTCAGCCTCGTCGTGGGGATCGAAGATCGCTTCGAGATCTGCTTCTCCCCCGAAGACGACGCGGGCATCGACTCGCTCGACGACATCGTGTCCCTGGTCGGCAGCCGCCTCGCCGCGGCGAACCGCTCCGACGGTGTCGCCGGGGAGACCATCCATGCGTGAGCTGATCCGCAACACGCCGACGATCCCACCCCAGGCCGCCCTGCCCGACCCGCGCCTGCCGGCCACGCTCATCGACACGCTGGCGCGCGCCGCTCGCCTCGCCACCCCCGACCAGGGGCTTCGCTTCCTCGACCGCCGCGAACGAGAGACCTGGCTTCCCTGGGCCACGGTGTACGACCGCGCGCTGCGGGCCGGCGACTCGCTCCGCAAGCAGGGCGTGGCCCCCGGTGACCGGGTGGCGCTGGTGGTCCCCACGGACCCGCTGTTCGTCGAGGGCTTCTTCGGCATCCTCGCCGCAGGCGCGATCCCCGTGCCGCTGTACCCGCCCGTGCGGCTGGGCCGGCTCCACGAATACCACGACCGCACGGCCGCCATGCTGGCAGCCGCCGACGCCACCGCCGTCGTCGCCGACAGTCGCACCCGCCGCATCCTCGGCGGCACTGTGCAGCGCTGGCTCCCACCGCTGGGCGTCCTCTCCGCGGAGTCCCTCGGCCGCGGCGACCCCGCCGCCGCCCCGGTGCGCGGGGACATGGACGACCTCGCCGTCGTGCAGTTCAGCTCGGGGACGACCGTGGCTCCCAAGCCGGTGGCGCTCACCCACGCGCAGGTGCTGGCGAACGTCGACGCCATCCTCGACCACCTGCCGGCGGACGCCGTCGACGACGATGCCGCCCCCCTGCACCACGCCGGCGTGAGCTGGCTGCCGCTCTACCACGACATGGGGCTCATCGGCTGCCTGTTCGTGGCGCTGCGCAGGCCCGGCCCGCTCACCCTGCTCCCGCCCGAGCTGTTCCTGTTCCGGCCGGTGACCTGGCTGCGCGCCATCAGCCGGTACCGCGCCACCATCTCTCCCGCGCCCAACTTCGCCTACGCGCTGTGCCTGGAGCGGGTCCAGGACGCCGAGCTCGAGGGTCTCGACCTGTCGAGCTGGCGACTGGCGCTCAACGGCGCAGAGCCCGTCAGCCCCAGCGTGCTGCGCCGCTTCCAGGACCGCTTCGGCCCCGTCGGGCTGCGGCCCGAGGCCCTCAACCCCGTCTACGGGCTGTCGGAAGCCGCCCTCGCCGTCACCTTCAGCGACCCGAACCGGACCTTCGCGGCGCGTCGCTTCCGGCGCGACGATCTCGCGCGTGGACGCGCGGTCGAAGCGCGCATGCCGCTCGGTGTCGGCCTGCCCGACGCCGCCCCTGACCCGCGTACGATCGACCTGGCCAGCGTCGGGCGCCCCCTGCGGGGCTTCGGCGTCGAAATCCGCTCCGACGACGGGACCCCGCTGCCAGCCGGCCACGTGGGACGGATCTGGGTGTCGGGGCCCAGCCTGATGGCGGGCTACCTCGATCGGGACGTCCAGCCCCTTCACGAGGGCTGGCTCGACACCGGCGACCTCGGCTTCATCCACGAGGGTGACCTCTACGTCCACGGCCGCGCCAAGGACCTGATCATCCTGCGCGGCGCCAACCACGCCCCCCAGGACATCGAGTCGGCGGTGGACGACGTCGAGGGCGTGCGCCAGGGCTGTGCGGCGGCCGTCGGCGAGCAGGGCGACGACGGCGAGCGGCTCGTGCTCTTCGTCGAGTACCGCGAGGAGCGGGCCGAGCTGGCCGAGGCCTGTCGCCAGGCCGTGCTGGCGGCCACGGGTCTCGATCCAGCGCTGGTCGTGCTGCTGGCCCCGGGGACCCTCCCCCGGACCAGCTCCGGCAAGATCCGGCGGGCCGAGACGCTGCGCCGCTGGCAGTCCGGAGAGCTGACCGAACCCGACTCGGTCACGCCGCTCTTCCTTGCAGGGGCGATGGCCCGCAGCGCACTGGGCTACCTCCGCGCCCGCCGGGCTCGCACCGCCGAGCCCTGAGCCGACATGTCCGCCACGCGCGACGTCCTCGTCGTCGGGGGCGGGCCCGCCGGGCTGGCGGCGGCGATCGCGGCGGCCGATGCCGGCCTGCGGACGACCCTGGTGGAGCGGCGACCGCCACCGGTCGACAAGGCCTGCGGCGAGGGGCTGATGCCCGGTGCGGTGGCGCACCTCGACGCGCTCGGTGTCTCCCGACCCGCCGGCTACCCCTTCGTCGGCATCCGCTACATCCAGGGACGTCACCAGGCGGCCGCGCGCTTCCGTGGGGAACCGGGCCTCGGAGTCCGCCGCACCCGTCTGCACCGCGCGCTGTGGAAGCGCGCCGAACAGGTCGGCGTGGACCTCCTGCAGGGGCGCATCGAGGGGGTCGAGCAGTCCGGCGACACGGCGGCCGCAGGCGGCCTGCGTGCCCGCTGGCTCATCGCCGCGGACGGGCTGCGCTCGCCGACGACCCGGTCGCTGGGGCTGGTCCAGCCGCCGCGACACCCGCCCCGGATCGGACTGCGCCAGCACTTCGGGGTGGCACCGTGGACCGATCACGTCGAGGTCCACTGGTCGGCGGCCGCGGAAGCCTACGTCACGCCGATCGCGCCCGACGAGGTCGGTGTCGCCCTCCTCGCCTTCGCCGACCGCGTGCCTCCGCCCAAGGGGGGGGATCCCCGTCCCTTCCACCGCCTGCTGGCCGGCTTCCCTGCCCTCGTCGACCGCCTCGCCGGCGCTGCGACAACGTCACGCCTCGCCGGCGCCGGCCCCTTCGAGCGCCACCTCTCGCGGCGCGTCCACGGCCGCGTCCTCCTCGTCGGGGATGCCGCCGGCTACCTCGACCCGCTCACCGGGGAGGGGATCCGCCTCGGCCTCGGCGCAGCCCGGGCCGCCGTGGCAGCCATCGTGTCCGGAGAGGTCGAGCGCTACGACGCCGCCTGGCGAGACCTGTCACGGCCACAGCTCCGCGCGACCGCCGCCCTGCTCGCCCTTGCGCGCAGCCGTCTGTCCCGCGGCCGCATCGTCCCCGTCGCCGCCGCTGTACCAGCCCTCATGCAGCGCGTGGTCGACACCCTGGCGTGAGGGCCGCCGCTGCGCTCGCGGGAGCTTCGCCGGCGAGGATCAGCCGGCGTCGCCCTCGATGTGCAGCGAGAACTGCAGCTCGTCCCGGTTCTTGAGCGCTCCGAGCAGGGCCGTGTAGGGGGTGATGCCGAAGTCCGTGGTGCGCGCGGTGAAGCCGCCGCGAGCCGAGAGGCTGGTGCCGTCGGCATCCACCCGCATCAGCGCCTCGACCTGGGAGGACACGCCACGGACGGTCAGCTCGCCGGCGACCTCGAAGCTGCCCTCGCTGCCGCTGCAGCCCGTCGAGCGGAAGAGGACGTCGGGATGCGTCTCGGCGTCGAGCTGGGAACGCGACAGCATGTTCTTGCGGATCGAGCGGCGGTCCGCTTCGCCCAAGCGACCGGTGTAGCCCACCCGCTCGCGCAACCACAGCGGGTCGACGTCCAGCGCATGGACCGGCAGCGACAGGTCCACCCGGCAGGCCGACGCGTCGTCGGCGTCCCAGACGACGGTGCCGGTCAGCCCGGCGGCGCGGATGACGTGGTTGTGCGAGAGTCCGGACGCCAGCGTGCCGCTGTCCTTGAGGACCTGGACGTAGACGAGCCCGCGGTTGCCGTCGACCCTGTACGTGACGGGCCCGCCGACCACCCGCGGCGCGGTCGTCGGTGCCGAAGCCGTGGCGGACGCGTCGGTCGACTCCCCCTGCGCGAAGCCCGCGCTGCCCAGCGTGAGGAGCAGCCAGGAACTGGCGAGGACGGCCATGTTGCCTCCGAGACCGATCCCAGCGTAACGGGATCGGCCCGCCGACCATGGCCCGTGACTCGCACCCGGCTGCGGATCGGCTGTGGCGGCATCCGGAGCCGCCGCCGCGTCAAGCCCAGCAGGTCCCGACGAGCAGGCGCTCGACCGCCTCGGCGTCGCCTTGCTCGGCGCAGCCCAGCTCCATCCGCACCTGGCGCGCGCGCCCCTCCGCGAGGCCGGCCCCGACCGCGGCGGCCAGGTCCACCGCCCGGCCGAGATCCTGGTCGGCCCCGGGCAGGCCGGCCCGGGCCCGGGCGGCACCGCGCGCCAGCAGCAGATCCTGCTCCACCATGACGAGGCCGCGGTCGACGGCGTAGTCGACGCCGCGATCCAGCTCGGCCGGGAGCGGGAGCGTGTCGAGCGCGAGCCGGGCGCGGACCTCGCCGGCGATCGCGTGGAACAGGCCACTGCGACGACGGACCTGCTCCCACTCGGAGCGTGCGGCGAGGAAGGAGGTCAGCGCATCCGCAGGATCGCCGACCACCAGCGCCAGCTCTCCCTCTTCGTGGTGGAGCGCGGCGCGCAGGCCTGCCAGCTCAGGGCGCCCGCCGACGACCTCGGTCGCGATGGAGAGCTCGGCCGAGGCGCGAGCGAGTCGACCTGTCACGCGGTAGACGACGGCAGCCCGGAAGGCCCGCGCACGTGGGTCCCGGAGCAGGCCAAGCAGCTCGACGGCGAGTGGGATGCGTCCGAGCTCGAGGGCGAGGCCGCTGGCGAGGTCGGCGGCCAGCGCCTGCTCACCCGGCGACGCCGCCGCGTCCAGGGCACCGTGGGCGATGTCCAGCGCCGGCATGAGCTGGCCGGCGTCGGCCAGGACCGCGGCGAGCTGGATGTGCAGCAGGGCCCGCCCGGGCCCATCGCCGGTCGCCGCGAGCGCGCGTCGGAGCGCCACGGCAGCGACGACCGGCCGGTCCTCCCGCCGCCAGGCATCGGCCGACAAGGACAGGGCCTGGACCGCGGCGCCCGCGTCCTCCTCCATCAGATCGTCGGCGAGTGCTGTCCACAGCTCCGCGGCACGTTCCCACAGGCCCTGCCCCGCCGCCTGCCGCGCCTCCGCCGCTCGGGGGTCCTCCACCAGCATGTCGCGCCGTCCTCACGGGGCGAGCGCCCCGACCATCGTCACGGTACCATCGAGAGGAAGATCGCAGCCTCCTTCCGCACCTCTCCGGCCGGCGAACCACTTGCTCTTCTCCGCCGGGGAGGCGCCCTCCCTCTCCCTCTCCGCCTCCAAGAGCCCCCCGCACGCATGCCCCTGCAGCGCCACCGCCGCCTCGTGCTGGCCATGATGCTGGGTCTGTGGGCACCGCTGGCAGCAGGGCTGCTGGTCGGTTGGGTCGCGGACGGCAGCCTGTTCAGCGCCATCCTGCTGTTCGCCGAACCGCTCCTGGTCGTGCTGGCGGTCTATTGCGTGCTGCTGCAGCTGTTGCAGGGTCGTGTGGCACTGTCGGTGGCCCTCGCCGTCGGGGTCGGAGGAGGGCTCGCCAGCCTGCACCTGCCTGCCGAGGAAGTCATGCCGCGGGGGCTGCAGCCCGCCTGGGCGGAGACGCTCCGGAGCTGCGCCGCCGCGGCCGCTCCGCCGCGCGGACCGATCCGGGTGCTGCACGCCGACGTCGGATCCAGCGGCGTGCTCTCGGAGGACGCGGCCCGCGAGCTGGGCCGCGCCGCCGACATCGTGGTGCTGCAGGGCACGACCAGTCCCGCTTCCGGGCGGGCCCTGGCCCGCGTCGTGGGCGGCCAGTTCAAGGACCAGCGCGCACCGGACGGCGGCCTGACGGTGGTGGTTCGCGGGGGCTTCCGGGCCTGCGGTGGGACCGACGATGCCTGGGCGCTGTCGCTGCCGGCCGTCGGCGACCACGGCGCCATCGGCCTTGTCACCCTCGCGCAAGTGGAGGGCGCCGGTGTGGTGCCGCTGGTGGCCCTGCGACTCGACGGGATGCACAACCCGACCCGGTGGGGGGGCTGGCCGGAGCGCCTCGCCGACGGCGGCGCACGCATCGCGTCCGTGGTGCGGGCGATCAACCCCCGCCACGCCGTCGTCGTGGGCGATCTGGGCGTGCCCCCGAGCTTCCGCAAGCTCGGCGGGCTCCTCGCTGGCGCAGGGCTGTACGAGCAGCCCATGCCACCAACGTGGCCCGCCACCCTCGGTCCCCTCCCGGCGCTACCGCTCCATCGCCTCGACCGCCTGTGGACCGGCAGCGCCTGGACGACCCGCACCACCCACACCGTGCGCACCGAGAGCCGCCGCCGGGTTGGCTGGACGACCACCCTTGTGCCCGACGACAAGCGTGCCGATCAGGCTGCCCCTCGCTGAGCGCACGACGGTCGCCGCGCGGTCACAGCGCAGTCAGAATCGACCCTTCACGCCGAGGGTGTGGGGCCCGACCCAGGGCTGCAGCGCTGCGTCGTCGTCGAGGAAGAGGGTGACGCCACCGCCGACGATGGCAGCCGCCCCGAGGCCATACAGCCCGATGGTGACCACCCGGCTGGTGTCGTGCACCGACATCAAGCGGGCGGCTTCAGCGTCATCGACGCTCGCGGAGTCGGCCTGGGCGTCCTGCAGTGCGGCGTAGTTGGGCGAGAACCATGCATAGTAGGCGCCCACCCCGCCCCCGATCAGGGCGGCGCCCCCACCCATCAGGATCCCACCGGTCGGGTTGAGTCCCTTGCGGCTGCGACTCGTGGACAGCGTGGAGGGAGCGTCGCCGCCGACGCGATCGGCTTCGTCGGTCGCGTCGGCGTCGGCCACGGCATCGTCCTTGGAGGACGCGTCCTGGGCGGCGCGCTTCGCCGCGGCTTCCGCTTCGCGCTGCGCCTTGCGGGCCTCCTGCTCGGCGGTGCGGCGGGCGGCCTCTTCAGCGGCAGCCGCAGCGACCGCGGCTTCTTCCTCGGCCTTCTTGCGAGCAGCCTCTTCCTCGGCCTTCTTGCGCTCTTCTTCGGCCGCAGCCGCAGCGGCGGCTTCTTCCTCGGCCTTCTTGCGGGCAGCCTGTTCCGCTTCGGCCTGCTGGCGCGCCTCCTCGGCCGCAGCCGCGGCGGCGGCCGCTTCTTCTTCAGCCTTCTTGCGCGCAGCGGCTTCCGCTTCCGCCTTCTGCCGGAGGGCTTCGGCTTCTGCGACCGCTGCCGCGGCTTCCGCTTCGGCCTTCTTGCGTGCGGCTTCTTCGGCTTCCGCCTTCTGGCGCGCTTCTTCCGCGGCGGCTGCGGCGGCCGCGGCCTCTTCTTCGGCCTTCTTGCGCGCGGCTTCTTCGGCTTCCGCCTTCTTGCGCGCGGCTTCTTCGGCTTCCGCCTTCTCGCGCGCGGCTTCTTCGGCTTCCGCCTTCTTGCGCGCGGCTTCCGCGGCGGCCGCAGCTTCTGCCTCTGCCTGCTGACGCGCGGCTTCTTCGGCTTCCGCCTTCTTGCGCGCGGCTTCTTCGGCTTCCGCCT
>CAZRFD010000010.1:56790-90043 GCA_964599085.1 uncultured Enterobacterales bacterium | reverse complement strand
CACCGTCGATCCCGGCTTCCGGCTGGCAAGCTACCAGCACCACCTCGCGGTCGGGGCGGCGTCCTTCGACCCCATCGCCGCACGGCTGGCGCGGCCCACCCTCCTCGACTGCTGGCTCGACGAGCTGACGGACCGCTGGCTGGACAGCCTGCCGCAGCTGCGCCTGCTGGGCCTGTCCCTGCCCTTCCCGGGCACCCTGGTCGGCGCGCTGCGCATCGGCCGGCGGGCGCGTGCCCGGGGGGTCCACGTGGTGCTGGGCGGCGGCTACCTCAGCACCGAGCTGCGCCAGATCGACGAGCCCCGGCTGTGGGACAGCGTCGACGCCCTGGTCTACGACGACGGCGAGGGGCCGCTGCTCGCCCTCATCGAGTACCTCGACGGCGGCGCCGATCGCCGCCACCGCACGCGCACCGCCGACGGTCTGCACGACGCGCCCGCCGTCCGCCCCGACAGCCTGCCCGCCGCCTGGTACGGCGACCTCGACCTATCGCGTTACCTCCAGCTCGTCGACGCCGGCAACCCGGCCCAGCGGCTGTGGGGGGACGGCCGCTGGAACAAGCTCACCCTCGCGCACGGCTGCTACTGGCGGCGCTGCGCCTTCTGCGACATCGACCTCGACTACATCGCCCGCTTCGCCCCCTCGCCGGTGCCCCGGCTCGTCGACGCCATCGAAGAGCTGGTCGCCGACACCGGCCAGCGGGGCTTTCACCTCGTCGACGAAGCCGCCCCGCCGCGCCTGCTCAAGGAGCTGGCCCTCAGCCTGCTTGCACGCGAGCTCGAGGTCTCCTGGTGGGGCAACATCCGCTTCGAGAAGGCCTTCACCCCGGACCTCTGCCGGCTGCTTTCCCAGGCGGGACTGGTGATGGTGACCGGCGGGCTGGAGGTCGCCAGCGACCGCCTGCTGGCCCTGATGGAAAAGGGCATCACGCTCGAGCAGGCGGCACGGGCCTGCCAGGCCTTCCACGACTCCGGCGTTCGCGTCCACGCCTACCTGATGTATGGCTTCCCGACCCAGACCGACCAGGAGACGGTGGACGCCATGGAGGTCGTGCGGCAGCTCTTCGCAGCCGGCGTGCTCGACAGCGCCTTCTGGCATCGCTTCGTGCTCACCGAGCACTCCGGCGTGCACCGGGATCCGCAGCGCTTCGGTGTGGTGATCCCACCGCGGCCGCCGGGGGTGTTCGCGACCAACGACCTCGCCCACGAAGACCCCACCGGCGGCGACGCCGATCGCTTCGACACGCCCTTGGAGCGAAGCCTCTCGGCGTGGATGCGGGGGGAGGGTCTCGAGCTCCCCGTCGGCGCGTGGCTTGCCCCGGACATGCCGGCTGCCACGGAAGCCCCGGACCGCATCGCAGCGGCCCTGGGCGCGCAGGCGCCGCCGAGGGGCAACCGCCTGCTGTGGCTCGGTGAGGCCGTGCTGGAGGACGACGACGCCCTGGTCCTCCTGGGACGACGCTGCACCGTTCGTGTCGACGGCACGGAAGACCAGCGCCAGTGGCTCGCTGAGGTCATCGACGCCGCTCGCCCCGGCGAGCCTCCGCTGCTGCGCGCCGACGCCACCGACGTCTTTCCCGGCAGCCCCCGCGAGGCCGGGCGGATCCTCACCCGCGCCCGCCGTGCCGGCCTCGTGTGCGTGTAGGCTGCGGCGATGAGCTTCCTGCTGACGCTGAGCCTGCTGTGCTGTGGCGACAAGACCGCATCGGACTCCGGCCTCCCGAGCGACGGCGGGCACCCGGACGGAGGCGTCGCCGACGGTGGAGTTGACGACGGCGGTGACGGCGGCGGCGACGGCGGCGGGGGTGACGGTGGGGGCGACGGCGGTGGCGATGGAGGGAGCACGGCGGAAGCACCGGCTCCCGGCCCCGTCTGCACCGGCGAAGCCTGGCCCTACGACCACGCACTCAACGTCCTGGCCTGGCACGCCTACCACGGCAGCGCCGACGCCAGCATGCTCGACGACCTCGCCGCCCTCGCCGCCGACCTCGGCAGCGGGGCCCCCGGGCCCTGGAGCGACGTGGTCGTGGGCCCCTGGACCAGCAGCGACGGCGAAGCCTGGGCGCTGGATCCTGCACCGGTCGAGCTGGACGCCGCCAGCGTCCCGGCGGCGACGGTCGGTCCCGACGGGAACCTGTGGGTCTTCTTCGTCGACGGCGATCTGGACGCCATGCTCGACGACGCCACCGCGGGCATCGCCATGCAGGGGCTCGGCGTCCAGGGGCTCGGGGGGCTGGGGGCGGCCCGCTCCATCGACGGCGTCCACTTCGACCGGGTCGAGCTGCAGCTCGACGGCGAGGGGCCGCTGCTGGTCGTGGACCCCGACATCGTCGTGCTGCCCGACGGCAGCTTCCGACTATACGCCTACGGCGTGCCCGCCGACGAGATGTGCAGCGACACGCTCGACCCCTTCCAGGTGCCGCCACCCCACCGGGCCTGGGCGGCCCGCAGCGACGATCTCGTCCACTGGACGGCCGAGGGCGACGTCTTCGTCGTGGACTACTCGGGCACGGACCCCGCGGTGTGGTGCGAAGACGACCTCGCCACCTGCTGGATCCTCATGGGGCTAGCCGGTGAGAGCAGCGACGGCGGGCTGAGCTTCGTCGACGCCGCCCTCTCCCTCCCCTCCCCCACCCCCCAGGTCCCAGCCGTGTTCCGAACGCCGTCAGGCTGGCGGATGCTGTACCGCGACCCGGGTACCGGCATGACCATGGCCACGACCAGCACGGATGGACGGAGCTGGAGCGCAGGGGTCGCCGCCGACCCCGATGTCGACTCGCCCACCATCGCCGGCGATGCCGGTGACTGGTGGCTGTACGGTGCCGAACACCGCTAGGCGCGACGCTTCACCGAACACCGCTAGACTCCGTGGGCGCGAGCGCCGAGCGCGTCGCGGACACCCGGCCTGGAAGGGGCTATGGATGTCGGCCCACGCTCGGAGGCACCATGCCGACATCCGTCCGCTTCGGCCGCAGCGGCCTGTTCGTCAGCCCGCTCTGCCTGGGCACCATGACCTTCGGCTCGGAAGCCGACGCGGCCACCAGCCAGGCCATCATGGATCTCGCCTTCGACGCGGGCGTGTTCTTCTGGGACACGGCCGACATGTACGGCAAGGGGGCCAGTGAAGAGCTGGTCGGGCGGGGGCTGCGGGGCCGGCGCGAACAGGTCGTGCTGGCGACCAAGGGCTACGCGGCCATGGCCGACCACGCCAACCGCCGCGGCCTGTCGGCGCGGAACCTCATCGCCGCCTGTGAAGACAGCCTGCGGCGCCTGGGCACCGACTGGATCGACCTGTACTACCTGCACGTGCCGGACCCGGGCACGCCCATCGACGAGTCCCTGCGGGCCCTCGAAGACCTCGTACGCAGCGGCAAGGTCCGCTACGGTGCGGCCAGCAACTACCGGGCCTGGCAGTACACCGAGATGGTCCACCGGGCACGGGCCCAGGGCTGGCAGCCCATCTCCGGCATCCAGCCCCTCTACAACCTCGCGAACCGGGACGCCGAGGTCGAGCTGCTGCCCATGGCCGAGCACCTGGGCCTCGGCGTGGTCACCTACTCCCCCCTCGCCCGTGGGGTGTTGACCGGCAAGTACTCCTGGCAGGGGCCGCCCCCGGCCGGCAGCCGCCTCGCCGACCGCAACCCCCGGCTGCTCCGCGCGGAGTGGCGCGAAGCGTCGGTGCAGGTCGCTCATGCGCTGGTCGCCCTCGCCGAACAGCGGGGGACCACCGCCGCCCAGCTCGCCCTGCGCTGGGTGCTCGCGAACGAACGGGTCCACAGCGTCATCATGGGCGCGCGCAACCTGGACCAGGCCCGCGCCGCCCTCGCCGCCAGGGAGCTGCCCTGGGACGCCGAGCTCGAGGCCGCCTGCGACGCCCTCGTGCCCCCGGGCAGCCACTCCGGACGCGGCTGGCAGGACGACCAGTACTACCCGGTGCTCGGGCGGCAGCTCTCGACCTGAGCCGCCGCGACGCGCCTGCCAGCGGCTAACATCGCTAGACCGCTACAGCGTCAGATCGTAGATGCGATAACGGCGGTAGATCGACAGCCCGAGCCCCTCGACCGTGCCCCGGCTGGCGGCGTTGCGTTCATCGATGAGCGAGCCCTCGACCCGGTGGTAGCCGGCGTCCTGGGCGCCCTCGATGGCGGCGAGGATGAGCTTGGAGTTCAGGCCCGTGCCGCGGTACTGCGGCATGACGCCGATGAGCTTGAAGCTGACGGTGCGGATCCGCGGGACGGTGGCCAGCAGGCGGGCCCAGCCCACGGGGAGCAGCCGCCCCCGGGCCTTCTGAACGGCTTCGTTGAGCTCCGGCACGCAGATCCCGAAGCCGGCGGCTTCGCCGTGGACGGTGGCGAGCTGGAGCAGCTCGCGGTCGGTGAACGCCAGGAAGGCCCGCCCGAGCTGGACGAACTGCTTGCGGGGCATGGGCGTGTTCTCGGGGACGTCGCGGAAGGCCTCGACGAACACGGTGTGGGCCAGCGTCAGGTCGTGATCGAGCTGGCGGTAGCGGGCGCGGCGCACCTGCAGGCCGTCGATCCGGCAGCCCTCTGCGCGGTTCCGGAGCTTGTCGGGCACCAGGCTGCGGCTGCCGTCGGGCTCGACCAGCATGCGGTGGTAGGCCAGGACATCGTGGTGCTTCTGAAAGCCCTGGGCTTCGACCAGAGGCTGGTACCAGCGGGGGTGGTGGCTGGCGAGCAGCGGGGGCCGGTACTCGTGGCCCTCCACCGTGATGCCGACCTCCTCGACACGAGAGAGGTTGCGCGGGCCGCGCAGGATCTCGGCGCCCCATGCCCGCGCATCATCCGCAGCCCGCCCGATGAGCGCGGCGACGACAGCGGGATCGTCGACGGTCTCGAAGAAGCCGAAGAAGGCCACCTTCTCGCCCCGGTGCCGCTCGTGACGGTGGTCGCGCAGCGACGAGATGCTGCCGACGATGCGGTCGCCGCGACGTGCGGCGTACAGGGTCAGCTCGGCGTCCACGAAGAAAGGGTGCGAGGGGGCGAGGCGGCGCAGCAGCCACTCCTGCAGCGGCGCGACCCAGGCCTCGTCGTCCCGGTACAGCTCGCTCCAGAAGGCGATGAGCTCTCGCAGGGCGCGCTTGTCGGCCCGGTCCACGGTCGTGATGCGCAGCGTCGACGGCATGGTGAGCAGCTCCTGGGGCCCGAGGATCGCGGTCGCCGCCATCCTGCCACGCCCTCCTCGCCGCGACCACGCCGAGGCGCTACCATGCGCCGCCGCCGCCCCCTCGCCCGCAGGTCGCCGATGCCCGGCCACCCCACGCTCCAGTCCCTGCCTCGCCCCGTCGCCTTCGTGCTGTCGGGCGGCTCCAGCCTCGCGGCGTTGCAGGTCGGGCAGGCACGGGCGCTGATGGACTGCGGGCTGGTGCCCGACATGCTGGTGGGGACGTCGGCCGGGGCGCTCAACTGCTCGTGGCTCGGGCAGGGATGGACGTCGGAGCGCCTGCAAGGGCTGGAGCACGTGTGGCGCGACATGCGCTTCCACCACGTCTTCGGCCGCCACCCGCTGCTCGGCACGCTGCGCCTGCTGGCGGGCGGCACCGCCATGGTCAGCAACCGGCGCCTCGCCCGCATGGCCGACCAGTGGCTGCCCGAGGACCAGGGCAGCCTGCCCGTGAAGACCATCCTGGTCGCCGCCGACCTGCTCCACGGCACGCCCGTGCCACTCGCCACGGGCAAGCTGCGCCGCAACGTGCTTGCGGCCAGCGCGCTCCCCGGCGTGCTGCCGCCCGTCGAGATCGACGGACGCCTGCTGGTCGATGGGGGCATCGCCGAGAACGTACCGATGTTGCAGGCAGCGCGGGCCGGCGCCATGACGCTGATCGTCCTCGACGCCAGCTACCCCTGCCAGCTCGACCGGCTGCCCGACGGCGTCATCGAGCGGACCATCCTGGTGATCAACCACACCCTCGCCTCCCAGGTGCTCGGTACGCTGGCCATGGTGCCCTCGGACCGCACGGTGCTGTACCTGCCCGGTCCCTGCCCGCTCGACGTCGGCCCCGGCCAGTTCGACCAGGGACCTCGCCTGATGCGGCTGGGCTACGACACTGCGCTACCCTTCCTCCAGACCACGGAGATCGGCGGGCCCGGTATCTACGGCGATCCGCTGTTCTACCACCGCCGCCCCTGAGGGCCGCCGCCACCGGAGACCACGATGAGCTTCATCAAGCGCCTGACCAACCTGGGCAAGGGGATGTGGCGGGTCAACATGGGCCCCCGCGACCCCGACGACGAGAAGCGCGTCAAGGCGCTGCAGCAGGAGCTGTCCCGGCTCGAGGCCGAGGCCGCGGAGCTCAACGCCGGCGGGTCCTCGGCCGGCGGCTCGTCCACCGGCGGCACAGCGACCCGCAGCACCCGCCCGACCTCCCGCCTCGTCGACGAGGCCACGCCCGAAGAGCTGCTCGACGCCAAGCTGCTCATCCTCGCCGACCAGCTCCGCGAAGGCAGCATCGATCGCGACACCTACGACCGGCGCTGCGAGGCGCTGATCGCCGAGGCGACGGCCGACCAGGGTGAAGACGCCGACCCCACACCGGTCAAGCGCACCCTGTGAGCGCCGACCTCAGTTCCGGCGGCGGGCTTCCTTGACGAGGTCGTCGACGGTGTCGGGCAGCGTGCTCTTGGTTGCCATGGTCTGCAGGCTTGTGGGGATGGAGCCACCGGAGTCGGTGCAGACGAGGTAGGTCACGCCGACCTGGCCGTCGCCCTGCTGGTCGAAGAGCCAGGCGCCGACGTTGACGGGCGGTTCCACGGCCTTGGGGTGGGCTTCGACGACCCGCTGGTAGGTGTCGGCATAGGGCCCACCCTCGTCCCAGGCCTTCTCCCAGCGCAGGCCGCTGCGGCCACCGTCGCGCATGATCGTGCCGTGCAGGAACCAGAAGCGGTCGCTGACCAGCGGGACCGACAGGTACTCGTAGTAGTCGACGGTGTCCGCGGTCTTCTTCAGCGTGGTGGCGTCCTTGATGCCGGCGCTGGACCAGGACATCGCGCCCTCGATGTCGGTGGCCACGCCGAGCATGGTCTCGGCCGGGATTCGGCCGATGGTGGCGGTGGCCCGGAAGCAGGCGGTGCCGCCGACGGTGGCGCTGTAGAGCTTGACGTCACCGGCGTTGTCGGTGCCCTTTGTCTTGAACAGCTCCCAGTCCGACGCGGCCGACAGGGTGGACCAGGTGGCGGCGGCGTGGACCGGCGTGGAGGACAGCAGGCCGGCGACGAGCAGGGCGGCAGCGGACATGGACGGACCGGGGGATCGAGGAGGGGGCTCAGGAGAACCGGGGAGGAGCAGGTCTATTCCGTCGACGGGGGTGTCGCCGGAGCCACCAGGCCAGCGGCACGGCGCTGGGGTCGGGCCGGGCGGCGCGGCGCAGGCGCCGCCGGGCGAGCGGCAGGACGACGCCATGGGCCGCGCAGGCGGCGACTCGGCGCAGCGAGGCGCGTCCGGGGCTGTGCAGCAGGGCGTCGACAGCGGCGGGGGCGCGAGCCACGGCGTGCTGGTGCTGGAGCAGGCGCTTGGCCACCGTGTAGAAGGGTTCCTGGTAGGGGGCGTGGAAGAGCGGCCGGTTGTCCATGCTGCCCTGCCAGTGGGTGGCGGTCATGCTGGCGGCGACGCGATCGTGGAAGGGGGTGCCGGGCAGGGGGTAGCTGACGCTGATGCCGATCTGTTCCGGGGCGAGGCGCCGGACCATGGCGACGGTGGCTTCGACGTCCGCCAGGGACTCGCCGGGGTAGCCGAGCTGCAGGAAGAGGCCGACGCCGATGCCGTGGCGGCGCAACAGCGCGGTGGCCCGTTCGACCTGGGCCACGGTGCAGTCCTTGTCCATGGCCGCCAGGATCCGGTCGCTGCCGCTCTCCGCTCCCAGCCAGACCTCGTGGCAGCCGGTGGCAGCCAGCGAGGCGACGACGGAGTCGTCCTGCAGGAGATCCGCCCGGGACAGGCAGCGATAGGGCAGCCGCCGACGGGCACCGAGGCGGGCGTCCAGCGCAGAGCAGAAGGCGGAGAGCCAGCCGGGCTTCAGCGCGAAGATGTCGTCGGTGATCCACAGGCGGTCGGGCCGGGGTCCGTCCATGAGGGAGATGATGTCGGCGGCTACGACCGCGGGGCTGCGCACGGCGTAGGAACGTCCCCAGGTCGGCTTGGCACACCAGTTGCATCGGTAGGGGCAGCCGCGGGCCGTCGACAGGTTCAGCTCCCAGGCGCCCGTGCTGGCGCGCCAGGCGGCGCGGTAGGGGTCGAGGTCGAGGAGCTGCCAGGCGGGAGCGGGCAGCGCGTCGAGGTCGGTCAGGGGCGGACGCCGGCCGCCGGCCCCGCGGTCGCCGTGCAGGCCCTGGATGTCGCCGGCGCCGTCGAGCCACTCCACGAGCGCCTGCTGCACCTCGCCGGACACCGCCGCGGTGGCCCCGGCGTGCAGGTAGACGTCGGGGTGGTCGGAGACATCGGGGCCGCTCACGAGCGCCGGCAGACCGCGGGCCGCGCAGGCCGACAGCATGGTCAGCCCCGCCTGCCGGATCCGTGCCGGGCACTGCTTCATGGCCACGCTGTGGTCGTCGCCGATGACGGCGACGGCGTCCAGGCCAACACAGCCGTCGAGCACCGCCCCGAAGCCGGACGCGTCCGGCGCAAACATCCGGTCCACAAAGACCACGTCGTGCCCGTGCCGCTGCAAGGAGGCAGCCGCCACCAGCGTCTGCAGGGGCGGATACGGTCGGGACAGCGAAGACTCGCGGGGGTCCAGCGCGAGGTGGTAATTGTGGGTGACCAGGACGCGGGCCAGGTGGGCCTCCTCGCGGACTGCGCCGCACTCGATGCCTACCTCGCCCACCCGCACTCTACGACCCGCCTCCCGGCACGGACCCGCCCATGTGCTCCCTCTCCCGCTTCCTGACCCTCGGCGGCCTGCTGCTGGCCGCCTGCGGTGACGCCGACGCCACCGAAGCATCCACTCGCGCTCCCGCAACGGCTGCCCCGCGGGCCAGCGCGCCGGGAGCCGCCCCTCCCCCCGACCCCGTCGACGGAGAGGGCGCCGGCCTCATCCAGCCCGCCCAGGTCTCCCGGTCGGGGGGCTGGCAGCACTACGGCGGGGGCTTCGGCGTGCCCGCCGACCAGGCGATCTCCTGCGAAGCGCTGCTCGCCGACCTCGACGCCTACGTGGACAAGACGGTGCGGGTCGAGGGCCGCGTGGCCGACGTCTGCCAGGCCAGGGGCTGCTGGATGGTGATCACTCCGAGCCAGCCCACCGCTGCCGATCAGATGATCCGGGTGACGATGAAGGACCACGCGTTTTCGGTCGACAAGCAGGGAGCCGGCAAGCAGACCGAGCTGGAGGGCGTGCTGGTGCGTGTGCCGGTCGACGCTGACACGGTCGCTCACTACGAGAGCGAAGCCGGCACGACCGGCGCCGTCCCCGAGCAGCAGGGCACCGCCGCCGGCTACGAGCTGGTGGCCAGCACCGTGCGGATCCGCAATTGACCGGGACCGACACGCCCGCCGAGCTGCGCCGGCCTCTGCCCATGGACAACCCGATCCAGGCCTACGCCTGGGGCTCGGTCAAGTCGATCGCGCGCCTTCAGCACCGCATCCCGACCGGGCAGCGGGAAGCCGAGCTGTGGATGGGCGCACACCCGCGGGCACCGTCGTCGGTCCGCGTCGCCGGGCGGACGATGGGGCTGGACACGGCGATCGAGCGGTGGCCGCAGGCCATGCTCGGCGGACCGGCTCCCCTTCCCTTCCTGCTCAAGGTGCTGGCGGTGGACCAGCCGCTGTCGGTGCAGGCCCACCCCGACGCCGCCCAGGCCCGGGCGGGCTTCGACCGTGAAGAAGCCGCCGGGATCCCTCGCGACGCTGCCCACCGCAACTACCGCGACCCGCGGGCCAAGCCAGAACTTGTGGTCGCGCTGACCGACTTCGAGGTGCTCTGCGGCTTCCGGCCGTGGGAAGAGTCCCGGGCCCTCCTCGACCGCCTCGACCTGCCGTGGACGGAACGGGAAGCGGCGGTGCGCGCCCTGCTGGACCCACAGACGGCCACGCTGGCCCGCCAGGCGGTGCGCCGGGCCCACGACGCGCTGCCGGATCTGGCCGCCACGCTGCAGGGCATCGCCGACGACCACCCCGGAGACCCCGGGGTGCTCTTCCCCCTGCTGCTCCGCCACCTCGTCCTGCGCCCCGGCCAGGGGCTGTTCCTCCCGGCGGGGCAGCTCCACTGCTACCTGCACGGCGTCGCCGTCGAGGTGATGGGCAACAGCGACAACGTCCTGCGCGGCGGCCTGACGGTCAAGCACAAGGACCCCGACGAGCTGCTCTCGGTGCTGGACTGGGACGCGCCCGCGCCGGTCCCCTGCGACCAGGACGAGACCGGGACCTGGCCGGCTGCCACCGACACCTTCCGCCTGCGGTCCGCACACACCGGCGTGCAGGGGCCCGCTGTCGTCCTGTGCACCGGCGGCAGCCTGTTCCTCGGCACGCACCGCCTGGCGTCCGGCGACAGCGCCTTCGTCCCTCACGGTGCCGGCCGCCAGCCCCTGGGCGGCAACGGTGCGGGCTTCGTGGTCACCGCCGGCTGACACGCCGGCTGACACAGCAACGCCCCGACCGGCGAACCGACCGGAGGCGTAGCCTGAGCTGACGGATCAGGCGGGGGCGGGCGTGGGCTCGACTCCGCCGACCACCGGCGGACGCTCGACGACCCGTCGCACGGGCACCGAGCTGACCAGCGCGATGCTGTCCTCGGCCCGCTCCAGCTTGAACTCGGTGGTGTCGACGTCGATCTCGACGTACTTCGCGATGACCTCGAGGATCTCGGCCTTCATGGTGTCGAGCTGGGCCGGCGTCAGATCCACCTGGTCGTGGATGAGCAGGAACTTCAGCCGCTGCTTGGCTTCGTCCTTGCTCTGTCCGCCATGTCCCTTGCGGCCGCCGAAGAAGCGGCTGAACAGATCCTTCATCGGGCCACCCCCTGCGCCGGCGCCATGCCGATCCAGCGCTTGAGCGTCGTCCAGAAGCCGTCCTGGACGGAGAGATCGAGCATCGGCACGCCGGGCTCGCCACCGAGCCGCCGGCCGATGCGGCGGTAGGCTTCGCCGACGAGGCTCTCGTCGTCGAAGGCCACGGGCACGCCGCGGTTGGCGCTGACGATGATGTCCTCGTGGTCCGGCACGACGCCCAGCAAGGGGATCGCGAGGATCTCGAGGATGTCCTCCTTGTTCATCATGTCCCCGCTGGCGACCATGCGGGCGCGGAAGCGGTTGATGATGAGCTGCGGTTCGGGCAGCTCGGCGGCCTCGACCATCCCGATGATGCGGTCGGCGTCGCGGATGGCGCTGACCTCGGGGGTGGTGACGATGATGGCCTTGTCGGCGCCGGCGACGGCGTTCTTGAAGCCCTGCTCGATGCCCGCCGGACAGTCGACGAGGACGTAGTCCGCGACTTCCTTGAGCTTGGCGATGAGGTCGCGCATCTGGTCAGGAGTCACCGCGTTCTTGTCGCGCGTCTGCGCGGCGGGCAGCAACGACAGCCCTTCGAGGCGCTTGTCCTTGATCAGGCCCTGCTTCAGCCGGCACTCGCCCTCGATCACGTGGACGAGATCGTAGACGATGCGGTTCTCGAGGCCGAGGATCACGTCGAGGTTGCGGAGGCCGATGTCGGCGTCCACGACGACGACGGTGTTCCCCTGCTGGGCGAGCGCCACACCCAGGTTCGCGGTGGTCGTCGTCTTGCCGACGCCCCCCTTGCCCGAGGTGACGACGATGCACTCACTCATGGGTCACTCCGTTCTGGACGGTCCGCCCCGGGCGGCACCGCGTGATCGACGCGGCCCGACGGGCGCGCGCTGTTGCTGCTGCCGTCGGTGGGCAGCGGGTCCGGCAGCCGGCCCCGGTACTCCTCGATGAGGATGCGGTCGTCGCGCACCCAGGCGACCTCCGGCTGGAAGCCGCGCCCCGAGCGACCCGCCGAGTCGGGCGGGAAGGCGATGTGGGGGCCGATGCGGAGCTGGGTGGGCCGCAGGTCGAAGGAGAGGATGACGCTGGCCTGGTCGCCGTGCTGGCCGGCGTGGGCCAGGCCGCGGAGGCTGCCGAAGACCAGGATGTGGCCACCGGCTTCCACCGTTGCGCCCGGGTTGACGTCACCGAAGACGATGACGTCACCGGGGAAGGACACCCGCTGGCCGCCCCGCAGGGTCCGCGCGACGGTCAGGGCACGCCGCCCACCGGCGAAGCTGACGGGGGGAGCGCCGGTCGGCACCGTCACCGGCGCATCCTCGTCGTGATCGGGGAGCGCTTCCGGGGGGAGCTGGGCGGTGGGGCGATCCTCTTCGTCGTCGTAGGCGAGGTCGTCGATGACGGCGGCGCCGTCCGGCGAGTCGTCGGCGAGGAGGCCGGACGGGTCGCCGTCGACGACCGTCTCGCTGTCTTCGCCGACGTCGAAGCGCACCATCTCGGTGACGGCGGTGGCCGACACGGTGACCGGTTCGTCGCCGAGGTGGTCGAGGACCACCACGTCGACCACCCCGGCGGGCCGGGTGGGCGACTCTTCGCCGGCGAGGTGGAGTTCGTCGTCTGTCCAGTCGACCGCGGGGTCGCGGGCGAAGACCTGGAGCTTCAGCTCACGCTCGACAAAGCGGTGCAGCGCCCGGTCGCTGGTGTACACCCCGGTCACCGCGAGGCTGAATTCACCCTTGAGCAGGTGGACCAGGCGGCGGACCTCGAACAGGGTCAGGTCGCGGTCACCGAGATCGAGGCGGGCCGTGCCGTGGCGGAAGCGGTCGGGCGCCTGTCCGAGCAGCCGGGTCAGCTCGTCGCGGAGCCGTTCATAGGGCGTGTCGGCATCGAGCGACAGGATGACGCTGGTGCCATCGGAGCCGCGCACGGGTCGCACGCGGACAGGCTGGGACCCACCGGCCGGCGTGGGGGCGAGCTGGGACATGCTGCGCGAGGGGGGAGAGCTTTGGAGGAGGAAGCGGAGGAGGGAGCAGGTGGAGAGTCAGCGGGGAGCGCCGGGTGCCGTGGGAGCTGGCACGCCGACTGAGGGGCGGCGGGCAGCTCTCCACACATCGTCTGCCCGCCGCCGCAGCCAGGGGGGTATGTCTGCAGATCCCTTGGGGGGACCCGCATGCCGATTGGAACCCGTCAGTCTTGATACGTCAAGGGTTGTGGTGAGATTTTTTGGAGAAATGGGCGAAGACGCAGCGCTGCACGCGGTCCGCAACGGTTGATCCCGGCCGGGCGGTGGACGGAGCCGTGTGCAGAGGGACGTGCACAGCCCCGGCGCGAGCGGTCCGGGAGCCTGCCCCAGCAGCTTCGCCGATCAGCCGCCCAGCAGCGGATCCAGGCCGCCGCGGGCGTCCAGGGCACGCAGCTCGTCGTAGCCGCCCACGTGGGTGTCGCCGATCCAGATCTGGGGAACGGTGCGCATGCCGCTACGCTGCGCCAGCGCCATGCGGGCGTCGTGGTCTCCGGTCAGGTCGATCTCGGCGATGTCGTCGTCCCCCACACCCTTGATCTCGCGCAGGAAGCGCGACGCCGCCACACAGTAGGGGCAGCGCTGGGTCTTGTAGATGACGACGGGGCGGTCGCTCTGTGGCAGGGCCATGGAGTCTCCGGAGGCGACGGGGGAGCGGGCGTCGCCAGAAGCGGCGGATGCGGAGGATTCGCGTTCTGGCGGGAGGTTTCAGGTCGAGCACACGCAGGGAGCCCGTGTCAGCGGTCCAGGCGCTGCTCGAGGGCTGCGAGGCGGGCGCGGAGGTCCGCGAGCTCATCGTCTGCGGGGGCGGAAGCGGCGGAGGTGTCGTCGCCGCCCTGTGAGTCGCAGCCTGCGGCGGGCGGCGCGCTCTCGGCGGGTTCCGGGCGGGTCCCGTAGGTTGCAGAGGGTGCGTCCGCCACGATCGGGCCGTCGTCCCGCGCGCGGTGGTAGGGCGTGCGGAGGCTCTGGCTGCCGAGGCCAAGCGTGCGCTCGAGCTGCCGGAGCTGGGCGTCGAGGAGCTCGAGCCCGGCACCGAGCTGCTGCAGCGCGGCGCGCTGCAAGGGGTGATCACCACCGAAGCGGATGATGCGGTGCAACAAGCCCGGAGGGAAGAGCCGCGCCCCCCCCTGGATCTCGAGGAGGACCTGGAGGAGCACCGGGCGGGTCAGGTCCGCCCCGCTGGAGGCGTCCACCACCTCCACGTCTTCGCCGGAGATGACGATACGCGCCAGCTCCTCCAGGTTCAGGTAGCGGCTGTCGGTCGTGTCGTAGAGCCTGCGGTTGCTGTACTTCTTGATGGTACGCACGGCGGTGATCCAAGCCGGGAGGGGCACCGGGGGGGGGCACCGGGGGGGCAGCGCCATCCCCCGACCACCGCCACCTATCGCGTCGCCACGCAGCCGGGTCGCCCGCGTCATGCCGCACCGCAAAAAAGTTCTTGCCGCATCGCGGCACGATGTTTAGAGTTCCACCACGGCCGACGGCACGACACCCCGCTCGGTCCTCACGGGGAGCGACCCGCTCCCCACCCTCACCGCCCGGTCCCAGACCCGTTGGAGCCACCGTGTACGCAGACCTGACCCGTTCCCTCATCCCCGCCTCCACGCTCGAAGGCGTCGCAGCGCAGGGCCGTCGCGTCCTCGACAGCAACAAGCGCCTCGTCCAGTGGCAGCTCGACCAGGCCCGCAGCTTCGAGAAGCAGGCAGCTTCGCTGTGGTCGCTGTCCCTGGACTCGCTGCGCTCCAACAGCGACGCGGCGCTCGGCGCCTGGGGTGATGCGCTCGACGCGCTGGCTCCGTCCGACACGACCACCGACAAGGCCGCATAGACACCATCCGTCGCCCACCCGGGAGCACACGTCATGGCCGACACCAACGGCACGAGCAACGGCAGCGGTGTGGACTTCGCCCGCCTCAGCCAGGACCTCTACAACCAGTGGGAGTCGGCCGTGACGTCCTGGTGGGACACCGTCCTGGACTCCCCCGACGTCCTGGGCGCCAGCGGCGACGCGCTGCGCAGTGCGGCGCGGGCACGCAAGCAGTACGAGCAGTCGGTCGACCAGGGGCTCGATCGGATGCACCTCCCGACCAAGACCGATCTCGTGCGCCTCACCCGCATCGCCACCCTCCTCGAAGAACGGCTGCTGCAGCTCGAAGACCGGCTCCTCGGGATGCAGGACAAGCTGGTGGCGCTCGAACGAGAGACGGTCCAGGCCCGGGTGGACGCCGCGCAAGCCCGCCTCGAACAGCGCGACGGCGTCTCTGCCTTGCAGGAACAACTGGCCACGCTCCAGGCGCGGCTCGACGCGATCGAGCAGCCCGCGGCACCCACTCGGCGCCGGCGGCGCAGCACGAAGAGCACCGACGGGGACAAGGCATGACGGCCGTGTACACCTCAGCCGACGTGATGCAGGCGGCCCTCGAGGGGGGCCGCAAGGCCCTCGACCTGGCGCGCTTCCTCGCCGACGACCCGGTGGCCCGTGCCCCGACAGGGCAGACCCCCCACGCGATCATCCACCGCCAGAACAAGGCGTCGCTGCGCTACTTCGCGCCAACACCGGGGGTCGCGCCGCGGACGCCTGTGTTCATCAGCATGCCGCTGATCAACACCTGGACCATCTTCGACCTGCTGCCGGACCGCAGCGTGGTCGGCGCCCTGCTCGGTGCGGGGGCGCCGGTCTACCTGCTCGACTGGGGGCGACCCGGCCCTGAAGACGCCGCCGTGCCCATGTCCGGCCTGGTGGACGACCTGCTGCCGCGGGCAATCGACCGCAGCCAGCGCCACGCCCTGGCGCACCACGGGACCCACGACCTCGACGGGCTGGGCTACTGCGTCGGCGGGACCTTCCTGGCGATCAGCCTCGCGCGGCATCCCGCCATGCTGCGCCGGCTCGCCCTCCTCGCCGCTCCCATCGACTTCCACGCCTCGGGGCGGCTGTCGACCTGGGCGCACCCCGACACCTTCCCGCTCGACGACATCGTCGATGGCTTCGGGAACTTCCCGCGCCAGCTCATGGCCAGCAGCTTCGCCTGGCTGCGGCCGGCGGGGCAGCTCGCCCGGGGGCGCAGCCTGTGGAAGCGCGGTGATGATCCGGCCTTCCTTCGCCTGTGGGCAGCCATGGAGCAGTGGAACGGCGACAACGTCGACTTCCCGGGAGAGACCTACCGGGAGTACGTCCGGCGTTGCTACTTCGACAACGCCCTGATGCCGGCAGCACCGGCCTGGATCATGGCCGGGCGACCGGTGGACCTCTCGCAGGTTCGCGTGCCCGCCGTGGCCTTTGCCGCCAGCGACGACCACATCTGCCCGCCCGCCGCCGCCTTCGGCCTGCAGCAGGCGTGGGGAGGGCCCGTGCGCACCGAGACCCTGCGCGGCGGGCACGTCGGTGTCTGCATCGGCAAGGCCCTGCCCGGGGCCCTGACCCGCTGGGCGGACGAGGGGCATGGCCCCGACGCCGCCGAAGGCGCCGACTACACGGAGGACACGCAGCCGTGAAGCCGCTGCCCGCCGACCCCCTGGCCTTCATGCGCCCCCTGGTGGAAGGGTGGGGCGGCCTCGACCAGGCCGACCGGGTCCGGCGCGGCATGCAGTTGCTGGCGACACTGCCCCGTCCACCGCTCGGGACCACGCCACACCAGGTGGTCCACCGGCAGAACAAGCTCGTGCTCCGGTACTACGCCCCCGACCCGGACCGCCGAACCTCGACGCCGGTGATCGTGGTTCCCTCGATGATCAACCGGGCCACCATCTGCGACCTGGAACCAGACCGCTCGCTGGTCGGCGGTCTGGCGCGGCTGGGGCACCCCACCTACCTCGTCGACTGGGGAGTCCCGGGGCCGGAAGACGCCGAAGACGACGTCGCCCACGTGGTCCTCGACCTCCTCGATCGCGCGATCCAGCGGGCCCGTCGCCACGCGCGCCACGGGGCTGGGGCAGCGCTACCCCGCGCCTTCGTCCTCGGCTACTGCCAGGGCGGCACCCTCGCTGTGATGCACGCCGCGCTTCGCCCGGACCGTCTCGCCGGTCTGGTCGCGCTGAACGCCCCCGTGTCATTCTCGGGGGCCGGCCGCTTCCGCCGCTTCGTCGACCCGGCCTGGTTCGATGTCGATACCGCCTTGCCCGCCGACCGGCTGGTGCCGGTGGACTTGATGGCGGTGGCCTTCAAGCTGCTCGACCCGGTTGGCGCCGTCACCAAGCACGCGGCCATCGAAGCCGCCAGCCACGACCCGGTGCGCCTGGCCCGCACGCTTGCCCGTGAACGATGGCTGGAAGAGAACGTGCCCATGCCCGGCACCTTCGCGCGAGAATTCATCCGGTGCGCCTACCAGCAGGATCGCCTCCTGCACGGCACCTGGACGCTCCGGGGGCAGGCCATCGACTTGTCGGCCATCACGGCGCCGGTGCTGGTCGCCACCGCCCAGCGGGACTTCATCGCCCCGCCAGAGAGCTGCCGTCCGCTGGCCGACGCCGTCGGAAGCACCGATGTCACCGTGCAAGACCTGCAGTCCGGACACATCGGGGTCGTCGTGGGCCGATACGGCCCGACGGTCTTCTACCCCCTCCTCGACCGTTGGTTCCGCAGCCGGTCGACCGCGGAGCAGACATGACCAGCCACTCCACCTCCCGGGCAGCGACCAGCGACCAGCTCGCCACGTGGGCGACCTTCCGGCCCGCTACCGAAGCCCTGGTCGACACAGGGACAGGCCAGCGGTGGACCTGGCGCCAGCTCCACGCCGACAGCCTGGCGTGGGCGGCGACGCTGGCCCAGCGCGGTGTCGTGGTGGGCGACCGGGTGGCGGTGCTCGCGCTCAACCGGGGCGACACCATCGCGCTGCTGTACGCCGCCGCGCACCTCGGCGCGATCCTCTTCCCCATGAACACGCGGCTGTCCCCCGCAGAACTGTCCTGGCAGCTCGACCACTGCTCGCCCCGGGTGCTCGTCGCCGACGATGTTCACCTCGACCTGGCCCGCAGCCTCACCGACCGCCCGCTGGCCATGGACGCCGGGCCACTGCGGGACCTCGCGGCGCCGCCCCGGGCAGCGGCCGGCAACGGGCTGGACGACCCGTGGCAGCTCATGTACACCTCGGGGTCGTCCGGGCGCCCCAAGGGTGCGCTGCTGTCGCACCGGCAGGTGCACTGGAACGCGCTCAACACCATCCTGGCCTGCGACCTCGGCCCGACCGACAGCACGCTGACCTTCGCGCCGCTGTTCCACACCGGCGGGATGAACTGCCTGACGACGCCCCTGCTGCACCGCGGCGGGCGCACGGTGATCATGCCGCGGCTGGACGCCGCCGACGCCCTCCGCCTCATCGCCAGCGAAGGGATCACGCACCTCATGGGCGTGCCAACCATCTACCAGATGCTGGCCGACCACCCCGACTTCGAAGCCACCGACCTCTCCTCGGTGCGCGACGCCATCTGCGGGGGAGCACCACTTGGGGCGGCGCTGCTGGAACGCTACCTCGACCGGGGGATCCCCCTGCGCCAGGGCTTCGGGCTCACGGAAGTCGGCCCGAACTGCTTCAGCACGCCCCCGGCGCGGGTGCGCGACAAGCTGGGCACGGTGGGTCTTCCCATCCACCACGTCGAAGCCCGCGTGGTCCGCCCCGACGGCACGATCTGCGACGTGGACGAACCCGGCGAGCTGCTGCTGCGCGGGCCCCTGGTGTGCAGTGGCTACTGGCAGGACGCCGACGCGACCGCCTCCGCCATCGAAGACGGCTGGTTCCACACCGGCGATGTGCTCAGTGTCGACGCCGATGGCTACTTCACCGTGCGGGGGCGGCTCAAGGAGATGTTCATCTCCGGCGGCGAAAACGTCTACCCGGCAGAAGTTGAAGCCGCGCTGCTGACCCACCCCGATGTCGCCGTCGCGGCCGTCGTCGGCGTGCCCGACGACCGCTGGGGGGAAGTTGGCATGGCCTTTGTCGAAGCGGCGGCCGGGCACGAACTGCGTGGTGTCGACCTCGCCGCGTGGCTGCGCGGACGCCTGGCGCGCTTCAAGATCCCCAAGCACTTCGACCTGTCCGGCGACCTGCCCCGCACGGGATCCGGCAAGGTCGACAAGCCGGCACTCGCCGCACATGCGGCCGCCGGCCGCCAGACCACCGCGACCCCGATGACCGATCCCCAGCACCCCACGGTGGCACCATGACGCGACCGATCCTCCTCTCCGCCCTCCTCCTCTCCACCGCCTGTCGCCCCGACGACGTCGCCGACACCGGGGGAATCGCAGACGGCGCGGCGGACGGCGGCGGCGCCAGCGCCGACGGCGGCAGCAACGACGGGGGCGCCGGCGATGGTGGCTCGAACACGGGCGACGGCGGCGCGTCGACCACCGGCGACTGTGCCGACCTGTCGATCACCGGCGACGGGATGAGCCAGGGCGACGACATCAGTCCGCTGTTCCGCCAAGCGTCCTTCGACTACGTCGAGATCGACGCCGGCTTCGGCGGCGACTGCAGCTACACCGTCCACGCGATCACCGGCGGAGGAGACACCTACGACTTCTCCGGCACCTACTCCGCGGTCGAGGGGGCGCCGGGCAGCATCGTCCAGCAACAGACGCAACCCTTCGAGGGAACCTCGGAGGGGATCTGGCAGGTCGACGGGTCGACGCTGACCTTCGAAGTCGTGCTGACGAAGCCGGACTACGGGTTCTCTCCTCCCACGACGGAAGCCGGCTTCGGCTCCACCTCCGGCCAGGGGCTCGCCCCTGGCGACAACGTGCAGGTCTATCGACGTCCATGATGGCCTCGGTCCTCGTCGCGGCGCTGCTGGGTGCTGGGCTGCTGCCCGACGCCGGTGCCGCCGTGCCGCCGGAAGCGACCGCGGCCGCGCCTGCCGCGGTGTCCGAGGGCGACGTGCAGCCGCAGCCCTCGGCGGCAGCGCCGGCGCTGTCCGCGCTGGGACTCTTCCAGCTCCGCCTGACCCGGTCGAGCATCGTGACCACCAACCCGTTTCTCGACGGGCAGGTCGTCGGCGCGCTCGGGGGCACGAACGGCACGACGACGGATCTCGACGACCGCAGCATGGCGGTCGAACAGCGGGCTGACGCCTTCCTGACCTGGGCCCCGCCCGTGCTGGACGGTCGGGCGGCGCTGACGGCGGGCTTCGAAGTGGACTTCGCCTGGGGAGATCAGGCCTACCAGACAGGCGGCAACAAGGGCGGCGGCTTCGGCGCCGACCAGGTGAACCTGCAGACGCGACGCCTCTACGCAAGCTTCCAACCCGACCTGGGAGCGGACCAGCAGCTCACGGTGATCGCCGGGTTGCAGTTCCTGGCCGACGGCCCCTACGACCCGCACAGCAGCGGTCCCGACGCGCTGTTCCGCCACGGGGGCGGGCTGATGTTCTGGGGCAGTGAAGCCGCAGGGCTGTCCGCCTACGGCGTGGCCCGGGGGCCGGGCGGTGACCTGCTGCACTACAGGCTCGGAGGCTACACCCTCGTGGAGAACGGCACGGCGAGCCCCGACGACGTCACCCTGTGGATGGCCGACGCAGAAGCCCACCCGGTGTACGCCATCGACCTGGGCGCCCACGCCTGGTGGCTCAAGGACAACAGCGGCGGCAGCGGCGGCGGCACGCTCGGCCTGGGGCCGACCAGCCAGCTCTCCGACCTGCAGGGTGGGCCACGCTTGAGCTTCGTCGGGGACGACGGGACCGCGGCCGAAGTGGACGCCGACCTGGTGTGGCTGGGGGCGGACGCCGGCTACAACCGGGAGCTCCGCCAGGGCCCGGTGGGCCTGCGGGCCAGCGGCTTCCTCAACCTGGGGCGCCTGTATGTGACCGGGCAGCGCGACGTGGAAGTCCGCGGTTGGCTCACGGACCTCGAGGTCCGCGGCCGCTGGGCGCCGGGGGCAGGCAGCGAAGCGCGGGCCGAACTGCTGGCCACCAGCCGCGACGGCACCGGCCGAGACGCCTACACGGGCGTGGTGACCGGCAACAGCTACGGCGTCGTGGGGGCGCTGTGGGCGACCCACGGCACGCTGCTGCTCTTCTCCGACCCTCGCGCGATCAACCGGCAGGTGGCGGTGGTCGCCGACGTCAGCAACCGCGGCGACGGCCTCGTCGCCGCCACCGGCAGCCTCGGCTGGGACCCGATCCCCGACCGGCTCACGCTGCGTGGCACGGCAGCCCACGCGCGGCGCCCCGACGGCGACGCCCTCGGCACGGAATTCAACGGGGCCCTCCTCGTCCACCCGCTGCCGCTGCTCGACCTCAGCCTGGAGGCTGCGGTGGTGACGGGCGCCCAGGTCGTCGACCCTTCGACCGCCGACCTGACCGTCCTGCCCGCGAACCCCTGGACCGTCTTTCTCCACGCCCAGTGGATCCTGTTCTGACCCCGCCACCGCGGCGGACCGACCTCGACGAGAACGCTCGATGCTTGCTCCTCTCCTCGCCCTGGCTGCCTGCGCGCCCCGCTACTCGTCGTTGCCGGCCATCGAACCCGCGGACCTGTGGGCCCCCGGCGCGGTCCGGCACGCCGTCGTCGACACTGCAGAGGTCGCGGGGGTCTCGGTCGCCTACACCGACAGCGCGGCCAGCGGGGTCGTGGCCGCCGACCCGGACGCCACCCCCCTCGTGTTCGTCCACGGCCTGTCCAGCACCATGGGCTTCTGGGAGTACCAGCTCCCCCACTTCCAGGAACAGCGGCGCGTCCTCGCGCTGGACCTGCCCGGCTACGGCATGAGCGCGCGCCCCGACGCGCCGTACACCCCGCCCTGGTACGCCGATGTGCTGGATGCCTGGCTCGACGAAGTGGGGCTGCAGCGGGCGATCATCGTGGGGCACTCCATGGGCGGGCAGATCGCCCTGACCTTCGCGCTCCGACACCCCGACCGCGTCGAGGGGCTGGTCCTGTCAGCGCCCGCCGGCTTCGAAGGCTTCAGCACCGGCGAAGCCGCCTGGATGAAGCGCTACTGGACGGAAGATCGCGCCCTGCAGGCGCGAGAAGACGACCTCCGGGCCACGTTCACCCAGCTCGTGTTCAACCGGCACGACGACGGCGTGGAGCGCCTGCTGCGGGAACGCGTCCAGCTCGGGCGGAGCGCGGCCTTCGCGGGGACGAGCGTGGCCGTGTCGCGCAGCATCGCCGGCATGCTGGACCACCCGGTGCTCGACCGGCTCGACGAGGTCCATCAGCCGGTGCTCATCGTGTTCGGTAGCGACGATCGGATGATCCCCAACCCGGTGTTCACCGGCGGGCGCACGGCTGCGGTAGCCCGCCGCGGACAGCAGGCCCTCCCCGACGCCCAGCTCGTCATGCTGGAGGGTGCCGGCCACACCGTGCACCACGACGATCCCGACGGGTTCAACGAAGCGGTGGACTGGTTCCTCGCCGGCAAGCTCAGCAGCGCGACCCGGGCTCAGCGCGCGCTGGCCGTGCGAGGTGAGCCGTGATCGCCGGACTGCTCCTGTCGACGGCGGCCTGGGCGACGGCGGGCTTCGACCCGACGACGCCAGCGGCCGAGTTCACCGGGGTCGAGACCTACGATCAGGCCGGCGACCTCAAGCTCTGGAGCCGGGTGGAGCGCATCGAAGACCCGGACCGGACCCTGTTTTCGCAAGAGTCCTTCAACAGCGCCATCGCCTGGCCGGATGAAGCGGACTGGGCGCCGTGGATCGCGCAGTGCTTCGGGTCGAACACCCCGCACTCCAGCGTGGCCCTGCTGCACATGGGGCCCAACGAATCCGTCGCGTCCGGAACCCCGATCCTCCTGGTACCCGGGGCCGGCGACAACGGCGTCCGCGCCTACGTCACGCTGGGCACCCGCCTCGACCAGGACCTGCGCCCCGTCTACGCCCTGACCTTCGCCCATCCCCACGGCGACGTGTACATGCAGGCCGAGATGATCGCCGACGCCATCGCCCGCATCCGGGCGCGCACCGGGGCGACGCAGGTCGATGTCGTCGCCCACAGCAAGGGCGGGATCGCGCTGGCGGTCTACCTGGCGAGCGGGGACGACGGTGATGCGGGTGGGACCTGGCTGAACACGGCCTATGGGGACGTGGGCACCCGCTACCGCGGCGACGTGCGACGGGCGGTGTTCGTGGCCACACCGCTCGGCGGCATCGACACCGCCTTCCGGTGGCCGGCGGCCAACCTGACCAGCCTGGTCGCCGACGACGCCCTCTCCCCCACCTCGTGGACCCTGTTCTACCCCTACACCACGACGGCCCCCACAATCTCGACATCGCTGGTCGACCAGTACATCGGCGGCAGCGGCGCCGACTACTTCCCCGGTCACCGCCAGATCCTCCGCCGCTGGGACGACGTCTACGACCTGCCGGCGACGCAGGCCTGGCTGGGCCCCTACGCGCTGCAGACTGACTGGTACACCACCTGGAACGGCGGCCTCGGCTACTGGAGCTACAGCGAAGGCGTCGACATCGCCGTCGACAACGGCGGCCGCCTGCTCGACCGCATCGAAGCCCGCGGCGTCGACCCTGACGTGGACGTCTTCGTCCTGGCCGGCCGCAACCCGCTGATGCCCAACGGCACGCAAGACTGGCTGGCCAGCAGCTTCGGAGAGAGCTGGGCCGACCTCGTGGGCTCGAGCCTGGACGCCTGGGGCGCGCTCGTCGCCGACATCGTCGACAACAGCTTCGCCGGACTCGGTGTCACAGAAGGCGAAGTGCAGGGCCTCGCCAGCGGCGACCTCGTCCTCGGTGAGGTCTCGGGCGAGAGCGACGGGCTGGTCTTCGTCGGCAGCGCGCTGTGGACCGACACATTGACGGCGCGGGGCGCCCACGTCGTCGAGACCGCCGTCGTCGACCTGAGCCACATCGACCTGCTCTACGCCAGCCCGATCACCGGCGAGCTGCTGGTGGAAGCGGCCGGAGACGACCCGGGCCTGCAGTGGATGGCGGCCCTGGGCGAACGCTACACGGACGCCGACACGCTCGGGTGGATCGAGCGCGTGCTCGCAGACGACGACGGCGGCTCGGACACTGGCACGGCCGACGGCGGAAGCAGCGACGGCGGGAGCGCCGACGGCGGGACGGCGGACGCTGGCGACGACGGGGGGGCAGACACAGCCACGTCCGGAGACACCGGCGCAATGGCGGGTGATCCGGCCGTGACCAACGGAGGGTGCGGTCGCTGCAGCAGCGCCCGAGGGCCCGCGGCGGCGGGATGGGCGCTGCTGCTGGCGCTGTTGGGGATCAGGCGGCGTCGCTGGCCTGGTGCACGACGATCTGGCTGAAGGGGATGTCGATCCCCGCGGCGTTGAGATCGTCGTAGACGTTGCAGCGCAGCTCGTGCATCAGGTCCAGCCAGTCAGCGCTGTTGCACCATGCGAACACCGTGAAGTCCAGGCTGCTGGCGCCCAGGCTGACGAAGGCGACGGCGGGTGCCGGGTCCTTGATGGCCTTGGTGCAGCGCTCGGCGGACTTCTGCAGGATCTGCTGAACGACTGCGAGGTCGGCACCGTAGGCCACACCGACGTCGACGCTGATGCGCCGGGTGCCCAGCGTGGTGATGTTGGTGATGCTGCCGCCGGTGATGGCGGCGTTCGGCACGATGATCTTCATGTTGTCCGGGGTGTGTAGGGTCGTGGCGAACAGGCCGATGTCGACCACGCCACCGGTGTGCCCACCAGCGGTGATGACATCACCGAGGGTGAACGGCCGGAAGAAGAGGATCATCACGCCGGACGCGAAGTTGGCCAGGCTGCCCTGCAGGGCGAGGCCGACCGCGATGCCGGCGGACCCGAGGATGGCGACGAAGCTGGTGGTCTCGATGCCGAGGACGCCCAGCGCGCTGATGACGGTGGCGGCGAAGACGCCGTAGCGGACCATCTGGCCGAGGAAGCGCGAGAGGGCGGCGTCGACGCCGCGCCCCTCCAGCCGGGTCTGAGTGACCCTGTGCAGGGTCTTGGCGAGCGAGTTGCCGACGACGAAGATGATGATCGCAAGGACGAGGGCCTTGGCGACGGGGACCGCCATCGCGGTGATCTGGGCGAGGTCGATGTTCTCCACGAGGGACTCCAACGCAGGTGGGAGGGGGAGGGTCTTCAGAAGATGGAAGCGACGAAGGTGGCCATGGTGGTCTGATCGACCTTGCGGAAGCCCTCAACCGGGACGTTGTCGAAGGTGAGCTGGTTGGACACCTTGAGCGAGAAGACGTCGGAGAGCTTGCTGGTGAGCGCCGCGGTGTTCAGCACGCGGGTGTCGGCGGGGTTGACCACGTTGACGTAGGTCTCGGCGTTGTCGGAGAAGGACACGCTGTCGTTGAAGGCATGCGAGAAGGTCACGCCGAGCCGACCCGCCAGCACGTTTTCGTAGGTGGTGCTGGTCTCGAGGAAGTCGGTGCCCTCGGCCTGCGCTTCGGTGAAGAACTCCTCGGCCCAGTCGATACCGACCTCCGCGCCGAGCTTCGTGGCGTCGGAGTCAGCCAGGGTCCGGGCGTAGCCGATCTGTTCGTGGACGCGCGCGCTGTAGCCGGCGTAGGGATCGTGCATCGCGCCAACCCACGCGTACAGCGCGTCCTTGTCGGTGAGGTAGCGATCGTAGCGGAGATCGCCGTAGAACTTCTTGGCCAGCTCCTGGTTGGCGACGCTGCGCTCTGCGTCGCTGAGGGTGCCGTCACCGTCCCCGTCGATCTTGCCGCTGCTGTAGTTGGCTCCGCCGGTCAGGGCGAGCTTGTTCATCGTCCACTTGTGGGCGAGGGCCACCGAAGCGTTGAGGCTGAGGTAGATGGCGTTGCCAGAGACGTATGCGCCGCCCAACTCGGCGGAGAGGTCGGTGTCGGCTTCTTCGACGGCTTCGGTCGCCTGGTCGGCGGCCGAGAAGTCCGCGAGGTCGTCCTGGGCATGGGCGGGGAGGATGGCGGCGAACAGCAAGGAGATCATGGAGTCCTCGTCGGTGAGCGCGCTGCCATGGAAGGCCGCGCGGAGTGGCCCGCAAGCGTGAGCAGCGGTTGGCATGGTCCTGGGACGACACTCTGCCGTCGGCAACGTATGCCTATCGGGCCAGACACACCAAGCCGGCGCTCTCAGCCCCCAGTGACGCCCGACCGAAACTCCCGGGGTCAAACGGCGAACGCCGCCCCGAGGGGCGGCGCTTCGGTTGCCAGGGGCTCCCAATGGCCCGGGACCCCTCCCGCGGGGCTTCATGAAGCATTCCCCAGCTTGGCTCAGCGACTCGGGTCCCAGGGGCCGAGCCATGCATTCGGGAGGGGTCTGACCGGGCGTGGTCTTCCGCAGCAAGCTGCGGTTGAAGGGAGTTGGTTGCCACCTCTGCGGTGACGCCCACTCTATATGCACAACCCGTGCCAGCTTTTTCGATTCCCCCGCATCGTCCAGGATCCGCCGCGCAACCGCGTCGACGACAAGCCCTGACAACCGCCGTGGGCGTCTTCTATCGAGACCCTGTCTCGCTTCGCTACAGATCTGTATCGAAGCTGGACAGCTTGTCTGCTTCTTGGAGCTTTCGATACAGCGTCATCCGGCTGACACCCAGCAGGCGGGCGGCCAGCGCCTTGTTCCCCCCGGCATGTTCCATGGCACGCATGACGTGCCGCGCTTCGACCTCTGCCAGGGTGGGGAAGCTCTCCGGAGAGTCACCGACTTGATGGTCGGGCCGTAGCGTCTCTGCGCTGGGATCCGGGGATGACGGGGGCGTGGCTCCCGCCCCCGAGGTCCCCGTGGACGCGTCAGCAGGGCTCACACCGTTGGCCAGCCCCTGCTCCTGGCGATGCCGTTCGTCGCTCACGGCGCGCAGGAAGGCCTGGGGCAGATCGCTGATGGCGATGGTCGGCCCCCGGGCGGACACCACGGCGTGGGCGATGATGTTCTGCAGCTCGCGGACGTTGCCGGGGTAGCTGTAGGACTCGAGCAGCTCGCGAGCCAGGGGATCCACGCTGCGGACCTCCTTGCCCTCACGCTCGCAGGACTCGGCGAGGAAGTGCTTGATGAGCAGGGGAATGTCGCCGGTCCGCTTGCGCAGCGGCGGGAGGTGCACCGCAAACACCGCCATCCGGTAGTAGAGGTCCTCGCGGAAGCGCCCGGCCGCGACCTCGGTCTCGAGGTCGCGGTTGGTCGCGCTGATCAGGCGGACGTCGGCGCGGAGCGTCTCGGTGCCGCCCAGTCGCTGGTACTCACCCTCCTGAACGAGGCGCAGCAGCTTGGCTTGCAGCAGGGGGTGCAGCTCGCCGATCTCGTCGAGCATGAGCGTGCCGCCCGCGGCGAGCTCGAAGCGGCCGCGCTTGCGCCCCACAGCACCCGTGAACGCACCGCGCTCGTAGCCGAACAGCTCGGCTTCGAGGAGCGCTTCTGGGATCGCAGCACAGTTGACCGCCACGAAGGGCTTCTTGGCCCGCGGACCCATCTGGTGGATCGCCCGGGCCACCACTTCCTTGCCGGTCCCGCTCTCTCCGCGGAGCATGATGGGCACGCTGGAGGCGACGGCGTTTTCGATGGCCAGGCAGACGGCGTGCATCTCGGGCGAGCGCGCGACGATGCCTGGGTAGGGACAGGTGTCGGGGAGTCGATCGGCACCGCGCAGGGTGGGCAAGGAGTCGGCTGCCCGGCGGACGGTGGGCACCAGGCGGTCAGCGATCAGCTCCTTGTCGAGGAAGTCGAAGGCGCCGTCGCGGAGCGAATCCAGCGCGATGTCGGCGCTGCCGTGGCTGGTCAGGATGATGACGGGGTTGGTCGGGTCGATGCGCCGCAGGCTGGGCAGCAGGACCCGACCATCCTTGTCGGGGAGCTGCAGGTCGAGGAGCACGACGCCGTGGAACCCCGCTTCCACCTTGGCGATTGCTTCGGCACCGGTCCGCGCGAGCTCGCAATTGAAGCCGACCGCTTCCAGGCGGCGGCTGACGAGGAGGCGCGTAGTGGCGTCGTCGTCGACGACGAGCACGGACGACATGGCGAGAGCCTCGGGGGCCGAGAGGGGTGACCGGGGACCGGCCGGCCAGGGTGTTGGGGTTGGGGCCCGAAGGGCAACGCCTTGCAGTCTAATCGCCAGAGCGCAGACCTCAACGCAGGATGCCGGCGAGCTTGGGATGTCGGGCGAGCTTCGGATCGGCTTGAAGCACGGCCGCAGCTTCGTCGCGACGCCCAGCCTCCACCAGCAGGCGGACATAGCGAACGCCGGTGTTCGTGCGCTCTCCCGGGACCCGGTAGGCCCGGCCCATGTAGTCCGCTGCGGCGTCCAGGCGTCCCCGCCGCTGCTCGAGCCGAGCCATGAAGTACAGCGTCGGGTAGTGGTCGGGAAACCAGGCCAACAGCGGCTCCATCAGCTCGGCCGCCGCGTCGACCTCCCCCTCCGAGAACACGGTCCGGGCGAGGAAGTCGCGGGCACCCCAGTCGTCGGGGTCCAGCTCCAGCGCCTGCCGGTAGAGCCGGACAGCCGCGTCCTTGTTACCATCCATCAAGGCCAGGTTGGCGTCGACGTGCACGCACCAGGCCGGATCCACGGCGGTGCGCGGGTCGATCGGCACGAAGGACAGCAAGCCCAGCGGGAGCAGCAGCCAGGCCGCCGTTGGTCGCTGCCGCGCGCGCCGCCAGGCGGCGACCATCTGCCCGAGCGCGGCGAGACCGACGCCGGCACACACGCACATCAGCGGCCAGGTCGCGAGCCGGTAGCGGTCCGCGACGATGAAGGCAACGACCGGCACGTGAAGCGCCAGCCAGGTCGCCGGCAGGCCGGACGCGCCCCGGCCCCTCCGCAGCAGCAGCGCGGCCCCGACCAGGGCCCAGGGCAGGACCAGCCCATAGCGGACGGGAAGCTGGCCGATCCAGGCCAGCGGTCCGTCGTCCGTTCGACAGCGGTAGTCCTCGTTGCGCGGGATCTCGCGGTTGTTGACCGACCAGATGGCCTTGGTGAGCAGCACGGCGGCCCACACACCAGGCTTCTCGGTGATCTCGTGCTCTGCTCGCTCCCACCACCACTCGTTGCGCTCGTCCACCCCTCGCTTGTCGGGCTCGGCTTCGAGCACGAGCCTGCGGAAGGGCAGGCCCGGGCGCAGGAACATGCTGTCCCGCCAGCCGGGGTTGTTCCCCAGGTAGAAGTTGAGTCCGCCGTTGTGCGAGACCAGGGCGGGCTGGTCGTGGATCGCGACGTTGCGCCAGGTGGTCGGGCCGATGGCCACGGCCAGTCCGATGCCGAACAGCGCGACCGGCAGCAGCCGCCGCAAGGTCCCGCGCCAGGCCGCGACGACGAGCCCCGCCCCCACGACGCCAGCGGCCAGGAAGTAGGTTGGGTGGACCACGACGGCCAGCCCCAGCAGGAGGCCCGCCAACAGCGATGCCCCGGGCCTCGGCTGCACGCCGGGCTCGTGGGGATGCAGGACCAGCACGAGAGCCGAGGCCAGCAGCGCACCGGTCAGTGCCGGGGTGAGGATGTCCTGCTCGAACAGCAGGGTCGTCGGGTAGAGCGAGTAGAGCAGCCCGGCAAGCGCACCCGCCCACGGCGCGCGCCATGCAGCCGCCGCCCGCCGGCCGAGCAGCATGACCATGGCGGTGGTCCACAGGCCGAGCAGCGCCTGGACTGCGCGGGTGAAGGACAGGTCGGGTGTCCCCGTCAGCTTGCCGATCAGGACGAGGAAGACCGGGTAGCCCGGCGGCTGGTAGAAGCCGTCAGCGAAGGGGTCGGCGCCCGACAGTGACGAGGGCCGTGTCCAGTAGTGCAGCAAGCCGACGTCGTTGTCGGAGAGCAGCGCCGTCAGCTTCTGCGCCTGGTCCCAGTAGGTCCAGGCATCGACCATGGGGTGATCGGCGTACAGAGTGGCGTCGTAGGCGTGCAGGCTGGCGATACGGAGCCCCGCGGCGACCGCCAGCACCGCCAGCTCGAGCGGGTTCAGCCGAAGGAAGGGGAGCGGGCGGGTCAGCATGCTCCCCTAGAAACACGAAACCCCCGCCGCTGCCATGGGCAGGGGCGGGGGTGGGCTCCGCTGCGTCTCTGAACGCCGGTGGTCAGTGGCCGTAGGTGACCGGGTCCACGGTCAGGACGTCGTAGGCGCCGAAGGAGTCGTAGGCGACGAGATCGACGAGGTAGCCGCCGTAGCCGCAGTCCAGCCAGGTCGTGCTGCCCAGCCAGTCGCTCCACCAGTAGACCGGGTCGTTGGTCGGGAACAGCTCGAAGCTGTCGGCCCACTCGCCGGTCCGACCGTCGTAGACGTCGGCGTAGACCTCGACGACGTCGTAGACGCCGTCCGGATCATCGGCTTCGGCCTCGAAGTACCAGATGTCGTCGGCGTAGTAGTTGTCCCAGTAGCAGCCGGCCTCGCCCGTGTAGACGTACGGCGCGCTGTTGCTGGGGCCGGAACCGACCGGGCCGTCGTCGTAGACGATGCAGGCCGAGGAGAGGACGAGCGAGGCGATGGCGAGGCGGTTCATGGCTCCCTCCTGTGCGAGGCACCGCTCTGACGAGCCAGGATCGCGTCCATTCGACAGCGTCGCCTCGAGAGCAGCTTCCGGACAGCACGCTGTCGACAGAGGGATAGACACCGCCCGCCACGCGAGGAGCCGTGATGCGCCACACCGTCGACATCGAGCTGACCCGGGACACCGTCGGCAGCATCGGCCGCGGGCACCCCTGGGTCTACGGGGATGGCGTCGTCGGTGGGCGCCCCCCCGCCGGCACGCCGGTCGTTCTCAAGGATGGGCGCGGCCGGCCCCTGGGCTTCGGGCTCGCCGACCGCGGCCCCATCGCCGTGCGTGTGCTGTCGCGCTTCCCGCTCGATGTGCCGCGACTCGTGGACGGCGCCGTCTCCGCAGCGGCCCGGCTCCGCGGCAGCCTGTTCGGTGACGACACCAACGCCTTCCGCCTGGTCAACGGTGCCGGTGACGGCTTGCCGGGGGTCGTCGTCGACCGCTACGACAACCTCGCGATGCTGCGCCTGTACGGTGCATGCTGGGAGCCCTGGCTCGACGCGCTGACCCAGGCGGTCGCAGCCTTGCCGGGCATCCAGACCGTCGGCCGCAAGCTCGGCGTGCGGCGGGTCGACGGCCGCAGCGGCGTGGACCTCCTGGCCGGTCCCGACCTCCCCGACGAGCTGGTCGTGCGCGAGAGCGGGCTGCGCTTCCGGGTGCGCCCGGCCCGCGGACAGAAGACCGGCCTGTTCCTCGACCAGCGCGAGAACCGGCGGATGGTGCGCCGCGTCTCCGCCGACCGGGAGGTCATCGATGTCTTTTCCTGCACCGGTGGGTTTGCGACCTATGCCGCCGCGGGCGGCGCTCGCCGGGTCATCGTCGTCGACGCTGCCGCCGAAGCTGTCGCCGACGCCCGCGACAACCTGCGGCTGAACGGCTTCGACCCCGATCGCCACGGCTTCGAGGTGGTGGACGCGTTTTCGTGGGCACCCGAAGCGCCAGCCGACCTCGTGGTCTGCGATCCGCCCTCCCTGACCCACGGCCGCAAGGCCGACGCCGCGGCCCGACGCCGCTACCGGGATCTCGCCACCCGATACGGACGCGCCGTGGTCTCCGGGGGCCTCCTCGCCACCGCGAGCTGCACCGCGCGCCTGTCCTTCCCCCAGTGGGAGCAGGCGGTGCGCGAGGGGCTGCGTAAGGCGGGGCGCTGGTCCTGCCTGCACCAGGCCGCCGAGCCGCCTGACCACCCCGTCCTCGCCGAGCACCCCGAGGCTCGCTACCTCAAGTTCCTGCTGCTCCAGCGGCGGGCCGAGCCCGGTCAGCGGACGCGACGCGACTGACGCAGCCACCGGCCGGGCCTCGGGACGCTTCCCGGCGAGGTATCTTCGGGCCCGTGACCGCGACCGGCTACCCGCGGACCTTCGGGTCCTACGTCCTGCTCGACCGCCTGGGAGAAGGCGGCATGTCGGAGGTCGACCTCGCCCGACGCGCGGTCGACGACGCGGGCTTCGTGCGCTTCCTGGTGATCAAGCGCATCCACACCCAGCACCAGACCGACGACAGCTTCGTCCGGATGTTCCACGACGAAGCGCGCATCAACGCCGAACTGCAGCACGAGAACATCGCGAGCGTCTACGACTTCGGCCAGGAGGGCGACGAGTTCTTCCTGGCCATGGAGTACGTGCCGGGCTGTGACCTGCGACGCCTCCAGCGCCGGCTCGCCAAGGAGCACCAGCCCTTCCCGCTGCCCATCGTCCTCCGCATCTGCGCCGACGTGCTGGCCGCCCTCGACTACGCCCACCATCGGGTGGACACCTATGGGCGCAGCATGAACATCGTGCACCGCGACGTGAACCCGCGGAACATCATGCTGTCGGTGCGGGGCGAGGTGAAGCTCATCGACTTCGGCGTGGCCAAGGCCGACAACCGCGCAGAGCACACGGTCGGGCACAGCCTCAAGGGGAAGTTCGCCTACATGGCCCCGGAACAGATCGAGGGCGGGCGGAAGATCGACGGGCGGGCCGACGTGTTCGCGCTGGCCATCGTGCTCTACGAGCTGCTCATGGGATGCAGCCCGGTGGCCGGTCTCAACGAGGTGCAGACGATGCACCGCATCCTGTCGGGCCAGCTCCCCCCCGTCCGCAGCACGCCGGAGCGCCCCATCCCCGCGGCCCTCGTCGCCGCGCACGCCCGCGCCAGCGCCACGCGACCCGACGACCGCTTTGCGACCGCCGGCGAGATGCGAGCGGCCCTGCAGACGCTCGCAGCAGAGTGCGGCGGCGTCGCCAGCAACCGGGAGCTGTCCACCTTCCTCGCCGAGATCGACCCGGACATCGGCTCGGTGTCCTCCCGCCTCGAGGTGTTGCGGGACGAGAGCACCGAAGAGCTGTCGCGCTCCAAGGCCGCCCCACCGATGCCGCTGGAGCCCATCAGCAGCCCCGGCACCCTCGCCAGTGGGTCGCGCAGCCGCAGCCGGACCCGCACCGTGGACGCTCCGACCGTGGCGGCAGCTGCCGGTGCCGGTGCCCTGGTCGGTGTCGTGGTCCTGCTCGTCGGTGCCTTCGTCGTGGCCTGGCTGCTCAGCAACCGTGGCGCCCAGCAGGATGATCCACGGCCAGTACCCGCCGCCTCAGTGGCGGAGCCATCGCCCTCGGCTTCCCCGGTGGAGGCGCCGAACAACGAGCGGCCAGCAGCGAACGAGCCCACAGCGGCACCGGTGAGGGCGGACGCCGCCCCTTACACGGCGACGCCGCCGCAGGCGAAGGACGCCCCGGCGACACAGACACCACCTGCCTCCGGTGACATGGCGGCGGCAGCCGACGGGGGTCCGGCCGAAATCTCCCCTGCCAGCTCGCAGTCCAGCGCCTCCACGACCACCACCGCGGGCAGGGCGGACGCTGGCAGCGCCGCCGACACCCCAGCCGCCGACACCCCAGCCGCCGACACCCCAGCCGCCGACA
>CAZRFD010000010.1:0-56690 GCA_964599085.1 uncultured Enterobacterales bacterium | reverse complement strand
GCCGCCGACACCCCAGCCGCCGACACCCCAGCCGCCGACACCCCAGCCGCCGACACCCCAGCCGCCGACACCCCAGCGGACGACACCCCAGCCGCCGACACCCCGGCGGACGACACCACGGCGGACGACGTCGTCGCCGCAGGTTCGGCGGCCACCGGAACCGCGGCTGCCGACAGCACCACCACATCCAACCCATCGGACGCCACCCCACCCGTGGCCGGCGCCACCGGCTTCGTCAACATCTCGTCGCGACCCACCGGCCTGACCGTCCGCATCGACGGGCGGGCTGCCGGCACCTCCCCCATGCGCGCGGTCGAGCTGCCCGCGGGCCACCACGTCGTCGCAGTGACCGACCCCGCCAGCGGCCAGACCTGGCAGCAGGACGTCGACGTCACCCAGGGCCGCACTCAGCTCATCCTCCTCGGAGCCCCTCGTTGATCGCCTCCCTGCTCGGCCTTTGCCTGCTGTCCGCGCCCGCGGCGGCCGGCGGCGTCGTCGCCCTCGCCAGCGACGACCTCCCCGCCTACCAGCTCCCCATCGCCCCCTTCCAGCAAGCCCTCGGCGAGCCGGTCGAGGTCCTGCAGCTCGACGGTGATCGCAAGCGGGCCGCCCGTGTCGCCGAGCGCCTCACCGAAGACCGCCCGTCGCTGGTCTTCGCGCTGGGCGCCAAGGCGGCCTGGCTCGCGGTCAACGAGCTACCCTCCGTGCCGGTCGTGCACGTCGCCGTGCTCGACCCCGACCGCTACGGCATCGAGGGCGCCTTCGTCACCGGGGTCGGCATGGAGCTGCCACCCGAAGTCGTCGTCAGCCAGTTCCAGCTCTTCGCGCCGGACGTGACGAGCATCGGGCTGATCGTCAGCCGCGACAACGCCGGCCCCGACGTCGACGGCGCCATCGATGCGGCCCGCCGCGCCGGCTACCAGGTCATCGTCCGCAGGGTGCAGCACAGCAGCGACGTGCGCCGCAACTTCACCCGCCTCCGGCGGCAGGTAGACGCCCTGTGGCTGCTGCCCGACCCCGTGGTCGTCACCCCGGAGAACTTCCGCAGCCTGCGCGACGAGTCCCTGCGCTCGCGCCTGCCCATGCTGGTGTACAGCGAACACCTGGTCCGCGCCGGGGCGTACATGGCGGTCGCCCCGGACTGGGACGCGGTGGGCCGACAGGCCGCCGCCCTCGCCGCGAAGATCCTCGGCGGCACCACCGCATCCGAGATCCAGCCGGTCGAGCCAGACACGCCCCGAGTGGTGCTCAACGGCGACACCCAGCAGGCCCTGGGCATCAAGATCGACGACGTCCTGCTGGACTTCGTCGACGAGGTGGTGCGCGCGTCGGCCGACCGCTGATAGACGGGCCCCCCTTCCCCAAGGAGCGCCCGTGACGACGCGTATCGAGCTCGAGATCCCCGACGAGCAAGGCTCTCGCAAGGGCCGCCTGGTCAAGGCCCTGGCCTGCCAGCGGCAGGCACGCGTCCTCGCCGTGGTCGCCGATGGCCCGGCCCGCGAGCTGTGCCGCCGCCACGAGCTGCACGGCGACAGCGCCCGCCTGGCCAGCGAGGGCCTCGTCGCCGCCGTGCTCCTCTCCGCCCAGGTCAAGGGAGAGGAGCGCATCACCATGGAGGTCCAGGGCGAGCAGCCCGCCTTCGCCCTGTCGGTGGACGTCTGGGGAGAGGGGCGGCTGCGCGGGCGACTCACGCCGGCGCGGCTGCACGCCCGCGATGGACGCTTCGACGGCTTCCTCGCCGCGATCCGGTCGCTGAACGGCCGCGAGCTGTACCGCGGCGTGGCCCGCATCGAGGGGGAGCGCTTCGAGCAGGCGCTCGCTCGCTTCCTGACGGAGTCCGAGCAGGTCGACGGCCGGGTGCGTGTCCACGTCGAGCTCAACGACGACGGCCAGCCGGCCTTCGCCGCCGGCCTGCTCGTCGAACGCTTCCCCGACCTGCCCGCCGACCGCTTCGCCGCGCTGTTCGACGAGCCGCTGCAGGCTGACTTCCGCGCGCTGATGACGGGCTTCGCCTTCGGGCAGCTCGCCGGTGAACCCGTCGAAGCGCTCGACGCCCGGGACCTGGAGTTCCGCTGCACCTGCTCGGTGCAGCGGGTGCGCGGCATGCTGGCCGCCCTCGGCCGCGATGAGGTCCAGAGCATGCTGGACGACGACGGCGGCGCCGAGGTCACCTGCCACTTCTGCAACACCCGCTACACCGTGAGCGGAGACGATCTGGCCGCGATCCTGCGCGATCTACCGGCGCAGGCCTGACCTCCTCCGACGGACCCTGCTACCGTCGGGCCCAGGCCAGGAGCAGCCATGCCGGACCGCCCCTCTCCCGAGGCCTGCCGCACCCCCATCGCCATCGTCGGCGCGGGGCCTGGTGGTCTCTCCCTCGCACGCCTCCTCACCGATCGGGGCTTCGCCAACATCACGCTGATCGAGCGGGCGCGCGCCGTCGGAGGGAAGAACTTCACCTACCACCACGAGGGCATCGGCCACGAGCTGGGCGCCTGCTACACGACCTGGGGCTACACCATCACCCGGGAGTGGATGGACGAAGCAGGGATCACCACCTACCGCCTGCCGACCCACGTCATCCACCTGCCGGACGGTCGGGTGGAGGACTTCAAGGAGTTCGTCCTCGGCGACCACAAGGTCCGGGCCTATGCCCAGATGGCCGAGTACAACCAGCGCTGGCTGTCCTTCTTCCACGACCAGCAGATGATGACCGACCAGGCGCAGTGGAGCGCCGACGTCGGCCGCCCCTTCGGCCGCTGGCTGGATGAGCACGGTCTCGACGTCGTCAAGCGCTTCGCCTGGCGAACGATGACGGCCATGGGCTACGGCCACCTCGACCATGTCCCGGCCCTGTACGGCCTGCGGTGGAACACGCCCTCGTTGCTGCTCAGCGCCGCGGCCCTGCGCGTCGACGAGCCGGTCCCGGGCTGGCAGCACCTGTGGCAGACCCTGGCCTGGCGCATGGACGTGCGCACCTCGACCCGGATCCAGAAGGTCGACCGCTCCGCGCAGGGCCACGTGCTGCACACCGATCGCGGCGACCTGCGGGCCGACCACCTCGTCGTGACCTCACCGCTGGACGAGGCGCGCGCCTGGCTGCCCATGACCGACGACGAACGCGAAGTCTTCGGGCGGATCCGGTGGTCGGAGTACGTGAGCACCCTCGTCCAGGTCGAGGGCTGGTTCAAGGAAGAGGACACCCACACCTACGCCGCCAACCTGTATGGGGCGGACGGCGACCGTCGCGGCGGGCTCATGGTGGTGCGCCGCACCGGCGACAAGACGCCCGTCGCTCGGGCCCGCAGCGCGACCCGCCCCGACCTCTACGTCTGCTACCAGTACGGCGTGCCGGGCGCGTCCCGCGAAGACCTCCAGGCGCGGTTGCAGGCCGACATCGAAGCCGACGGCGGCCGGGTCGTGGCCGTCCACCAGCAGGCCCGCTGGAAGTACGCCCCCCAGCTCGATGTCGCCGCCATCGCCCAGGGCTACGCCTGGCGCCTGGAGGGCCTGCAGGGGGCCCAGAACACCTGGTACTCGGGCGCGTCCATGTCGCACGAAGCCATCGACACCATCGTCGACTACAACCAGTGGCTCGCCGACCGGATGGAGCTGCGGATGCGCCAGCAGGCCGGCGAACACCTCGACGACGACTGGCTCCAGCGCCGCCGCCGCAAGCGCCTGCGCAGCCTCGACAACAAGTAGGCGCCGGGTTCCGCGCCGCCCGCCGCGGTCAGAAGCGCACCTCGACGTCGACGTTGATGGTGCGACCCTCGCCCTCGATGTCGTTGGGGTACTTCGCCGTGCCGTCGCTGTTGACGGCGTTGGCGTCTTCCTGCGGGATGAGGGTGCTGAACTGGGTGTCGAGGAGGTTGCGCACCGAGATGTCAGCGGCCACCCGGCCCTTGGCGAGGCCGTCGACGGCGATGGCGGCGTGCAGCAGACCGTAGGCCGGCCCGTCAGCCAGCCCGCTGTCGGGCGTCCACTCCGAGCGTGGCTGGACGCCGTAGAGGTCCCCGAGCAGCGACAGGGACAGCGGTTCCACCGGTCGCATGCCGAGGCGAGCGTGGCCCATGTGCCGCGGGAAGGCGTAGGTGCGGTTGCCGGTCTCGCGGTCGTGGGCCTGGGTGTAGGTGTAGGAGGCGTTGGCTTCCCAGGCGCCCGAGGTCAGGGTCCCCTCCAACTCGGTGCCCATGGCCAGCGCGCCGCCCAGGTTGGCGTAGTACTCGCTGCCCAGCGTGGGATCGGCCACCGTCGACTTGTTGATCTCCTGGTCGATTCCAGAGACGAAGGCCGCGGCCCGCAGCTCGAGGGGGCGCGCCGGGGTCAGGGTCAGCTCGGCTTCGATGGTGTCGATGATCTCGGGCTCCAGGCCCGGGTTGCCGTTGGTGAAGAGGTTGTTGCCGTCGCCGTCGACACCGACCTCGACCAACAGCTCGCGGGCGGTGGGGGCCCGGAAGGCGCGGCCATAGAGCAGCTTGATCAGTACCGACTCGGCGGGCACCAAGAGCGCGCCCATGCGCGGGCTGACGAAGGGGCCGAAGTAGCTGTGGTAGTCGAGCCGCGCGCCCCCCGTCAGCTCCAGCCACCAGGTCGTCGTCCAGGTGTACTGGCCGAACAGGAAGGCGTCGGTGATCCAGCCGGGCGGCGCTGAGAAGGTGGAGGGCTGCGAGGCTTCGTGGGACAGGTCTTCGAAGTAGCGGTCCTCGAGCTCCAGCACGTGCACCGCTTCGAGCCCGACCCCGGTGACCACGGCATGCGAGGCCGCCGGGACCAGCCAGGCTTCAACGCCGACCCCGTGGCGGACGCTGTCCTTGGCCGTCTCGACCAGGGTGGTCTGCCAGACGGCCTGATCGCCCTCGACCGACAGGTCCGAGAACCAGCCGTACAGCCCGGGGTTGTCGTGTCGCTGGCTGTAGAGGTAGGGCCGCACCGTGCCCATGGGGCCCAGATCCACGTCGTAGGAGGCAGCGAGGAAGGCGTTGCGGTAGTTCAGCGCGAACTCGTCGGAGCTGTTGAGCAGCACGTCCAGGACGTCGTCCTGTTCGTTGACGAAGTAGGTGTGGCGGTAGTCGACGAGGTCGACCGCCAGGGACAGGCCGTCCAGCTCGACCCGCATCCCCCCGTTGATCGCCCGCTTGGGATCGAGGCCCTGGACGTCCCGGCGCCCCCGCGGGACCGTGTCGAGGCCGTCCCCGTCGGCGCTGAGCACCCGCGCGTAGGCGCGGACCGACATCTCGTGCCCCCGGACCGCGACGTCGTCGGCGAAGACCGCGCTGGCGCCCATGCGTCCGTCGCTGCCCGCCTTCAGCCGGACGAAGCCGCCGTCGAGGCTGCGACCGTCCCAGGTCACGACGTTGATCACCCCGGCGAAGGCGTTGGTGCCGTAGAGCGCCGAACCCGGCCCCTTGATGACCTCGACCTGTCGTACCTGGTCGAGGGGGAGGTAGTCGTCGATCCAGGCGTGGTTGTAGATGCCGTCGTACCAGGGGATGCCGTCGACGAGCAGCAGGATCTTGTTGTTGTCCGAGCTGGTCACGCCGCGGAACCAGGCGAGATCGCGGGACTCCTTGGCCACCGAGATGTAGATGCCGGGCAGGCTGCCGAGGACCTCCGACAGCGTGCGGAAGCCCGCGCGCCGGATGTCGCCGGCGCTGACCACGGTGACGATGCTGGGGGCCTGGCGCACCGTCTGGGCGTAGCGGCTGGCGACGGTGACCAGCTCCTGTTCTGCTCGGAACAGCTCGGACTCGTCGGGTTCGTCGAAGGGATTGACCGGCCGCGCCGCGACGGCCGGGGGCGCGGCGAGCAGCAGGGCGAGCGAGGCGACGGGCAGCAGCGGACGCAAGCGGTGGCTCCGACGGGGCTCTCGACAGAGGGCGGGTAGAGCTGAGGTCTACCACGAAGCGGCCGCCGCGCGGGCTTCGTCGTAGGCTGCGGACATGCCGAGACGCGCGCTCCGAGCCCTGCTCCTGGTCGGGATGCTGCTGGTCACCGCCGCCGCCGTGCTGGCGGTCGGTCCGCCCGCCGGCGACATCGCCAACTACCATGTCGCCGCCTGGCTCCTGCGCCACGGCGCCGACCTGTCCATGATCTACGACTATCGCTGGTTCACGGACCAGGCCGTGGACGTCGGCTACCTGGACCAGCTCGTCGGCTTCGCGGTGCTCACGCCGCCGAGCGCGCTCGTGTTCGCCCCGATCGCCAACCGCAGCCCTGAGGGTGTGGCGACCACCTGGATGCTGGTGGAGGGGCTCTTGATCGCGCTGACGGCCTGGCAGCTCGCCCGGGCGGGCGACAAGCCGGCCTGGTGGGGCTTCCTGCCGCTGCTGGCCGTCGCGCCGGCGCTGCGCGCCCACCTCGAGCAGGGACAGATCCACCTGCTGGTGCTCGCCGCCGTGGCCGTGGCGGGCACGCTATGGGGGACACGGACCGGCGCCCGCGGCGGCAGCGCCGGCCAGCTCGGGGCGGGCATCGCCATCGGCGCAGCGGTCGTGCTCAAGATCCACGCCTGGCCGCTGCTTCTGGTGGCCCTCCTCGCCCGCCAGTGGGCGGTGCTGGCGGGCGCTGTGGTCGGCGGCGGCGGGCTGCTGGCGCTCAGCCTCGGGGCCATGGGGGTCGAGGTTCACCGCCAGTGGCTCACCGAGATCGCCCCCCGCGCGGCCCTCGGCATGTTCGGCGACCCCTGGAACCTGTCCTACCAGTCGCTGGGGCACGCCCTCCGCCGCGGTGTGCTGGCCCACCCCGCCCTCAACCCGCTGCCCGCCTGGCCGAGCGGAGGCTTCCTGCTGTCGCTCCCGCAGGGGCTGATGGTGCTGCTGGTCGGGCTGAGCGCCCTGCCCGCGCTGGCCTGGCCGCGGCTGTCCGACCGCGAGCGCGCCGGGACCCTGGCCGCCGCCAGCGTGGCCGCCATGGTCGGCGGACCGCTGCTGGCCCGCTACCACCTCGTCCTGCTGGCACCGGCGCTGGGCTGGGTCGCCGCCACCCTCCCCCGTCGCCGCGCGCTGGCGCTGGCCGGCCTGGCCCTGTTGGCCACCGGCCTGCCCGTCCCCGGTACGCAGGACCTCGGCGCGCTCTTCCTCGTCGGCGTCCCGCGCTTCTGGCTCTGCCTGCTGCTGTGGGTCGGCCTGTACCCCTGGTCGGCGCTCCGCGCCCACGCCCACGCCTCCAGCCATGGCCGGGCCGGGATCGCCGTCGTCGCCGTGCTCGCCCTGCTGGCAAGCGCCCTACCCCAGCCGGCCGCCGCGCCAGACGGAGCCTTCCCCGTCGACGATCCCGGGCTGCCGCTCATCGCCTCGGAGCTGACCCTGGCGGACGACGGCCGCCTGCTCCTCTCGGGCCTGACCGCCGATCGCCAGGGCCAGCCGGGACAGGGCTGGGTCGGCTACGCCTGGGACCCGGACGGCGGCGCGCCCGAGATCGTGGCGGCCTCGACCTTCACCCACGCCTGGGCGCCCAAGCCCGGTGGCAGTTTCTCGGGCGGGGCCACCGGCTACCTGGGGCCCGACCTGGTGCCGGGTCCCGAAGACGGCCAGCTCGCCGCCAAGGACGGCGACGTCTACTGGCTGGCGCCCAACGGGGTCGCCGTGCCGGTTACGACCGACCCGGCCTGGGACGACTGGCCGGTGTGGGACCCCGAGCGCCAGCGCATCTGGTTCCTCTCCGACCGCGATGTCGGCGTGCGGGCGCTGCGGGTGTACGCCATCGACTGGCCCCAGGGCGGGCTGCCCTGGTGAGCGCATGACCCGAGCCCTGCCCCTGTCCCGAGACGACGCCGCGCGACGCCTCGTCTCCTGGCAGGGCCTCGCCCTCGACCGGCTCCCGGCCGGCATCGAGGGCGCACGCGCGCTGCTGCGTCGGCGGCGCTGCATCCAGCTCGACCCCCTCGACACCATCGGGACCAACGCCGACCTCGTGGCCATCGCGCGGGTGCCGGAGCTGCGCCGGGGCGACATCTACGACGCCCTGCTGCCCGGCCACGCCTTCGAGCACTTCGCCAAGGAGCGCTGCCTGGTCCCCGCCGATCGCTTCCCCGCCTACCGGGAGCGCGCGCTGCAAGCGCCGTGGTGGCGCCTCAACCAGCGGCTCCAGCGCCTCCCGGAGGCGCTGATCGAGGACGTCCTCGCCGAGGTGCAGGAGCGCGGCCCGATCGCCCCTGACGCGCTGTCCGATCGGGGCCGCGTCACCCCGCTGGACTGGTCGGGGTGGAAGGGCACCGCGAAGGCCGTCACCATGGCGCTCGAGGTGCTCTGGACGCGCTGCCAGGTCGTCGTCTGCGGCCGGACCCGGCGCGGCAAGCGCTACGACATCCCCGCCCGCGCCCTGCCGACCGTGGCGTCGGCGTCCGCACCGGCCGACCCCACGACCGCGCTGCTGCTGGATCGCGTGGCAGCCTCTGGCCTGCTGGCCACCGCCCTGGGGCCGTGCTGGAGCGGCCTGCGCCATGCCCGGGACGACGGCACCGTCGACGGACTCCTCGCCTCCGGGCAGCTCGTCCCCGTCCGGGTCGCCGGCTCTCGCCGTGGCTACCTCGCCCTCCCCGCCTTCGTCGACGCGCCCCCCGACGACGCCGACGATCGGCTCCGCATCCTCGGCCCCCTCGACCCGCTGCTGTGGGATCGCAAGCTCGTCTCCCAGGCCTTCGGCTTCGACTATGTCTGGGAGGTCTACAAGCCTGCCGAGAAGCGCCGCTGGGGCTGGTACGTGGTCCCGCTGCTGCACCGCGGCCGCCTGGTGGGACGCATGGAGGCCCACACCGACGCCGGGCGCGTCGTCGTCGACCGGCTGTGGGAAGAGCACGGCCACCACGTCGACCGCGACGCCCTGGACGCCGCGCTGGCCCGCCTCTGCTGACGTCCGCCTCCGCGGGGCCCGTCAGGGGCAGGGGTTGTCCAGCTCCCAGACGTTGTTGTCTTCGTGGCACTCGGTGAAGGTCGACAGGCCGAAGTCGTCGTCGACCACCAGCCGGATGCCGTCCCCGATCTCGGCGGGATCCAGATCCCAGGTCCAGCCCAGGTTGGTCTCGCCGCTGCCGACCGCCGCGTCGGTGTAGACGATGTCCAGCGCCTCCCAGTTGCCGTCGAGGTGGGCGTACAGCGTCGCCGCGATGCCCTCGGGCAGCTCGCTCAGTCCCTTGTTGCCCATCTGCATGCTGACGTAGAGGTGCCCGGTCTCGCACTCGACGGGGCAGACCTCGACCTGCACCGGCACCGCGTCGGCCAGCAGGCCACCGGTGGCCGCGACGAGGTCACCGGAGCGGAAGTTGTTGTAGGTCAGCCAGTTCGTCTCGGGCAGGGCGGGGATCCCACCCATGTCGTCTTCGACGTTGGTGATGTGGTAGGCGTGCTGGTTCCAGGTGCTGGCCGCGGGCATCCAGGAGTCGTCGCGGTCACCGATGACCGTCACCCCCTTCTCGCGGCCGCCATAGGTGCTCGACGAGTAGATGATCTCGGCCTGCCCGTCGCCGTCCACGTCGGCGATGGCTGGGTACTCGCTGCAGGTCGCGCTGCTGTGCTGGCTCTCCTGCAGCTTGACCGCGCCGGTGGCCCCGTCGAAGACCCAGACATCCTGTTCGTCGGCGAAGACGACCTCAGCCTTGCCGTCGCCCTCGAAGTCGAACACCGCCGACCCGGTGAAGCCGCTGCTGTAGTCGTTGATCGGGCGCGACCACTTCTCGGTGCCGTCGTCTTCGATGACGACGTAGACGCCGTTGCCGGCCACGCCGATCTCGGGCAGGCCGTCGCCGTCGAAGTCGGCCACCGTCGGCGGCCCGACGGTGGACCCGGTGTAGCTGCCGGTCCAAAGCACGCTTCCGTCGTCGTCCTGGAGCCGCACCAGCCCCGGGTAGGTGGTCGCGACGATCTCACCGTAGGGATCATCGTCGAAATTGCCCACGGCGACGAAGCCGTCGGGCATCCCGTTGTTCCAGATCGTGTTGCCGTCGGCGTCGTAGAGCGCGTTGCCGACCACGACTTCTTGCACGCCATCCTGGTCGATGTCCGCGGCCACCCCGAAGGCCGCGTAGCCACCGGAGTGGCCCGTCCCCTGTCCGTACCGCCCCTTGCCCCGCTGCACACCCGTCTGCCCGTTGAGGATGGTGGCGCCCTGGACGACCTCGGGCAGGCCGTCGGAGTCGAGGTCGTAGACGCCGACGCCGCCGCAGACCAGGGTGGCGTCGCTGCTGCCGTTGCGCCAGTACAGCGACCCCGTGTCCCCGCGCAGCGCCACCCAGCCCCCCGCACCGGTCGCGATCACCTCCGGCCGGCCGTCGGCGTCGAGGTCGGCGATGGCCGCCGTCGACGGTTCGCTGCCCATGCCGGCGTAGCTCCACAGCGCCGACCCGTCGTCGCCGGACAGCGCGAAGATGGTGCCGGAGGTGTTGGCCACCACGACATCGGGGGTGTCGTCTTCGTCGATGTCACCGTCGGCGTCGTCGTCGGTGAGCTGCCCGACCACCGGGGTGGTGTAGGCATCCCCGGGTGCGGTCGAGGCCCACTCGATCTCGGGGGTCCACTCCCCCACCTCGGCCACGCTCTCGCAGTCACCCTCGACATCGACGGCGGAGGGTTCCAGCGTAGGGTCGTCGCAGCTCGGCGGCTCACCGGGGTCGTCGACCTTGCCGTTGAGGGAGTAGTCGGAGCAGGCGCAGATCAGGGGGAGCAGCAGGAAGGCGGCGCGGTGCATCGAGACTCCGGTCGGGCGCGCAGGGTGCCACATGCGCGCCGAGAATCAGGCGGAGGTTAGCCCCAGATCACGCAATCGCCACGTGCGCAGCGCACGCAACGGTTCCCGCGGCCCAGGCTGCCGACCTTCAGAAGCTGCCGGCAGGGCCCGGGAGGCTCATGTAGCCGAAGGCCGCGCCGAGATCGGACTGCATGCTCCACACCACGTTGCCGTCGGCATCCACCTGCTGGAACACGCCGTTGGCGCAGAAGTCGACCAGGGTGTCGCCGCTGGCCAGGCGCGCCACGTCGCCCATGCTGAAGGTGTAGAGCGTCGGGACCGGCTCGTAGGACCAGATCAGGTTCATCTGGGGTTCGGCCTCGTCGAAGCTGTACTCGATCACCCGAGACGCGCCGCGCTCCGGTTCGCCGTTCTCGAAGGCCAGCAGCGATCCGTCGAGGAACTCGAACTGGTGTCCGCGGTCGATGATGGTGGTGTCGCCGTGCTCGTTCACGAAGTCGCTGTCCGCCGTCCCCATCAGCCAGAGCATGTCGCCGGTCGCCCGGTCGATGCGCGCCATCCCCCGGATGCCGAGCATGCTCAGCGTGTACTCCTGGGCGTCCTCGTCGAAGTCCAGGGCGTTACCGTGGATCCAGCCCTCGCCCTTGATCGCCGGCTGCTCGCCGTTGTAGTCGATCCAGTCCCACGCATCCCAGACGGTCGTCTGGGTGCCGTCGGGCGCGACCTCCACGATCTTGTCGCCCACGACCTCCGTGGCGCCCTGCCGCCGCGGCGAGTGCACGATGAAGGCCAGGGTGCCGTCGCTGTGCTGGACGAAGTCGTGGTGCTGCCGATCGATCACGACCGGATCGTCGAGGGAGCCGTCGAGGTTGATGCGCTGCAGGCCGCTGTCGTCCGTGCCGTCGACGTTGACGGGCAGGACCAGCACCTGGGTGCCGTCGGCGGAGAGCTGCGCCCGCGACGGTGCCGTGATGCCTTCGAGCTGCGTCCACCACCGGTACCGCCCGGCCGCATCGACCAGCACGGGTCCGTTGCTGGAGCCGATCACCGAGGTCATCATCAGGCTGCCGCCGAGCCCCCGATCTTCGTCGCCCTCGAGCTGCAGCTCCGGCACCCAGGTCGGGGCCGGATCGGTGGTGACCGTCTCGGTCTCGCTCATGATCTCCTGGCTGCCGACGTCGAAGACCACGTTGAGCGACACTTCGGAGTCCGGCGGCAGCCCCCAGACGGTGGCGTGACCATCGGAGATCTCCTGCTCCCACGACTCGCCGAGCTCGTCTTCGACCACCAGCACCGCACCCTGGACCGTGCGCTTGCCGTCCCACTGGACGTTGACCACGGTGCCCACCTGTGGGGCGAGCACGGCCCGGACGCTGAAGTCTTCGGATGAGGGAGCGCAAGCGATCATCGAGAGGGCGAGCAGGATCACGCGTCACCGGGGAGAGAGGGCGGGGCACGCCATTCCTACCGCAGGCGAGCCGCGCTCGCTACGGTCCGATCAGGCCGATCTGGTCGCTGCCATCGCCGAATTCAGAAGCTTCCGGCCGCGCCCGGGAAGCTCATGTAGCCGAAGGCTGCGCCCAGGCGGCCCTCCATGCGCCACACCTCTTCCCCGTCCGGGGTGACCTGCACCATCACGCCGTTGGCGCAGAAGTCCACGAGAGTGTCACCGTTGGACAGCCGCTCGACGTCACCGAGGCTGAAGCTGTACAGCGAGGGATCCGGTTCGTAGGCCCAGCGAAGATGCATCACCGGGTCGGACTCGTCGAAGGCGTACTCGACAGCCCGCGACGCCTGCGAAGCCGGGTCGCCGTTCTCGAAGGCCAGGATGCCGCCGTCGACGAAGTCGAACTGGTGGCCGTAGTCGATGATGGTGGTGTCGCCGTGTTCGTTGACGAAGTCGCTGTCGTCGGTGCCCATCAGCCAGAGCATGTCCCCGGTGGCGCGGTCGATGTGGGCCAGCGCCTGGATGCCGTACATGCTCAGCGTGTAGGTCTGGGTGGCTTCGTCGAAGACCAGGGCGTTGCCGTGCAGCCAGCCCTCTCCGAGCAGCGCCGGCTGGTCGCCGTCGAAGGGGATCCAGTCCCAGCCATCCCAGATGGTCGTGCGGGTGCCGTCGGGCGCCACCTCGACGATCTTCTCGCCGGAGACGACGGTGCCGTCGATGTTCCGCTGGGAGCGCACGATGAAGGCCAGCGTCCCATCGCTGAGCTCGACGAAGTCGTGGTGCTGCCCCTCGACGACGACGGTGCTGTCCAGGGTGCCGTCGAGGTTGACCCGCTGCAAGCCGGACCGGTCGTTGCTGTCGACGTTGACTGGCAGGATCAAGACGTGCTGACCGTCGCGCGAGAGCCGGGCCCGGGCCGAGGAGGTGATCCAGCCGAGCCCCCCCCACCAGCGGTAGCGGCCCTGGCCATCGACGATCACGGCGGCGTTGGTGGCGCCGATGAGGGTGGTGAGGACCAGCTCGCCGTCGAGGGCGTCGCTGTCGCTGCCGCTGAGGTCGACGCTGGGCAGGTCGCTGTCGGAGGGGTCGGTAGTGATCGTGAGCGGAGCGCTGTAGAGGTCCTGTCCGCCCACGGTGAGCCGGACCGTCAGGCCGACGTCGCTCTCCGGAGGCAGGCCCCAGACCGTGGCGCTGCCGGCGGCGATGTCCTGCTCCCAGCTCTCTCCCTGACCGTCCTCGACGATGAGGGTCGCTTCGTCAACCGCCACGCCTGCGAGGTCATCGACCCCCTCCCAGGCGACCTCCACCACGGTGCCGACATCGGCGGCCAGCTCGGCGGACACCGAGATGCCGGCGTCGGTGGCCATCGAGCCGGAACCGTCAGCGGCGCCGTCGGCCGAAGGGGTTGCGGTACAAGCGAGCAGGGAGAGCAAGGTCAACATGGTGCCGTTCCATGTAATGGGTGGGTGCCCGCGAGTACGTGCCGGATGGCACGCCATCCTGATAGACGGCTGCGGTCCTGTTCGCGCCCACCACACAAACTCTTGACACTCAGTGTCGACCCCTGCGACATTTATGGACATGGCACCACTCGCACTGCTCGCCGCCGGCTTGCTCGCTGCCTGCGGCACGCCCTCAGCGCTTCCCGACTCCGATGACGCCGGCTCCGGGGCCGCGCGCATGACGGCCGGCGTGGGCGGCTTGTCGCTGCCCGTCCGGGCGCACGAGCTGCAGGATCTGGTCTGCGAAGCGGCGACCGGCACCACGATCGTGTGGACCCTGGACGGCACCGCCTGGACAGGAGAGACCCGCGACACGATCAACACCGGCGACACGATCCCGGCGCACTACCTGGAAGCCGGGCAGCAGTGGGGCTGCCGGACGACGGGGCTGGCGCCAGTCAAGACCACGGTGTCGGACTACCACCACAACCTCGTGCTCGACCCGGTGGACGCCGGACCGGGCGACTCCGCGCGCCTGTACTTCCGCCCCGACAGCGGCAGCGCCGAAGGCCTGAACCTGCGCGTGGGCTTCGACGGCTGGACCGACCAGGGCGCCGACACGCCATCTTCGGGCGACACCCGCCTTGGCGAAACCATGTACTGGCAGGACGTCACCCTCGACGCCGACGGCAGCGCAGACATCACGATGCCCGCGGACGTGGCCACGATCCGCGTCACCCAGTCCGACGACACGCTGGACCCCGGCGACACCCCCGAATTCATGTGGGGCCTGTCGGTTCCGGCCATGGGCCCATGGATCACGGTCGACCCGGGCGGTGGCCTGGCCGTGCACTTCGAGACGACGGCCCAGGGCCCGGCCACGGTGGACATCACCTGGGACGGCGGCAGCACGTCGGTGCAGAGCGACGGCAGCGACAGCGTGCACCACGTCCGCATGGGCGATGTGCCCGCGGGCACCGACCTCACCTACACGATCACCGACGCCCTGGGCGCGACCTCGCCGGCCTACGTCACCCACCGCGTCGCCCGCAGCGCCCGCACCTTGACCGTGCTGGCCGCCGCCGACATGCAGGACGACGGGGACGCCACGCAGCGCTGGGACGAAGTCGCCGTGGCCATGCAGGCCGTGGCCCCCGACGCCGACCTGATGATCCTCCCCGGCGACCTCGCCTCCGACGACTACGCAGGGCAGTGGTGGCTGTTCTTCGCCCACGCCCCCGACCTGTTCGCCAGCGTGCCGCTGGTCGCCGCCGTCGGCAACCACGACACTCCCAACCGCGAATCGGACCCCGACACCACCAGCTTCATCCGGTACTTCGACCCGCAGGGCGACGGCCCCAGCCCGGAAGTCGCCGCCATCCGCTACGGACCGCTGCGGGTCCTGCTGCTGAACTCCGAGCTTCCCGACGAGCTGGCCATCGACGGCACGCAGTACACCTGGGTCCAGGACCAGCTCGCCACCGACACCGACGCCGCACACACGGTCGTGGCCTTCCACCGCCCCGCCTACGACGTGGGCGAACGCTTCGCGAGCGAGCAGTACCAGTTCCGTGACGTGACCGAGGGCTTCGAGACGGCGACCTCGCTGGTGCTCATGGGCCACGAACACATCTACCAGCGCTTCCTGCCGATGGTCTTCGAAGAGCGCGCCGCCCTGTCGGGCAGCTACGGCACCCGCCGAACCGACGGCGTGGCCTACGTCGTCCTGCCCTCGGCCGGCAACAACGGGCTCTTCGACAAGGTCATCGCCGAAGACGACCCCGAGGGCGCGCTGCGTGACCTCGTCGTGTCCCCGGACCTGACGTCGGGGCGCACGCGGATCGGCAAGTGGGTCGGCTTCTCGACCATCGACGTCACCGCCACCGCCATGGACGTGACGACCTGGCAGGTCGGCACCACAGAGACCACAGAGCAGGACGCCTTCTCCGTCGCTCGCTGAGGGGGCTCGCCCCGTCGGCCAGCCGGGAGGGCTGTGTCCTGGCGGGGGTCAGCCGACGCCGACGATCTCGCCGTCGACGAGGTCCACCCGCTCGGCCTGGGGAGAACGGGGCAGCCCCGGCATGCGCAGGATGTCGCCGGTGAGCACGACCAGGAAGCCCGCGCCCGAGTTGATGACCACGTCGCGGACCGTGATCTCGAAGCCCCGCGGCCGGCCACGGAGGCGCGGGTCGTCGGACAGGCTGTTCTGGGTCTTGGCGATGCAGACCGGCAGGTGGGCGTAGCCGAGCTTGACGATGCGCTTGAGCGAGCGCTCGGCGTCCTTGGTGAAGTCCACGCTCTCCGCGCCGTAGATCTTCGTCGCGACCGCGCGGATCTTGTCCGAGATGCGATCCTGCGGCGTGTAGAGGGGCTGCACGGGACCATCGGGGCAGCGCGCGACGTCGCGCACCACCTGGGCGAGGTCGGCCGCACCAGCGGCGCCCTCGGCGAAGTGACGGCTCTCGGCGAAGGGCACGCCGATGGCGGCGCAGTGCTCGGCGACCTCGGCGATCTCGGCGTCGGCGTCCGCGTCGAAGCGGTTGAGCGCGACGATGGGCTGCACGCCGAAGACACGGATGTTCTCGACGTGCTTGTCGAGGTTCTCCAGGCCGCGGCGCACGGCGTCGGCGTCGGGCTGGCGGAGGTCGGAGAGCGCGACGCCGCCGTGCATCTTCAGCGCGCGGACCGTGGCGACCAGCACAACGGCGCAGGGGTTCAGCCCCGCCTGCACGCACTTGATGTCGAAGAACTTCTCGGCCCCCAGGTCGAAGCCGAAGCCCGCTTCGGTGATGGTCCAGTCGGTGTGGCACATGGCCATGCGCGTGGCGACGACGCTGTTGCAGCCATGGGCGATGTTGGCGAAGGGCCCACCGTGGACCACGGCCGGTGTACCGTCGGCAGTCTGGACGAGGTTGGGCATCATGGCGTCCTTGAGCAGGGCCATGAGCGCACCGGTGATGCCGAGCTGCCCCGCGAACACCGGCCGCCGCTTCCAGGTGAAGCCGATGAGCGTGCGGTCAAGGCGCGCGCGAAGGTCGTCCGGGCCCTCGGCCAGGCAGAGCATGGCCATGACCTCGCTGGCAGCGGTGATGTCGAAGCCCGACTGCCGTGGCGCCCCGTCGGCGGGGCCACCGAGGCCGATGACGCAGCGCCGCAGCGAGCGGTCGTTGACGTCGAGGACGCGCGGCCAGGTCACGCGGCGCAGGTCGATGCCCAGCTCGTTGCCGTGGTGGACGTGGTTGTCGATGGTCGCGGCGAGCAGGTTGTGGGCGGCGGTGATGGCGTGGAAGTCGCCGGTGAAGTGCAGGTTGATGTCAGTGGAGGGCTCGATCGTCGAGAGACCGCCGCCGGTGCCGCCGCCCTTCACGCCGAAGCAGGGGCCGAGGCTGGGCTCGCGCAGGGCGACGCAGACACTCTCGCCGGCCGCGCGCAGGCCCTGCGCCAGGCCGATCGAGGTCGTCGTCTTGCCCTCGCCGGCGGGGGTCGGGGTGATCGCGCTCACCAGCACGAGCCGTCCGGCGCGGCCGGTGTCGTCGGACAAGGCGGCGAGGTCGAGCTTGGCCTTGTGGCGCCCCATGGGCAGGAGGTGGTCGGGAGCGATCCCGAGATCGGCGGCGACGTCGGCGATGGGGCGGAGCATGGAGACCTTCCGTGGGCGCAGGGCGGCCCCCACCGCCGCCGCACGCGGGGCCGGGGCCAGGACACGCCGTCCCCGCTATCCGCCACGGCGACGGCCGGCCCGCGCTGTCGAGCGGCCGTCAGCCGTCGTCGGCGTCCAGGTGCAGCCGCGCCACCATCGTGGACGCCAGCCGCGCCGCCAGCGCACAGCGGGCCGAGGGCCCGAGGGTCCGCGACGAGTGCAGGTACTCCCGGGCATAGGACTGTGCCCAGGCATGCAGCGCGGCACGCCCCTCCGGTCCGGAGAAGGCGTCCACCGGCAGGCTGGCCGCACACAAGGCCCGGAAGTCGTAGGCCCGCAGGAAGGCCACACGCTCAGCGCGACGCGGCCCCAGCCGCCGCAGGTCCGGGTCGGCCAGCAGGGTTCGGTAGACGACGCGCGCCGCGCGGCTGGCCGGATCGATGCCCTCCAGCAGGCCGGGGTCGCTCACCAGGGGCGCCGAGGGAGAGTCGACGAGCGGCGGCTGCGACGGCATCTCCAGCGAGCTGCCGAGCTGGTCGAGGGCGTCGCGCAGGGAGTCGAGCGGCAGCTCGTGGGGCGGGAGGTGGCGGCGCAGCAGGTCCGCCGCTTCGCCCTCCGGCAGGTCATCCAGGTCGAAGAGCGGGAAGTGCAGGCGGGCAAGCAACCGGCTCGCCGCCCGGACGACCGGGTCGACCAGGATGTCGAGGGGATCGGCCCGCCACGCAGGCACGGTCGCGTCGCGCATCGACGCCATCGGGACTCCAGCAGCGTTCGCCAGGGCGCTGCACTCTCTATGATATCGCACGTCCATCCCCGAATCCGTGACAATCCGGCCCATCCCCCTCACCATCCTCCACGACGTCGTGGCCCGGCGGATCGTCACCTTGCGAGGTGGCGATCCACGGCCCAGCGGGGCAGGATGGCTGCGGCACCCCGGAGCCCCCCATGCTGATCGGCCTGCCGCTGCTCGTCCCGGCAGCCCTGGCGTCGAACGTCGAGGACACCGAGCTGCACGGCTGGTGCGACGCGGACACCATCGGCTGCGACGCCGACGGTCGCGTGCGGCCGGCGTGGCGGGATCGCCTCCACGGCCGCCCCGCCGTCCCGCCTCCTCCCCCTGGGAGCGGCCTCGCGACGGTCTACGGCTACCACCCCTACTGGAGCGTGGACCCGACCACGCTGGACTTCGACCGCCTCACCCACCTCGCCCTCTTCGCGGTGGAGATGGAGTCGTCGGGCAACCTGTCGGGGACCTCGATCTGGACCGGGGTCGCCCCCGACGTGGTCCCGCTGGCCCACGCCGCCGGCGTGCGCGTCCACCTCACCGTCATCAGCTTCTACGACAGCGAGATGGACGCCATCCTGCCGTACCCCGACAAGCGCGCCCAGGTCATCGACCAGCTCGTCCAGCTCGTGTCGGACTACGACGGCGACGGCGTCAACATCGACTTCGAGGGCATGGACAGCAGCCACAAGGACCACCTCGTCTCCTTCACCCAAGAGATCAAGGCGGCACTGCCGTCCGGGCAGGACGACGTCGTCCTCGCCACGCCCGCCATCGACTGGAACGGCGCCTACGACTACGACGCGCTGTGCGCGGCCTCCGACGGCCTGTTCATCATGGGCTACGGCTACCACTGGTCGACCGGCGACCCGGGCCCGGTGTCCCCGCTGTTCGGCGGCTCCCCCTGGTCGGACTACTCGCTGGAGTGGTCAGTCGACGACTACCTGACCTGGGGTGCCTGGCCCGAGTGCCTGATCCTGGGCCTGCCCACCTACGGGCGGGAGTGGCCGGTCTCCGGCAACCCGGCGACGGTGCCGGGCTCGGCCTCCGGTAGCGGGGACGCGGTGGTGATGAGCGACGCCGTCGAGTTGGCCGACGCCGAGGGCCGCTCCTGGGACAGCGTCACCCACACCCCCTACGTGATCCGCAGCCACAGCCAGCTCTGGTACGACGACACCGAGTCGCTGGGCGACAAGATCGCGTGGGCCGTGGACCAGGGCCTCGGCGGCGTCGGCTTCTGGGCGCTAGGCTACGAGGGCGGCGACACCGAGTTCTGGCAGATGGTCGAGGACGAGACCGGCGGGGGCGGCGCACCCGGCGGTGACGGGGGCAGCACCGGCGGCGACGGCGGCAGCACCGACGGCGGCGGCGGAGACGGCGGAGCCACCGGTGATGGCGGTGGCGACGCGGGCAGCATCGACACCGGCGGCAGCGGCGGCGATGATGGCGGCGCCTACGGCGGGGACCCCGGCAGCGAGCACGAACCCCTGGGCACGCGTGAAGAACAGAAGGGGGGCTGCAGCAGCGCGCCGACGCGCAACAGCGCCGGCCTGGCCATCGTGTCGTTGCTCATGGCTACCGTGAGACGTCGCCGCCACCCGGGCCCGAACGCTCAGCGACGGCGGCGATAGCCGAGCAGCGCGGCCAGCGTGAGCGACAGCCAGGACATCGCCGTGCCCGAGCCCGTCGACGAGCAGCCGCGGTAGCCGCTGCCGCTGTCCAGCCCGTCCGTGGGGCCCGGGTCATCCTCACTGGTCAGGCCGTCGATGGTCGTCGCCGCACAGCCGAGGAAGCTGGCGGGCGACTGCTCGCCGGCGATGTTCTCCTGGATGACCGCAAAGCAGGAGCCCCAGTCCAGGTTGCGGTCGAAGGAGACGCTGATCTCCTCGCCGCTGCCATCTTCGGCGACCCGGTAGGCCCGGATGTAGTGCCAGTCCGAGCCCTCCGAGGCCATCCGGTACAGGTGCATGACGCTGCGGCCGGTCGGATCGGCTTCTGCCGGGTGGAGGTACAGGTCGAAGGTGCGCATCTCGCTGTAGTCGCAGGCGTCCTCTTCGCTGCCCTGCTCGTCGTAGGAGGTCAGCACCTCCACCGAGGGCAGGGCCTCGATCTCGGCAGGCTCGTCCAGCGTCACCATCGCCGACATGCTGCGTCCGAGGTCGGGATCGCCGGACTCGTGCTCGACCTCGAAGGAGTAGCGGATGCCGTCCTGCAGCGGCTCATCCGGCACGAGGGTGTGCAGGTAGCGCACCTCGAAGGGGTCGTTGCCCGGGTGCTCGGTGATCTCCACGCTGGCGGGCACTTCGTTGCCGTCCCGGTCGTAGAGGTGGACCGAGAAGGCGGTCGACGGCGAGTCGCCCTGGCCGATGAGCGCCCGGTACACGGTCTCGGGCGGGACCTCGTACTCACCGGTCGAGGGCAGGACCCACATGATCGACGAGTCGGTGTCGCAGGTGTCGGCGCGTGCAGTCAGGACCGTGGTGAGCAGGCCGATCGTGAAGAGCATGGAGTCCTCGTCTCCCTGACGCCACCCACCGCTTCCGGGCGCCCTTGCTGAAGTATTGGTACCACCCCTTGCCCCTGCTCTCGGCCGTGTCCTTGTCGCTTGATGTGAGCGCTTTGCACCGGATGTCAGCGCCTGTCGCGAGCGGTCGCCGGGTCGGTTGATCGCCAGGACGGGCGGCCCAGAGCGGCTCCCCGCACGAGAGGCCCCTCGCCCCCGTTGACGCGGGCCCGGTGGCGTGCAAAATGGGAGTCCTGGGAAGCCGCGTCCCCGCTCGGTGCGGTCGCGTTCAGCGTGACCCCGGCAGCCGGCCGCCCATCCTCATCGACGGTTCCACACAGATGCTCGAGTCCCGCAACCCACACCGCAGCACGACGCGCGTCGGGATTGTCGGGCTCGTCCCCCACTTCCACCAGATCCACCTGGCCGACGGCAACCGCCTGCCGCAGCCGCGCGACCGCGCGGCGCACCCGGCTCGTCCACCCGGACCCGCCCCCGCCCGTTCCGACGGCGCGACGGCAGTGGCTCGGCGTGCGCCGGTCCCGGCCATAGGGAGCACACCTTGGGCAACGAGATCATCGTCAACCGCACCGGGAGGGAGACCCGCCTCGCGGTGATGGAGCACGGCCAGCTCGCAGAGCTGCACATCGACCGCGGAGACAAGGGCGGCGTCGTCGGCAACGTCTACATGGGCCGCGTGGTCCGGGTCCTGCCCGGCATGCAGGCGGCCTTCGTGGAGATCGGCCTGGAGCGCGCGGCCTTCCTCTACGCCGGCGACATCTACCCGCAGTTCGTCGAAGACGGCGGCGTCGAAGACAAGGACGCCGACGACCCCGAGATGACCGTGGCCGAGAGCGCCCCCTCCAGCAAGCCGCGCACCGGCCATCCCCCCATCCAGGACCTCGTCCGCGAGGGCCAGGAGATCCTGGTGCAGGTGGCCAAGGACCCCATCGGCACCAAGGGCGCCCGCATCACGACGCACATCACCCTGCCGGGCCGCTACATGGTGTTCATGCCGACGGTCGACCACGTCGGCATCAGCCGCCGCATCGACCGCGACAAGGAACGCCGCAAGCTGCGCGAGTTCGTCGAGAAGAACCGCCCCAAGGGTGCGGGCTTCATCGTGCGCACGGTCTGCCAGGGCAAGCCGCTGGCCGCGATCAAGCAGGACATGGACTACCTGATCTCCACCTGGGACAAGATCCAGAAGGGCCGGGTCGACAGCAAGGCGCCCAAGTGCATCCACGCCGACCACGGGCTCGTGCTGCGGGTGGTGCGCGACGCCTTCAACGAAGACGTCGACCGCATGGTGATCGACGACCGCGACATGTTCCAGCGCGTCCACGGCTTCATGGCCGACTTCATGCCCAACCTCAAGGACCGGGTGCAGTTCTACCGGGGGCAGGACCCGATCTTCGACACGTTTGGCATCGAGACCGAGATCAGCCGCAGCCTGGGTCGCAAGGTCTGGCTGAAGTCCGGCGGCTACCTCGTCATCGACCACGCCGAAGCCCTGACCGCCATCGACGTCAACTCCGGCAAGTTCGTTGGCTCCTCGTCGCTCGAAGAGACGACGCTGGCCATCAACCTCGAAGCGGCCAAGGAGATCGTCTACCAGCTCCGCCTACGCAACATCGGCGGCCTCATCATCCTCGACTTCATCGACATGGAGAAGGCCGCCAACCGCGAGCGCGTCTACCGGGCGCTCGAAGACGAGCTGCGCAACGACCGGGCCCGCACCAACGTGCTCAAGATCAGCGATCTGGGCCTGGTCGAGATGACCCGCAAGCGGGTGCAGGAGAACCTCGTCCAGAGCATCAGCGAGACCTGCATGTACTGCGACGGGCGCGGCAGCACCCGCAGCCGGACGACCGTGGTCTACGACATCCTCCGGGAAGTGCAGCGAGAAGCGCAGCGCTCGCCCCAGCGGGACACGATCTACGTCAACGCCCACCCGGTCGTCGCCGACCTGCTCTACGGCGAAGAATTCGACAGCCTCGACGCCCTCGAGCAGCGCCTCGAGCGCCGCGTCGTGGTCCGCGCCATGGGCAGCTACCACCTCGAGCGCTACGAGGTGTACAGCCGCTGAGGGGCGGTCCGCGCGGCTGCTCCACCGTGGAGCAACGCGCTGACGGTCAGTACAGGAAGTCGTCGTCGCCGTCGGAGACGGTGACGACGACGATGGTCTCGTCGCGGACGCTGGGATCCAGCGCCGCCCAGGCTTCGTCGATGAACGCTGCGTAGTCGGCGTCGTAGGCGATGACGTGCAGGATGGAGCGCTCCCAGGCGTCGTCGGGGGCGGCGTTGGCGGCGCTCAGCAGGATGTCGCCGAGCTTGCCGTCCAGCAGGTCGGTCGCTTCGGCCAGGGAGTAGCCATCCTCCGGCGGGTAGTGGTAGGCGCGGGTCACGCTGACGCCGACCTTGCGGCCATCCACCTCCACCAGCAGGTCGGTCTTCTTGCCGCCGGCATCGGTGTAGTCGATCTCGCCCTCGGTCTTCAGGAGGTCGGCGCCCTCACAGCGGTAGAGCAGCTCGTAGGCGAAGACCTCGGACCAGATGGAGCTGCCGCCGAGGTTGCCGTCGGTGTAGACCTTCAGCCCGCCCTCGCTCAGCTCAGCCTTGGTCGGCTGGCCCGCCAGATCGATGGCGTTGTCGAACAAGAAGGGGCTGTCGCTCTTCCACTCGTCGTCGAGGACCAGGCAGTCCCCGCTGATGTCGCCGTAGCCGGGCAGCGGGTACGAGTCCGCGCCGCCATCGCCCGCGCCGCCATCGCCCGCGCCGCCATCGCCCGCGCCGCCATCGCCGGAGCCACCGTCGGCCGCGCCACCGTCCGCGGCGCCACCGTCCGCGGCGCCACCGTCCGCGGCGCCACCGTCCGCGGCGCCCCCATCCGCCGCGCCGCCGTCCGCCGCACCACCGTCGGCGCTCCCCCCATCCGCCGCACCGCCGTCCTCAGCAAAACCGTGCCCGCCGGTGCCGGAGTCCCCAGCCTTGTCCCCACAGGCGATGAGCAGCGCGACGATGAGCAGGTGCATGGCGTCCTCCGGCAGGACGCGGGCTCTATCCAGCCGCTGCGCCCGGCGGGATCTTGCTGCGGCGCTGCGGCTCGACGGCGCTGCGACTCGACGATGCTGCGGCGACCTCAGCCGGCGCCGTCGATGACCGCTGCTTTCTCGGCGTGGACGACGAGCGTCAGCTCGGCGCCCTGCGCCCGCATGCCGCCGGCACCGTCGGGCACGACGCCGATCCCAAGCTGCGCGGGTTCCTCGGCCACGAGTGTCATCCGGGGGCGGCTCTCGACCGCGACGCGGCGGCCCTCGACGTTGACCTCTTCGAGGGTGAACGAGACGATCACCGCACCGGCGTGGTCGGCGTCGCCCTCCGAGAGCTGCACCAGCACCCGGTGGTCGTGTCCCTCGACACCAGGGAGGACGACGCCGCGGAGCACGCCCGGACGCACGTCGGAGAGCACGACGGGGGTCGGGTCGCCGCCGTGGACCGAGACGCCGAGGTCGAGGTCATAGGCATGGGCCGACAGGGAGCAGAGCAGGGCGAGGAGCATGGGGGCCACCAATCAAGCGGGGGCTGCGAGGGTAACAGACAGTGGCGAGCACGGAACACTCAGCCCGTACCCCTTCCCATTCGCCACGCGCTACCCTCGCCGCCATGCCCGATCCCAACCACCCCGCCGACGAGCGCTCCATCGAGGGGGAGCTCGTCCGCTTCGCGTATTGCACCGACGACGGCAGCTTCGCCGTCGCCCGACTGCGCACCGAGGGTCGCGGCGAGGTGACGGCGGTCGGGCCGCTGGGCCACGTCACCACCGGCCAGCACGTGCAGCTCACCGGGCGCTGGGCCGAACACCAGAGCTTCGGCTGGCAGTTCAAGGTGGATGCGGTGCTGGTCGAGGATCCGCGCACCGTGCGCGGCATCGAGCGCTACCTGGCAAGCGGGGCGGTCAAGGGGCTCGGCAAGACCTTCGCCAGCCGGGTGGTCGAGCAGTTCGGCGTGGACACGCTGCGGATCATCGCCGAGCAGCCCCAGCGCCTGCTCGAGGTCGAGGGCATCGGCAAGAAGCGCATGGAGCTCATCCGCCAGCAGTGGGTCGAAGACCGCGTGCTGCGCGAGGTAATGGCCACCCTGCGCGGCTACGGGCTGGGGGCGGCGCTGGCCAACCGGGTGGTCGACAAGTGGGGGGAGCGCGCCCCGGCCATCGTGGGCAAGGAGCCTTACCGGCTGTGCGCGGAGATCAAGGGCATCGGCTTCCGCACCGCCGACCAGATCGCCCGGCAGCAGGGGATCCCGCGCGACGACCCGGCCCGCGCCGAGGCCGCCCTCATCCACCTCGTGCGAGAGGCCGAGGGAGAGGGCCACTGCTTCCTGCCCAAGACCGAGCTGCTGGCCCGCTCCCGCAAGCTGGACATCCCCGCCGACCGGGCCGTGGCCGCCCTCGACCACCTCACACTGGCGGGCACCCTGTTCGCCCCGGCGGCGATCACGGGCGACCACCGCCCGGTCTACGCGCCGGAGCTGGCGATGGCCGAGGCCTTCGTGGCCCGCCGCCTCACCGAGCTGCGGCGGCCCCCCCCGGACGACCGGCGCCTCGCCGCCGCCCGCCGGCGCATCGAGGCCGCCGAGGCCGCGCTCGGACTGTCGCTGGCCACCGGACAGCGGGCCGCCGTCGAGCTGGCGCGCACCCACGGGCTGGCCGTGATCACTGGCGGCCCCGGCACCGGCAAGACGACCATCGTCCGCGTGCTGGTGCACGCCGCCGCCCAGGCCGACGAGAGCTGGCTGCTCGCCGCCCCCACCGGCCGCGCCGCCAAGCGCCTGTCGGAAGCGACCGGCCGCGACGCCCGGACCATCCACCGGCTGCTGGAGTTCAACGGGCGGACCGGCCAGTTCACCCGGGACCTGGACAACCCGCTGGACGCCGACGGCGTGCTCATCGACGAAGCCAGCATGGTCGACCTGCGGCTGATGCAGTCGCTGCTGCGGGCGCTACCCGACGGCTGCAGCCTCGTCCTCGTCGGCGACGCCGACCAGCTCCCCAGCGTCGGCGCCGGCCGGGTCCTCGGCGACGTGATCGCCAGCGGCGAGCTTCCGGTGGCCACCCTGCACGAGGTCTACCGCCAGGCCGCCGACAGCGGCATCGTCCGCAACGCCTGGCGGGTCAACCGGGGCACGGCCCCCATCTCGGCGGAAGCGGACCCCGACGGTCGAGGGCGCAACGACTTCTTCGTGGTGCCCCGCCCCGACGTCCGTGCAGCCCGCGACACCCTGCTGGAGGTGGTCACGGAGCGCCTGCCGCGCAACGGTTTCGACGCGATGACCGATGTCCAGGTGCTGACCCCGATGCACAGCGGGCCGCTGGGCACCCAGGCGCTGAACCGCGCCCTGCAGGCGGCACTCAACCCCACGGGACGCTCGCTGAAGCGCACCGATCGCGCCGGCGTGGACCACCACATCCGCGAGGGCGACCGGGTCCTGCAGGTGCGCAACAACTACGACCTCGACATCTTCAACGGCGACGTGGGGCGGGTGATCGAGGCCGGCAGCACCGGCATCCTGGTCGACTTCGGCGAGCCCGGCGACCGCCACGAGGTGGCGATCACGGGCGAAGCCCTCGGCGACATCGAGCTGGCCTACGCCATCTCCATCCACAAGAGCCAGGGCAGCGAGTACCCCGCCGTCGTCGTCGCCCTGCACCGCGCCCACCGCATCATGTTGCGTCGCAACCTGCTGTACACGGCCATCACCCGGGCGAAGCGCTTCGCCTGCATCGTCGGCGATCCCTGGGCCATCGAGACCGCCAGCCAGATGCAGGGCGGCGACGAGCGCTGGACCCGCCTCGCCGACCAGCTGCGGGAGCGGGGGGCGGGCTGAAAGGAGCGGGGACGAAGAACGGGGCGGGCCGGAGGACGCGACACGGCCGGTGTGAACCGGCATTATATTTCATATGTACATGCAGTTCACACCGAGTACTCTGAGCAATCGGCGTCAACATCGTGTACCTCCAATGCTGATATCACAGTTGGTTCCGAAACAACGCATGAAACGGTACAAACAGCTAAAACAATCCGGGTGTCTACTGTGTATACGCCGAACCCTGTCATGAATCGGTGTTAACGAGGTATATATTTACTTATCTCTGCAGATTTTCTGCCGTCATTCGCGCATGACCGGTGCGAACCATACAAACATTCTGCGTGTATGCACGTTTTACGCCGTTCCTGGTCTCTCCACCTCCCCATCGCTCGGGGCGCCCCGCACGGCACCGCCGCCCTCACGCGGCCCTCAGGGCGCCGAGCGCCCGACGTAGATCCGCAGCGCTCGCTCGATGGCGTCCACGACAACGGCGTGGTCCCTCTCGCTGGCGGCGCGGCGCGCCACGTCGAGGTCCAGCAGCACCACGCCGTGGTAGCCCCGCCGGACGTCATCGGCGCCCCCGAGGGCTCCACGCAGGGCCGCGCTCTCGGCGCTGTCCTGCTCGGCCTTCGGGTTCCAGTGCGCCAGCAGGCGCCCCGGCTCGACCGCAGTGAAGAAGATCCCCGACCGGCCCGGCGGCGCGACCTGGACGTACTGCCCGCCGCCCCACGCTCCGCTGCTGACCTTGCCGTAGCCCTCCAGTGACGCGTCTCGCTGGAGCTGGCGGCCACAGCGCAGCAGCCAGGACATGGGCGTCCAGGTCCAGCAATCGAGGACCGCCCGGGCCGCCCGACGCGCCGGGTCGAGCATGGCGAGCACCGCGTCCGCGAGCCGCAGGTCCAGGTCGTCCGAAGTTGCATCGAGGTCGACGAAGCCAAGCGGGCTCCGTGGTCCACACTGCAGCACGTCGGTCGGCACCGGGTGCGGCAGGTCCAGGCCGCACGCGCTCGCCGCCACCTGGAGCGCTTCGGCATGCCGGGGCCCCCCCTCCGGCAGCTCTTCCGACAGGTAGAGCGCGACGCGAACAACGCCCGGAGGCCCGCCGAAGGGCGCGGCGAACCAGGTGCTGACCTCCAAGCCCGCATCCTCCAGCTCGCCGTCGAGCCGCAGCGTCAAGCCCCACTGACCGGGTCGAGCGGCGTCGTCGCTGCCCAGCTCGGGCGTGACTCGACCCTTGGAGCGCTGGATGATCCGCTTCCGCGCGGCGTCGTGCTGCCGTGTGTGTCCGTCATACGCGTCGAGCAGCGCGAGCACCGCGCCGAGATCGGCTTCCACCGCCGCAAAGGCGTCATCCCAGGTCGACATCTTCCCTCCAGGGTGTGGGCGGATCTCCGAGCCACCGCTGCAGCGCGCGCATGCGCGCGATCTGTGTGGCCGTGGGCTCGGCGATCGACAGCAGCTCGCGAGCTTCTGCCAACGCCCGCTTCGCCGGCCGGCGTCGGTCGAGCTGCGTGGCGAAGAGGAGGCAGCACACGCGTCCCCAAGCCGGCATCTCGCTGCGATCCGCCGCGCGTCGGAAGATGGTCGCCAGCTCGCCGTGCGTGTGCACGCGGTCCCAGCTCCAGACTGCGCCGTCCCCGGGAAGCTGCCGCCGCTCGGGAGCGCAGAGCACGAGGCGGCGCTCCACCAGCCCGCGGTCCTCCGCCAGCACCTGCAGGGCGTCGTGGTAGCGGCGGTACTGTGTGCGGCCGCTCTCGGGAGCTTCGACCTTGTTCTCCACGACAAGCGCCGCGTGGGGGCTGATCACCAGCAGGTCCGGTATTCCCGAGCTGCCGACGCTGTCAGGCCAGGGGAACTCTCCCCGCACGTCGATGAATTCTCCCGCCCGCACATCGGTGGCGAGCCGGGGCATGCCGAGCGCGTCTGCGAGGACGGCGAGGAGCACGCGACCTGCACCGTGGTCGGCTTCCGGATCCAGCAGCCAGGCCAGCACGCGGTTGTACGGCAGCTCCCGACGGGACAGCCCCATGATGCGGAACAGTGCGACCGGCGTACCCAGCTTCTCGTAGGCCGCGACGCTCCGAGCGAGTGCCCCCCGAGCCTCGGACCGGCTCTCAGTGACCCAAGCACGCGCCACCTCGGCGAGCCGCCGCAGCGCAGCCAGCCTGCCAGCCTGCCGCGTCCTCGCTGACCCCGCGGCCGCCGCCGCCAACCTCTGCACTGCGTTCACGCCTGCACCACCTCGGCTCGGCAACGGCGTCATCGTCGCACGCCCCCCCCCGTCCACACGACCCCATTCGCGAAGTACCCTACCCCCTATGCCCGCCTACTTCCTGCCCCACGCCGTCTCGGCGGCCCTCGCGCTGGCCGCCTGCTTCCTGTTCGCGATGGTGCCGGTGATGCGGTGGAACCTGAACTACGACGCCTTCATCAATGTGCTGACCCGTCTGATCGACGGGGGGGACCTGGCGCGCGCCCGCAAGCTGAGCGCGGCCGCCGCCCGGGACGGCAGCGGCGCGCTGGTGGCGGTGGCCGCAGAGCGAGCGCTGGCGCGGGCGATGTCGGAGGAGGCGGGCCTGGACGCGCTGGCCGAGGCCATGGCATGCGGCGTCGTCGATGCGCTGGCGATCCTCCGCCGCTGGCGGCTCATCGGTGCGGCCGCGCTTGCCCTGGAGCTGCTGAGCGCGGCGATCGGGCTCGCCTACTCCGCACCGGCGGCATCCGCCGGGTGGCTGTTCTCGGCGTTCGGGCTGGTCCTGCTGCTGTCGGGGGCGCGCGCCTGGTTCGGCATCCGCACCCAGCTCGAGGAAGTGCCCGTCGACCTGCTCGCGCCGCTGCTGGCCGCCCGCGGTGACGAAGCCACGGCCGAGCAGATCGCCGCGACGGTGCAGGCCCACCTGGCGACAGCGCAGACGCGCGCGGGCTGACCCCTGCCGAGGGGGGGCTACGCTGTGCGCACCGGAGGATCGCCATGCACAGCCTGCTCGTGCTCGCCCTGCTGCTCGCCTGCGGCGACAAGGCCGGCATCGACACAGCCGGCGACGACACAGCCGGCGGCGGGGACGCCGCCGCGACCGACGGCGGCAGCCCCGACGGTGGGTCCGCGGGCGACGGCGGCGGCGATGGCGGGAGTGTTGGCGATGGCGGCACCACGGGCGATGGGGGCGACACCGGTGACGGCGGCACCGACGGCGGAAGCCCCGACGGGGGCGCCAGCGACGGCGGCAGCACCGAGCCCGCCTGGACGGTGCACTGCACCCGCGGCAGCGTCCCCATCGGCAAGGGGCCGCCGCTCCAGGCCTGGCCGGACCTGGGTCTGTCGCCGGCCTACCGCAGCGACATGCCCGAGCGGACAGAGCTGAACGTCACCGGCGAGACCGGCACCGAGCTGGTCGTGGACGGCCGGCTGCTCGACATCGAGGGCACGCCCCTGCCGGCGACGACCGTCCACATCTACCACGCCATGCAGGACGGCAGCTTCGACACGGACTCTCCCGACTACCAGGCCATGGGCGCTGTGACGACCGACAAAGAGGGCGCCTTCTGCGTACACACCCTCGTGCCCCCACACGTCGACGACGGCAGCGGCGGCACGCTGCCCCGCAAGATCCTCATGGCGGTCCTCGACAGCAAGGGCGTCGTGCGGCTCTCTCCCCACGCCCACTTCCAGGGCGACCCGGCCCTCGACACCAGCCCGCAGCCGCCCCAGACCATCATCCCGGTCGACGACATGGGCGACGGCAACCAGCGGCTGAGCTTCGACCTGGTCGCCCCCTGGGCCACCTCCGACCGCTGATCGCCAGCCCCCCGCCGCCGTTCACCAGCGGTCGGCGATCCGGAGCTGAGCCTTCTGCAGCTCGGTGGCGAACACGTAGGCTGGGGACACCGTGTCCTCGTAGTGGTCGCCGTCGTCGCTGAGCAGGCTGACGTCCTTGTTGAAGTCCGGTTCGGGGATGATGTAGCTGAGGTAGTTGTCGGCCATGCCGATCACCGCCTTGTGGGGCTGATCGACGAGGTCCAGCAGCGGCGGCACGCTGTCGTCATAGGAGATCCGGTAGGGCCAGGCGTGCACCGCGAGGCAGTCGCAGTCGCCGATGGCGCTCGTCTCCCGGCAGTCTTCGTAGTCCATGCCGTTGCAGTCGGGATCGTGCTGGGGGAAGTAGCGGGCGCCTGCCCCCCGCGCCGTCGGGTCGTCGGCTTCGAGCAGCCACTGGGGATCGTCGGTGGGCAGCCCCCAGCCGACCTCGGGTAGCAGCTCTCCCGGCACAGCGACGAAGCCGAGGTCGCCGAGCTGCAGCCGGAAGGTCCGCGTCTCGATGCAGCCCATCTCGGTGTCGCCGGACACGCCGGTCTCATCCACCCAGGGACACAGCTCGGGGTCGAAGACGGCGTCGTCGAGCCCGAGATCGAAGATCCCGCTGGGGCCGAGGAGCTGGTAGGCGATGTTGAAGATCGGCACGTAGAAGCTCTCGGCTTCCACGCGGATCGGAGTCGGCTGCAGGTCGCTTCCCGCGTCCAGCACGTCGACCGCCGCTTCGGCGATGAGCCAGCCGTGGCTGGTGACGAAATCCCAGGAGTCGCGCTCGGCCCACTCCGGGACCTGGTCGCCATCGTCGTCGGTGCGGACGTCGCCCTCGGCCTTGCCGTAGCAGCCCCCGTCCGCGGGGTCGGCCACCGCGTCGGCCGTGCACTGCTGGTAGACGTGGGTTCCGTCTGTGGTCACCAGCGGCAGGTCCCCGTTCAGCGCGGACTGCATGCCCCCGAGGCACTCCGGCATGTGCAGCGCGATGCCACCGTAGTGTTCCTCGAGGACCCGACGTGTCTCCCCGACCCAGTCGCTGGAGATCTCGTTGTTGTTGCTGTCGCGGACCTCGGGGTGGCCCGACCAGTTCGTCAGGGTGAACACCACCTGGTCGTCGGCGTCCCGGCCCTGCAGCACCGTGAGCTGATCGCTGATGATGACCGGATCGCGACCGTCATAGATCATGCCGTGCATCTTCGCGACGGGATTCTTGCCGCCCCAGTCCGAACCGTTGAGCCACGGCGAGCGGTCCCGCATGGCGACCTGGCCGAGCGTGAGATCGACCGGCACCATGGCCGCGGCGGCGTCGCGCACGACCTGCTCGATGGCGTCGGGGATGGCGTCCTGGTACTCGGGGTCGATGCCGCTGACGGGGTCGACGAAGTTGTAGGGGTTGCCCCACAGCCCCATTGTGTCGGGCCCCTGGTGGTTGTGCGAGGAGCTGACGATGAGCCGGTCGGGATCGAAGCCCTCGGTCGCCACCAGCCGGTCCCTTGCCTCGTGGATGCGCGGCGAGCCCAGGCCGACGAAGTCGAGGGTCACGAAGGCGATGTACTCGCCGTCCCGCGCCAGCACGAGCGCCCGGGCGTAGATGGGATCGTGCACGGAGGTCGCCGGGCGCAGCGGTCCGAAGCCGCCGATCCAGGTGGCGTCGAACCAGCCGTCGCCGTCGACGTCGTCGAAGGGTTCTCCGTCGCAGACGCTGCCGTCGGGGTCGTCGAGGCAGCCCTGGAAGGTGTGGTCACCGTCGAGGTCGTCGAAGGTCTCACGGATGGTCGGCGTGATGTCGAGGAGGGCGGCGCCCGCGTAGGTCACCCCGTCTTCGACGAGGGGCATGTCCAGCGGAGGAGCAGCGGCGGCGGCGCCGGAGTCCCCGGTCGCTGGGGCGTCGGTGCCGCAGGCCAGGGCGAGCAGCGGCAGGAGGAGGGGGGCGAGCATGACGGACCTCGGGTTGGCCGGAGCATAGAGGATCTCGTCGACCGTGGTGTCGCGGCGTGGTGCGGGGTGCGAAGTGCGTTACGCACCAGGCGGCCCACCGGAGAAGCGATGTCCCTGCTGCCCCTGCTGCTGACCCTGCTGGCCTGCGGCGACGCCACCCCCAGCGGCTCCGACAAGCCCGCGGACGGCTTCGCAAAGGACACCGACGTACGCATCCTCAGCCCCGCCAATGGCGAGACCACGACCAGCCCGCTGATCGTCGACTTCGACGCCGGCGCCGACGTCGCCAGCGTCCGCCTCGACAACCAGTACGGCACGCTGGTCGACATGACCGTGGTCCCCGATGACGGCCAGGGCGAATTCGTCGTCGACATCGTCGACGATCGCTACGAGCTGTCGCTCGTCGGCCTCGACGACAGCGGCGCCGAGCTGTCCCGCTACACCATCAACGTCCGGGTCTCCACCACCGACGCCGCCTGGGTCACCATCCAGAGCCCCGGCGACGGGGCGACCGTGCCCAACCCCGTCAACTTCGTGGTCGACGCCTCCGACACGGTGGAAGAGGTGGAACTGCTCGCCGACGGCTGGAGCCTCGGCACCGTCGTCCCCGGCGACCTCCTCACCTACGAATTCTCCGGCACGGGCTTTTCCCGCGACATCGAAGCCCACGGCCTGTCCGGCGGCGAAGTCGTCGCCACCGACACGATCACCCTGACGGTGGACGCCGGCACCGACCCGCTGGAGAGCAGCTTCAACCAGCGCGTCCTCGACGTCGTCGCGACCTACCCGACCGACGGATCCTACGGCTACTACTGGCCCAGCGACAGCGACTGGGCCGGCACGACGCAGGACATCTGGTACCGCGGCGAGCTGGTCGCCGAGGGCGATCCCGAACACCGCAGCTACTGCAGCGGGATCACCTGGGAGACCTTCATGCGGGCCTGGCAGGGCCTGGACGGAGACACCGCAGGCGACGGCACCATCAACGGCATGACGGTCGACGACCTCTACGACTTCCGGACGGACTGGTACGTCCGCGAGCTGTGGGGGGATGGTGTAGGAATCGCCATCGAGAACTACGGCATCGGGGAGCGGATCACGAACCTCGAGGACGTCCGCCCCGGCGACTACGTCCAGATCTGGCGCTACTCGGGGTCGGGCCACACCTTCATCTTCATCGACTGGGAACGCGACGACGACGACCGCATCATCGGCCTGCGCTACTGGTCCAGCCAGGGCAGCACCGACGGCATCGCCTACAACGAAGAGTACTTCGGGTCCGGCGGCAGCGATCTCGACCCCTCCTACTTCTTCGCGGCCCGGGTCTACGACCCGGTCGACTGGGTGCCCTGGTTCTGACAACGTCTTCCGGGGCAGCGCGCGCCCCCCGCGCGCGGCACCGGCAGACGGCTTAGCAGGGCGGCATGCGCTTCGTCCGCCCCGTCGTCGAGACCATGGCCGACCTCCGGGCCCGGGTCCGCGATCTCAGCCGCCTGCAGGAGGTCGCGACCGTCCTGGTCCGCCACGGGCTCGGCATGCTCGTCGCCGGCGTCGACATCCCCGGGCTGAACACCGCAGCGCTGGTCCCCCGCAGCTACCAGTCCACGCCAGACCGGGTGCTGGCCGCCATCCAGGAGCTGGGCCCCACCTTCGTCAAGCTCGGGCAGGTCATGTCGACCCGCCCCGACGTGCTGCCCCCCGAGTACATCGCCGTGCTGGAGCAGCTCCAGGACCAGGTGACCCCCGTCCCCTTCGCCGAGGTGGAGGGCACCCTGGAGCACGAGCTGGGGCCGGGCTGGCGCGACCGGGTGGCGGTCCTGCACGAAGAGCCGCTGGCCACGGCCAGCGTCGCCCAGGTCCACCGAGCGACCCTCCCCGATGGCCGCGACGTCGTGTTCAAGGTCCAGCGGCGCGGCATCGCCAAGAAGATCCTCGCCGACATCCACATCCTCGAGTTCCTCGCCCGCCGCGCCCTGCACGAGTACCCCGAGGTCCGGGCCTTCGACCCCATCGGCGTCCTCGACGAATTCGAGCGCAGTATCTTCTCAGAGCTGGACTTCGAAGAAGAAGCCGACAACGCCCGCCGCATCGCCCGCAACTTCGCCGACAAGCCGGACCTCGTCCACATCCCCGACATCGTCCAGGATCTGAGCACCCGCCGCGTGCTGTGCATGGAGTTCCTCGACGGCACCAAGATCCGCCAGGCTCGGGCGGCCGGCTTCGACATGGCCGAGGTCGGGGGGAAGTACCTGCAGGTCGCCTACGACATGCTCTTCGAGCACGGCTTCTTCCACGGTGACCTGCACCCCGGCAACGTCATCGTGCTGCCCGACGGGCGGCTGGGCCTGCTGGACTTCGGCATGGTCGGGCGGCTGACCCAGGAGATGCGCGAGAACGTCATCCAGGTCATCTTCGCCCTGCAGCGGGGCGACTACCGCACCGTCGCCCGCATCTTCTACGACGTCTCCATCAAGGAGGAGCGGGTCGACTACCGTGCGGTGGAGCGCGACACGGTCGCGTTGATGGACAAGTACTGGTCGGGCAGCAGCATCCGCGAGCTGCGCATGGGGCCCTACGTCGTCGAGCTGGCCGGTCGTGCCGCCCGCCGCGGCGCCCGCATCCCCTCGGCCTACACGATGTTCTTCAAGGCCATCGTCACCAGCGAGGGCCTGGCCAAGAGCCTGATCGACGAAGTGGACCCCATCCAGGCGGCCGAACCCTACATCCGCCGCTTCCTCCGCCAGCAGCTCTCAGAGGAACGCCTCCGCCAGGAGCTGCTCTACAGCTCGCTGACGCTCGGCAGCCTCGCCCGGCGCCTGCCCGGCTCCGTCTCCCAGCTCCTCGACGACCTCGAAGCCCAGCGCCTGCGGGTACAGGTCCAGGATCCGGACCTGGCGCAGAAGATCGCCGCCGCCGACCGGCGCACGAACCGCGCCCTCCTGGCCGCCATGAGCATCGGCGCCTTCGCCTGCGGCACCGTCGCCCTGTTCGCCGACCCCTTCCACCCCTGGGGCGTGCCCGTCATCAGCCTGCTGTTCTACCTGCTCGGCGGCATGCTGGGGGGACTCGCCTTCCTGATGGTGCTGCGGAACCGGGGGGTGCGGCGGGGGTGAGGGGCCCGAGCGCGGCGGCGCTACCCTCGCAGCGTGGCCTTCGGTTAGCCACCACATGATGCAGCCCCTCTCTCGCCGCTTCTTCAACACCACCGGCCCTTGCCGACGGGAAGACCACTACATGCTCCCGGCAAGCATCCGCCTGCCGGAGGTTCACCGCCTCGTCGCCGAGCGGCGCTACTTCGTCCTCCACGCGGCACGTCAGACCGGCAAGACCACGTCCATGCGCGCCCTGGCCGAAGATCTGCGGGCGCAGGGCACCGCCGCCGTCCACGTCTCCCTCGAAACCAGCCGCCAGACCCCCGCCGTGGCCGACGTGGAACCGCGCTGGCTGCGGGCGATCTTCGACGCTGCAGAGGTGGTGCTCCCGCCCGAGCAACGTCCACCGGACCTGGCCGAGATCGGCTCCGAGGTGGGCACGCGCCTGGGACAGTTCCTCCGCCGGTGGGCCATGTCCCAGCACCCGCGGCCCGTGGTCTTGATGCTCGACGAGGTGGACACCATCGAGGGCGACGCGATGGTGAACTTCCTCGCCCAGCTCCGCGCGGGCTTCAACGACCGTCCGGCCGCTTTCCCCTCCAGCGTCGTCCTCATCGGCCTCCGCGATCTCAAGGACTACCTGGTGAAGGCCAAGGACGGCGTCCCGCCCAACCCCGGCAGCCCGTTCAACATCAAGGCCGAGTCGCTGACCCTGCGCAACTTCACCCGGGACGAGGTCGGCGAACTCTACGCGCAGCACACCGCCGACACGGGTCAAGCCTTCACCGACAGCGCGGTCACCCGGGCCTGGTTCTGGACGCGAGGCCAGCCCTTCCTCGTCAACGCGCTGGCCTACCACCTGACGCGGCGCGACCCCGTCCCCGTTCCCACGCCCATCACCGCCGACGACATCGATCGCGCCAAGGAAGCGCTGGTGCTCTCTCGCACCACGCACCTCGACAACCTCGCCCGCCGGCTGGACGAAGCCCGCGTGGCGCGCATCGTACGGCCCATCCTGCTGGGGGAGCAGCCGCCCACGGACGACACGGACGACATCGACTACGCCATCGACCTGGGGCTGATCACGCGGACGCCCGGTGGATTCCAACCATCGAACCCGATGTACCGCGAGGTGCTGGCCCGCGCGCTGACGCAGGCGCGTCAGGACGTCCTGCCGACCCCCTGGTGGCCCTGGCGGACGGACGATGGGCGCCTGGACATGCCCGCCCTCGTCGACGCCTTCGTCGCCTGGTGGCGCCGGCATGGGGACCTGCTGATCGACGAAGCCAACGCCGGCTGGCGGGAAGCCGCGGCCCACCTCTCCTTCATGGGCTTCCTGCAGCGGGTCGTCAATGGTGGTGGGCGGGTCACGCGGGAGTACGCCAGCGGCCGGGGCCGGCTGGACCTCCTGGTGGAGTACGGGCCGGACCGCTTCGTCATCGAGCTGAAGCGGGTGCCGCCGGCACACGTCCCGCTGGAGACGGTGCGGGAGGAGGGCATCGCCCAGCTCTGCGGCTACCTCGACCAGCTCGGGCTGGACGAGGGCTGGATGCTGGTCTTCGACCAGCGGCCGGGCCGAAGCTGGGAGCAGCGCCTGTGGCGGGAAGAGCTGCAGGTCCAGGGCAAGCGCCTGCACCTGGTCGGCGGGTAGTCCGCGCCTACCAGAACGACAGCCCGCGCACCTGGCCCGGCTGACCGGGGCGGTCGGCGCGCAGCCCCCGCTCAGCCAGCAGCTCGGTCATGCCGGTGACCATGCCGGGGTTGCCGCAGAGCAGGACCTGGCTTGCGTCCGGGGTGAGCCGCAGCCCGGCGGCGGCTTCCAGTGCGCCCTGCTGCAGCAGGGTCGTGACCCGGCCGTGGAGCAGGGTGCGGACGTGATCGTCGTCGGTCGCCGGCAGCCGTAGCCGTTCGTCCTCGCGGCTGACCACGGGCACCCAGCGCAGATCGGGCTCGAGGGCTGCCAGCTCTTCGCGGCAGGCCAGGTCGGTGGCCTCGCGCACCGCGTGCACCAGCACGATGCGCTCGAAGCGGTGCCAGGGTTCCGCGGTGTGGAGCATGGACATGAAGGGGGCCAGGCCGGTGCCGGTCGCGATGAGCCACAGGTGCGGGGCGTCGGGGACCGCCGCGAGGGTGAAGTCGCCCTCGGCTTCGGGCCGCAGCGCCACCAGCGAGCCCGGCTCCAGCGAGACGAGGCGGGGCGAGAGCGAGCCGTCGGGCACCATCACGACGAAGAACTGCAGCGGCGCCCCGGGCGTGCTGCAGGCGCAGTAGGGGCGGCTGATGAGGTGGCCGTCGGCGTCGGGCAGCCCCAGCGAGAACGCCTGCCCGGGGACGAAGTCGTGCGCCGGGCTGGACAGCGGGAGGTCGTCGAGGGTCAGGCTGACCAGCCCCGGCCGCCACTGGCGGCGGGCGGCGACGCGCGCACGGACCCACCCGACCGGGAGGTCGATGTCGTCGAGGTGCGGCGCGGCTGGGGTCCGTTGCACGAGGGGATCATAGGCCCAGGTGGCACCGTGGGGAGGCGCCAGCCTGCCGCAGGGGGGGGGCGAACCCGTCCGGGAGCGCCCCGGCCCGCCTCACCCCCGCGGGCGAAAGCTGTAGATCCCGCGGACGACGGCGACGCTGTTGCCGTGGCCGTCGAACAGCTCCACGGGCACGACGAGGTCGTGCTTGCCGGCGGCCGCGATGCCGGCGATGACGGCTTCGGCCATCTCGGGCGTGATCTCAGCGTGGGCGGTGACGCCGCCGCGGACGGGCTTCTTGTACCGGATCTCCAGGGACCGGGCGAGCAGCCGCAGGCCGGCGAGGCGCGGGTGGGTAGCCGACGCGGCGCTGGCGGCGGTCTCGGCCAGCGAGAAGAGCGCGCCGGCGTGGACGGAGCCCACGTGGTTGCGCAGCTCGACCGCCAGCGGCAGCGACAGCACCGCCCGTCCCGGCGCATAGTCTTCGACCTGCACGCCGAGGTGGGCGACGAAGGGGACCTGGTCGAGGACCGACTGCAGGCTCATGGGCTCCTCCCGGCACGAGCCGCTCCCGAGTAACACCCGTGCGCCGTTCAGGGTTAGCAGACGCGGTGGTCCCAGCACGGGACCGGAGGACCGATGGGTCTCGCCGCCGAGACGACCCTGCCCGACGGCCGCGTCGACGCCCGCAGCGTCGACCTGCACGGCCTGGTGCGCCTGTGCGCGGGCATCGGCAAGGAGGAGCACCGCGCCCGGCAGGTCTACAAGGCCATGTGGCAGCGCGGGGTGACCGACTTCCACGATGTCGACACCATCTCCAAGGTGGCCCGCGCCGAGCTGGCACGGCGCGCCTACATCCCGACCCTGACCTGCATCGCCCGCCTCGACAGCGAAGACGGCACGCTCAAGTACCTGTGGCGCCTCGCCGACGGCGCCATCGTCGAGAGCGTCCTCATCCCCGACGAAGACCACCCCGGCGGGCGACGCCTGACGCTGTGCGCGAGCAGCCAGGTGGGCTGCGCGATGGCCTGCTCCTTCTGCCTGACGGGGGACCTGGGGCTCAAGCGCCACATGGCGCCCAGCGAGATCGCCCTGCAGCTCCAGCAGGTGCAGGCCGACATCGGGGCGGATCGGCGCATCACCAACGTCGTGCTCATGGGCATGGGCGAACCGCTGCACAACCTCGACAACCTGCTGGTGGCGCTGCGCAACATGCTGCACGGCGACGCGCTCAACATGAGCCACCGCAAGATCACGGTGTCCACGGTGGGCCTGGTGCCGGCGATCGAGCGGCTGATGACCGAGCTGCCGGTCAACCTCGCCGTCAGCCTCAACGCCACGACCGACGAGCAGCGCCGGGCGGTCATGCCGATCACCCGCCGCTGGCCCATCGCCGACCTGCTCGACGTCCGCCGCCGCGTGCCACTGCCCTCGGGCAAGCGCATCACCTTTGAATACGTGATGCTCAGGGGCTTCAACGATGCCATGGAAGACGCCCGCCGCCTGGGTGATCTCATGGAAGGCATGCGCTGCAAGATCAACCTCATCCCGTACAACGAGAACCCCGACCGCGACCTGCGGCGCCCCAGCGACCTCAGCGTGTGGCGCTTCCAGGACCACCTGGTCCAGCGTGGCTTCCACACCTCGGTCCGGCGGACGCGGGGGCGGGACATCTCGGCGGCCTGCGGCCAGCTCGGCGGTGCCGAGCACCTCGCCCGCCAGCTCCGCGGCTCCGACGTACGCGCGCCGGCGGCGACGGCCGAGCAGGCCGCCACGGCCGAAGCCGCAGCGTGGCGGGCCATGCAGCTCGACGCTGCCCGGCGCGGCATCAACCGGCGCCTGGACGATGGCGGCGGGGAGCTGCTCGAAGCGCCCGGGGCTGTGGCAGAATCCTCCGCCTGAACGCTCTGCCGGACGCCGGCGGCGCCGTCCCGCGCCCCGCGCCATGCCTGAAACGACCATCGACTCCGGGGCCCGCCCCCTCCCCCTCCCCTCAGGAGACTCCATGAGCAGCGACAGCACCCCCTTCCGCATCGGCGTCATCGGCGGCAGCGGTCTCTACGACATCGACGGCCTGACCGATCTGCGCGAGCAGGAGGTGCAGACGCCCTTCGGCCGGCCCAGCGACGCCGTCATCATCGGCCGCCTGCAGGGCGTGCGCAGCCAGGACGGGCGGGACGTCGAGCTCTGCTTCCTGCCGCGCCACGGCCGGGGCCACGTGTTCAACCCCAGCGAGGTCCCCTACCGGGCCAACATCTGGGCCCTGAAGTCGCTCGGCGTCGACTGGATCGTCAGCATCTCGGCGGTGGGCTCCCTGCGGGAAGAGATCGTCCCCGGCCACATGGTCATCATCGACCAGTTCATCGACCGCACGAAGGGCGTGCGGCCCTGCACCTTCTTCGAGGGGGGCATCGTCGGCCACGTCGGCTTCGCCGACCCCGTCTGCGGGACGCTGCGCGGCTACCTGCTCGACGCCGCGCGGGAAGCCGGCGCCACCGTCCACGACGGCGGGACCTACGTCTGCATGGAGGGCCCGCAGTTCTCCACCCGCGCCGAGAGCAACCTGTACCGGTCGTGGGGCGCCCAGGTCATCGGCATGACCAACCTCACCGAAGCCAAGCTCGCTCGCGAAGCCGAGATCTCGTACGCCACCGTCGCCATGTCGACGGACTACGACTGCTGGCACGACGGCCACGACGACGTCACCGTCGCGTCGGTCATCGCCGTGATCCAGGCCAACGTCGCGACGGCGCGCGCGATCATCAAGGCCGTCGCCCCGCGCATCGCCGCCCACGCGGGCCCCGCTCCAACGCTGGGCGCAATGGAACATGCCATCATGACGGCCCGCGACCGCATCCCCTCGGACCGCCGCGAAGCCCTCGCCCCGCTCGTCGGCCGCTACTTCGAGTCCTGAGCCCCTCCCCCGCCGCCGCACCGCCCCTCCCAACTCCCTCCCCCCGGGCGCCACCATGACCCGCTGCCTGCTCCTGACCATGTCGCTGATGCTGGCCTCCTGCATCACCCCGGACCGGCAGAAGCAGGCCCAGGCACGGGCGGACCTCGGGGCCGCCTACCTCAAGGAGGGCAACTCGGCCGCGGCGCTCGAGGTGCTGCAGGAAGCCGTCAGCAAGGACCCGCGCAACTGGCAGGCCTGGGATCACCTCGGGCTGGCCTACTGGGCCCAGGGCGACCTCGACCAGAGCGAGAAGGCCTTCGACAAGGGGGTCAAGCTGGAACCCGAGAAGGCCGAGATCAACAACAACTACGGCCTGATGCTGATGCAGCAGGGCCGCCACGAAGAAGCGGTCGAGCACTTCCTTGCGGCGCGCAAGGACCTGGAGTATCGCAAGCCGGCGCTGCTGCTGACCAACCTCGGCAACGCCTACTACCAGCTCGGGCGCTACGACGACGCGCTGGTGGCGCTCGACGACGCCATCCGGCGCACCCCCGCCCTGTGCAACGCGCACTTCGAGCGGGCCATGGTCTACGAAGCCCAGGACAAGCTCGACGCCGCCCTGGCGTCCTATGAAAAGTCCGTCGAACTGTGCGGCGACGTCGCCCCCGGGGCCAGCTTCCAGGCCGCCAAGCTGCTGCTGAAGAAGGGCGATCGGCAGGCCGCCTGCACCTACCTCGCCGGACTGGTGGAGTCCGTGGACCCCGGCAGCGAGCTGTACGAGTCCGCCCGTGACCTGCAGGCCTCGGACTGCCCATGAACCCCGTCGACCTGCGCCAGGAACGCCAGCGGCGGGGACTGAGCCTCGACGACGTGTCGCGGCGCAGCCGGATCCCCCGCCGCTACCTCGACGCGCTGGAGACCGGCCGCACCGAGGGGCTGCCGCGCGGCCCCTTCTTCGACAGCTACCAGCGCCAGTACCTCGCCTTCCTGGGCCTGCCTCCCCAGGCGACGATCAGCGTGCGCCCCCGCCCCATCGCGCCGAGGAAGGTCGGCGTGGACGCGCACCTCGCCCGCGACACCGACACGGCCCGGGCCCCGGACGCCGACGCGCGATCCGCCCGCGATGTCGACGCCGCCGCGCTCCCCGACGAACCCACGCTGGAGCACGAAGCCACGGAACGTAGCCGCACCATCACGCGGCAGTACGACAGCGTGCCGGTGATCCGCCTGGTCCTCGCCGGCTTCCTGGTCACGCTGGCCCTGGTCCTGACCATGAAGCTGCTCTCGGGCCTGGTCGACCGGGCCGCGGAGTCCGCGGCGACCCCGGCGGTGGTCTCCGCCGACCCACCGACAGCAGCAGAGCTCGCCGCGGCCGACGACCAGACGCCCCCGCCTGACGTGGACCTCGACGCGCCCGAGCCAGCCGCCGGCGTGGCGCTCGCCGCTCCTCCCGTCCCCCAGATGCGGGTCCACCTGCGGGCGCACGAACGCGTGCACGTCAGGGTCGAGCTCGACGGGGAGCCCGCGCTCAGCGAGTGGCTGGAGCCCGGCGACGAACACGACTTCCTCGGCGCTGACGAGATAGCAGTCGACGTGTCGGACCTGACGCGGCTGGCCATCGCCTACGACGGGCAGCGCGTCGAACCCCTGGGAAACCTCTCCCATCCGCGCCGGCTGGTCTTCCTCCGCGACGAGTGACCGGACGCTGCACCCGCCCCCCGGCCGCCGGGGGCGCCACGCCGAGGGCCGCATGGCCGAGATCCACCAGCTCGTCGAAGCGATCCGCCGCCTCGCGCGACGCGGGGCGACGTCGGCGCTGGCTCGGACGGTGGAGAAGAGCCGCGCCGAAGACATCGCCGTGGCCATGCAGCACCTGGTCCCCGCCCAGGTCAAGCTCGTCTTCGACAAGATCGCCGACGACGAAGTGGCGGCCGAGGTCCTGACCCGGGTCGACAACAACGACCTGACGGTCCTGGTCGATCACCTCCCCTTCCGGCGCCTCGTCGACCTCCTCGACCTGATGGAGGTCGACGACGAAGCCGACGTCATCGCCCGGCTGCCCGAAGAGCTGGGCGCGCGCGTCATGGCGGCGATCGAGGGCGAAGACAAGGAGTTCGTCGAGGACATCCTGGCGTGGCCCGAAGACTCGGCTGGCGGCATCATGCAGCCGGTCGCCTTCCGCCTGGGAGAGAGCACGACCTGCCGCGAAGCCATCTCGGCCCTGCACGAACAGCAGGAAGACCTCGAGATGATCTTCTACATCTACGTAGAGAACGACTCGGGCCAGCTCGTGGGCGTGACCTCGCTGCGGGCGCTGCTGACGCACTCGCCCAGCACGCCGCTCAAAGACATCATGGCCACCGACGTCATCGCGGTGACCCCCGACACCGACCAGGAAGAAGTGGCCCGCCAGGTCAGCCGCTACGACCTCCTGGCGCTGCCGGTCGTCGATGAACACCGCAAGCTGCTCGGTATCGTGACCATCGACGACGTGGTCGACGTCATCCGGGAAGAAGCCGCCGAAGACATGATGCTGATGGCCGGTGTCGGCGAAGACATCGACGCGCTGTCCGGCGGGGTCTTCCAGAGCACGCGCAAGCGCCTGCCCTGGCTGGTCGTCACCCTGGCCGGCGGCATGGTCATGTCGGAGATCTTCAACGACTTCCAGGAGGGCTTCCCCACGCTGGTCGTCCTGGCGGCCTTCGTGCCCGTCATGATCGGCATGGGCGGAAACGTCGGGATCCAGGCCGCGACCATCACGGTGCGCAACATCGCGCTCGACCGCGTCGGCACCGGCGGGACCTTCGCGCTGCTGCGCCGCGAAGCCGGTGTGGGCCTGACCATGGGCGTGTTCTTCGCCCTGGTGCTCGGGGGCTTCGCCGCGCTGCGCTACGGCGACCCACGCATGGGGCTGGCGATCGCCGGCTCGGGCGTGGTCCAGCTCACCGTCGCGGCTACCGTCGGGACCTTGGTGCCCCTGGCCATGCAGCGGCTCGGCGTGGATCCCGCGGTCGCCACCGGGCCCTTCGTCACGACGAGCATCGACATGATCGGGCTGACGCTCTTCTTCAGCCTGGCCAGCGTGATCATGCACATGCCACCGATGATCTGAGTGGCCCGGGCCGGCCGTCCACCCGCCCGCCAGCTCCGCGCCATCGTCGTGGGGCACGTCGACCTGGGAGAGCGGGACCGGATCCTGCGCCTGCTCACGGCCGACCTGGGGCGCGTCTCGGCGGTGGCACGTGGCGCCCGGGGCAGCCGCAAGCGCTTCGCCGGGGCCATGGACAGCGGCGCGCTGATCGCGGCCTCGCTGCGCCCGGGGCGCGGAGAGCTGTGGGTGCTCGACGTGGCCACGCTGCTGGAGGGGCGCAGCGGCGCCCGCCAGGACCTGCACCGGCTGTCGCTGCTGGCCTACGCCGTCGAGCTGTGCAGCAGCCTCGCCCGCCAGGAGCACCCCGAACCCAAGCTGTTCGGCCTGCTGGAGATGGCCGCACTGCTCATCGACGCGATGACGGGGCCGCCGGGATCCGCCTTCCGCGCCGGGTTGGAAGCCAAGGCGCTGACCTTTGCCGGGCTCACACCGAGCCTGCGGGCCTGCGTGGCCTGCGGAGAGGAGGCCGGCAGCGTCGACGGGGCCGGCGAGGTCAGCTTCGCGCCCCTCCGCGGGGGCGTGCTGCACAGCACCTGCGGCCCGGAGGGGATCCGGGTGAGCGAGACCTGGTGCGCCGCGGTGGAAGACGCCCGCCGCACACCGCTGCGCGCGCTGGTCGACCGGGACCTGCCTCCCGGCCCGTCCTGGGCGCTGTCCGCCATGGTCGAAGCGCACCTGCGCCGCGGGCTCAAGTCGAAGACGCTGCTGCGGTCGCTGGAGGAGTCGCTGGCGCCGACCTGAGGGCGCGGCGGGATAACCTCTGGGACGATGCTGCCCCTTCTCCTCGTCCTGGCCGGCTGCACGCTGCTCGAAGAACAGCGGACGGCGGCGACCAGCGCGCTGTGGTCGGGCTGGGTCTACGCCGACCTGCCGAGCACCGACACGCCGCTGCTGGAGTACGGCACGCTGCAGGCCGTCGACCTCGACGACGTCACGCTCGCCGACGGTACCCAGTCCGACGCCAACCCCGGCTACTGGTCGATCACCCTGCCGGTGGACACCGACGTGGCGCTGCGCGTCGACGGCGGCAGCGAGGTGCCCACCGTGTGGCGCTCGCGCACCCCGACCGGCCCCGCCTACTGGCTCAGCGGGGGGCTGTTCGCCGTGGCCGACACCACGGCGGCCGACATGTTCGCGGCCATCGACGGCTGGCAGGGCTTCTCACCGGCGGACCTCGCCGACGGAGAAGTGGCCCACCTGTGGGGCTCGCCGCTCGACCCCGACGCCTGGGCCGGCGCCACCGTCACCGTCACCGACAGCAGCGGCGAGCGCCCGGTGGCCTTGCTGGCCGTGGACGAAGACGGCCTGCTCATCGATGCCGGCGCCGGACCCATCGACTACGTGCTGGCGCCGGATCTGCTTCCGGGTACCGTCACGCTGACCGTGTCGGCGGCGGACGGCACCGGCCTGACCGAGACCTGGCCGGCCCGGGGCGGCGACCTGCTGGCGGCCTTCTTCCTGGCGCTCGGCACGACTGGATAGCTGCGAAGCGCCGGCTGGTCGGCAACCATGGATCCGCGCCGCACCACGCCTGCGGCCCTCCCCTCCCCATCCCGTGAGCCCGTATGCGACGGCACGCCCTCCCCCTCAGCCTCCTCGCCCTTCTCTCGACCGGCTGCTGGACCCTGCCGGAAGAGGTGACGCTCACCGGAACCCTCCTCGACGAACGGAACGGGGGGACCCTCGGTGGCGCCACCATGACGGTGTCGACGCCGCTGAACGAGCCCTGGTCCGAGGGCAGCACGGCCGATGACGGCAGCTTCTCCATCGGCGTGCCGGCCAGCAGCGCCTTCTTCGTGGTCTTCGACGACGCCGACCACGTCCCGACCTCGTTCACCGGCATCGCTGGCTCCAGCGACGTCAGCGCCGAGGAGGGGACGCTGTACATGCGCGCGCCGTGGGAGATCGACGAGCTGCGCGCCGACTTTTCGGCCTGCCCCCGCGTCGACGAGCCCGGCCCCATCATCGAGGGGGAGGTGCGGCCCTACCTGGGCGTCGACGCCGCCCCCGAAGAGCTGCCGACGATCACGACGGCGTGGATCACGGTCTACGACGCCGACGACAACGCCACCAGCGCCTGCTACCTCGACGACGACGGCAACAGCCTGCCCGACGGCACCCGCACGGGCAACACCGGCCGCTTCGCCGTCTTCGGCGCCCCCGAGGGCCCCGTCAGCATCGAGGTGGCCTACGACTTCACGCCCGACGTGGCGCTGTCGACCTGGTACATCGCGCTGACACCCACCGACGGGATCGTGCCCATGTACCCGGCCTGGGTCGAAGTCCCCTGAGCGGGTCCTGCGCGGGGTGTGGCGGCGTGCCGCGTGGCGCAGACAAGGCGAAACTTGCGCAGCGACGCCGCCTGACGTAGCTTTGCGCGGTCCGAATGGCGGGCGATCCCCGGGGTGTTCCCCAGTCCCGCAGGTCCCGACGGACACGCCGACACCTCTACACCGGAGTACACCGACATGGGTGAGATGATCCAGAAGCCTGACACCAACCCGGTCGTGGTTGCCCTGCTCAACTTCTTCCTTTGGGGTGGCGTCGGCTACATCCTCATGGGCCAGAAGAAGAAGGGCATCATCTCGATCGTGGCCACCGTGGTCCTCGCCTGCGTCGGCATCGGCATGATCATCCCGATCATCACAGCCTACGACGCCTACCTGCTCGGCCAGAAGCTCCAGTCCGGCCAGGCCATCGGCGAAAACGAAAACGGCCTCGACTTCCTCAACGCCGTCTTCAAGGACTGAGCGACCGTCCGCTCGAACCTCTCGCCCCCTGGCTGCGCCGACCTCGTCGCCCGCGGCCGGGGGGCACGTGTCTGAGGCGCACGCTAAGGGTGCGGCGCGCCACCGACGGGTACGCCGCAGGGCGTGGCGTCCCAGGGTTACGCAGGAGGCAGGCAGTCCGTGGCCGGTAGCAACTTCGCCCTCGCCAGCTTCGACGAACCGCACGCCTGGTTGATCCGGGGACTCATCGAGTACGGCTGGCCCGACGTGACGCCGCTGGGCGGGCGTGTGCCGCCCGGACGCCACGGTGGCCTGGAGCTGGCGCGCTTCCGGGACACGACGGGCCGCGACGGCATCCACCTGCTGGTGCCGGCGGTGACCGGCGGGCAGGCCTGCCACGAAGACGGTGTCTACGACTTCACGGCGCGGTTGTACCGCAAGGACGGCCAGTGGACCGTGGCGGTCCGCTGCGCGGAAGCGAACTACCTCGCGGAATTCCCGTTCGACCCCGACAACCCGCTGTACGCGGCGGGCTACGTCCACCAGGGCGTGGGCGGCTACGTCCAGCAGTTCGTGCAGTGGCGGCTCGGTGGCGGAGAGCTGTCCTGGGCCCAACGCAAGGGGCTGCCGGAGATCGAGGGGGAACCCTGCTCGGCGGGCCTCAACCGCTTCCTCGACGAGATGATCCGCACCCGCCGCTCCCTGGACTCCGGCCCGGCAGAGGGCTGGTGGATCGGCGCGACCAGCGCTCCTCCACCGCCGGGCGCCGCCGCGCCCGTGGCCAACGCCGGTGCCATGCCGGCCGGCCCGATCGCCGTCGCCGGGCGGGCGGGCGCGGGTGGGGCGACGGACGCCGATGTCGCCCGCGACAAGGTCAACGCCCCGGCGCGCATGCTGCGGGGCGCGTCCGTCGTGCTGGTGTTGGTGGGGCTGGTCAGCTTGCTCAACGCCCTGCTCACGGTGGTGCTCTTCTTCCTGGATCGGCCGGCGGCGCTGGCGTCGACGGCCTGCGTGGGCGTGGCCTGCACGGCCCTGGGGGCGGTCAGCGTCATCGGCGCCGGCCGCATGCGGGACCTGAAGAAGAGCCTGCTGCCCTGGGTGGCCATCGGCAGCAACATCGTCCTGCCGCTGCTCATCGGCATCGCCAGCCTCTCCATCGACCTGGTCTGCTGCGGGGCCACCGCACCACTGCTGCTCTGCGTGCCCATCGCCTTGTGGTCGCTGGCCGCCATGGTGCACCCGGCGGTAATCAAGACCCGCGACGAGCTGGCGCGAGTGCAGGGCGGCTGAGGGTCACGCGTTCGGCGCCGCGGCACCCGCTGCGCTGTGACAGACGGAAGCCCCGGCGTTAGCCGGCACGCCCGCTGTCGCCGACTCGCGGCAGCCTGCGCGCGGAGTCGACATGACCTTTCAGGAGCTGATCCTGCAGCTACAGGCCTACTGGGGCCGCCAGGGCTGCGTCATCCTCCAGCCCCTCGACACCGAGGTCGGTGCCGGGACCTTCCACCCGGCCACCTTCCTCCGGTGCCTGGGTCCCGAAACCTGGCGGGCCGCCTACGTGCAGCCCTGCCGCCGCCCCGGGGATGCGCGCTACGGCGAGAACCCCAACCGGCTCGGCCACTACTACCAGTTCCAGGTCGTCATCAAGCCCAGCCCGAAGCACGTCCAGGACCTGTACATCGGCTCCCTGGAGGCGCTGGGCATCGACCTGAAGAAGCACGACCTGCGCTTCGTGGAGGACAACTGGGAGAGCCCCACCCTGGGTGCCTGGGGGCTCGGCTGGGAGGTCTGGCTCGACGGCATGGAGGTCACCCAGTTCACCTACTTCCAGCAGTGCGCCGGCTACGAGCTGGACCCGATCACGGTCGAGCTGACCTATGGGCTGGAGCGCCTGGCCATGTACATCCAGGGCGTCGACAGCGTGTTCGACCTGGTGTGGGTGGACACGCCGGACGGCCCGCTGACCTACCGGGACGTCTACCACCGCAACGAGGTCGAGCAGTCCCGCTACAACTTCGAGGAAGCCGACACCGACCTGCTCTTCTCCTGGTTCGGCGGCTGCGAGGGCGAGTGCCGCAAGCTGGCCACCAAGGGCCTGGCCCTGCCGGCCTTCGACCAGTGCATGAAGGCCAGCCACACCTTCAACCTGCTCGACGCCCGCGGCGCCATCAGCGTCGCCGAGCGCGCCCGCTTCATCGGCCGGGTGCGGGACATGGCGCTGGTCTCGGCCAGGGCCTGGCTGGGTGAGGAGGTAGCCGAGGAAGCAGCGACGACGAAGGGAGGTGCCGCATGAGCCAGGAGCTGTTCATCGCCGTTCGCTGCGAGGAGCTGCCGGCGCGCTTCGTCCAGCTCGCCGCCAACCAGCTCGCCAAGGGGGTCGAGGGCCTACTCAAGGGCGTCGCGCACGGGGCCGTCCGCACCTGGGCCGCGCCACGCCGCGTGGCCGTCGCCATCGCCGATGTGGCAGAGGGCCGACCCGCCGAAGAGAAGCTCGTGACGGGGCCGCCCGCCGCCGCCGCCTTCCGCGACGGCCAGCCCACCAAGGCCGCACTCGGCTTTGCTCGCGGCAAGGGCGTCGACGTCGGCGCGCTGGAGGTCGTCGACGGGCCACGCGGTCCGGTGGTCGCCGCCCGGATCCAGACCGGCGGCGAACGCACCGCCGACCTCGTGGCGGCGGGCCTCGACGGCGTGATCCGTGGCATGCGCTTCCCCATGTCCATGCGCTGGGGGCGGGGTGCGCTGCGGTGGGCCCGGCCCATCCACGGGGTCATCGCCCTGTACGCCGGAGACGTCATCGACGCGCAGGCCGGCGGCATGCAGACCGGCCGTTCCACCATCGGTCACCGACTCGACCCCGCCCCCTTCGAGGTCCGCGACGCCGCGACCTGGGTGGCGGGGCTCCGCACCCACCACGTCGAGCCCGACCGCGCCAACCGGAGGGACACGATCCGCGCCCAACTCCAGGCCGCGGCCGACGCCGCCGGCGCGAAGCTGCAGGTCGACGAAGACCTGCTCACCGAGGTCGCCGACCTGGTCGAGTGGCCGGTCACCGTGACCTGCTCGTTTGACGAGGAGCTGCTCCACCTGCCGCCGCGCCTCCTGGTCGAGTCCATGCGCGTCCACCAGCGGGTCTTCCCGCTGTGGCGGGGCGATGATCAGCTCGACCACCACTTCCTGGCGGTCACCAACAACCCCTTCGCCACCGACGCCGACGCTGCGCACACCATCGCCACCGGAAACGCCAAGGTGATCGGCGCCCGCTTCCACGACGCCCGCTTCTTCTACGCCGACGACCGCAAGAAGACGCTGCAGGACCACGGCGACGACCTCGCCGCCATGCGCTGGATCCGCGGCGGCGGCACGATGGCCGACAAGCAGCGGCGCGTCGGTGCCCTGGCCGCAGCGCTGGCCCCGCGCTTCTCCGCCGACGCCGACCAGGCGGGCCGGGCCGGCGCGCTCTGCAAGGCCGACCTCGCCACCCAGATGGTGGGCGAGTTCCCCGAGCTGCAGGGCCACGTCGGTCGGCTGCTGGCCGGCTTCGATGGGGAACCCGGCGATGTCCCGCTCGCCATCGAGGAGCACTACCTGCCGCGCTTCTCGGGCGACGCCCTGCCGACGACGGCGGCGGGCCGTGTGGCCGCGCTGGCCGACCGGCTGGACACCCTGGCGGGCTGCTTCGCCTGCGGGATCCGGGTCAAGGGCAGCAACGATCCCCTGGCCCTGCGCCGGGCGGCCATCGGGCTGCTGCAGCTCCTGCTCATGGGGGGGGAGCGCACCGAGCTGGCGCCGCTGCTCGCCGAGGCCCTGGAGCGGGCACCGCGGGCCGAGGGGGCCGCGCTCGACGCTGTCGCCGATGACCTCGGCGACTTCGTGATGGCCCGGTTCAAGGCCCTGCTCAAGGAGAGCTTCGACACCGAAGTGGTCGAGGCCGTCCTGGCCGGCGGCGGCGACCGGGACCCCGTGGCCCTGCGCGCCCGGGTCGACGCGCTGGCGGCGCTGGCCGCCACGCCCGCCTTCGGCCCGGTCAAGGCGACCTTCAAGCGCGCCCTGGGCCTGGTCAAGGACCACGCCGACCCCAGCTACGATGCCGGCGCCTTCGAAGCCGACGCCGAGCGCGCCCTGCACCGCGCCCTCCTCGACCTCGGGCCCCAGGCCGAGGCGGCGGAGGACGCCCTGGACTTCGGCACGGCGCTGCGCCTGCTCAGCCAGCTCAAGGCGCCGGTGGACCGGCTCTTCGACGAGGTGATGGTCATGGCCGAGGACCCGGCCGTCCGCGCCAACCGGCTGGGTCTGCTGCGCGCCGTCTGCGAAGCCTTCCGGCGGGTGGCCGACCTCACGCTGCTCAGCGCGGAGTAGACCGCCGCCAGGGCCCGGCGCGGCCGGCGGCGGCGCGACCAGGGTCCGGCCGTGGCATCGTGGCCTCCGTGGTCCCCCTGCTCCTGGTCCTGGCCTGCCGTGCGCCTGGCGCCGCGCTCGACAGCGCAGGCGGCCCGGACGACACCGGCGCTGGCGACGCCCCCGCCCACGTCGACCTCTCCCCGCTGACCCTGCGATGGACCTGGTCGAGCGACGGGCTGGACAGCGACCGGCTCCGCCGGGGCCTGGACTGGGATCTCTCCTGGCTCGGCGCCCTGCCGCCCGCCGATGGCGCGCACCTCACCCTCCTCTCCACGGACGAGCAGGGCGCAACGCTGTCCCTGGACCCGGCGCTGCTGGGGCTGCCCGACCGCGCCTTGCCGGCCCTCACCCACGCCCTCGTCGAGCTACGCGCCTGGCAGGACGTCCACGGCAGCGTCGACGTCGGCCGGCTGCTCATGCTCACTCTGCACGAGCCCTGGTACTACTACGCCATCACCGGCGCCTGCGCCGACCTCGACCAGTGGCGCGACCAGCGCGGGCCGGTCGATGCCGACCGCTACGACGTGGTCGTCTCGCAGCTCGCCGCCGGCGGGCGCGCCGTCTGGCTGCCCGGCGAAGGGGCCGAGGTCGAGGCCCTGGGCTTCCTGGTCGGCACGGGGTCCGCCCCCCTCGACCCGCACTGGCGGGCCGAGGAATTCGAGACCCTCGACCTGATGGACAACGGCCAGCAGCGCTTCGCGGCCTTCTCCGCCGACGGCACGCCGCTGCCCGCGGCCGACCCCGCCGTGGTCCCCGCCGGCCAGCCGGGCAATTGCATGTGGTGCCACGAAGACCACCTGATGACCGGCTCCCCCGACAACCCCTCGACCGACGGCGCCCTCAGCTACGAGGCCTGGGCCGCGCGCGTGGACGGCTGGCAGGCCGAGCTGGAGGCGTGGCGGGCCGGGCTGGACACGGCCATCGACTACGCCGACCACGACGTCCACACCTGGGGCGAGCTGGTCGTCCGCGAGTTCCTGCTGCCGACCATCGACCGGGCGGCTGCGGAGTGGGGGGTGTCCGAGGCGGAAGCCCAGGCGATCGTCGACGCCGAGGGGCTGACCGTCGACACCGACGCCGAGTGGCCCCAGCGTGGACCGGTGCTGCCGCGGGCCGAGGTGGACGCGGTCCTGGCCGAGCGCCTCGGACGGACGCCGCCGGCGGTGCTGGGCGACGCGCGGGAGCTGGCCGGACACGAGGCCCTGCGCGGCGAGGAGTGGGCGGGGTGGGTGGACTGCGGGGGCGGGTGAGCGGGCCGGTCAGTCGGAGAAGATGGCGAGACTCACGTGGTCGCCAGCTCCCCAGACCTCGACGGCACCGACGCCATCAAGCGGGGTGACCGTATACAAGTCAATGTCGAGGAGTTGGCTGTCGCAGGCTGTCTGCCGGACCTGCGCGAGCCCATCGGCGCGCAGCTCGGCGATGAAGGTGCCGTCCTGGACGAGCAGTGAACCATCCGGAGTGGGCACGAACCACTCGAAGCCGCCGAGATCCGTCACAGCGACGCGCTGGAGGACCCGCCGTTCGTCGAGATCGACGAGGAGCACCTGGGCGTCGATCTCGTCGAGCACCAGCGGCACGGCGAGGAGGTGGCGACCGGCTGCCCTCCACATCACCGCATCTCCGAGCGCGCCGCGGTAGGCCCCTTCCGGCCAGAGTCCGAGATCCTCCCAGCCAGACGCCGGGTCCCAGGTGCCCAGCCACAGGGGCTGTCCCTCCTCGAGTCTCCTGACGAGCATCCACCAGCGATCTCCCGCCAGCCAGGCCTGCACCGGCCACTCATCGTCGGACAGCGAAGGGAATGGCACCTCCACGAGGCCGCTGGACCGGAGCTGCCACGCTGCCGTGAAGTCGAGGTCGGTGGCCACGGGTCCCTCGTCTCCACCGTACAGACGCACCCAGGTGTTGCGGGCGAAGGTCATGGGGAACCAGCCGACCTCCCCCTCGACCGGATCGACCCGCAACAGCCCGCCGACGTGGTTTCGCTGGGCGCGGATGACCAGGTCGCCGTCGAGCACCTGCGTGCCCGTCGGCCCGCCATATGTGTTGGCCGCCGCCTTCAGCGGCACCGCCCGCAGCTCCCCCGACAGCGGCACCTGCACCGGCAGCGGCGCGTCGATGCCCGGCCGCCAGGGGAAGGCGTCGGTGTAGTAGCTGTTGAGGTCCGAGCGGGTGCCCGGACACAGTGCCTGCTCCAACGCTGCGAGCTGGGGGCCGACGAAGACGGCGGCTCGACAGCCGGTCGCCCAGGCTTCGTCGTAGAACAGCACCTCGTCCAGGCCGCAGCCGGGACAGGACCACAGCGTGAGATCTGCCAGGTCGTCCTTGTGGTCGCTCAGCGGGTTGAAGCCCATGGCCGCCATCCGGGCGTGGCACAGCCCGCGCAGCAGCCCGAAGTTGTCGCCCGGCCCGATCTGCAAGGGGGTGCCGGGCCCATCCCAGGCGACCAGGTGCCCACCGGGGTCGGGGTCGGGGTCGGTCTTCAGCAGCTCGACGCCCGTCGCACACACCGGCAGCCCCTGCAGCAGGTCGAAGGTGCGGGCGGCGTTCCACCACCCCTGCGAGCCGCGCAGCTCATCGCTGATCTCCCAGTCCTCGGGGAGGGTCTGGTCCTCGGGGCGGCACACCGGCCCGGCGCAGGCCAGCGCCAGGAGCAGCGCGATCACGGGGCACCCAGGTCGGCGTAGAAGGTCGCCACCGACGAGCTGGTGCCTGACGCATCGTCTTCAGTGATCTCGGTCCACCACTCCAGCCACAGCTCCCCGTCGACGACCACGGTCGAGTCCACCCCGCCCCGCTTGGTCGGCCAGCCGACCCGCCAGCCGGCGTCGGGCTGCCAGGTCGCCCAGCCCTTCCGGTTCCCCGGCCCGCCCTCGTCGTAGACAAGCATGGCCATGCCATCGCCATACGCGAACACCCGGTACAGCTCCCACGCCCCCGGCAGCGTGGCGCGGCGCGTCCACCGCAGGTCGCTCTCCAACCAGAGCGCCACACCGCGCCCGTGTTCGCGCAGCGTCACCAGCCAGCCGTCGTCGCGGGGGGTGGCGACCACGAATTCTTCGGCGTGGCGCAGGTCATCGGGCAGGTCCACAGCGTCGAGGGCCCCGCTGTCCGGGTCCCACACGTAGAGCCGCAGCGGGCCCGCGCCGTCGTCGGTCAGCAGCACGCGCCCGCCGGACACCGTGCGCGGGATCAGGCCGTCGGGCACGGCCAGCTCCTGCGGCGCGCCCTCCCTCAGCAGCCACGCCGTGACCAGCGCGTCGTCAAGGTCCAGGCCGACCGCCAGGCCGGGGGTCCCGTCGCGGAGCATGATGTCAGCGATGTCCTGTCGCCCGGCCCACGGCCGCCCACCGGCGACCGACACGAAGCCCTGGACCGGGTCGACCCGGGCGAGCATCTGCCGCGGGCCGGTCGTCGGGCCGTGGAGGGCATCGAGCCCCGCGGCGTACGCCAGGTCGACGGTGTCCGGCGCGTCGTGGACCAACGCATAGGTGTCACCACCGTCGCCCACCCGTAGCCAGGACGCCAGAGAGATTGTGTCGCGATCGATGAGCGGCACCCCCTCCGGCAAGGCCACCGATACCGTCCCGGGGTCGACGTCCCAGCCTTCATGGGCGAAGACCCGGTCACTGAACAGCTCGTCGAGGGCCGTCAGGTCGACGGCGTCGTCGCCGAAGGCGTTGGCCAGCCGCCGCCGCAGCATGACGGGCTGCGGGCCATCGGCGCAGTTGTCGGCGAAGGTCTCGACCAGGCGCAGCTCATAGTCGTCGCACCACGCACAGCCCACGAGGTTGACGCTGGTGACCGCGTCGGCGGCCTGCAGAGAAAGCCACCCCGCGTCGAAGTCGGCGGCGTGGCACAGCTCGTGGCGGACAACCCAGGAGTCGATGCCCAGGTCGATGTCCAGGCCAATCGACCGGTCCCAATCCTGGTAGACCCCCGCCATCCAGTCTTCGTCTTCGTTGAGGGGGGCGTCGAGGAACACGTCGGTGACGCAGCGCTCCACCGGAAACATCGCGCCGGCATCGACAAAGAGCCGGCGCACCTCGTCGAGTTCTTCGGTGCCCAAGGTCCCGCTCAGATCCCGGATCGGCACCGTGCGCAGCGGCTGGCAGGGCCCGGGGGACGCGTCGGGCACGCAGCCCGTGGCGAGGAGCAGCACGCCGACCGGGGCGATCACTCGTCGATCACCCACATGCGCACCGCCATGTCCCCCGCCGCCTCGATCCCGACCGTGCCCAGGCCGTCGACGGCCACCATGTTCCTCGACAACGCCACCGGATCGGCATCGCAGGCGGTCTGGCGGAGCTGGCTGAGCCCGTCGGGGCGCAGCTCGACGATGGCGCCCGACCCCGTCGCGCTGGCGAGCAGCGAGCCCGAGGGCGTCGGCGACGGCCGGAGGAGCCCACCCATGGAGGTCGAGGAGAAGCGCTGCAGCACCGCGTGCGTCTCCAGGTCGATGAGCTCGAAGCGGGTGTCGATGTCGTCGAGGACCAGCGGCGCCAGCAGCATCCGATGCCCGCCGGCCCGCCAGATCCGGGGACTCGCCGCCACCCCCTCGACCGTGCCCGCTGGCCAGATGCCCAGGTCTTCGACCCCGGACTCCACGCTCCAGTGCCGCAGGACCACGACGGAGCCATCCGCGATGTCGCTCACGAAGAGGGTCCACCCGTCGTCGTCGAGCCAGCCCTCCAACAGGACCTCGTCCGCCGCCAACGGCGGCGCGGCGACCTGGACGAAACCCGACGGACGGAGCTGCCAGCCGACGCTGGTCGCGCCATCGATGACCACCGGCCCGCGGTCTCCGCCGAACAGACGCGCGCCCCGGCCGTGCGCCCAGGCCAGGGGAAACCAGCCGACCTCGCCCTCGTCCGGATCGATGCGCAGCAGACCCCAGCGACCGCCGCGCTTGCCCTCGACCAGCAGGTCGCCCTGCACGGCGCGCATGCCGTCGGTGTAGATCGGGGCGGTCGGCGCCGAGAGCGACAGGGTCCGCTCCTGCCAGGAGATGGGGCGCGGATCCGGCAAGGGCGCGTCGATGCCTGCCCGCCAGGGGAAGGCGTCGGCGTAGAAGGAGGCCAGCGGTGACGGCGAGCCCGGGCACGCGTCGAACTCGACCGCGGCGAGCTGGGGGCCCTCGGTCAGGACATCGAGGCAGCCCGACACCCAGGTCTCGTCCAGGAAGAGCGCTTCGTCGAGACCACAGCCGGGACAGGCCGGCAGGTCCTGCCACGACAGGTAGGCCGTATGATCTTGCAACGGGTTGGACGGAAGCGCCGCCAGGCGGGCGTGGCAGAGCGCGTAGCCCAGCGAATCGGCCCCAGACGGCCCGATCTGGAGTGGCGTGCCCGGACCGTCCCAGGCGAAGGAGTGACCCGCGGCGTCGGGTTCGGGCGCTTCGTCCAGCACCTCGATCCCCGTCGCACACACCGGGACGTCGGCGGCCATGGCCACGAAGGACGCGCCGCCATCCCACCAGGCCGACGACCACCACAGCTCATCGCTGACCGGCCAGTTGCCCGGCAGGGTCTGGTCTTCCGGGCGGCAGTCGGGACGGGCGCAGCCCAGAGTCATCAAGCTGAGGAGGAGGGCGGTCACGAGACCTCCGGGTCGGGAACCGGGTCGGGGAACACGGCAAGCGGCAGCATCCACACCCCGCAAACGGCACCGGTCATTGTCTCCGACAATGACGGTGCGCTCTTGCTGGCGGGTGGAGGGCCAACCCTCCCCCCGCATCGCGCGCGACACGCGCGCTCCCCCCTCCCCGCCGCCTGATGGGCGGCGGGCGCCTGCGGCGCCTGGAAAGGGCTCCGCCTACGACGAGAGAGTCCGAGAGAGGGCCGGATCATGATCGT
>CAZRFD010000009.1:51166-92401 GCA_964599085.1 uncultured Enterobacterales bacterium | reverse complement strand
GACAGCTAACTGGCTGTAATGGCTACATTTGTTCGATTGAGGTGGTCAACCCAGGCCGGGTAGCCCTCCCCGCTCGATCCCCTCCGCGGATCGAACACCCGAGGCTCGGGGGAGCCCTCCGCGTACGATCCCCTCCCTCGGCGGCCCCTCCCTCGGCGGCCCCTGCCTCGGCGGCCCGTCCCTCGGCGGCCCCTGCCTCGGCGGCCCCTGCCTCGGCGGCCCGTCCCTCGGCGGCCCCTCCCTCGGCGGCCCCTGCCTCGGCGGCCCGTCCCTCGGCCGCCCCTCCCTGGGCTGCCCCTCCCTCACCCCTCCCCATCGACCTCCACCACCGCCGTCCCCGCCAGCAGGTCCCCCAGCCGCCGGCCGTCGGGACGGACCAGGACCAGCGCGGCGTCCAGCGCCAGCACGAAGCCGACGGCCAGCCAGCCCAGCAGCCCGAAGGGGTCGGGCAGGATGGCCAGGGACCAGGCCAGGATGAGGGGCAGGTTGCGGGTCATGGCCTGGGCGCGATCCGGTGGCGCACCGGTCGACAGGTCGACGACGCGGGTGCCCCGGGGGCGGGCGACGAGCCGGTAGCGGCCACCCTCGACGTCCCGCAGGGCGGCGTAGGCCATGCCGATCAGGCTGGTGAGCATGCCGGCGCTGCCGATGGTGAGCGGCGACAGCAGCGTGCCGAGCAGCTCCAGGGCGGCGAAGGCGGCGGCCTCGACCGCGAAGCGGCCGGCCCGCGCGTCGCGGGGTGCGCGCCGTGCCCCGGCGTCGACGGGCCCCAGCGCGGCGGCGGCCTTCAGCGCGCAGCCCGTGGGGTAGCCGCGGGGGCAGTCGATTGCGCCGTCGAGGGCTTGCCCGCAGACTGCACAGCTCGCTTCCGGCACGCATCCTCCAGCCGTCACGAGACCTTAATCGCGCCCCCTCCCGGGGAAAGCCGCCGGCATCCGCGGCGCGGGCTCCTCCTGGCCGCCTCGGTTCTCCTACCGATGGAATCATCTTGACGTTCGAAACGTTCAGGAATAGCTGAACGTACGCGCGGCGAGACCGCGGCCCCCCACGCCGGAGAGCGCGACGGCCGCGCGGAGCGAGCCCGACACCCACCCGGAGAGCCGTGTCCACCACCTCCCAGGATCTGCGAGAGCGGCAGTTCATCGAGGAAGTCGGCCTGTGGACCGAGTCGGTGGGCATGCCGCGCATGGCCGGCCGGGTGTACGGGCGCCTGCTCATCTGCGACCCGCCCGAACAGTCCAGCGCCCAGCTCGCCGACTACCTCGGGGCGAGCAAGGCCTCGATCAGCACCACGACGCGGCTGCTGATGCAGCTCGGCATGGCCGAGAGGGTGCCGGTGCCCGGGTCGCGGGCCAGCTACTTCGCGGTGCGGGCCGAGTCCTTCGGCCAGCTCATGGAAGCCGAGGTGGTGCGCACCCGCATCGCCCGTGAGCTGATGGAGCGGGGCCTGCGCTCGCTCGCTGATCGCCCCCCCGCGCAGCGCCAGCGCCTCCAGGAGCTGCACGACCTCTTTTCCTTCTTCGAGCGCGAGCTGCCGGCCCTCATCGACCGGTGGCTGAAGCAACGGGAGTCCCCATGAAGCGCCCTGTCATCGCCCTCCTCGGCCTGCTGTGGGCCACCTCGGCGGCCGCCGCCGCGGACCCGACCATCGACGAGCTGCTCGACGCCGCCGACGATGTGCAGCGCGGCGAGTCCAGCCACGCCGTCATCCAGATGCACGTCAAGACGGCCAACTACGAGCGGACCATGAAGATGGAGTCCTGGGCCGAGGGCACCGAGAAGACCCTCGTCCGGATCCTGGAGCCCGCCAAGGACGCCGGCGTGTCGACCCTGATGGTCGAAGACAACATCTGGAACTACCTGCCCAAGGTCGACCGGACCATGAAGGTCCCCGCCGGCATGATGGGCGGGAGCTGGATGGGCAGCCACTTCACCAACGACGATCTCGTCAAGGAGTCCCGCATGTCCGAGGACTTCGACGGCGTCATCACCGCGCGGCCCGAAGACGCCGGCCAGTGGGTGGTCGAGCTGACCCCCAAGCCCGACGCGCCGGTGGTGTGGGGCAAGGTGGTGGCGGCGATCACCCCGGACAAGATCCCGACGAAGATCGAGTACTTCGACGAGAAGGGCAACCTGGTCCGCACCATGGCCTTCGACGACATCCAGGACATCGAGGGTCGCAAGGTCCCCATGAAGATGCTCCTGCAGCCGGCCGACAAGCCCGAAGAGTTCACGGAGATCCTCTACGACTCCATCGACTTCGACGCCGACATCCCGGCCAACACCTTCTCCCTGCAGGCGCTCAAGCGCTGACCACCCCCGCGCGGCCAACCCCGCTCCGCTGCCGCTGACCCGTCGCTGGAGGCTCCATGCTGCTGTCCATGGCCTGGCGCAACCTGTGGAGACACGGGCGCCGCACGCTCATCACCGCGGCCGCCATGGGCGTGTCCGTGGCCTTCGTCATGGCCATGCTGGCCTACGTCGACGGCATGTACCGCAAGATGTCCGAGGTCATGATCGACCAGACCATCGGGCAGGTGCAGGTCGCCCACCCCGACTACGCCAGCAAGCGCACCATGTATGACACCGTGCCGGCCGCGGGCGCGCGCATCGACGCCGTCCGCGGCACGCAGGGTGTGCGTGGCGCGACGGCCCGGCTCTACGGCTTCGCGCTGCTCGGGGGCAGCGACGAGACCGCGGGCGCCCAGCTCGTCGGCGTGTCTCCGGAACACGAGCTGGACCTGGTGCCGATGCACGATCGCATCGTAGAGGGGGCGTGGCTGTCCCCGGGGGCGACGGGGCAGATCGTTCTGGGTGAGGGGCTGGCCGACAACCTCAAGGCCAAGGTCGGCGACGCCGTCGTGGCGGTCACCCAGGCCGCCGATGGCTCGCTGGGCAACGAGCTGTACGACGTCGTCGGGATCCTGGCGTCGGGCTCCGTCACCCTGGACCGCACCGGCGCCTGGCTGGCCCTGTCCGACCTGCAGACCCTGCTCGTCCTGCCCGACCAGGTCCACGAGATCGCGGTGCTCACCGACAGCCTGGACTCCCGCGTCGGGGACGAGCAGGTCGACGCGGTCGTGGAGCGGCTCGTCGGCGCGGTCGACACCGGCGATGACGCGCCGCTGTCGGTGCGTTCCTGGTGGCAGGTCAGCCCACAGACGGCGTCGATGATCGCCACCTCGGATGCCAGCGCCTGGATCATGCTGGTCATCGTCTTCTTCGTCGCCGGCCTGGGCATCCTCAACACGATGCTCATGAGCGTGTTCGAGCGCACCAAGGAGCTGGGTGTGATGAAGGCGCTCGGCACTCGGCCGGGCCGCATCGTCCGCCTGGTGTTGTGGGAGAGCCTGCTGCTCGGTGTGCTGTCCTGTGTGGGCGGGCTCTTGCTCGGCGGCGCGCTGGACTGGCTGCTCGTTGAGTACGGCCTGTCGCTGACCGCGTCCAACGGCGACCGGCTCTCCACCGGCGGCGTGCTCTTCGACCCCCGCATCTTCGGCGTGGTGCGCGCCGATCGAATCGTCGTGACCGTCGTCACGCTCCTGGCCGTGGCGGTCGTCGCCGCCCTCTGGCCGGCCCTGCGGGCGGCCCGCCTGCGTCCCGTCGCCGCCATGCGCGACGACTAGGGAGGGACCCATGCTCATGCTGTTCAAGCTCGCGGCCCGCAACCTGCTCCGCAACAAGCGCCGCACCGCCATCACCATGACCGGCATCTCGCTCGGCCTCGCGCTGATGGTGTTCAGCAACAACATCGCCTTCGGCAGCCACAACGACATGCTGCGCACCGCCGTCAGCATGATGGCCGGCCACGTCGTCGTCCAGGGCGAGGGCTACCAGGACGACCCCGACAGCAAGCACAAGGTGCTGCACAGCGGCGACCTGGCGCGGGAGATCGAGGAAGCGCTCCCCGACGCCCACGTCTCTCGCCGGATCTACCTCGATGGCCTGCTCGTCAGCCCGGTGGCATCGACCGCCGCGGTGGTCAAGGCCGTGGAGCCGAGCAAGGAAGCCGAGGTCGTCAAGCTCGACGACAAGCTCACCGACGGCGAGTGGCTGGTCGACGACGATGACAAGGGCGTGCTGCTCGGCGCCAACCTCGCCGACAGCCTGGACGTCACCCTGGGCGACAAGGTCGTGTTCATGGGCCAGCCCGACGGCGACGAGGTCGAGAGCCGGCTGTTTCGGGTGCGCGGCATCTTCAAGACAGGCAGCCCCGAGATCGACGGGTTCACGGCGGTCGTGCCGCTCACAGCCGCGCAGGAGCTGCTCCAGGGGGACGACCCGGCGACCCAGATCGCGGTGAACCTGCCCGACGACGACGCCACCGAAGATGCGTTGCAGGTGGTGCAGGGCGTGGTCGCCGGCTTCTCCGAGGGCGGCGCCCTGGAGGCTCTGCCCTGGCGGCAGGCCATCCCCGACATCGTCGAGTTCGTCGAGCTGGACAGCGCCTACGGCGACGGCATCTGGCTGGTGCTGGGCATCATCGTGTCCATGGGCGTCATCAACACGGTGCTGATGAGCGTGATGGAGCGCGTCCGCGAGTTCGGCGTGATGATGGCGGTCGGTCTCAAGCCCCGGAAGCTGGCGCTCATGGTGCTCGGCGAGGGCTTCGTGATGGGCGCGCTCTCCGCGGTGATCGGCATCGGGCTGGGGCTGCTCGTGACCTGGCCCTTCATGGAGATGGGACTGGACTTCAGCAGCCAGTACGGCGACTCCATGGAAGCCGGCGGGGTGCCCGTCAGCATGATCCTCTACCCGGAGATCGACTGGGCACGGCTGGCGATCTACCCGTTCATCGGCATCTTCTTTGCGGTCGTGGCCAGCCTCTACCCGGCGTTCAAGGTCACCCGCCTCTCCCCTGTCCAGGCCATCCGCCACCAGTAGGTGCAGTCATGAGTTCCTCCCCCATCGTCGTCGTCAAGGGCCTGACGCGAGACTACGAGCAGGGCGCCATCACGGTGCGCGCCCTGCGCGGCGTGGATCTCGAGGTCGGCAAGGGCGAGTTCACGGCCATCATGGGGCCCTCGGGCTCCGGCAAGACGACCCTGCTCAACATGATCGGCGGCCTCGACGAGCCGACCAGCGGCAGCGTCGTCGTCGATGGCCAGGACATCGGCAAGCTGGATCGCGGGGGGCGCTCCGACCTGCGCCTGGAGCGCCTCGGCTTCGTGTTCCAGAGCTACAACCTCATCCCGGTGCTCACGGCCCTGGAGAACACCGAGTTCGTCCTGATGCTGCGGGGCGTGCCCAAGGACGAGCGGCGAGCGAAGGCCATGGCCACGCTCAAGGCGGTCGGGCTCGAGGGCATGGAGAACCGGCGGCCGAGCGAGCTGTCGGGTGGCCAGCAGCAGCGCGTCGCGGTGGCCCGGGCCATCGCCAGCGAGCCCGCCCTGGTGCTGGCCGACGAACCGACGGCCAACCTCGACAGCAAGATGGGGACGGAGCTGATCGAGGTGATGCAGCACCTCAACGAAGAGCTGGGCGTCACCTTCATCTTCTCGACCCACGACCCCAAGGTGATGCAGGCGGCGAAGCGGGTGGTCTGGATGGAGGATGGACACATCCTGCGCGACGAGTGGAAGTGAAGCTGTGGGCGGCCTGCTGAGCCTGCTGGTCCTCGTCGCCCCGGCGGTTGCGGGTGAGGGTGTCGCCAGCCGCGTCGACCTCGGCGCCGACCTCAAGAGCTTCGGGCTGGTCACCTTCCCCTACGACAACCCGGTGCTGGAGGCGGCCGGCTACTGGCCAGCCGACCCGCAGGGCCAGGCCATCGTCGACGGGCGGCTGAAGCTGCGGCTGGACCTCGGCCGGGGCTGGCGGTTCGACGCCGCGCACGCCGTGTCGACCATCGTTGGCAGCGCCTTCACCCTGGGTACGACGGGAGCGGCCGCGACCGCCCCCGAGCTGGCCGATCTGACCTGGACGGTGCCGGAAGACGGGCAGAGCACGACCGCGACCCTCATCCAGGGGCGGACCGACCGCCTGCTCGTCCAGGGCGAGGTGGGGCCGGTGACCCTCGTCCTGGGGCGGCAGCCGGTGAGCTTCGGAAGCGGGCTGTTCTTCACCCCCCTCGACCTGGTCAGCCCCTTCTTCCCCGGCACCATCGACACCGAGTACAAGCCGGGCGTCGACGCGGCCCGCGTTCAGGTCTTTGGCGGCTACAGCTTCGAGCAGCAGGTGGTGGCGGCCTGGGTCGGCGACTGTTCGCTGGTCGGCGGTGGCGACAGCGGCCACTGCGACGAGACCGGCGTCGAGGACCTCGCGCTTGCGAGCTGGAGCCGGGTGACCGTCGGGGTGAGCGATCTCGCCTTGTTCCTGGGCGAGGTGCACGACGACGAGGTCGTGGGGCTCTCGGTCGTGAGCGCTGTCGGTGCTGTCGGCGTCCACGGTGACGCCAGCCTCACCCTGCCGCCCGGCCACCTCGACGGCCGTGACCCCACCGAAGACATGTTCGTCCGCGCCGTTGTCGGAGCGGACTGGCGCCCCATCGCCGACCTGACCCTGTCGGGTGAAGCCTACGTACAGACCAACGGGGCCAGCGACCCGGCCGACTACCTCGCCCAGGCCATGGGCGACCGCTACCTGCGCGGAGAACTGTGGGCCATGGGCCGCAGCTACCTCGGGCTGAGCGCCGCGTGGCAGGTGTCGGGGACGGTGGCGGCCAACCTCGCCGCCATCGGCAACCTCGAAGACGCCAGCGCCATGCTGCTGCCCGGGCTGTCGGTGAGCGTGGCCGACAACGCCGACCTGTCGCTGGGCGCCTACGTCGGCCTGGGCAAGCGCCCCGACGGGCTGAGCTTCGAGAGTGAGCTGGGCTTCGTTCCGACGACGGCGTACACGCGGATGGCGATGTACTTCTGAGCGGGGGGATCAGCGGTCGTCGCTGTCGTCGTCGCTGTCGTCGTCGCTGTCGTCGTCGTCGCTGTCGTCGTCGCTGTCGTCTTCTTCTTCTTCGGTCAGGCCGGGCGTCGGACCGGCGCGGACATGCAGCTCCTGTCGGACCTCGCCGTCGGCAATGACGACCTCGAAGACAGCGCCATCACCCTCGCCCTCGCGCTCCGCGCCCTCGATCACGGCGCCAGGGTGCCCGCGTTCGGCCATGGCCTGGACGACCACCGCCCGGACGGCGGCGGGGAGCTGGTCAGGCGCGAGCTGCTCGTCGACCTCCAGGACCGCGCCGGCCTCGTCGAGCTCCACCTCGTAGTGCCGCCCCGCGTGGCTGAGCCGGACCTCCCAGGTCGTGCCCTGCTTGCCGTGCTCGCTCTCGGCGCCGTCCAGGGTCGCGCCGGGGAAGCGCGCGTCCACCCCGTGGCGGACCGCGGTGGGCAGGGAGTCGACGGAGGTGGAGTCGTCGGTGGCGGCGGCCGGCGCTGAGCACAGGAGCCCGGCGGCCAGGGCGCTGAACAGGGGGCGGGTGATCGAGTGCATGGCGGCTCCCGGAGCGTGGTGTGCGGAGCAGTGTGACCCACGCGTCTGAGCGAAAGCTGAACGTGCCTGCGGGCGCGCTGCCACCACGACGACGCGACGCCGTTCAGGAGGCCTTCAGGAAGCGGGCATCCGGCGTGCCATGATCCCACGATGCCGCGCATCCTGCTCATCGAGGACGAGCCCGACCTCGCCGCCTCCATCGCGCTGGGCCTCGACGACGAGGGCTACGTCGTCGACGTGGTCCACGACGGTCACGAGGGGTTGTTCGCGGCCCTGGAGGGGGACCACGACCTCGTCCTCCTCGACAGGATGCTCCCGCACTTCTCGGGCGATGACCTGTGCCGGCGACTGCGGCTGGACGGGCTGGCGGTGCCGGTGTTGATGCTGACCGCGCTGGATGGCACGCGCGACGTGGTCGCCGGGCTGGACGCCGGCGCGGACGACTACCTGTCGAAGCCCTTCGCCTTCGACGAGCTGCTGGCGCGGATCCGCGCCCTGCTCCGGCGGTCGGGGCGGCAGCTCGGGCCACGGCTGGTGGCGGGGGCGGTCGAGCTGGATCCCGACAACCGGCAGGTCTGGTGGCAGGGACGGTCCGTCAGGCTCACCGCCACCGAGCTGGGGGTACTGGAGGATCTGCTCCGCCACCGCGGGCGGGTCCGGTCGCGGGCCCAGATCGCGGCGGTGCTCCACGAGGACCCGGAGGCGACCAGCGGCAACGCCGTCGAGGTCCACATCAGCCACCTGCGGCGCAAGCTCGCCCCCCACGTCGTGGAGACGGTGCGCGGTCTCGGCTACCGGATCGAGGAGCCGCGTTGACGCTGCAGACGCGCATCGTGCTGGCTGTGGTCGGGCCGCTCTGCGTGCTGCTCGCCCTCGAGATCGGGGTGGTGTCCTGGCAGGTCCGGTCCTGGCGCCTCCAGGACCTCGACCGCGCGCTGGCCGCACGCGCGATGGCCGTCTCGCAGCTCGTCGAGTTCGACGGCGGCTGGGAGGTCGAGGCGCCCGCGCCGGGACTGGTCGCTGACCTGACCGGCTGGCAGGTGTCCGCCGGAGACAGCGTGCTGATCTCCGGGGGCAGGCTCGACGGGCGGACCTGGCGTGGCGAGCTGCCGATCGAGACGGAGGGCGGACCGGCCCGTGCTGTCGATGTGGCCGTGGCCATGGACCCGTCGCCGGTGCTGGCGGAGCTGCGGGGGCTGCTCGTGCGTCTGGTGGCGGTCGGCCTGGCGTTGATGGCGCTCGGCACCTGGGCCGGTGTCGTGCTGTCGCGGCGCATCGTCAGCGGTCGGCGCTTCCGGGAGCTGCAGCGGGCCTGGGAGCGGCAGGCCGCGTTCACCGCGGACGCAGCCCACGAGCTGCGGACGCCCCTGGCGACCCTTCGCAACGAGGCGGAGGTGACGCTGCGCCGGCCACGGGACGAGGCGACCTATCGCCGGGCGCTGCAGACGGTCGGCGCGGCCGCGCTGCGCATGCAGCGGATCCTCGACGGGCTGTTGACCCTCGCGAGAGGGGGAGAGGAGCCCGCCTGGGCGCGTGTCGATCTCGCGGACCTGGCGCGGCAGGCGGCGGAGAGGCACCGCGACAACAGCCCGGTGCCCATCGAGGTCGACGCGCCGGCGCAGGCGGTGGCCAGGGCGGATCCGCGCCTCGTCGAGATCGCCCTCGACAACCTGCTGTCGAACGCCATTCGCCATACCTCCAGCGGCCGGATCCGGCTCGTCCTGGCTCCCGACGATCGGGGGTGGACGCTGTCGGTGGAGGACTCGGGCGAGGGCATCGCCGTCGAGCACCTCTCCCATGTCTTCGAGCGCTTTTACCGGGTGGACGCCGGTCGGGGACGGGACCGGGGCGGCAGCGGGATCGGCCTGGCCATCGTCGACGACATCGCCCGCCGGCACGGCGGGACGGTGGACATCTCGAGTCGGCCGGGCGAGGGCACGACGGTCCGCGTGCACCTGCCGGGACGTGGTCAGCTCAGCGGCCTGTGACGCGCGACGGGCTCAGCTCGCCCCGGGCTCATCAGCTCGCCCCGGGCCCCTTCGTCGCCCGGCGCATGACCTGTTCCAGCGTGAGCAGCTCGGCGACCACGCGGCCGTAGAAGCTGTCCTCGGGCCACTCCGGGGCGGCGGGATCGCCGACCTCCATCTGGGGCGTGTCGTCGTCGGCGGGGATGCCTTCGATCAGCACCGCGAGGGCATGCTCGACCGTGTCGGCCGACCAGATGTGGAAGCGGCCAGCGTCGAGGGCGTCGAGGACATCGGCCGAGAGCATCAGGTCGACGGCGTTGGTCGCCGGCACGACGACGCCCTGTTCACCGGTGAGGCCGCGCCGCTGACAGACCTCGAAGAAGCCCTCGACCTTGGTGGTGACGCTGCCGACGGACTGGACGCGGCCGAGCTGGTCGATGCTGCCGGTGACGGCGCGGTCCTGGCGCAGCGGGATGCGGCTGATGGCCGAGAGCAGGGCAGCGGCTTCGGCGAGGCTGGCGCTGTCGCCGTCGATGCTGCCGTAGTGCTGCTCGATGCCGATGCTCGCCTGGATGGCAAGGGTCTGGTGGCGGCCGAAGCGCCCCCGCAGGAAGCCGCTGAAGACGCGGACGCCCTTGTTGTGGAGCTTGCCGGCCAGCCCGGCGTCGCGCTCCACGTCGACGAGGCCGCCGCGACCAGCGCCGGCGGTGGCGGTGATCCGGATGGGGCGCGCGAAGCCGAAGCCACTGCCCCGGTAGACGGCGAGGCCGTTGACCTGGCCGACGGCGCGACCCTCGGTCTGCACGTGGAGCACGTCGCGGTCGATGCTGTCCAGCGATCGGTCCCAGGCCAGGCGGCTGCGGCGCAGGCGGTCGGCGCGCTCTCCTTCCACGTGGGCACGGGTGACGGGCGCGCCCTGTGGTGCGCGTGCGGCCGCGCCCCGAATCAGGTGCAGCGCGGCGCTCAGGTCGAGGGGGACGCGCTCTCCTCGGCCCCCTTCCCGCAGCAGGTGCTCGACGACGGCGGCGACGGCCCCAGCTTGCAGTGGCCTGGGGGGCGAGTCCGGCGACGCGGTGTCGGCGAGCTGCCCGGCGAGCCAGGCGCCCAGCTCGGCGACCAGCTCGCCAGTGAGCGGGGCGTGGGGCCGGAGCTGGACCGGGGTGGAGATGGCGGCGCGGAGATCGGGGTCGCTCATCCAGCGGGCGAGGTGGGCGCTGGACCAGGCGACCACGACGAGCTGGACGTCGAGTGGGACCGGGTCGGGCTGCAGCGGGCTCACCCCGGTCGACCGCAGGTCGTCGGGTGCGAGCCGCCCGGTGCGCAGGAGGGTGCGGATCGCCCGGAGGGTGGCGGCGCGGCCGAACAGGTCGCGGGCGTCGATGACGAGGACGCCGCCGTGGGCGTCGTGGAGCGCGCCGCTGCGCAGCGGCAGGCCCGCGGGATCGGCGTCGCGGCGTGGGCGTAGCTGGCCACCGAGCAGCCGGTCGGGTTCGGTGGGGGCGACGACGACCGGTGCGCGTGCGTCGGGCTGCCCGCCTTCGAAGACGCGGTGGAAGACCTGGGCCTGGAAGGCGAGGAGGAGGTCGCGGGCCTCGGTGTCGCCCTCGCGTCCTCGCCGGCTGGGGTCGACCCCCGGGCGGAACAGGTCGGCCCGGTCGAGGACCGCCGGCAGCAGCTCGTCGAAGAAGGCGGCGGCCTGGGGCCAGCGGGCGCGCAGCGGCTCGAAGGCGCGGGCCAGCGCGGCGCTCCAGGCGGAGGCGTCGGCCGAGAGGTCGTCGGGCCAGGCGAGGCGCAGCTCGTCGCGCAGCTCCAGCAGGTCGCGGCGGAAGGCGTCGGCCTGCCCTGCGTCCAGCTCGATGAGGCGGGGTCGGTCCGGGTGCCGCGGGCGCGACACGTACACAAGGTCGCGCGGGGTCGCCGGGGCGTCGAGCAGTCGGCGGATCTGGTCGGCGAGCAGCGCGATGCGCCGGGGACCGGTCAGGCCGGTGACCAGCAGGTGGCCGGGGAAGGGGCGTCGGAGGGAGGCGGCCAGATCGTGGAGGACCTCGCCCTGTCCTGGGAGAAGGGGGCCTGGGAGGACGGGGCCGTCGGGCAGCGGCCCGGCGCCGGCGGGCAGGACGAGGTCGTCGTCCACCCCCCAGCGCAGATCTTGGGGGTTGACGCGGCGCGAGGTGGCGGCGGCCGTCGTGGCGGTGGATGGGGGCATGGGGTGCCGAATCCGGGCGAGGAGAGAGGCAGGGGCAAGCCGTGCTTGCGTCCAGCTCGCGTGCACCTGGCAGCGCGAGGCCGTGCACCACCGGCACTCGCCCGCTATCATCCCCAGCAGAGGCGCTCATGACGACCCGCAGGGTTCTCATCGTCGACGACGAGGTCGACATCCGTGAAGTGGTGGCCGAGTACCTCGAGGCCCTGGGCTACGACGTCGTCGCCGTCGGCAGCGGGCGCGAGGCCATGGACGTCCTGGACCGCGAAGCCGGCACTCCGACCGACGCGCGCTTCGACATCGCGCTGGTCGACTGGCAGATGCCCGGCATCTCGGGGCGCGACGTGATCCTTGAGCTGGGCCGCCGCGACACCACGCCAGCGGTGCTGATCATCACCGGCCACCTCTCAGAATCGCTGGGACGGCTGACCCCCCACGTGCGCACGGCGATCATCCACAAGCCGTTCACGCTCTCCGAGCTGGTCGACGCGATCAACGCGCTGGTGCAGACCGGGCCTTGAACGCCGTGGAACACGCACTGTTCCACGAAGCTGGCCGCCGGGCACAAAAAAAGACCTTGCCGTCGGTTCCAGGGGGCTCTACCTTGAGTCCGTCGAGATCCCGCACCGTTCCACGGGGCGGCAGCGACGGGGCACTCCCGCCCGGTCGTGATCACATCTCAGGGAACAGTCCCCCTCGCCGGACCACACCTGGCACACGTTTCAGCGTCTCCTCCATCTCCATGCGGTGAGGCCCGAAAGCGGGGGGGACTCTCCCTGGGAATGACGAAGCCGACGCGAAGGCAGCAGCCTCGGGTCGCGGCTGTGGCGCGTTGCAGCCCAGGCGCGTCGGGGCCGCGGCGTGGTGGAACTCCGGCGTGGTGGAGCTACGGCGTGGTGGAGCTACGGCGCGTCGGTGTTGGCGGGTGCCTCCGCGACGTCGTCGACGGCCTCAGAGGGCGGTGGCGGGCTGTCGCCCGGGCCTTGTCGCGGGGCGCCCGGAGGCGGGGCGCCGGCCCCGGGAGGAGGTCCGCCGCGCGGTCCGCCCGCGGGGGGCGGGCCCGCTGGGGGCGGTCCACCACCGCGGCGGCCACCGGGTGGCGGCTGGCCCGCGGCCCCGCCGTGCTCTTCCTGCAGCGCACGGTGCAGGTGTGGGCGGCTGACCAGCACCTTGCAGCGCTCGGCCAGGGCCGGGTCCTGGATCAGCTCGCACCAGCGCGTCGAGCCGGGGTCGACCTCGCGCGTCACCGTCAACCAGATGAAGTCTCGGACCTTGTCGTCCTGGACCTGGTCGATGATCGTCTGCTGGGCGGCGACCGGGTCTTCGCGGAAGAGCTGCGGGGCGACGGCGGCCCAGCACTCGTCGCGGTCCGCGCCGGCGTCCATGGCGCGGCACTGGTCGGGGTCGTCGTAGTGCGCCGTGTCGCCGCTGCAGGCCAGCGCGAGGAGCAGGGTCAGGGTCGGCATGGGGCCACCTCTCGTCCCCGTCTTCCTTGCACGGAGGGGCCCCTCCGTGCAACAGATGGCTGCAGAAGCGGCGCTGCCGCTGCCGCTGCCCGCCCGTCTCAGGAGTCCCCGTGATCGACGCCCTCGTCTCCGCCTTCTCCGGGCCGGGCGCGGCCTTCATGTACGCCATCACCGCGGTGCTGGCCCTGGTGCTGGCCATCGGGCTGGAGCGGGCGTGGCTGTTCTGGGTGGCGTGGCGAGCCGACGCCGGCGCGGTCCTCGACCTGCTGCGGCGCGGCGAGCTGGACGGCGCAGCCCAGGCCGCGGGCGCCCACCCTGGGGGGCGGCTCATCGAGGCCGGCGCCGCTGCGACGGGCGCGGACGCCGCCTGGGACGCCATGGGCGCGGTCGCCGCCCTGGTGGAGGAGGAGCTTCGCCGCCGGGTCGCCTGGTTGGGCACGGCGGGCAACATCGCGACCATGCTCGGCCTGCTCGGCACGATCTACGGGCTGATCCTGGCCTTCCAGGGACTGTCGGACGCGTCCTCGGTCGAGCGGGCGGTGCGCATCTCCGAGGGCATCGCCACCGCGATGACGACCACGGCCTGGGGGCTCATCGTGGGGATCCCGGCGCTGGCCGCCCACGCGCTCGTCGAGGGCAAGGCCGCGCGCGAGCTGGCGTGGTGTGAAGCGGCCGCCGGCCTCGTCGCCAGCGCCCGGCGGGGCTCGGAGCGGGCGTGAGGCGTGCCCTCTTCTCGCGGCCTCGGGCGGCACCCGACGCCCGCCCGGCGCTGCTCAGCGTGGTGGCGCTGATGCTGCTGCTGGTGCCGATGGTCCTGCTGACCAGCACCGGGCAGAAGGCGACGGGCCTGGCGCTGGGGCTGCCGGGGCCGGGCGAGGATCTGCCGCCGCTGCCACCCGGCCCGGTGGAGCGCCTGCGGGTGACACGGACCGCGGATGGCTACCGGGTGGATGCCGGCGTGCGGCGGACCGACGTGCTGGCGACGACGGGCGAGGTCGAAGCACAGCAGCTCGACGTCCAGGACCTGCCGGCGCTCCAGGCCCAGCTCCGCCGACTGAAGGCCCTGGACCCCGACCGCCAGCGGATCACGCTGTCACCGGCGGCCGACACGCCGGCGCGCGAGGTCGTGGCCCTGATGGATGCGGTCCGGGCGGACGGCACGGGCCCCCTGTTTCCGCAGGTGATCATGGAGTCGACCCCGTGAGGCGGCGACTCGGCCAGCCGGCCACCCGGCCCGGGGGGCTCGGCACCGGGGCGCTGGCCTCGATGGTGGACCTGCTGACGATCCTGCTGGTCGTGCTGCTGCGGACCTGGAGCACCGAGCCGCCGCTGGACCTCGCCGAGCCCGACGCGACGCTGCCGCTTTCGGCATCCGAAGACCCGGTGGGGCCGGGCGTGATCGTGGACGTCGGGCCGTCGGGACTGTGGGTCGAGGGGGAGCGTGCCGGCTCCGTCGCCTACCTGGAGCGGTCCGACGACGTGCTGGTCGACGGGCTCTACGAAGCGCTCCAGGCCCGGGGCGGGCGGCGCGTCGTCGTCCGTGCCGACGCCGACGCGCCCTGGTCGGTGCTCGGCAAGGTGATGTTCACCGCGCAGCAGGCCGGCTACGCCGAGGTCGAGCTGGTCGCGACCAGCCGCAGCAGCCTGTAGGTCCAGCGGCGCTGGCGGTGTTAGTGGCGCTGGCCGGGCGCGATCAGAGCCGGCCGTTCTTCACGAAGCGCAGGCACTGGTCGTGCAGGTCGGGGCGCTGGACCTGGGCGCAGATCTCCAGCGCCCGCTGCGGGTCGAAGCGGACCTGGTTGTAGGCGACGCCGAGCCGGCAGGAGTCGGCCTTGTCGCCGGCGCGGCCACAGGTGGCCAGGAAGGCGTCGCCGGCGGACTCGCTGGCCCCCCAGCCCAGGCCGTGGATGCAGTTCTCGACGTACAGGTCATCGGGTCCGGGAGGCACCCTCGCGCAGGCGGCGAAGGCCGCGTCGACGTCGACGCGGGCGATGTACTTGCCGATGCCATGCCAGCAGGACTTGCGCCGCAGGATGTCGCCTTCTTCGGCGGCGCAGTGCTGCAGCGCCAGATCGACGTTGACCTGGGCGATCTCGCCGTTGACGTCGTGGCGGCAGAAGTCGTGCCACTTCCCGGCGCGGTCGCACAGCCGGAAGGCCCACTCGCTGTCGGTCGTCGACCACGCCAGGGCGATGCCGAAGACGCACTGGTCGCGCCACTTCTTCCGGTCGATCTGCGGGCAGACGGCCAGCGCCGCGTCGCGATCGGCCAGGGCGTAGCCCTCGGCCACGTCGCTCTTGCACTCCAGGCGGCTGTCGCGCTCGGCGACCTGCTCGCAGGCGGCCAGCCCCCCCTCCAGATCAGTGGTGGCGCGCTGGATCGCGAGCTGGTGGAAGCAGATGTCGCGGAGCTGCCCCTCGCGCTCGCGGCAGCCGGCTTCGGTGTACCGCGGCGCCTCGTCGCCCTGGCCCTGGACGGGGCGCGCCCCCTCGGGCTTGGGGGGCACGGCGATGGCGACCGCGGCGTCGAGCGGTGGGGGAGGGGGAGGAGGGGCGGGCTCCCAGCGCAGCCGCAGCAGCTCGACCGCACCCAGGCAGCCGCCGAGGCAGGCGGCGTACAGCGCGGTGAAGGCGAGGTCGGAGCGCAGGCTCAGGGCCAACGGGGGACTCCAGCGCGGGGGCTGTCCTCTGGGGTACCACGTGCGAGGTGCGCCGCGCGAGCGCGCCGCGAGCGGAAGACGCGGCCCGCAACGAGACACGGTCAGCGGAAGACGGCGACCCGCCAGTTGGTCTCGCCCGATGCTTCCTGCAGGGGACCCTCGATCACGGCGTGCCGGTGGCCGTCCGGAGCGACGACGGCTGTCCGTGCTGCTGCTTCCGCCGGGCAGCCGGCGGGCACGGGGGCCCGGCGCGGAGGGGCGGAAGGGAAGGCGGCGGCGGTATCCGGGGGCAGCTCGTCGCCGCGCCAGGCGTCGTGCAGCTCGATACGGCCATCGTCGCGGGTGATCCGCATCTGGTCACCGCTGGCGTCGAAGCGGACGTCGGTCGGTGCCGCCGAGCCGACGCCGACCCGGTACAGCAGCACGCAGCGAGGGTGGTCGGGGCCGACCCCCTCGAGGCGGCGCTTCCGCCCCATCACCTCGATCCGCTCGCCGGGCGCCCAGGTCCGGCCGATGAGGACGCGCCCCTCGGTGAGCGCGATGCCCTCGGCGCCGGCATCGGCCGGCACGACCACGCCGCCGTCGACGAAGATGAGCCCGCTTGCATCTTCGCCCGCGTCGCCGCCAGGAGGGGCCAGCTCGGGCGCCCAGCAGGCGATCAGCAACCAGACCAGCAGCAGCGGCATCGGCAGGGCACCTCCTGGCAGCGGCCTGTGTTCCACCTCCGCAGTATGGTCTCCGCGTGAAGCCAGCCACACCCGCCCTCGGCGCCCTCGCGGTGCTCATCGCCGCGTCCTCGCCGGCCTGCACCGAGCGCAGGGCGGTCCCGCAGCGCGTCCTCCTCGACGACCCCTCCGAAGCCTGGGGAGAGCTGTTGGAGGAGGCCTCGAGCGCCGAGGGTGTCGACTACGACCTGATCGACGCCCGCCGCGGGATCCTCGACGACTACATGGCCTGGATCGGCGCCCACGGCCCGCGCCTGGACTCCTACAAGGAGTCGAAGGAGGACGAGGCGATCTCCTTCCTCGTCAACGCCTACAACGCGTCCGTGGTGTACGGCGTGCTGCAGGCCAGCGACGACGCCGGGGCGCGCATCGACAGCGTCCGGGACCTGCGCTTCGGCGTGTGGCAGGCGCCGGGATCGGGCTTCTTCGGTGGGCAGCGCTTCTTCATCGATGGCGAGTGGGTCAGCCTCCACCACCTCGAGCAGGAGATGATCGTCAACCGGTACCAGGAACCACTGCTCCACGCGGCGCTCAATTGCGCGAGCGCTGGCTGCCCGGAGCTGCGCTGGTTCTCGTCGAAGCGGCTGCAGGTTCAGCTCCAGCGGGCCATGCGGGCCTTCCTGGCCAGCGACCGCGGGCTCCGACCGGTGGGGGCAGAACCCGACGAGGGCTACACCGCCAGCGAGATCTTCTCCTGGTACGGCGACGACTTCCTGGACTGGTCGGACGACGCCACGGTCTGCGAGTGGATGCAGACCTACGCCAAGGGCAAGCGGCGCACCTGGCTCAAGGCGCACGCCGACGACTGCCCGCTGTCCTTCCATCCCTACGACTGGTCGCTCAACCAGGCCGCGGCGCCAGCTCCCGAGCCGGCACCCGGCGATGACGGGGACCCGGGTCCCCCGGGCGACGCGGCCCCCAGGTGACGAGCAAGCGACCTCCCCGGCGGGGGCGTCCCTCGGCAGAACGCCCGGGTTAGGACCCGCGCCTGCCCTGGCGGCCGGTGGCTGCGCCCGCGCGCACCGGTCGCCGACGTCGCTTCCCCTGCTCGGAAGGCCTGTGACCCGCCGCCGTCCTGCCCACCCGCCCTGGCTCAAGGCCCGCATGCCGGGCGGCGAACGCTACACGGCCATCAAGGGCCGCGCGCGGCGGCTGGAGCTGCACACCGTCTGCCAGGAAGCGCGCTGCCCCAACGTCGGGGAGTGCTGGGGTGCTGGCACCGCGACCTTCATGGTCATGGGCGACATCTGCACCCGCGGCTGCCGCTTCTGCGCCGTCACCACGCGGCGCCAGGGCGCTCCCCTGGACCCTGACGAACCGGCCAAGCTCGCCGAAGCCATCGCCGAGATGAAGCTGGACTACGTCGTCATCACCAGCGTGGATCGCGACGACCTCCCCGACCAGGGGGCCGGGCACTTCGCGGCCTGCATCCGGGCGGTGCGCGCGGCCTCGCCCGGCACGATGATCGAGGTGCTGGTCCCGGACTTCCGGGGGGATGTGGCGCTCGCCGGCGTCCTCGTCGATGCTCGGCCCGAAGTGCTCGCCCACAACCTCGAGACGGTCGAGCGCCTCACGCCGACGGTGCGCGACCCGCGCGCGGGCTACCGCCAGTCCCTCGATGTGCTCGCCTCCTACAAGCAGCACGACCCTGACCAGCTCACCAAGTCCAGCCTGATGGTCGGCCTCGGCGAGACCCGTGACGAGCTGGTCGCCGCGATGGCGGACCTGCTGTCGGTTGGCTGCGACTTCCTCACCATCGGCCAGTACCTGCGGCCCACCGGCAGGGATCAGCACCTGCCCGTGGTCGAGTACGTCCACCCCGACCAGTTCGCCGAGTACGAAGCGCTCGGCCTGTCCATGGGCTTCCGCTATGTCGCCAGCGGTCCGCTTGTGCGCAGCAGCTACAAGGCCGGGGAGTTCTTCATCCGCCGCTACCTCCAGGACCGCCTGGACGCGGCCTCGACCCCTGCGGAGCAGCCCACGTGAACGGAACCCGCGCGATCCACGACACCCTCGGCGCCGCGCTCGCGGGCGGCGGCCTGCACCTGCTCGGTGAAGCGCTGGAGCTGTCGCCGGCCACCCGCGGGCTGCTTGCTGCCCACCCCGACCGCGTCCACCTGCTGCCCGCCGCCGATGCGTCGCTCGTCGGGGTCGGCGTCGGCCTGGCGCTGGCGGGCGGACGCGCGGTGGTGGAATTGGCCGATCCCACCGCGCTCTGGGGGGCGCTGCCGCAGCTCGCCGAAGCCGCGGCTCTGTCCAGCCGTGAGACCCCGGTGCGGCTGGTGGTGCGGGTGCCGTTCGGGCCGGACGGCGCGGCCATCGCACCGGATCGCCTGCTGCGGGGCCTGCCGCACATCGCCGTCGGTATCGCGGGGCGCGGGGCCGAGTGCGGCGCCATGCTGGCCGAAGCGCTGGCCTTCGACGGACCGGTCGTGCTGCTCGAGTCCCGGCGCGCCCTCTGCGAGCACGAGCAGGCGGCCGGCGAGCAGCGGGTGGGCACCGCGCGCCTGCTCCGCTCGGGCGACCACGCCACGCTCCTGACCTGGGGCGACGGCCTGCCGACAGCGCTTGCCGCCGCCGAAGACCTCGCTGACGATGGCATCGAGGTCGACGTGATCGACCTCCGCTGGCTGTCGCCGCTGGACAGCGATGTCGTGTCCACCGCCGTGGCCCGGACCGGCCGCGCCGTGGTCGTGGGCGCAACCGACGATCCCCTGGTGGCGGCGGTGAAGGGTGCCTTCCTGCGCCTGGAGAGCCCGCCGGTCCGGGTCGATCCGACCGACGCTGCCGCAGTCTCCGCAGCCGTGACCGCCGCGGTCACCTGGTAGCCACTTCTCTTCGCGGGCAGCACCCGCACCCCTCCATGCCGGCCCGGCCGGTCAGACCTGCAGGAGCAGACCTCATGTTCGTGTTCGAGCTTCCCGAGATCGGCGAGGGAGTCGTCGAGGGAGAGATCGTGCAGTGGCTCGTGGCCGAGGGTGACGCCGTCAACCGCGACCAGCCGCTGTGCGAGGTGATGACCGACAAGGCCACCATCGAGATCAGCTCGCCGGTCGGCGGCCAGGTCGCGCGCCTGCACGGCGTGCCCGGCGACATCATCCAGGTCCACGCGCCCCTCGTCGACATCGACGACAACGGCGCGGGAGCGCCCGTCGCGCCCGCTGCCGCTGCGCCCGCCGCTGCGCCTGCGCCGACCCCGGCGGCGCCGAAGCCCGCCCCGGTCGCGGCCGCCCCGACTCCGCTGCCCGTCCCGGCGCCGGCCGCCGCGCCGGCCCAGCGCCCCACCGGCGGCAAGACCCTGGCCAGCCCTGCGGTCCGCTCCTACGCCCGCGAACGCGGCGTGGACCTCGGCGCCGTCGTCGGCAGCGGCAAGGACGGGCGCATCATCCGTGCGGATGTCGACGCCGCCGCCGCTGGCGTGCCCGTGGCCACCCCGGCCGGCGCTCCCGCTCCGGTGGCCCTTCCGGCGGTCCCGCCGCCGGCCTTCGCCGGGGTGGCGGCCCGCCAGGATGAAGAGATCCGCATCATCGGGCTGCGGCGCAAGATCGCCGAGAAGATGGTCGAGAGCTACTCGCAGAAGCCGCACTTCACCTACGTCGACGAAGTCGACGCCACCGCCCTCGTCGCCATGCGCGCAGAGATCAAGGACGCCGCCGCCGCCCGCGGGGTCAAGCTCACCTACCTCCCCTTCATCATGAAGGCGCTCTGCCTCGTCTTCCGCGAGTTCCCGACCGTGAACTCGGTGCTCGACGAAGCGACCATGACGATGACTGTGCGCGGCGAGGTCAACCTCGGCATCGCGACCGACACGCCGCAGGGTCTGTACGTGCCCGTGGTCAAGAACTGCGAGCAGAAGAGCATCCTCGAGCTGGCGGCCGAGGTCGCCGACATCACCGCCCGGACCCGCGCCGGCCAGGTGCGCCTCGACGAGCTGCAGGGCGGCAGCTTCACCATCACCAGCGTCGGAAACATCGGCGGGCGCTTCGCGACCCCCATCATCAACGCGCCGGAGTGCGCCATCCTCGGCGTCAACCAGATCCACGATCGGCCCATGGTCGTCGACGGCCAGGTCGTGCCCCGCAAGATGATGTACCTGTCGCCCGCCTTCGATCACCGCGTCCTGGACGGTGCGGTCGCCGCCCGCTTCACCAGCGCGCTGAAGACCGTGCTGGAGACCCCGTCGCGGCTGCTGCTGGAGCTGCGGTGAGCGCCGCTGTCGTGAACGGCGCCGCCGCGAACGCAGCGGTCAACGCGCTGCTCCAGGCCGAAGCGCGCCTGCTGGCTCTCGGTCCTCGGCCCTTCCCGCTGCCCCTGGGGCCGCTGGCGCCGGTGGTGGCCGGGGCCTTTTCCGGCATGGGGCGCGGCGACTGGGTGGTCGCCAGCCCGCGTGAGCGGGTCGGTGCCACCGTGCGCGGCTGCCCCGTCGAACGCCTCGTGGAACCCACGGCCGGGGCCCGCCCCTACAAGCTGGCGCCGGTCTCTGGCGCCCCCGGCGCCCGTGCTCTGCACGCCGTCGGCCTGGCGCTCGGCTCCGGCAAGCCCGTGCTCTGCTTCCTCGGTCTGGCCAGCGCCGCCACCGGCGCCACCTGGGAAGCGCTGAACGCCGCGGTGCTGACGGGGGCGCCCGTCGTCTTCCTGCACGTCGCTCCGGAGCTGCGCGACGACGCGCCCGTGGGGCCGCAGCTCGCCGCCGACCTCGGAGCCACCGCCGCGGCCTTCGGGATCCCCGTCGTCTCTCCTGCCGACGCCACCGCGCCCGCTGTCGAAGCAGGCGTCGCCGAAGCACGGGCCGCTGCGGCGGACCGCTCCGGCCCGGTGCTCGTGACCCTCACCCTGTCCTGACTCTCCTTGGAGCCATCACCATGGCCGACACCCTCAAGTACACCGCTGTCATCGTCGGCGCCGGCACCGGCGGCTACCCCTGCGCCATCCGGCTGGGCCAGCTCGGCGTCAAGACCCTCATCGTCGAGAAGGAGCACTGGGGCGGCGTCTGCCTCAACGTCGGCTGCATCCCCAGCAAGGCGCTCATCACGGCGGGCAAGCGCTTCGAAGAGCTCGACGACCTGGGCAAGATGGGCATCTCCATCCCCGCGGGCGACCGCTCGGTCGACATGCAGAAGCTCCAGGAGTGGAAGCAGGGCATCGTCTCGAAGCTCACGGGCGGCGTGCGCACCCTGCTGAAGGCCAACAAGGCCGACACGCTGGTGGGCGAAGCCACCTTCACCGGCCCCCACAGCCTGACCGTCACCACCGCAGAAGGCGACGTGCAGGTCGAAGCCGAGCACCTCGTGATCGCGACGGGCTCGCGGCCGGTCGAGATCCCCGGCTTCTCCTTCGCCGACCCGCGGGTGCTCGACAGCACCAAGGCGCTGGCGCTCTCCGAGCTACCCGGGCGCCTCGTCGTCATCGGCGGCGGCTACATCGGCATGGAGATGGGCCAGATGTTCCGCAAGCTCGGCAGCGAGGTCACCATCGTCGAGATGCAGGACAGCATCCTGCCGGGCTTCGACGCCGACGTCGTCAAGCTGATGAAGCGCAAGCTGAAGAAGTCGAAGATCGCGGTCCACACCAGCTCGCGGGCGCTCGGCTGGGAGGAGGGCGACGACGGCGCCATCGTGCGGGTCGAGACCCCCAAGGGAGAGGTCGCGCTGGACTGCGACTACGTGCTCGTCACCGTCGGACGGCGCCCCAACAGCGAGGGCCTGGAAGCCACCGGCGTCGAACTGGACCGGGGCTTCGTCAAGATCGACAAGCAGTGCCGCACCAGCGTGCCCAAGGTCTACGCGGTGGGTGACATCGCCGGTGGCGCCATGCTCGCCCACAAGGCTACCCACGAGGGCGAGATCTGCGCGGAGGTCATCGCCGGCCACCCGGCCTTCAACGACGCCCGGACCGTTCCGGCGGTGGTCTTCACCGACCCGGAGATCGCAACCGCCGGTCTCCAGGAGCACGAAGCCCGCGCCCAGGGCTTCGATGTCAAGACCGGCGTGGTGCCCTTTGCGGCGATCGGTCGCGCGCTGACCACCATGCACACCGACGGCTTCGTCAAGACCATCCTCGACGCCGCTGACGACCGCGTGCTGGGCATCACCGTCTGTGGTCCCCACGCCAGCGATCTCATCAGCGAAGCCGCGCTTGCGGTGGAGATGGACGCCGAAGCCCTCGACATCGCGCTGACCATCCATCCCCACCCCACCCTCGGCGAAGCGCTCAAGGAGAGCGCCATGGCGTCGCTGGGCCAGGCGATCCACGTGGTGAATCGCTGATAGCTTCTCCTTGGAGGCTGTCATGCACACCGAGAGGATCCTCGTCCCGATCGACTTCAGCGACTGCGCGCGCATGCTGGTGTCGGAAGCCACAGTGCTCGCCCAGCGGCTGGGTGCCGGCATCACACTGCTGCACGTGGTCGCGCCGCCCGATGGCCTGACCCCCGACACCCCCTACGTCCCCGACGGCGAAGAGGGCTCGACCACCGTCGGGCAGGTCCTGGTCGACGCGGCCTGGCGGCGCATGCCCGCCTACGTGGCCATCGCCGAGCAGGCCGGCGTGGTGGTGGACCCGGTCGTGGACCTGGGGGATGTGTCGGAACGCATCCTCGACCACCAGGCCGAGCACGGCATGATCGTGATGGGCACGCACGGGCGCCGCGGCCTCGCGCGCATGCTCATGGGCAGCGTCGCCGAGCAGATCACCCGGCGTGCGCTGCTGCCGGTGATGACGGTGCGGACGGAGCACCGACCGGACTGCGAAGCCCGGTCCTGCGACTGGTGCGCCAGCCACCTCATGCCCCAGGACATCCAGGCCCGGACCGAGCTGGACGGCTGATCGGGCGCCAGGCGGCACCTCCGTACTTGGGGGCGGCCCCTCTGTTGGAGAGGCGCCCCGCGCGTCGCTTCGGTGGGTCAGTCCCGGCGGCGGCGCACGGCCAGCCCGAGCAGGCCGAGGCCCCAGGCCAGGCCGGTCACCGGCGCTGCCTGCGAGCTGCAGCCGCAGCCCGTGCCCTCGCCCGGGGTCAGGGGGGCGTCGCCGGCGTCGCCGCTGTCGGTGGCCGGCGGTTCTTCCCCACAGGCGACGCCGGTCTCGGTGTCGACCAGGCAGGCTTCCCAGCCGTAGGGGAAGGCCGGGGCGTCGGCCCAGTTGTAGTTCATGCCCTGGGCGTCGGCGTCCTTGGGGCTCAGGACGAGGAAGGCTTCGTCGCCGCTGTTGAAGGGGACCCACGCGGAGCCCTCTCCGTCCACCAGCTCGAAGCGCGTCATCTCGCGCACCGTGTGGTCGGACCCGGTGACCAGCACGACGTACCAGTCATCGGCCGAGGCCGCCCCGCTGAAGTCGACCTGGAGGTACTTGCCGTCCGCGCCCAGGCCCTTGTCGAAGTACACGAAGTTCATGCCGAGGGACTGCGGTCCGTTGTCGGGGGTGCTGCCGTTGGCGGGCAGCGCGGTCGCTTCCTCGTACTGGTTGGTGTCGAGCACCGAGTAGTAGTAGCGGTACTCGCTGAAGTCCATGAAGGCGACGGTGGCCATGAAGCCGGTCCAGACCTCGCCGAAGTCCAGGCCCAGGTCGGCGATGACCTCGGGCATCCAGTAGCTGTAGGTGCCCCCCTCGGAGATGGCGTTCTCCCAGGTGTCCTGCACCAGGTCGTGCCCGCCGATGTACTCGTCGAGGTAGGTCCCCAGGATCCCCATGGCGTACATGTGGTAGAAGATGGCTTGGTCCTGCTGGTCCGACGCATTCAGGGCGATGTAGGGGTAGTACGGGAAGCCCACGTACATGTCCGCCCAGTCGTTGTACTCGGGGTAGACGTACTCCTCCATCCACGTGGCCGTGGCCTCCCACCAGTAGAATTCGTGGCCGTAGCCGTAGCCGAACTGGCTGGAGTGGTTGAACTCGTGGGCGGCCATGGTCTTGTACCAGTTGCCGGCGCTGAAGGATCCGCGTCCCGAGACGATGTAGGGGATGTAGCCCTCGCCGCTGCAGTAGGTGACCGTGGTGTAGGCACCGGCGTAGTTCTGGTTGCTGATGTAGAACAGCATGGGGTAGCTCGACGTGCCGTCGGGCTGCCGCCAGTTCCGGTCGTTGATCTCGATGTCCCAGGACTCCTCGAGGGCGGTCAGGGCGTCCTGGGCGGTGTCTTCGGAGATGCTGGTCGAGTCCCACTCGACGACGAAGTGGTCGCCGACGATGTAGTTGGCACCCTGACGACCCAGGCAGCTCACGTCGCCGAGGGGGGCGGGCGGCGGCGGCAGGCTGTCGTCGGGGCCACCGACGTCGACGAGCAGGCCCAGTGAGTCGGCGATGTCCTGCCACTCTGCGTCCGTGAACAGGTCGCGGCCTTCCTGCAGGTCCCGGACGAGGCCCGTGAGGCAGGCCGGGCCGTGGTCCATCTCTGCCGGGGCGAGGTCGGCGGCCATGGGGTCGACGTGGGCCTGCAAGCGGGCGAGCAGGGCGTCGTGCCGCGCGAGCTGGGCGTCGTCGAGGCCGGCTGGCGCGGCCAGTGCGGCTGCAGGCACGAGGAGCAGGCCACCGATGGCCAGGCGGAGAGCAGACAGGGATGCAGATGTGGGCACGAGGCCTCCGGGCGTGACCGCGACGGTCGAAGTCGAGGCAGACCCGGTCCTGCCCGGGTCGCGCTGGCCAAGGATGCCACGGCCGGGCGCCAGTCGCTGGGCAGTTCACAACAGCTTTGCGTGCGGGCCTGTACCCTCGCGGAGCCGCGAAGCGACGCGGTTTCTCGCTGCATCGGGTGGCAGACCGATGCGCGTTCCGGTGGTGCTGGTCGGCGGCCTGTTGTGCTGCGTTAGGCTGCGATGTTGCTGGAGGGCACCATGCGTCCGGTGTTCATCGCCATCGAAGGACTGGACGGGTCGGGTGGCACGACCCAGGTGGGACGGCTCGCCGCTGCGCTCCGCGCGAGCGGGCGGAGCGTCCACACCACGGCCGAGCCCTCGCGGGGGCCGGTGGGTCGCTTCATCCGAGAAGCCCTGGTCGACCCCGGGCAGCAGATCAGCGACCGGGTGCTGCCCTACCTCTTCGCCGCCGATCGCCGCGACCACCTCGACCGCGAGATCATCCCGGCGCTCGAGCGCGGGGACGTCGTGATCTCGGACCGCTACAAGCACTCCTCGCTGGCGTACCAGTCGCTGGTGCTGGGGCTCGCCCCGGTGGTCGAGCTGAACGCGCGCTTCCGGGCGCCCGACCTCTGCATCCTGCTCGACCTCGACGCGTCGACCTGCCTGGAGCGGGTGATGGCCCGCGGCGAACCGCGGGATCGCTTCGAAGCCCTCGACCGCCTGCGCGGCGTGCGCGACGCCTACGACGCGGTCTTCGCCTGGTGCCGGGGCCAGGGTGAACCCATGGTGCGGATCGACGCCGATGGAACGGTGGACGAGGTCGCTGCGCGCGTCCAGGCCGCGGTCCGGGAGCACCTGGGGCTGTCGTGAGCGCTGCTGGGGGCCTTGTCGTGGACGCCCTGCGCGGCGTGTCCTACGCCGACGCTGAAGCGGCCATGGTGGATGCGCTGGAGGCCCGCATCGCCGGGAGCGGCCCGGATCGGCTGCTGCTGGTCGAGCCCCAGCCGACGTTCACGGTGGGGCGTCGCCGGGGAGCCGCCGCCAACGTGCTCGCGCCGGGGGATGCGCCGGTCGTGCCGGCCGCCCGCGGCGGTGACGTCACCTTCCACGGGCCGGGGCAGATCGTCGGCTGGCCCATCGTGGCCTTGCCCGAGGGGCGCCGTGACCTGCACCTGTGGCTGCACGGGCTGGAGCTGGTGGTGCTGCGGGTCCTGGCGCGCGCGGGCCTGCGCGGACACCGCGACGCGCGCAACACAGGCGTGTGGCTGGACGGTCGAAAGGTCTGCGCCGTCGGTATCGGCTGCCGCCGCTGGGTCACCTGGCACGGCTTCGCGCTGAACCTGACCACCGACCTGTCGTGGTTCTCGCGGATCAACCCCTGTGGCTTGTCCCAGGACACCGTGACCCGCATCGCCGACCGCCTCGATGGCCCCCTGCCGGCCTGGGAGGTGCTGGCTACGTCTTGCGCCGAGGAGCTGGAGCGTTGGTGGTGGGGGCCCGACCCCGCGGGCGAGGTGGCGCGCTCGCTGCACGACGACCCGCCGCTGTCCGCGGTCCCGCCGCGCGGGGAGGGTTAGGGACGGCGCCCGCCACCTGCAGGAGTCCATCGTGCTGGACCGCAACGTCGTCGCTGAGACCCCCGAAGTCGTGCGCGAGAGCCTGGCCCGTCGCCATGCCTCCGACGAACAGCTCGCCCTCCTGGACCAGCTCGTCGACAACATCGCCCGTCGCCGCGCCCTCACCGCAGAGACCGACGAGCTGCGCAGCGAGCGCAACCGCCTGAGCAAGCAGATCGGGCCGCTGATGAAGGCCGGCCGGCGGGACGAAGCAGCACCGTTGCGGGCCCGGGTCAAGGAGCTGGGCGACCGGCTGTCCGGCCTCGACGACGAACTGAAGGCCATCGAAGCCGCCGAGCTGGACGGGCTCATGGCCCTGCCGAACCTCCTCGACCCCCGCGTCCCGGATGGCGCCGACGAGCGCGCAAACGTCGAGCAGCGCCGCTGGGGCACGCCGCGCAGCTTCGACTTCGAGCCGCTGGACCACGTCGCCCTCGGCGACGCGCTGGGCATCCTCGACCTGGAGCGGGCCGCTCGTCTCTCCGGCGCCCGCTTCCCGGTGCTCTCGGGCATGGGCGCCCGCCTCGAGCGTGCGCTGATCAGCTTCTTCCTCGATCGCGCCACCGACGCCGGCTACCGCGAGCACATCGTCCCCTACATCGTCAACCGGGCGACCATGACGGGGACGGGTCAGCTCCCGAAGTTCGAGTCCGATCTCTTCCGGCTCGCCGGCGAGCTGAACGGCGGCGACGCCTTCCTGATCCCCACGGCCGAAGTACCGCTGACCAACCTGCACGCCGGCGAGATCCTGGCCGAAGACCAGCTCCCGCTGCGGTACACCGCGTTCACCCCGTGCTTCCGGAGCGAAGCTGGCAGCTACGGCCGCGACACGCGCGGGCTGATGCGGCAGCACCAGTTCCACAAGGTCGAGCTGGTGCAGGTGACCACCGCCGAGCAGGGCCCCGCCCAGCACGAAGAGATGGTCGCCCACGCCGAGGGCCTGCTGCAGGCGCTGGAGCTACCCTACCGGGTCATGCTCCTGTCGGGCGGCGACAGCAGCGCCAACGCACGGATCTGCTATGACCTCGAGGTGTGGCTGCCCGGGCAGCAGACCTACCGGGAGATCAGCAGCCTGTCGTGGTGTGGCGCCTACCAGGGCCGCCGGATGGGCATGCGCTATCGCCCCGCCGCGGGCGGAAAGCCCCGCCCCGCGCACACGCTCAACGGTTCGGGGCTCGCGGTCGGCCGCACCCTCATCGCCGTGCTGGAGAACCACCAGCAGGCTGACGGAAGCGTCGTGATTCCCGACGTTCTTCGGCCGTATATGGCTGGGGCGGAGCGGATCTCCGCCCGCGGCTGAGCTTCTGCGAAAGGTTGTTCCTTGACCGCTGCGCCCCGAAGGGATTAGAACCCGTGGGCCCGCCGGGAGGCGTGGCCGAGTGGTTGAAGGCAGCGGTCTTGAAAACCGCCAATCCGCAAGGATTCGTGGGTTCGAATCCCACCGCCTCCGCCAGCAACCACCTGTTCTCTGAAGCTGGAGACGTGACCGAGAGGCTGAAGGTGCGCGATTGCTAATCGCGTGTGGGGCCAAAAGCTCCACCGAGGGTTCGAATCCCTCCGTCTCCGCCACTCACTCGCACAGCCACCCAAGCGGCCATAGCTCAATTGGATAGAGCGTCGGACTACGGATCCGAAGGTTGGGGGTTCGACTCCTCCTGGCCGCGCCACCTGCCCCCCGTCAGTGTTCTGGCGGGGGGCTGAAACTTGCGGCGCCCCCTGGCGTCTGCAGCAGGCCCCCCCCAGTAGCGGGAGCGCCCCCCCATTCTCCCGCTACGCGGCCCGCCGGCAATGGTCGGCGGGCCGCACTGCGTCTGGGGGGCCCCACGCGCGGGCTCGCGAAGCGCTCAGAAGCGCAGCACCACCTTGGGGTGGGCGCGGATACGGCGCTCGAAGTCGTCACGGTCCCAGGTGGAGAAGTCCACGATCGTGTCGCGACCCTGGTCGAGGATCACGTCCCAGATGGCGTCCTGGATGCCGTTGCTGCGGTTCTCGAGCAGGTTGCGGACCAGCTCCCAGGTGCGGAAGATCTGCCGGCCGACGACCGCGTGAATCTGCAGGCCGTTCATGATCACGCGGTGCACGTCCTCGATGACGGCGTCGCCGTTCTTCACACCGAACATCACCACGTGTCCGCCCCGTCGGGTCACCTTGATGGCGTTGTTCAGCGCCGAGTTGAAGCCCGCCATCTCCATGGCGACATCGACGCCGACGCCGTCGGTCAGCGCGTGGACCTGCTCGACGAGCGCCGGGTCGGAGCGGTGCGGTGCGTCGACCGGCGGCATGGCGGGTGTCAGCACGACGTCGGCGCCGAGGCGCCGGGCCAGCTCGGCGTGGTGCGGGTCCACTTCGACGCCGATCACCTGGCTGGCGCCCATCCCTCGGGCGATGAGGATGGCGAACAGCCCGATGGTGCCGCAGCCGATGATGGCGACCCGCTTGCCCCGCAGTTCCGTGGCCTGGCAGGCGTGCATGGCGTTGCCGAAGGGTTCCTGGACCGCGGCGACTTCTGGGCGGATGCGTTCCAGGTCGGTCGGCCACAGGGCCTTGGCGGGCAGCTTCACGTACTCGGCGAAGCAGCCGTCCATGCTGATGCCGATGATGCGGTCGCGGGCGCACACGTGGGTGTCACCCACCCGGCACTGGTAGCAGGTGCCGCAGATGATGTGGCTCTCGGTGCTGACGACGTCGCCAGGCACATAGCCGTACTTCTGCTCGACCCGGTCCCCGACTGCCACGATGCGGCCCAGCAACTCGTGGCCGACGATACGGCGGTCCTTGCCCTCTCGGTCGAGGCTGCCGAGGATCATGTCGCCGAAGGCCTTGCGCCACCAGATCCCTCGGTCGCTGCCACAGAAGCCAGCGCCCATCACCTTGATGAGGACGTTGCTGCGGTCGGCGCCGTCCGGTTCCTCGAGGATCGGCGTCGGCACCCGCTCCTTGACGAGGCCGGTGGAGTCTTCCCAGCGCTCTCGAGAGCGATCGAAGGTCAGCGCCATCATCGTGGCGGGGATGGCGGCCGGGCCGTCGGCGGCCGTGTTGTCGGTCGCAGTGGCAGGCTCCTTGCCGCTGGCCGGGGAACGATCGTCGTCCATCACAACCTCCGGGGCGCACAACCTACCCCAGCCAGGAGCGCGCACCAGCCTTGCCGCGTCGGGCGTGACAGGCCACGTGGAGAGGGTCCCGGAGGAGTCATGGAACGCCGCAGCATCCTGGCCGGTCGCGCCCTGTCGCAGCACGCGGAACGTCGTAGCCTCGTCGATCCCTTCTCCGGGGCGTTGCTCGGCGAACAGCTCCTGGCGGGGGCCGACGCCGTGGACGCGGCCCTGCAGGCCGCCGTCGACGCCCGGCCGGCCTGTGCCGCCCTGCCGCCCTGGCGGCGGGCCGAGATCCTCCACGCGATGGCCGCCGGGGTGCGGGCCCGCCACGACGAGCTGGTCGACGCCATCGTCGCCGAGGCCGGCAAGCCCGTGCGCTTCGCGAGGGGCGAGGTCGCCCGCTGCGTGCAGACCTTGACCTTCGCCGCCGAGGAGTCCCGCCGACCGGCCGGCGAGACCATCGCGCTGGACGCCGTCCCCGCCGGAGAGGGGCGCACCGGCATCGTCCACCGCTTCCCGGCCGGCGTCGTCGTGGGGATCACGCCCTTCAATTTCCCGCTGAATCTCGTGGCCCACAAGCTCGCGCCGGCCATCGCTGCGGGGTGTCCGTGGGTGCTCAAGCCGGGCGACGCGACGCCGACGCCGGCGCTCGTCCTCGCAGAGCTGGCTGTCGAGGCCGGCTGGCCGGCAGAGGGTGCCCATGTGCTCCTGCTCAGCCGCGAGCTGGCCCCGCGGCTGGTCACGGACACGCGCCCGGCGGTCGTCAGCTTCACGGGCTCCGACGCCGTCGGCTGGAAGGTGAAGGCCACCGCCGGCCGCAAGCGGGTGCTGCTGGAGCTCGGTGGCGCCGCCCCGGTCCTCGTCCAGCCCGACGCCGATCTCGACCTCGCTGCCGAGCGCATCGCGTTCGGGGCCTTCGCCTACGCCGGCCAGGTCTGCATCTCCGTCCAGCGCGTCCTCGTCCATCGGGACGCCGCCGACGCACTCCGGGACGGCCTCGTCCACCAGGTCGACCACGCCGTGGCCTGGGGCGACCCCCGGGACGAAGCCACCGTGAGCGGCCCCCTCATCGCCGACGGCGCCGCGGACCGGGTGCAGTCCTGGATCGACGCCGCGACCGCCCAGGGCGCACGCGTCCTCGCCGGCGGCGGGCGGCAGGGCCCGCGCATGCTCCGGCCGGCCGTGCTCGATCACGTGCCGCTCGCCTCCGATCTCGTCCAGCGAGAGCTGTTCGGCCCGGCCGTCGTCCTCGACGTCTACGACGACCTCGACCAAGGCATCGCCATGGCCAACGCCGGCCCCTGGGGACTCCAGGCGGGCGTGTTCACTCGCGACATCGGCGCCATCTTCGCCTGCCACCGCGGGCTGGAGGTGGGCGGCGTCATCCACGACGACGTGCCGACCTGGCGCGTCGACCACATGCCCTACGGCGGGGTCAAGCAGTCGGGCTTCGGGCGCGAGGGGCTGCGCTACGCCATCGCCGAGTTCACCGAGCCGCGTCTGCTCGCCCTGCGGGTCTGATCGGCTGCGTGCGGCGGGGGCCGCTGCGCCGTCCGCGCCCCATCACGGCAGGTAGTAGTTGGCGTCCAGGCCGATGGCGCCGGAGTGGAAGGACCAGTAGTTGCTGGTGTAGGGCGCCATGGCGCCGCCGCCGATCTCGAAGCGGCTCTCGGCCTGGTTCTTGTTCCGCTCCAGGAACTTCACGCCGAAGCTCACGACGTTGAAGCGGAAGCTTCCGCCCTGGTCCCAGAACAGGTCCTTCATGTAGGTGCTGGTCTCGAAGAAGAAGCGGACCGTGTCGCCCGGAGCCACCGACACGTTGGCGCCGCCGACGGCCCGCGGCGAGAACACGCCGTAGCTGACCAGCTCGGTGCCGACCTGGAGCTGCGCGTCCAGGAACAGCTCTTCGCCGAGCGGGACACGCTGCCCGAACGCGAGCTGCGGACGGAAGCCGACGTAGGCCGGGTTGAAGTTGACCCGCGCATCGGCGATGAGCGTGAACAGGGTGTTGGTGCGGGCCGACTTCACCATCGCCCACTTGATGCCTGGCTCGAAGCTGGTGCCGCCGTAGCGACCGCGCACGCCACCGTGGACCGAGAAGTTGCGGACGAAGGCGTACTCGAGGTCGAGGATGGGGGCGAGGTAGCCCGGGAGACCGAATTCCACGCCGGCCCGGATCTTGCGGCGGGGGTCGATGTTCTCGAGCGCGAAGGGCTGCGCGAAGTGAAGCTCGGCCTTGCCCGCTTCTTCGCGGATCTCCGCCGTCTCGATGGTCGAGCTGTACATCGTGTCCGTCAGCCGATCGATCCGCGCTTCGATGCGCGAGCGGAACTGGCTGTTGGGGTACTCGCGGAGGTAGCGCTCCCACTCGATGGCTTCTTCCTCGGCCGGCAGGTCCTCGACCTCGTCCTGCTTGTCCCGGTAGATGCGCGCGCTGTCCACACCCTCCTGGTCGGTGTCGATGTCGACGTCGTCGTCGAGGGGCTCGGAGAAGTCGAAGTCTTCGGGGGCGTCGGTCGGTTCGGTGTCGAAGCTGAAGTCGTCTTCGGTCTGCCCCTCGGGGAGGGTGTCGTCGTCGACCGGCAGGGCGCCCGCATCGTCGCTGGCTTCGTCGCCTTCTTCATCTCCCTCGTCGTCTTCGTCGTAGTCGAGGAAGTCGAAGTCGTCGTCGTCCTGGGCAGCCGCCGGCAGCGACAGGAGCAGGCCGAGGCCGACGAGGGGGAGGAGGCGCATTCTGTGCAGGAGCATGACGTCCGCCCTGGGTGAAGGGTCCCGCGTGGGGCGGAGAGGATAGTGTCCGCCCCCACCCCGCGCAACCGCGGCGGAGGGTGCCGGGGGCAGCATTCACGGGGCCCTGACGGCCTCACCCGACGCACCCGGAGCGACCGTGCATCACCAGGACCAGCCGGCCGGACACGACGGTGTCGACGCCCAGGTCGCAGAGGTCACGGACTACCTGGTCGCGGTGCGCGGCGGCGCGCCCTTCCTGTCGGGGGCCGATGGACGCCTGCTGCTGGCCTGGCTCGACGCCGGAGTCTCCGTGCCGGCCATCCTCGCGGCCATCGACGGCGTCGCGGAGCGCCGGCGCAGGAAGCGCGCCCGCTCGCGCCTGTCGCTGACCGCCTGCCGGCGCGCGGTCGACAAGCTGGTGGCGGCCGGCGCCGACGATCAGCTCTCACCGTCGACTGACCCGGTGGCTTCGGCGACGGCGCCGCCCGCCGCTGGGCCCCTCGACAGCTTCCTGGCTGACCTGGAGGCGGTTGAGGTGCCGGCGGACCTGCAGGATGCGCTCGACCGGCTGCGCGCGGAGCTGCGCGTCCTCAACGGGCAGGCGCTGCACGCCGACGCGCTGGGGCGCGCCGCGGCACGCTGCCTCACCGCCTTCCACCAGGAAGCCTGGGAAGCCGCCGCGCCGCGGCACCCCGACCTGCGGGCGCGGGCCGAGGCCCAGCTCGCCCCCATGCGACGCGCCATCCCGGCGGCCAGCTTCGGGGACATGGTCGAGGAGGTCGCACGCGACTTGCTGCGCCAGGAGCTGCCCGCCGTGTCCGCCCGGCGGCTGTGGGATAGCCTCGGCTCGTGAAGCCGCCCGCCCCACCGCCGCCCGCTGCGCCCAACGCCACCCCGCCCGCCGACCCTCCCCCCGCCGAGCTGGCGCCGGTCAAGGGCCGCGACGGTTGCCCCGTCTGCCGCGGCGCCGGCTACGTCATCGAAGCCGAGGGGGCGCTGTCGGTCGCCCGGCTGTGCGACTGCCTGCCCGTCTGCCCGCGCTGCCACGGTGCCGGGCGCGTCACGGTCACCCGGGGCGGCGTGCCGGTGACCGGCCGCTGTCGCTGCCAGCAGCTCCCTGATCGCATCGAGCACTGGCACTTCGCCCAGGTGCCGGCCCGACACGGCCAGGCCACCCTCCACAGCTTCTTCGGGGGCACCTTCCAGCACGACGACCCCGATAAGCGGCGTGCGCTGCTCGAGGGCGTCAATCCCTGGCTGGAGTCCTTCGACCCGGCGCGGCGCGACAACCGCGGCCTCGTCCTGCACGGGCCGGTCGGCCGCGGCAAGACGCACCTGCTCGTCGGGATCCTGCGCGAGCTGGTCTTCGCCCACGGGGCCGTCGTCCGCTTCGTCGAGTTCAGCCGCCTGCTCGGCCAGCTCAAGGAGGGCTACAGCCGCGGCCAGGGCGACACGCAGCTCCTCGGCGAGCTGGCCGACGTGCCGGTGCTCGCCATCGACGAGCTGGGCAAGGGGCGCGTCACCGACTGGGAGCTGGCCATCGTCGACGAGGTGATCTCCCGTCGCTACAACGCCATGCGGACCACCCTGGCGACGACCAACTACGCGCCCCGGGTCGCCACGGGCGTGCGCGACGTCAACCTCGCCATGGTCGACGACTCGCCCCAGTCGCTGGGCGATCGGGTCGGTGATCGGGTGTTCTCGCGCCTGCGAGAGATGTGCAGCTTCGTCGAGGTCGGCGGCCAGGACATGCGACCGCTGCTCGGCTGAGCGGCCGCGGTCAGCCGCGGCGGCCCCCGGGGCGACTCCCCCTCCGGCGGCAAGCGCATGTCCGGGCGCTCAGCCCCTGCTGCCCCGGGGGCGCATGGGGGGAGGGTAGGGTTCGCCCGGGCGGCGGATGTCGAGCTTGTAGTCGCGCGCTTCCTCGGCGCGGCGGCGCACGTGCGACAGGCGGGGGTCCAGCTTCAGCGCGAGGGCGTAGCGGTCGTAGGCCTGCTCCCAGTCCTCCTGGGCGAAGAAGCCGTCGCCCTCGTCCACCAGCCGGGCCGCCAGCGGTCGGGTCTGGTCGGTGAGCCCCGGCGCCCGGTGGTCCCAGCGCATCGCTTCGACCAGCGCGGCTGCCTGGGTGTCGCGATCGTCGGTGCCGGCGGCCCGGTGGGCGTAGCACTGCGCCAGCGCGGTTCGCACCGCACCCTCGTGCTGCTCTCGCCAGTCCAGGTCGGCGAGCACATGCCGGGTCGCGTCCTTGAACAGCGGCCAGACGTCTTCGCACTCGTCGTCACCTGCGGCGTCGAGGGCGTGCTGGTAGTCGACGCCAGCTTCCGAGAGCGCCTTGGGCAGGCTCGTGACCTCCACCTCGACCCCGCGGAGGAGGTACTCGCCGTCGAGGTACATGGGCGGCCAGTGCGGCGCGTCTTCGCCGTCGATGCTCTGGAGCGCGCGCACCGTGCCCGACTGCTCGTCGACCAGCACGATGCCCATGCGATAGCGGCCCGGCGGCAGGTCGGCGCCCACCGGCATGCGGAAGTAGCCGTGGACCTGGTCGCGGCGCTTCCACTCCTCTGGCGGGTACCAGCCGTAGCCCGGGTCGAGGGCGGCGACGGAGCGGTGCCCCTTCAGGTCGTCGAGGAAGGCGAGCACCTGGAAGCCGTCTTCCTGGCGCTGGCCGTCGAAGACGAGGTGGACGTAGAGCCGCCCGCCGTTGGGGACGACGGGGCTGCGCACGTCGGCGTACAGCAGCCGGACCCCGCCCTCGAAGCCGACGTCGGGCTGGTCGAAGTGCTGGCCCTCCGTGACGAGGCGGTCCTTGCGGATGTGGTTGCCGACGTGGAGCTTGCGGCCGCCGATGGGGTAGCCCGGGACCTCCAGCCAACCCTCCTTCCACTCCTTGTACGACGGGATCTTCGTGGCGCGCGCCCAGTTGCTGTGCACGTGGGCGAAGTCGGGGCGCTCCTCCTGAAACAGGTACTCGCGCATGAAGGGCTTGTCGTACTTGCGGTGGTGGGCGAAGGGGACGTCGATGAGCCCGGCCTGGTCGAGCAGGCGCCAGCCCGAGAAGTACATGTGGGCGCCCATGTCCACGTCGAGCAGCGTGACGTCGTCGAGGTCGAGGCGGCGCTGCACCCACGACATGTAGGCGACGCGGCGGTGGATCTCGCGGACGCTGGTCTCGGGGTTCTGGGTGAACAGCACCGTGCGGCCGATCTCCACCGTGGCGAAGGCCCCGAACACCGGGAGGACGACGAGCGCCCAGGTGGGCCAGCGCAGCCTGGTCTGCGGCAGGGGCAGGGTGCGGTCGAGCAGCGGCATGCCGTCGATCAGCTCGGCGAGGCCCACCACCATGAGCGGGAACATCGACATGCCGATGATGTTGAACCACCGCCAGGCCTTCATCCACTCGTGGCCGGTGTAGACGTGGAAGAAGATCCCGCCGCAGAAGAAGCACCACAGCAGCCCGCGCGACAGCCAGCCGGGGCGGCCGAAGTTGACCAGGCCGACGACCACCGCCCAGCCCACCAGCGACCAGACGCGGATGTGGATCCACTGCTGCTGGATGTCCCGCCAGAGGTCGGGGACGTGGCCGGGGCCGAGGCCCTCCTTGGCGTCCCACAGCACGACAACGCTCAGCCAGGCGATGGCCGCGACCGAGACCCCCCGGCGCCAGCCGCGCAGGCCGGTCATCGCGATGGGCAGCAAGGGCAGCGCGTAGACGAGCTGGTGGGTCTTGAAGTAGTTGTTGACCTGCTTCCAGCCCCAGCCGTCCCAGCCGAAGGGGTGGAAGGTCGAGACGCCCGCGCCGGCCTTGGCGTAGTAGGTGTTGGGCAGGGCCCAGCCGAAGTACCAGTAGCGCCAGGCGTTGTAGAGGCCGAAGGGCACCAGCAGCACCATCAGCCACACCACCAGCGGCCCCATGCGGCGGGTGCGGCTGGCGATCATCAAGCGACCGGCGACCGCCGCGGCGGCGTACATCATGCCGTCGGGGCGTGACATCATGAGCACCGCGAGCAGGACCGCGGACCAGGGGCGCGACGGCTGCCCGGCCCTCTCTCGCTCGGCTTCCACGAGGAGGCGCCACAGGCCGGTCATGAGCAGCAGCACGTACAGCGAGTTCTCGAGACCCGATGCGTTCCAGATGACGAACTGGGGCGAGAGCACCAGGGCCAGGGGTGCCAGCAGGGCGAAGCCCGCCTGGATCCGCCCGGGGCGGCCCGCTTCGTCATCGCCGAGGATCTCGGCGAGGGCGCGGCGCGTCACGAGGTAGACGACCGGCAGCGCCAGCATGCCGAAGACCGCCCCCATGACCTTGGAGCTGACCCAGCCGGGCACGCCGAGCGCGTAGAAGAAGGCGACCAGCAGGGTCCAGGTGGGGTTGCTGTAGCCCTCGACCCGCTCGCCGCCGGGGAAGGGGGCGAGCCCCTCGCCGTTCACCAGGTTGCGGGCGTAGGCGAAGCTGATGCCGGCGTCTTCGATGAAGAAGGGCTGGCCGACGCAGAACACCAGGTAGTGGATCAGGTAGAGCGCGCACAGCGCCGCCAGGACCGCGCCGTGACGCCGCTGCACGTCGTCGAGCCGGCCCCACCAGCGGCCCAAGCGCTCTGGCACGCGATCCATCCAGGTCCTCGCCGGCCCCGCCCCTGCCTGCCGGCGAGGGCGGCAGGGTCTACATCGTCTTCTTGACTTCGCCAGCGGCTTCCGCGGCGGCTTCGGTCGCCTTGGCGGCCTGGCCGGCGGCGAGCTTGCGCTTCATCTCTTCAAGCTCCTGGCGGGCCGATGCGCTGGCGGCCTTTGCCTTGATCTTGGCGAGCTTGGCGTCGAGGGATTCGCCCTGCAGCTCGGAACCGACGTCGGCTTCGGCCTGCTTCTTCTCGATGCTCTCGCGGACGTTCTCGAGCGCCTTGATGTCGGCGTCCATGGACAGCCCGTCCAGCGTCTCGCGGATCTGGATGCGCGCTTCGGCGTTGGCCTTCTTGGCCAGCATCTCTTCCTTCTCGCGCTTGAGCTTCTCGATCTCGCCCTGGAAGGCCAGCAGGCCCTCCTTGGCGTCGTTGGCCTGGGCGCTGACCTTCTCCAGCTCGATGCGCAGCTCGGTGATGCTGGTGTCGAGCTCGTCGCGGCGCTGGATCAGCACCATGGCGGCTTCGTCTTCACCCTCCTGCACCGCCACCGGGATCTGGGCGGTGACCTCCTTGAGTTCCTTGTCCTTGGTCTCCAGTTCCGACTGGATCTTGTTGCGGAGGTAGACGATGCCGCTGACGGCCTTCCTGAGCTCGCGGTGCTTCTTGATGCGCTCTTCGATGGCCGACTCGTAGACGGCTTCCGGGTTCTTGGACTCGACATCCGAGATCCACAGCGACAGGAAGCCCTTCCAGACGTTGGCGAGGCGGTCGAAGAAACCCATGGGGAGGCTCCGGAGGAGGGTGACGGCGGCAGACAGCCCAAGCCGCGCGTTCTTGGTACCACGGCGCAGCGGGTGCGGCGCGGCTGGATACGGTGCTGTGGATGGCATATTGCGGCGAGGCCTCCGCTGCAGCCGCCCCAGCGCCCGGGCGACAGGCCGCATCGGCGTGGCGCGTTCCGCTTCCCAGGAGAGCCCGTGATCACCGCCTGCGCGCTCCTCTTCGCCACCAGCCTTGCGGCTCGCGCCGACGATCCCCCCGTCGCCCGGGCCGGGCAGGCCTTCCTCGCCTACCCAGGCGAGCACATCATCCTCGACGGCAGCCAGTCCTACGACCCGGAGGGCTGGGACATCACCTTCGTGTGGACCCAGGTCGGCGGGCCGGAGGTCCCGATCCTCGACGCGACCGGGCCCAACCCGGAATTCGACGCGGAACAAGCCGGTGTGCACAGCTTCCAGCTCATCGTCGACGACGGCTTCCAGGAGTCCGACCCCGACGTGGTCGATGTCATCGTGGTCGACCCGGACATCGGCGCCCAGGCCGGCGGCTGCAGCAGCGCGCCCGCCGTGGCGCCGGGCTGGTTGGCGAGCGGGCTGCTGCTGCCAGCGCTCGCGGCGCGCCGGCGGCGGCGCTGATGGCCCGCAAGAAGCGCGGGGCCGTCCTCTGCAGCTCCTGCCGGCAGCTCATCGGCGTCAACGAGAAGCGCTGCCCGCACTGCGGGGCGGTGGCGCCCGGGCTCTTCGGCTTCGCTCCGGGCCTGCAGGCCCTGTTTCGCGACCACCTCGACCCGGCGGCGATCCTGCTCGGCGCCTGTTTTGCGGTGTTCGGGCTCACACTGGTCGCCGACCCGAGCTGCATCCACATGGGCGTCGACCTCGACTTCGGCAGCCCCAGCAGCGCGGCCCTGCGCCTGTTCGGCATGACCGGCGCCTTCGCGATGGCCGAGGGGCACCCCTGGACCGTGCTGACCGCCACCTTCCTGCACGGCAGCCTGCTGCACATCGGCTTCAACATGATGTGGGTGCGCAGCCTGGCGCCGCCGGCCATCGACCTGTTCGGGCCGGGGCGGGCCGTCGTCATCTTCATCTTGAGCGGCGTCGGCTGCTTCGTGCTGTCGAACCTGTGGAGCGGCGCGCCCACCCTGGGGGCGTCGGGGGCGATCTTTGGCCTGATGGGGGCGCTGCTGGCCTACGGCCGCAAGCGGGGTGGGGCCTTCGGCGCGCAGATCCGCCGCGACATGATCATGTGGGCGGGGCTGATGTTCTTCCTCGGCCTCGCGATGCCCGGGGTGAACAACGCCGCCCACGTCGGCGGCTTCGTCACCGGCCTCGTCCTCGGCCAGGTGCTGCCCTACAAGGACCGCCAGCGCGAGACGCGGCTGGCGCAGATCCTGGCCCTGCTGCTGCTGCTCGGCACGCTGGCGGCCTTTGTGGCCAGCGTCGCCACCGGCTTGTCGCGCTTCGCGCCGGGGCAGTGCTACTGACGGCCCCACCCGGTCGGATCGGCCCGACCGGGTAGCGGAGGGGCCGCACGTCGATCAGGGCGTGCCGGTGCCCGCCGCTGTGTCGCCTGCGCCCGTGTCGCCAGCGGCCGTGTCGCCCGCCGTGCACGGCATCGTGTTCACCGACCCCGGCGTGCCAAAGGAGCCGGTGCCGAAGGTGGCGCTGTCGACGCACCAGTTTGCGGCATCGTCGTTGCTGACGCTGTCGTACATGGCCGGGTCGAGCGACAGCGACTGACCGTTGATGAAGCTCGTCAGGTTGATGGCGTCGACCTCGCTGAGCGCCGTCACCGACATGGCGCCGCCGCTGTTCGCGAGCTTGACCGAGCCCGGGTACACGTAGTCGCAGGCGGTCCCCGGCGAGTCCGCGGACGAGTCCTCGTAGCAGAACACGAAGTGGCTGCCCGCCGTGATCGTCGTCCCCACGTCGACGGTGAAGGTGTTCGTGGAGCCCATGGACTCGCTGAACACCCAGCCGTCCAGCGGGATGTCGAAGCCGGTCGTGTTGTAGACCTCGAACCACTCACCGTTGTTGCCGCTGCCGATGGCGTCGGCCATGACTTCCGTGAAGATGACGTCGCCCACCGAGACGAAGTCTTCGTCGATCAGCACGTCGCAGTCGTCGTCGACGCCGTTGTCCAGCTCGGACGCGCCGGGGTTGACGCCGGCACTGGTGTCGTCGCAGTCGCTGCCCGAGTACGCGTCGCTGTCGTAGCTGTCGCCGTCGGCGTCGTAGTCGGAGCCGCCCGAGCAGTCCTGATCGGTGCCGTCGTACCAGATCTCGGCTGCCAGGGTGTTGATCGTGATGTCGGTGTCGTCGCAGTCGGTGCCGCCGAGGTGGGTGTCGACGTCTTCGCCATCGCCGTCGGCGTCCCAGTCCGAGCCGCCGAGGCAGTCCTGATCGACGCCGTCGTACCAGGACTCTGTCGCACCCAGGTAGATGCTGTTGTCGGTGTCGTCGCAGTCGTCGCCGCCCCAGGCGTCGCTGTCCTGCAGGTCACCGTCGGCGTCGTAGTCGCTCAGACCATCGCAGTCCTGGTCGGTACCGTCGTACCAGACCTCTGTCGCGCCGTAGAAGACGGTGTCGTCGGTGTCGTCGCAGTCGACCCCGCCGTAGAGATCGCTGTCCTGGCCGTCGTAGTCGGCGTCGAAGTCGCTCAGGCCGTCGCAGTCGCGGTCGGTGCCGTCGTACCAGATCTCGGTGGCCGAGGTGTTGATGGCCGAGTTGGTGTCGTCGCAGTCGGTGCCACCGTAGGCGTCGCTGTCGAACGTGTCGCCGTCAGCGTCGAAGTCGGAGCCGCCCGAGCAGTCCTGGTCGGTGCCGTCGTACCAGATCTCGGTCGCGGCGACGTTGACAGCGCTGTCGGCGTCGTTGCAGTCGTTGCCGCCGTAGTCGCTGGACCGGTACGAGTCGAAGTCGGCGTCGTAGTCGGAGTGCCCGTCGCAGTCCTGGTCGGTGCCGTCGTACCAGATCTCGGTCGCGTCCACGTTGATGGTGGCGTCACTGTCGTTGCAGTCGCTGCCGCCGGACGCCGTCGTGTCGTAGCTGTCGAAGTCGGCGTCGTAGTCGGAGTGGTTGTCGCAGTCCTGGTCGGTGCCGTCGTACCAGATCTCGGTCGCGGCGGTGTTGATGGCGTCGTTGGTGTCGTCGCAGTCGGTGCCGCCGAGGTGGGTGTCGACGTCTTCGCCGTCGAAGTCGGCGTCGTAGTCGGAGTGGCTGTCGCAGTCCTGGTCGGTGCCGTCGTACCAGATCTCTGTCGCGGCGACGTTGATGCTGCTGTCGGTGTCGTCGCAGTCGTTGCCGCCGTAGGCCGAGGAGTTGTAGGAGTCGAAGTCGGCGTCGTAGTCGGAGTGGCTGTCGCAGTCCTGGTCGGTGCCGTCG
>CAZRFD010000009.1:49963-51066 GCA_964599085.1 uncultured Enterobacterales bacterium | reverse complement strand
TACCAGACTTCTGTCGCGGAGGTGTTGACGGTGTCGTCGGCGTCGTTGCAGTCCGGGCCGCCGTAGGCGTCGCTGCGTTCGCCGTCGTAGTCGGCGTCGTAGTCGTTGTGGTTGTCGCAGTCCTGGTCGGTGCCGTCGTACCAGATCTCGGTGGCGGCGGTGTTGATGGCGCTGTCGGTGTCGTCGCAGTCGCTGCCGCCGTAGGACTCGCTGTCGTAGCTGTCGAAGTCTGCGTCGTAGTCGGAGTGGTCGTCGCAGTCCTGGTCGGTGCCGTCGTACCAGATCTCTGTTGCGGCGGAGTTGATGGCATCGTCGGTGTCGTCGCAGTCGCTGCCGCCGTTCAGCTCGCGGTCTTCGCCGTCGAAGTCTGCGTCGTAGTCGGAGTGGTCGTCGCAGTCCTGGTCGACGCCGTCATACCAGATCTCTGTTGCGGCGGAGTTGATGGTGTCGTCGGTGTCGTCGCAGTCGGTTCCGCCGCTCAGCTCGCGGTCTTCACCGTCGAAGTCTGCGTCTTGGTCGGAGTGGTCGTCGCAGTCCTGGTCGACGCCGTCGTACCAGATCTCGGTCGCGGCGGTGTTGATGGCGTCGTCGGTGTCGTCGCAGTCGCTGCCGCCGTAGGCTTCGGCGTCGTAGCTGTCGTAGTCAGCGTCGTAGTCGGAGTGCTCGTCGCAGTCCTGGTCGACGCCGTCGTACCAGATCTCTGTGGCGGCGGCGTTGATCGTGCTGTCGGTGTCGTCGCAGTCGCTGCCGCCGTTGACCAGGCGGTCTTCACCGTCGAAGTCTGCGTCGTAGTCGGAGTGGTCGTCGCAGTCCTGATCGACGCCGTCGTACCAGATCTCTGTCGCTGCGGAGTTGATGGTGTCGTCGGTGTCGTCGCAGTCGGTTCCGCCGCTCAGCTCGCGGTCTTCACCGTCGAAGTCTGCGTCTTGGTCGGAGTGGTCGTCGCAGTCCTGGTCGACGCCGTCGTACCAGATCTCGGTCGCGGCGGTGTTGATGGCGTCGTCGGTGTCGTCGCAGTCGCTGCCGCCGTAGGCTTCGGCGTCGTAGGTGTCGAAGTCTGCGTCGTAGTCGGAGTGGTCGTCGCAGTCCTGGTCGACGCCGTC